>CAYHYM010000001.1:0-84265 GCA_964360965.1 uncultured Gammaproteobacteria bacterium
GATCATCTGCTTTATAAAAGCTGTTGGGGGCTGAACGGACAAATTCCATAAACACCCCGTCAAAGCAATATTCCCGTCCGGTAGTGAGCTTCCTGCAGCTTGCCAGCGAGGCCTTCAAATCATTAGTTAAATAAAATGATGCAACTCCGTGTCCTATGCCGTGAATACAGCTGGCCACCGGACCGGAGAGCCCTGGGCCCAATTTTGAGCAAGCATCTTCAGCCTCATTTAGTTTGCTTAAATCTTTCTTAAAAGCCTCATCCAAAAATCCGTGGAAACAACCAAAAGCAAAATCAGGGCTGCAAAGCCTTATCCCTTCAAAACCGTCAATATCATAAATTAAGCCTCCAGATAAATGAGCCAGATCATGAATATTACCTGCGGAACCACTTTGTCCTTTAAAAACCGATTTCACATACTCCCAGGTTTTTTCTCCGCCTGCTGAGGAAGCCATTTTTTTTAAAACATCTATTTGTTCAGCTGAAGAAAGAGCAAGGAAATTACTGATTCCCAGGACCTGTTCTGAACCAGACGGTTTGGAAAAAATACCTTTGATTTTTCTGACCAGATCGTTAAGCATCCCCTTAATTTTTTCAATTAAGTTTATTTCCATCCTATCAGCCTGACTCTCCGCCCCTCTAACTTCACCATCCTCATTGTTTACAATCAAGCTACCCCTTTGGTGAGGGATAAGATGATCATGATATTTCCACTCTCCTGCTTTTTTAGGCTTAAAAGACCATGATTGACCGACTGGAATGGGCCTTCTGGGATCAAACTCAGGGTAAATTTCATGGGTGGGATGGACATTTGAAGCCGGCCAACGGGGTTTTATATCCTTATTAACAAAAATTACAACTGAGTTGGTATCAACTGTCACCTGAGTAGGTTCAAATCCATTGGGAGTCATTTCAATAACCTGAGTCTGGGAATGGGCAAAGGCTAAACAAGGGAATAACAAGTAAAGTAACACCAATAAGATTATCACTAAGGTATTTTCTCACTATGTTCGAAAAATAATCAAGTAGGAGTCTTAAAATCCTCTAAAGAAATCCAACAGTCTTTCCAGTAAGCTTTTTGAGCCAGACACTCCATGAACCTCTCCCGGAGTTGGGTATGCATAGGCAGGTGTTCCATATGCTGGTGTGCCATATGGTTCAGGTGTACCATAGGCTGGTGTACCATATGTCTCAGAAGGTGTGCCATAGGCTGGAGTTCCATAACTTGGAGTTCCATAAGTCCCACTTGGAGTGGGGTAAGTGGGTGATGGATAGGAATAATCGGTAGGTGTGTGATAGCCTGGTGTGTAATAAGTGGCTGAGGGAGATGGATATACATAACTACTATCACCCGGAGTTGGGTAAGAGTAAGGTTGATTGGGAGTTGGATATGGATAATTACCACTCGGACTTGGGTAAGAGTAGCTTCCATTGTCGGCGCAGCCGGCGCAGGGAGTTGGATAGGTATATCCACTGCCTGGGGTTGGATACGAATAGCTCGGACTGGGAGAAGTATAGTTACCACCTGGTGTTGGGTATGAATAAGTTGGAGTATAGTAAGTGCTGCCAACCGGTGAATAATAAGGTGAAGTGTAAGTGCCTGGGGTAGAATAATTTATGCTGGGGGATGTATAACCTGATCCTGGCGTGTAATAAGGTGATGTGTAAGTTCCCCCCGGCGTGTAGTAGCTAGGTGAATAATAGGTAGGTGTGTGGTAATTAGGGGTTGAATAAGGAGTGTAATAGCTTGGACTGGTGTAATTTGAACCTGGTGGAGGGGTGTAATAGCTTGGGCTGGAATAAGGAGTGTAGTAATAAGGGGTAGAATAAGGGGGAGGAGTGTAATAGGAAGGTGATGAGTATCCTATAGGTGAGTAATATGTTGGACTGGTGTAAGAATCTCCCCCTCTAGGAGTTGGGTAAGAAGGCGTCGGATAAGGAGGAGGTGAGGTATATTCTCTGGGCGTGGGATAAATCCCCGGAGTGGGATATGATGGAGTTCCATAAGGAGGTGGAGGTGTGTAATAGCTTGGGCTGGTGTAAGTTGAGCCTGGAGGAGGAGTGTAGTAATGAGGGGTGGTATAAACAGGAGGTGTGTAATAAACAGGTGTGGTATAGCCTCCGCCATCCCAAGGAGTGAAATATTGAGGAGTAGTGTAAGGTGGAGGGGTGCTATAGGTAGGAGTGGTATAGCCTCCAATTGGTGTGTAGTAATAAGGAGTCATATATGGTGGAGGGGTGTAATAATAAGGTGTTGTGTAGTCTGAGCCTCTGGGAGGAGTGTAGTAGGTTGGTGATGCGTAAGTAGGGGTTGGGTATTCACCTGTTGGAGTTGGATAATTACCCCAAGGTGTATAGTAATTCGGTGTTGTATAGAGACCATAGATTGGATCGTTTGGTATGTAGTGATAGGTAGGGGTGGGATACGTACCAGGTGTATAGTATTGAGGTGTGGTATAGGTTGAACCTTCAGGTGGAGTGGGATAAATTGGTGTTGTATAGAAAAAGGTGACAGGCGGAGTTACATAGACTGTATTAGTAGGTGGAGTATAATAGGTGTATGGAATATAAACTTCTGGCGGTCTGGGGGCTCTGTCGCTAAAGCCTTCACATTTCCCAGGATTATCCTTACAATAATCATAACAACCAGCTGGAGATGTGCATCCTCCCATTGATTCAACAGGTTCATGTTTCACTTCTGAACCAGGGGTGTAGTAAAGGTAAGGGGTTATGAAATCCTTTGGTTCTAGGATCATATCACCAATTACCACAGGCGGACAAGTCGCAGGATTAGCTTTACAGTAGTCATAACATTCACCAGGTGACTTACAATTTCCCCACTCTGGCCTTGGTTCAAAATAAGCTGAGGGATTTTCTGTTGAGATCCCTGGGGGTGCTTGATCATGACAAGCTGTACCATCCCAGAATTTATCTGCCCCCGCACAAGCAGCAGCCGTTTGAGTGTTGGCAACAGAAGTACAAGCACCACCTGGGCCATGATATTCATTTGCCCCGCAAGCAACAGGCACATAAACCCCGCTGGCCCCAGGAGCATAAGCTCTGCACTGCTCAGGATTTTGTTCACAGTAAGACCTACAAGATTCCTGAGAATTACACCCTCCAGGACCTGCAAAAGTCCCCCCGGGAGCAGCTTGCTGACAAAGGGCAAAATTATTAGGATCTGAACAGTAAGATGAACAGGTCTCTGCAGTCTGACAACCTCCAGGCCCCTCAGCAGTTGTGCCTCCTAAAAGACCTACTTGATTTGCAAAAGTAGTACATTTATCAGCATTGGCAGGATCATCACAAACATTACTACAAGATTCTGCTGAATTACAACCTAAAGTAGTTTGGGCAATTTGTAAAAATTCAGGCTTATCAGGCTGTTGGGTATATCCTCCCGGAACCTCATTTCTCTTGGACCAACCATCACAAGCAGTATGATTATCAGGGTTAGAACAATAGGTAAAACATGCTTCTTTGGAATCACAACCCAACTCAACTTTGGCTGTCTCAATCAGCTCATTATCATATAAGGCAGGGTCATCTCTATAAAATCCGTTTTGTTTGGCAAAACTGGTGCAGCTGTTATGATTAACAGGATCCTCACAATATTTAGTACAGGAACCTATATCTGTACAATCACCCAATACTTTAATAGGAAAAACTAGACTGGTGACAGAGGTGGAACCAGGAGCAGGAGCTGGAGAACCAGCAGGGGCAGGGCTTTGGGAGAAAGCAGGATTGGTGGCGAAAAGCGCCAAAATTAAAATAACTGCACTTAAGCCTATCAGCCTTACTAAATTAAATTTTAAAATATCTATCATTTATTTACTTATTACCATTTACTTATTAACAGTAAATGGATTTTTATAAGTTTCAAACGGATTAACATACTGAGTTTCTTTCTTAAAAGGATTTTTATATTCGGTTTTAAGTTCTACCTTTGGTCCTTTTTGGCCTATTCCGGGAATAGATGGAAGTTTAATAAGGCCACGGGAAATAGCCACATAGGCGCCAATTGCCAAAGCAACTATCAAAAGAAGAGGCAACAGGTGTATGATACCTGCCTGACGGCCGGGCAGGTCTCTTTTTCTATCCATTAATATATTATTAGAATAAGTGAAAAGTGTTTGTCAATAGGGCAAAACAGCCTCAATTTAGGGAAGCAATGCCGGAAAAACACTGGTTATTAAAAGGGGGCTCAATTTTTTGGCACAACTGCTGTTTGGCATCTTTTTCAATGGGGTCTGACAAGATCTGGCTAATCACCCTCTGGTAACATTCCTGTTTTAAGTGAGGAGGCACATTTTGACAAATAAACAAAGCCTGATCTCTTCCCCCAACAGAATAAAATGAGCCGGCATTGACCACCAGACAGTTGTCATACCACTTTTCGCCTTCCTGTTTACAAAGTTCAAAAGATTTAGCCGGATCACCTTGAGTTAAAGGATGGATTTGCCTAGCCACATTATCCATACACCAAGCCTCATATTCTTCATTTCCCACTGCTTGACAAAGCTCGGAGGTCTTCACCATATCCCCATTATTCATCTGATAAATCCTGGCTGCCTGATTTAACCAGCAACCTTTCTGGTATTTTTCCTCAAACCCGTTGCAGGGAAAATACGGGTCTTCAGATAACCAGTCCCTTTTTTGCTCTTTTCCGGTACCCCAATCATGAACTCCAAACAGATTTTCCATAAAAGCTCCATTATGACAAGAAGACAGCGCCTCGGGAAACTGAGTATCTTTTTCATAAATTTGATCACAAGTTTGCATGGCCTTGGGTAAATCATAATTCCAGATGGCTAAAATGGAGTGGCCTGCCGCATGGACACACTGGAAATGGCGGACAGGAGAGGATTTACACTTGTCAGTCATTTTGGCAATGGCTTCAAATCCCTGATCGGATGCCGCCTCAATGATGGCCCCATGATAACAGGCGTACAAAAAGTAATCTTTGCATTTTAGCATGGAGTCAATGCCGTATTTTTGATAAGCATAAAAACCTATTTGATGCACCACCAGATGGCCCTCACCGGTATGGGGGAGGGTGGAACGCTCCAAAATCTCCAAGGCCTGCTCCACATCTACCCGCTCCACTAATTTCCTGGCAGCTTTTAGTCTGGTATCCTGGCTCTCCGTTTGTAGGATATCTTTTAATTCTGGTACTTCACTTTCAGTATAATTTTTTATCTCTTTAACATCTTTAATTGAGGCAACCGCTGGATTATTAACCTTAGGTTTAACAGTAATTTCAAAGTGTTCTTTAAAATAAACTAAACCAACCAAAAAGCCAATAAATAAAAATATCAGTGGAGTATTCTTAAACATAATTTAATACCACATTATCAGTTTGATAAATCATTTTCAAGTAAATATTTTTTTCAAGATGCTTTTGTGTTCTTTAATTGTTTTAGTTGGAAATTTATTAAAAAATTTAAATTCTCTGGCCTGGTTATTTAATTTTATTTTTCCTTTAGTTATTTTTACTAAATGGGGAATAGAAACTGCATGTACTCCGATAACTGTTTTCCCTGGCCATTCTATAGGGGAGAATAATTTTATTACTTTTACCTCTACTCCAAGTTCTTCTTTAGCTATCCTTTTAACAGCTTGCTCCAGAGTTTCTCCAAATAGGACTGTTCCACCTGGCAAATGCCACATATTTTTCCAGGGAGGAATACTCCTTAAAGTTAAAAGTATTCCTTGAGAATTTTTTACTGCTAAATCCACGCAAAGCCTGGGGACTTTGGAATAAATGGAGTCAAATACTTTTTGGGGTAACCTCTTGACCATAAAATTATTGTTTTATCTTACCATAACTTATATAATCAAATCATGACTGCTGATGAAAAGTTTAGCTTAATTACCAGAAATTTAGAAGAAACTTTAACAGAAGAAGAGTTAAAAAGTCTGATTGATTCCGGTAAACCTTTAAAACATTACATAGGTTTTGAAATTTCCGGAAAAGGTCATGTAGGGTGGGTTTATACCATGCAAAAAATTAAAGATTTACAAGATGCGGGAGTAGAAATAAATATCTTACTGGCAGATTGGCATACCTGGCTTAATAAAAAATTGGATGGGACCTTAGAGACAGCAAAAAGGATGGCCGGGGAATATTTTGAAGAGGCTCTCAAGGCTTGCGCTTTATGCGCCGGAGCAGATCCCAATAAGATTAATTTTGTTTTGGGTAGTAAGCTTTATGAAAAATTAGGGTCCGGTTATTGGGCCCTCGTTGTTAAAGTTGCTAAAGCCACCACTTTGTCAAGAATGATCAGATCAACTACCATTATGGGTAGAAAAGAGTCTGAAATTTCAGATTCCGCCATGTTAATTTACCCTGCCATGCAATCTGCTGATATTTTTGCTTTAGGGGTTAATATTGCTCATGCAGGAACAGATCAAAGAAATGTGCATGTGGTGGCCAGGGAAGCAGCTGCCAGCCTGGATCAACAAAAACCTGTGGCCATTCACCATCATCTTTTGCAAGGACTTCTTCAACCGGTTTTTACAACAGATGAGAATGGTAAGAAAATGCTTGATATTGAGGCAGCCAAGATGAGCAAGTCCAAACCAGATTCTGCCATTTATATTCATGATGAACCGGAGGAAATAAAAAGAAAAATCAATGCAGCATATGCGCCTGAGGGAGTAGTGGAATTTAATCCTATATTAGATTGGACTAACCATCTTATTTTGAGGCTCCAGGGGGACGCCTTGGAGGTTCACTTGGAGGTTCAACGGGATCAGAAATGGGGAGGGGACAAAACATATACATCTTATGGGGATTTAGAAAAAGATTATACTGATAAGAATTTACATCCACAGGATTTAAAAAATGCTGTTACAGATTGGTTAATTAAAAAATTGGAACCAGCCAGAAGGTATTTTGAAGATCCAAAAAGAAAAAAGGCTTTAGAGGAGATTGAAAGGTTAACTTCTAATCCTTATCTTATATCACTATCTGCAAAATAATAGGCAAATGCTTCAGCAACTACCACTCCGGCTACAACTCCTGCCAAGCTTAGCCCCCAAATATACAAACCGTTCTCCCATCTATAATAAGCTGGAGCCCATAGATACAAAGAAGACTGAACTAAGCTTGCGCCCAGTACTGCTCCCACTGGAAACAGTCTTTCTCTCCACCTATCTACTGTTTCACGAAAGCTTGGAGGAATGACAGGAGCAGGAATTGGTTGTTCAACTATTCCTTCCTTTCCTTCCTCTTCTAAAATTTGAGCCACTTCTCTTTCTGCTAAAGTTTCAGGAAACGGCATATTCTATAGGATATCACCTCATCTAGTGATTTGCAACTTTCTATCTTCATTGTATACTATAAAGTCAAGATGATGTATTCAAAAAAGTTTAGGATCTTTTGGATTATTTTATCAGTTATTGCAGGAGCAGCCATTATCATCTTTTCACTCCTACCACTTTTAACCAGCCTTCAATGATACTATAATCCATGGCATGGAACTTAATACCCCTTTATACACTCTGACAGGGATAGGCTCTTCTCTAACACTCAAACTAAGCAGATTAAACCTTAATACAGTTTGGGATCTCATTTATCATTTCCCCTTCAGATATGATGATTTTCCCAATACCTCTTCTATAAAAGATGCACAGATTGGACAAATTGTAACTTTGCAGGGGGAGATTTGGTCAATTGCAAATATTTATACTAAGTTCGGCAAAGTGTTAACCCAGGCCATTTTTAATGACGGGACTTCTCCCTTAACCCTGACCTGGTTTAATCAGCCCTATCTTACCAAACAACTCAAAACAGGGGACAGGTTACAAATTTCCGGAAAATTAACAAAATACAAAAACAAACTAACTATTATTGTCCCAAAATGGGAAAGAACCCTGGGCTATGGGTTATCCACATCGGATGTGTCAAGTTCTATCCATACTGGGAGGCTGGTGCCGGTTTATCCAGAAACAGCAGGTTTAACCTCTAAGTGGATTAGAACTAAAATAGCTACCCTTTTACCACAAGTGTTAAATAAAATAGAAGATTCACTGCCTTCATCAATCAGAGATGGCATGTTACCTTTACATGAGGCCATCTCGTACATCCATTTGCCAGATTCCATGAATGATGTGGAAAAAGCCAGGGAAAGGTTGGGTTTTGATGAGCTGTTTTATGTTTCTTTGGCAACTCAAAAAGCCAGGCTGGAGTGGAACAGGAAGCCTTTGGTTAAACCACTGACAGTCGCCGAAAATGATTTAAAGTCTTTTATAAAATCTTTGCCATTTAATCTGACCGGCGCACAAGAAAAAGTTTTAAAAGAAATAGTTTCTGATCTAAAGAACATCCAACCCATGAATAGACTGTTGCAAGGTGAGGTCGGATCTGGAAAAACAGTGGTGACAACCGTTGCTGCTTATCTAGTTTACAAAAATAATCTTAGAACACTTTTAATGGCCCCCACGGAGATTTTGGCTTTCCAACATTTTGAGACTGTGTCTGGACTGTTGGAACCTTTTGGCATCAGGGTTGGCATTTATACTGGCAGTAGAAAATTTACCAAACACTCACCTGGAAGGTGGCCCGCTTCGCCCGCCTTTGGCCCAGCCTCGACTCGTCTCGGCGAGGCGGGCGTGGCTTCGCAGCGAGGCGAGCCGAATGGACTCCTGGAAAGTGAATCAGATGTTATCATCGGCACTCATGCCCTTCTTTCCCAAAAACTTAATACCCAAGATGTTGGGCTTATCATAATAGATGAACAACAACGTTTTGGGGTGGAGCAAAGGACAATCCTTCGAAACCGCGCCAAACTACCTCATTTTTTGACTATGACCGCAACACCCATCCCCAGAACCGTAGCCCTAACTTTATATGGTGACTTGGATTTATCAATCATTGATGAGATGCCAAAAGGCAGACCTCAAATAAAAACTTTTCTGGTCCCGGAGAAAAAAAGAGCGGACGGATACAAATTTATAGAAAAAAAGATCAAGATGGGTGATCAGGCCTACATCATCACTCCTTTGATTGAGCCGTCGGAGACACTGACCACAGTAAAGGCAGCCAAGATAGAATTCGTGCGGCTAAAAAAGATTTTTCCTACTCTTACTTTGGGCCTTTTACATGGCAGGATGAAAGCCAAAGATAAAGAACAAGTTCTTAAAGACTTCCGATCTGGCCACATCCACATTTTAGTGTCCACCTCAGTTGTTGAGGTTGGCATGGATATCCCCAATGCCACCATTATGGTAATTGAAGGCGCTGAAAGATTTGGTTTGGCTCAACTTCATCAATTAAGAGGCAGAATTGGTAGAGGCACAAAAACCTCTTACTGCCTAGTCTACACATCCGGGGTGTCAACTGATGATAGGCGGCGGCTAAAATATTTGGAAACCACCTTTGATGGGCTGAAATTGGCTGAGCTAGACTTAAAAATTCGCGGCTCCGGGGAAATTTTTGGCACCAGACAATCCGGCAGGTTTGAATTCAAAATTGCCTCTTTATCCAATTTGATAATGGTAGAAAAAACCAAAGCTGCTGCCCAAAAGTTACTTTCAGACAATCCTTCTCTTGACAAACATCCGCAAATAAAGAGAAAATTGGAACAACTTGCGTCAAATGTGATGCCGGATTGACGCTTTGCGTCATCCCGCACTTGACAAAGGAAGCTATGCCTGGAGAACCAAAAAAAAGACATTCAAAGAGTCGAAAGAGAATAAGAAGGGCTGCCATAAAACTGGTGGCAGCTTCTTTAATCGTCTGTAAAAATTGCGGCCAAAAAAGTCTGCCTCACATGGTTTGTAAAGAATGTGGATTTTATGGTGGGAAAGCTGTTATCAAAAAAAAGATATCCGTCACTAAAGTAAAGTAATGAAGACAGCCAGGGATCCCAGACATCTAAAACGCATCCATCTGATAAAACAACTTTTTTCCTGGGATTTTAACCAACAGGGGGAAGCTGGAGGACAAATTAAAGATATTACCAGACACTTAAAAAAAATAGACCACCTCATTTTGGAATCAGCCCCTCAAAGACCGCTAAAACAGATCAATAAAATAGATCTGGCTATCTTGCGTCTGGCTATTTTTGAGTTAATAATTAAAAAAAATACCCCCATAAAAGTGGTGGTGGATGAAGCGGTTGAACTGGGAAAACAATTTGGATCAGCTGCCTCCAGCTCATTTGTCAACGGGGTATTGGGAACTTTAATAGAAAAGGAAGACATAAAAACTTGAATCAAATAAACGAGGCTGAAATTATTAAAACTATAGCCGATCATCTGGGTGTGTCTTGGGAAGACATCAGCCGCAGCACCAATCTTTCGGATGATCTAACCTTGGGACAAATAGAGCTAAATGATCTACTACTGGCTCTTTCTCAAAAATTTAACGTGGAATTTGATCCGCAAGATCTGGAAGATTTGCAGACTGTTGATGACCTGATAGTTTTGGTGGAGGATAACTTATTGTGAGAAATAACAATCTGCAAAATCTGCAACAACTTTTGGGAATAAATTTTAAAAATTTATATCTTTTACAAACAGCCTTTATTCACCGCTCATTCCTCAATGAAGTTAAGAGTAATCTTTCATCAAATGAAAGAATGGAATTTTTGGGGGATGCGGTGTTATCTTTTATCATCTCATCCTATCTTTTTAAAATAAGACCCAAGGATACCGAAGGGGATTTAACAAATCTCCGCTCTTTTATTGTCAAAACAGACTCCCTGGCCAAAGCAGCCAGTAAGCTAAACTTGGGAGAGTACCTTAAATTGTCAAAAGGAGAGGAGTCCTCAGGAGGAAGAGCAAGTATTCAACTTTTGGCCAATACTTATGAGGCCCTGCTGGGAGCAGTTTATTTGGATGGGGGCCTGGAGATGGCCCAAAAAATGGTGGAAAGAACACTGCTGCCAAATTTTAGGGATGAGCTCAAAATTGGCCCGCCCAAAGATGCCAAATCTGCCCTGCAGGAGATAACCCAGGAGCGTTTTAAAAAATCACCATACTATAAAATTTTAAAAACTTCCGGCCCTGACCATGCCAAAACTTTTATGGTGGGAGTTTATATTAATGGAAAAATGATGGGGCAGGGCCAGGGAACCTCCAAACAAGAGGGGGAGGATAAAGCAGCCCAGAAAGCTTTAAAAAATTAGCTAAATAAATTTCCACCGTTGACGCATGAGTAACTTTCAGATATACTTAATCTCATGCTTAAGATAAGACTAATGAGGATTGGAGCCAAAAAAAGGCCATTTTATAGGATAGTGGTGGTTGATTCACGGGCCAAAAGGACTGGGGGGTATATTGAGCTTTTGGGAACTTATAATCCATTAACCGAACCCAAAGAGATCAAATTAAAACAGGATCGGATTAACCATTGGCTAAAGCAAGGAGCCCAACCCTCAGATGGATTTTTAAGAATAACCGGTAAAGCACCTCAAAGACCTCCCAGAAAGCCTAAGAAGGAGAAAAAAGAAGAGTCTTCGGCTGTCAGTCCTCAGCCATCAGATAAAACAAAGGAAAAGCCACAAGATTCGGAAGAGACGGCGAAGTCAAGTGAGTCAGAAGCAACTGGTGAAGTTGAGAGTGCTCCTGAGACAAAGGAAAAAGACAATGAAAGACCTTCTTAATTATATTATTACCAATCTTGTTTCCAAACCTGAAGCTGTTGCTATTGAGGAACAAAAGGATAATGGCCAGGTTAATTTAAACCTATCAGTTGACCCCTCTGATATGGGCATGGTGATTGGCAAAGGGGGACAGACTATCAGGGCCATCCGCAAACTTTTGGCTGTCAGGGCCATAGCGGAAAATGTCATGGTAAATCTAAAATTAAATGAGCCTGTAGGAGCCCCACAAGAGATTGCCACCCTTCGAACCGCTCAGGGTAAACTGTCCTCGCAATGACGTCATGAAAATTTCCATCATCACCCTTTTTTCAGAAGTTTTTGAGCCCATTTTAAACTCTTCCATTTTAAAACGAGCACAAAAAAAGGGCTTGGTGGAATTTGAACTTATTAACCTCCGTGACTTTGGAGAAGGAAAACACAAAGTGGTTGATGATCGACCATATGGTGGAGGAGCGGGCATGGTACTCAGAACTGACATTTTGGCTAAAGCTGTAAAATCGTTAGATCGTTTTGTCATTCATTCGTCAAACGAAAATGCGAAAAAGCGATATAAACGACAATTAATTTTAACTTCAGCATCAGGTAAACCTTATAAGCAGGAAATAGCCAGGAAACTTTCTCAACTCGATCATCTAATCATAGTCTGTGGCCATTATGAAGGAGTGGACCAAAGATTTATAGAAAAGTACGTTGATAGGGAAATAAGTATCGGGGATTATATTTTAACAGGAGGTGAGATTCCCGCCATGGTCATTGTGGATTCCATAGTCAGACTGATCCCGGGAGTCCTGGAAAAGAAAGAAGCAACAGTTAATGAATCCTTTACAGAAAATATTCTAGAAGGACCCCAATATACAAGACCAGAAGAGTTTGAAGGATCAAAAGTCCCCAAAATCCTCCTTTCCGGGAATCATCAAGAAATAAAAAAATGGAGACAAGAACAAGCTATTAAAAAAACCAAAAAAATAAGACCGGATTTATTACGAGATAAAAGTTCGTAGTGGACGATTTACTCAAATGGATTAACTTTGCCTTTGGAGACAAAAGATGGTTGAGCGGCCACTGCCTGAGATGGAAAATTTACTTCCAAGTTGGTCAGAAACTCTTCATCTTTTTCTGTTAATTTTGGCAAAGGAGCATCCAGATCCCCCAAAGATGAAGGCAGTGGGGCATAAAAAATATCCACACTCAAGGATACTTGAGACACCCCGGAGGCCCTGGCAGTGGTGATCTCAATCCCGGAAACCTTCATCACACGGACAGAATCCTCAATACCTGATAAAAGTTGAGGCATCAGCGCGGATGGCCCTGACAGCTCCAGTTTGGTGGTAAAATCAGGCACTGCCTGAGCTGTCTGGGGCAATATTGCTACTTGAAAAGAAACCAGCGTAAAACCGTTTTTTAAAACAATATTCTGCAGCGCGCCAATGATTTGCGGCAGTTCTTTATCAACAGGCAGTGACAATAGAGATAAACTTACTTTTTTGGACAGCTCATCTTGGTCAAAACCTGAAAGATCTTGCGCCTTAACTTCCAAAAGGTAAGATCCTTGGGAAAGATTGAGAATTGTTTTATTATCCAAAAGATAGTTTTTAATTTGAGGGAAGATTACAAAAACTATCAAAATTACAGAAGAGAAAGCCACCAGCAGGGGGAAAACTATCAGTTTATATTTTTGATAAAAATTTATTAAGGGCAAAATATTCATTTTTATTTAATTTTTAAGTTTGTCCTATATACTCCGTCCCTGCCCCGGGACAGGTTTTCTATATCAACAGCCCCAATTTTACCTTCGTTTATCTGCGGGTCTACCAGATCTCTCAAAAATAAATCCAGGGATAAATAATCAGCAGTGATGGCGGATAAATTGACATTACCGGCCCGATCAGCCCCAAAAGAATTAACAATAATGGAGGGGGGGATAATGGCGGATATTAAATTAAAAAGCTGGGACTGTTTGGAAGGGTTAGATTTAATCTGTCTAATATTTGTAACCCTTGATTTTAAAACTTGCAGTTTTGCCTCCTGATCTTTAAGCTCAGACACTTTCCCTTGAGCTTGTTCAAATTTTTCCCTCGCCAGCGTCAGATTTTGGCTTTGCAGAATCCTTAAAGCAAAAACTGTGGATGACAAAAAAGTTAAAATCACCATGACTGCAATAGACAAAACGCGGATTTTGTAAAACTTTTGTCCTTGTTTTTGAGCAAGGTTCACCTCCGGGGGTAATAAATTAATAGTGATTTTTTCCATTTATTCCTCTCTCAGCGCCAAACCAACTGCCACAGAGTAGAGCGGAGCCTCCTGGGACAGTTTAGAAACTAAAGATTTATCCTTTTGGATTAAATACCAGGGATCTGCCTCCTGCACCTCCAGCCCCAGACTGTGGGCCAGGTAAATTACCAGTCCCGGCATTTTGGCTCCTCCTCCTGAGAGCACCACTCTTTTGAGCCTGTTTTGGGGATGTTTGACCTCATAAGATTGAATTACTCTTTTGATCTCCTCCAAAATTACATCCACCACAGGTTTTAAGGCTGCAAAAACCTTACCTTCCAACTGATCCTCAACCAGTCCGTAAACCTTTTTATATTCTTCTGCTTGCAAGAGCTCAAAATTAAAATTTTTGGAAAGGGAACGGGTCAGGGCCAATCCGCCTGTAGAGATGGAACGGGTCAGCAGGATCAGCCCTTTTGATATAGCAACCAAATCAGTGGTGGTGGCGCCCATTTGAATAATTAAAGTATTAGGGGAAAAGGGATTATTGCCAACCAGGGAGCGGGCTGCCGCAATTACCTCTGTTTCCAAAACTCTGGGAGTAAGTCCTGCCATATTAAGAACTTTAATATATTTTTGGATGACATTTTTGGGTGAGGCCACCACAAAAACGACAGTTCTCCCTTTTTTATCTTTCTCATCTGCTCGGGAGAGCATCTGCCAGTATAAATTAACCTCTGATGAGGGCATGGGAATAAATTCCTCCGAAGCAAAGCGGATGGCAGAAGACAGTTCAGAATCGGAAAGATAGGGCAAATCATCTATCACTCTGGTAAAAACCCGCGACTCAGGAAGTGCTGCTACCACTTCTCTTTCTTCAATTCTGGCAGCCTCCATCAGCTTTTTAATAGCCACAGCCACTTGCTCAAGCTCTATATCAGAATCAGACAGCATGCCGGGCGAAGGCGCAGGAATTGCCCCCAAAGACACCAACCTAAACTGGTTATCTTTCTTGGATAAAACCACCACTTTAACTGAAGAGAACCCAATATCCAGTCCTACAGAAATTTTGGCCATATCTTCATTGTCAATTGTCAATTGTCAATTGTCAATTATTTGACTTGGTATGTTCCTTTAACCAGAGTATAAGACCCTCCCGGACCTGATGTAAACAGGATGGAGGATAAACCTGTTTCATAATCTATTATTGACTCATTGGTTATTTTTATTTTCCAGGCTGTTATCTCTTTAAATTGGTTATTATTACCCGGATCAATAATTCCTTTGTCCGCATAAAATACTCCGCTATTGCCTACATTGCCAATGGTGATGGCACTATTGTTATTGGTTCTTGAATCATAAGTAGACAAAAGTACCAGTATACTGTTTCCTTCACCCGTACCCAAGAGTTTATTTTGATTACCCATGATAGCCTTTCCATTAGTTCCATCAGTCCCTAAAACTATTATCCCGGAACCAGTCCCATAAGAGGAATCTAGTATAAACCTATTCTCATTACCCATGGTAATATCTCCTGCTATCCATATCGGAGTTTTTACCTTAATGATGCACTGATTGCCCAAAGTCAGGTTGCCGCTAAATTTACCCGGGCCCCAGGCAGTTTGTGAACCGCAAACAGGTTGCGAAAGGGAGCCTGCAGCTACCGCCTCATTTTTCCATCCTGTTATATTAGCTTCGGATATAGGGAAGGTTTTGGGAGGGGGGTCTTCCGATCCAGGATGACAGTGTGAATTGGGACAAGCACTACCTGAAACAGTTGAATTAGTAATAGTCTGATAATAAGCATCTTTATCTATAATCAATCTGTCTATTGTATTTGCATGAGCATCACCGTTAACCCTAGTATTATTTCCTGAAAGCAGGGAATTGGTAGTTCCGCCCATATAAGCCTTAAAGCTTAGGTCTCCGGAAAAGGAATTCCAGCTAGGATTAGCAGCACTCCAGTTAGGTGACCATTTAGGTTGACCATTGTTGTAGCTTTGAGCCAAGTCATTTTGCCATGACCAGTAATTATTATTATCAGAGGAAGTATCGACCATAATCCAATAAGAAATGTCTGCGGAGAGTGTGGGATTTGTGGAAAAGGTCACATCTATCCATCCGTATTCAGTTATCACCAAGCTGCTTGAAAGAGTTCCTGTAGCAAATACCTCATTTTTTTTAGGCTGTCCGCTATCGTCACCCAAAATTCTGACAGTTACATCCGGAGGATTACCGAATTTTTTTAACTTGAGAGAGACTTTTCTTATTTTATTTGTCACTTGTGGCCTAAAGCTTTGAGCAATATCCAATCTGTTTTGACTGTCAATTGTTTTCCCAAATAAATAGTCTACACAATTTGATCCTTCACAATCTGTCTGCTGATCGGCAGTCGGAGGAACACCTGCTGCCACCCATGCATCACCGGTGATAATATTACCATTACCCATAATGATACTGCCGTTTGAATAAATCGAACCTTTAATTGTATTTTCATTACCAAGCTGTAATCCTCCTTCTCCCACCTGTATACCGTAAATAAAGGCCGCCCCAACTCCTTTGGAAGTCTCTATCCTTAAGGTCTTTTTAACCTTGGGGGAAGTTTTATTGGGGATGTATCCGGTGGAGGTGATAACTTTGGTGGCTACATCTTTAGTGGTAATAACAACAGCATATGATCCGTCTGATAAAGCTGTCTCTGTCTCACCTGAATAACTGCCGCCGGTTTTATTAAGTGATACCAAAGCCTTATCCACTCCGGCTTCAGCCAGACCAAGGGCTTTTTCCGATCTGGTTGAGTAAACGGCATTTTGCCAATATACTTGAGCCCCTCCTATGATCACCAAGGTCAATACCAGCATCACCCCCACCACAATCAGCACTATGGGAAAAATCTGACCCCTTGAACTAATCATTTCTCAAATTTGCCTCTGATGTGGCCACATTTGTCTCCTCTTCTCTGCCTGTTTTTTGTTTTAACCTTAAGGTAATTTTGACTTTGACAGCAGAGGTGGGGGAAACTGCTATCCCCAAGGAGTCAAAATAGGCAAAATTAACACTGTCCACATTCAGTGACAATATTTGATCCTGTGATTTTCTGCTACTTAAACTATCGGGGAAAAGCTTAAAAATTAGTTTGTCTGAATCTTTACTAAAAACCACGAAGTCAAAAGTATTTATTAAAACATTGTCAGAAGAATCAATGGAGGGAATTTTTAAAACCACTGTTGAAGAGGAAGAGGTGTAATCAGGGGAAATCACAGGATATCCGGATGCCACAGATTGGGCCTCCTTTAAAAACCCCCGGATTTTACTCAGAGTGTCATTGATTGATAAACCTTGAGAAACTTTTTGAGATTGATTATAGAAAACCCCGCTGCCTTGTACCAAAATCCCAAGCAGTAGCCCTCCCACTAAAACTGCCACCACTGAAGCGATGATGACCTCAGGCAGGGTAAAACCTCTCACAATCCTCCTTCTGAGATCAAAGTCTGCAATTTAACTTCTCTATCTTTACCTTCCTCTTTCCATTTCACAGATGCTATAACATTTTTGGCATTTTCAGAAAGGGTACAAACACTGGCAGGACAATTCTCCACCAGGGTTTTCCCCAAAGAAGAAGGTAGCAGATTTAACCTGGAATCTATAATATTATTTTCACCGTCTGCCAAATTAATATAACCTGTGGTCCTTTTATCCTCCAAAGCTTTGCTGGCTATTTCCCGGGCCAAACTTTCATGTCGCGATCTTCCAATCAGGTTAACAGAGGGGGGGATATTGGCAATCACCAGAATTAAAAAACCAACTGTGGCTATCACCAAAAGTATCTCCACCAGGGAAACACCTTTACTTTGAAATTTCTCCTGCTGAAAAAATGGCATAGTCAAAATAAAGGGGGACTACTTTTTTTAATTCAAATATCTGAACTTTTCTTTGGACCTCACCTGAGACTCCGGTGGAGGTAAAAATCCTGGCCTGAGGAGGCAGTGAACACCCAGGATTACAGCTCCCCACAGGCGATACAGCCAAAGGTTGAGCGCTACTGTTATATAAAAATCTGGTCCTTACCAGAATTAATTTTGGTAAACCACTGGCTGAATTTGGCAGGCTGGATAAGGTGATCTTGCATTTAAAAGGTCTGTCATTGGTACCTGCGGAAAAACTGGTGGTAATTTGGTAGTTGGTACACCCTCCACCGTAGTCCGCGGGAGCTTTAAAACCATTATCCCCTCTACCTCCAACACCTTCAACCGGGTCAATAAAAAACTTTTGAGCTTTGTAACCAAGCGCATCTTGATATACCACACTCACCTCCAGGGCTGGTTGTTCTCTGCCGGATGAGGCAGTTGTCCCCCAATAAAGATCAAGGCTGGTTTGAGTATAGTAATTTTTTAAACTATCCGGATCTGCCAGCCAAACATGAGCAATATCTTCTTTACCCAAGGGGGGATATTCTAAGGCTTGATTTTGGGCGGGAATGGAATTTTTGACAACTTGTTCGATCTTGGACTGGTTTCCCAATTCAATGGGGGAGGTGATACCAATATCTCCTTGTAGAGCTTTTTCAATACCCGCTTCTGCCGCAGAAAAGGCCCGGGATGATTGTTCTACTTTGGTGGCGGTTGAAACATCTACCAAACTTTTTTGCACTATTGAAAGACCGATGGCTAAAGCCATAGTCATAACCAGGATGAGGGTTAGTATTAACTGACCTTTTTGGTTGTTCATATATTCACGTTATCATATGGTCACCGCAGTTGTATAGTTGTTTCAAATCTTACAGGATCAATCTGTCCAGCCACAGAGGGAAGAGCATTAACCGCCGGGGAAAGAGTAAAGTTAATTTTTACCCCATCCTTAAACCCGGCTGACCGCTCTCTGGCAAAACTACCATTTATGGAAACTCCGCTTTGAGGATTTGTATCAGTTAAAACTAAAGCAGCCGGCATCGGATTATCGCTTGTGCAAACTCTGTTAACAAAAACTGTATCTGTTTCTTCTTTACCGGTGGCTGGATCTAATTGTTTGACTGGATTATCTTGTTGGATTAAACCATTGCTATTGGGAGCTGAAGGGGTAAAAGGAATAAATCTGTAGCGGGTATAGATGCCTTTACTGACTACTACCAAATTAGGGGAGGAGGCAGTGGTAGCAGGAGAAATAATCGCCGGACAAACTATATGATCTGCATTTCTAATCACACTGGTCATACTTTCCAAAACTGATTGCCCATTTTGTTTAATGGCAATTAAAATTTGTGATTTGTTATTTCCCCGCAAACTGCCGGAGAATATAGCCAGCACTAAAACTCCCGCAATAGATAAAACCCCTATCACCACCAAAACTTCTGCTAAGGTAAAACCTCCCTTTTTCATATTTTCCTCAAGATTGTGGTTAATCTGGACTCATGAGGACCGGAAACATCTGTCCAGGTTACCACCACCGTGATTTTCTTTTGATCCACTGCTGTATCTTCAATAAAAAACTGTCTTCTGAATCCTGCAGCAATAGTTTCTGAGTTAGCCGCAGTTGCATTTGTTAATACCCCAGATGCGTTAAAAAAGAAGTAGCAGCTACCTACAGGACAACTGGATTGGGTAGCAGGACAAGTGGGTGGAACGCTGGAACTACAGGCAGTAGAACTGGACCAAATTCCCGTTCCAGTGGTATCCCTATCTCTTAAACCTCTGACTTTCTCCAATCCCTGTTGTGCCAATTTTGTGGCCTGGGCTTGATTTTGAGAAAAGCTGGCATTTCGCAACGATGCAATAGTGGCAAAGGTTAAAGCAGCCACTACAATTATAATTACTGCAATCACCACCACCAATTCCATTAAACTCTGACCTTTTTCACTGAACATCTATGGCTCCTCCTTGGGATATTGTAAAGCATGCTTTAGCATCATTTTTCTGATTCCTTAGTACTATCATCAAGGTTGAAGCGCTGGTAATACAAGAATCCCCACCGGCAAAACCCACATTCCCATTCAGAGCAGTAAAGTTCACAGTTAAAGGAGGGGGGAAGGTTGAACCATCCGGAGGGCAACTTGCATTAGGAACAGGTGAACATTGGATTGAAACTACCTCTGCACCTTCAAGAGTTTGTACTTTTTGTTCAGATTCTAGGGTTCCACAGGTTAATGATAGCTTAAGCTTATTCCCATCAAACTTAACTGACCAAGGAACACCGCCTTGATTATTACATAGGACTCCGGCCGTGGCATTGGCTTGAGCCAGCCTTAAATAGGTCTGAATTTGACCAACAGCTTTGTTTAAAACCTGATCCTGGGTAAAATTCTTAAAGTTGGCAAAAACTACAATTCCCACCAGGGCAGTAATGGTAATCACCACCAAAAGTTCAACAAGGGTGAACCCGCTTCGACCTCGAAGCGAGGCGAGACCACGGACAGTTTGCATAATTTAAACGTACCATATTTCCTGGGCAACTACCAACTGGATTACCCACACCCGGTGTGTACAAGGTAGACACATCGGGGTTATTCTGCAATAAGATGTTTTATTTGATCTAATTTCCTCTGATAATCCATCTGGTCAAATGTAAATTTTTTAAACTGATTCAATGAACGAAAATAGGCCAATAAGAACTTTTTATCCACAATGATATTCAATTTTTGTTTACCGAGGTATTCTGAAAAAGAGCACCATGGATAATTTTCCAACTCTTCAGGCTTTTTAATGATATAAGCAGTTAGGGGATTAAGATGAATGTAACGAGCTACATGAACTAATTGCTCATCAGTCTCAATTCTAACTGCCTTAAATCTTGATTGGAAAAGTGACCCATTTCTATCATTTTTAGTATTAAAATATTTTGCATAGCTATTTTGAAAGTTTCTTGTAAAAGTGGTTATTCCGCCACTATTTATCTCCTTAATTAAAAAATGAATGTGATTTGGCATTAAACAATAAGCTAAAACTTGTATCAATCTTTTGCCAGTTTGCTCTAAACTTTTTAAAAACTTCGTCTTTTGGTCTTCAGCTAATCGATTAAAATGAGAGTAACGTAAAGTTAGTTTTTCAAATGTGTAAAAATAGAGTGTTTGAAGTGCTCTCTGATAATCCCTTTCATTGATAAAGATTGGCAGACGTGCCACACTCCGGTTGAAAATATGATAGATTTCACCTTCAACAATCGGTACTTTGCGGTAGGGCATTATTCCAGATTACGCTGTACACCCCGGGGTGTCAAGCTACCACACACCCGGTGTAGATATCTACGGTCTGGTAAGCCCGTAGTTGAGGCGATTATCAGGGGGTGAGCTGCAGACTGGATCACTGACCTGACCGGCCCCTTTATTTTCTAATCTGGTGTACAAACAATAACAGATACAACCGGCAGGGTTAACTGCACTGCAGCTGCCACCTGGTTTACAATCTAATGTGCCAAAAGCCACGTAAGTATAATCCGGCTGGGGAACAGAATCATTAGGCACCCTGGTTAAATAGACAAACTTTTTACCGGCTGCATTAGTATAAGACAACTCACTGTCTGGTATAACACTAAAAGGGTAAAACTTTTGGTCAGCATGGTATTGTTGCAAACCGCTTTGGATGAATTTTAAATCTGACAGTCTTTTGCTATCTCTGGAGGCCTTATAAACTGCCTGATAAGTGGAAAAACCAAGCGCAGTTAAAATGGCAATAATTGAGATGGCAATCAACAGTTCCACCAAGGTGAAACCTTTTTTAGAATTATCTATCCGGGGATGCTTCATAAATTTGATTTGAATAAGAGCCTCCAAAAGCTGCACACCAAATATCTGAAGCAGTAGACCTTAATGATGAATTGTATTTCCAGTTTTTAAGTCCGCATCTTTCAGAATCATTGGTATTTTCCAGCTGTGCTGTCAGGTCATAAGTTTGACCATCAGCAGTAACATTTCCATAAGTATAGGAATAATTTCCACCAACCCAAGGACCATTGGCATTATTGATAGGGTCAATTGGTAGCCTGGGAGTAATACCACCATTGACTAAAGCAGGAATCCAACCCTCTCCTGTAGTACTGTAGACATAACAATTGGATCCGTAAGCACAACTACCAGCAGTGGGATACTTACCAGCACCAGCACGATAAGCCTCCAAATAGGTATTGATTTTATTAAGATCAGCTTTTCTTTTAGCATCTCTGGCATTTTTTTGAACACCTGAGTAGGCAGCTATACCTATCACAGAAAGAATACCAAGAATGGTAATAACAACCAGCAATTCAACCAGGGTGAAACCCTTCGACTCACTATGCTCGCTCAGGGCAAGGCCACGTTTATCCTGAGCAAACCTGTACTGAGCGGAGTCGAAGTAGTCGAAGGAGGCAGATTTCATATTCTTGTTTAATTATAACATAATTAATCATCACTGGTAATTACATAAGCATTATCCCAGCCTGGTCCGGTTATAGCTGCCCCATTACAATCTTTGACTAATCTTAAGCCGTTACGATTAGCATCATTTTTATTTTCCAAAAGAGCCACTAAAATAAAAAATTGTCCTTTTTTCGCAGCACAAAGCGCACTATGGTAACCTCTGTAGCCATAGTAGTAGCCTGTTTCTAAATTATTCCAGACCGTACCTGGTCCGCTGTTAAGAGGGTCTGTGGGCATCCGGCTGATATAACTACTATCCAAATTTTTCTGGGTGTCTGTACAACCTGCAAAATCCTCATCAGTAATCCAACTACCACCACTGGCAGAAGATTTCCAGACATTATCACCGGGACAAGGATAGCGGTTATTTTTTTGATAATACAACTCTAGAGCCACCTTTACAGCTCTTAAATCATCTTTTCTTTTAGCATCCCGGGCATTTTTTTGAACACCGGAGTAGGCAGTCAAACCCACCACTGATAAAATAGCCAAAATAGTGATAACAACTAAAAGTTCAACGAGGGTGAAACCGGATCTTGGCCGCATTATTGTTGGTTAGACTTACAAAAAGTGCCGGTAGAACTTTCAATGGTGGCGCAAACTTTGTAAGTTGCACCTGACGCACTTTCATTAGCAGCTCCACCGCTATAATCATAAGCAACATTAGTCAGGGGATCTCTGGGGATTGACTGGTTGCTAAACCATGTTGCCTGAAGTGCCGGATAATTTGGGGTAGTTTGACTGTAATGAACTTCCCAGGCTTTAGAAATGGCATCTACATCTCCTCTTCTTTGAGCATCTCTGGCATTTTTTTGAACACCAGTGAAGATGGTAATACCAATTACTGACAAAATGGCAATGATAGTAATAACAACTAACAGCTCAACCAAAGTGAAACCAGATTTGTTTACACTAAAATTTATTGAAGTGGGCAGATACTTTTTCACAATGATTTATCATTGCCATAATCTGGATTGATTGTCAAGGATTTAAGGTTAAATACCAATTCAAAATCAAATTTCCCCAAAAAAGAGCCACCAATGATCCTAAAACCAAAAACGGGCCAAAGGGCAGATTCTGTCCAAATTTCTTTTTACCCAAAATTATCAAAAATATGGCCACTGCCGCTCCTGTTAAAAATGATAAGAAAGTGGCCAAAACCGCATTGGGAAAACCCAATCCCAAACCCATAAAAGCCCCCAGCTTGACATCTCCTCCTCCCATGCCTTTACCGCGGGTAATGGTAATAAGGGCCAGGTAAAATCCTGCCAAAAAAAGTGCTGTCAATATTGAGAAAAAAAACTGCTCCAGCATTATCTGGGTATGTCTTATAAAATAAGGACTGTGAGGGGGAAGCAGCAGCCTTCCCACCAAAGATTGTGAAAGATAAAAATAAAGATAGCCAATCTTATATAAAGTAAGACTGATCAGCCATATTAGTAAAGTGACCATGGCAGGCCAAATTATCCGGTCAGGGATCAGCATTTTTTTAAAATCTGTTAAAAAAATTATGGTCAGAACTGTGATAAAGAATACTTTAAAAAAAAGCTCAAGAAGTTGAATTGGGGAGGGGAGCGAAGTCGAGGGAATGGAAGTTGAGAAAAGATAGGCTATCAAAAGACCTATCACAATCTCCATCCACAAATACTCAGTAGAAATCTTTTTATGGCAATACCTGCATTTACCATAGAGAATTAGATAGGAAAAAATAGGAATAAGGTCATACCATCCAAGTTGATGTTTACATTTTGGACAGTACGACCTTCCCCAAAAAGACCGCTTTTGTAAACTGCGATCAGCCAAGGCTTTAACCAGACTCCCCAGAACAGCCCCCACTATAAACCCTAAAATTAGTATATACAGCTTCCTACTGATGCGGCATTGAGTGTCAATCCAGAACCCACCTCAAACTTATCAGTTTCATTACCTCCATCAGTTATCATCTTGCCGGACTGTTGAACTGATTCCAAAACCGTATTTATTTCCCAACCAGTACCATTTGAACAGTAGGTGTAATGATAAGCTGTGGAGTTGGTAGGATCAACCGGTAAAGTTGGCACTGACACACTCTGTTGTGAAGAAAGGTCAACCTTAACCCAACCTGTTCCATTAGATGCTCTTGAACCTGTGCTTACACCACTGCAAGGGACTGTCAGATCCTTACACAAAATAGCGGCAGATGAAGACGTTGCTTCCTGAACTGCCACATTAATAGCCTGTTGCAAGTTGGCCAGATCTGTCAATCTGGCAGCATCCCGACCCCTTCTTGTTAATTCCAAAGGATTAATAATAAGTACCACCACTGCTGCCAATATGGCAATAATGGCAATAACAACTAAAAGTTCCACCAAAGTGAAACCCTTTGATTCACTTCGTTTACTCAGGGCAGATTTACTCAAACTCTCTCACCTCCTCTCAAAAATCAAAATTTTACTAACCATATTATTGTATCCATAAAAAATAGTGTTAAGTCAAGATGGCAAAATCAGAATGAAGTTGTCAGTTTATAAATGGGCAGGATGATGGATAAGACTAAAAAGCCTACGCCAATTCCCAAAACTATTAAGATAATAGGTTCAATGGCCACAGTTAAATTTTTCACCAGATGGTCAGATTCTGATTCAAAATACTCTGATAATTTAAAAAAAATCTCATCCACCTTTCCTGTTTCTTCACCCACCTTAACCATCTGAGAAACAATTTTGGGGAAGATGGAAAGGGAGAGTAGTGAGGAAAATGGCATGCCCCTCTCTACCCCGGCATAGGATGATTTTAAGGCATTTCTAAAAACCTGATTTTCTGTCACCCCCCCTACAATATTGATAGCCTCAAGCAGAGGGATACCCGCTGAAACCAACAGGCCAAAAGTTCTGCTAAAGTTGGTCAGGGTGACATTGGTTATCACCTTTCCTATGATGGGAGTTTTAAGAAGCAGTCTGTCAAAGGCCAGTCCTCCGGCAGGGGTTTTCACCCATCTTTTCAAAACTGCCACAGTAATCCCCAAAATAATAATCATCAGCCACCAGAAATTAACAAACAAATCAGAGGTGGCAATCAGAATTTTGGTGGGAAGAGGCAAATCCAAAGTTGAATCACGATACAAAGATGTCAGCTTGGGAATCACAAATATCATCATGATGATGATAACCGCCATCATCATGGTAATAACCACTATAGGATAAATTATGGCCCCCTTTACCCGGGCCCGAAATTCCCTTTCTTTTTCCAAAGAATCTGCCATCCTAAGGAATACCTCATCTAACTTTCCCGAGGCCTCGCCACTTTTGACCAGATTGACATATAGAATAGGAAAGACCTCTGTATGGCGACTCATTGCCTCTGCCAAACTCAAACCTCCTTTAATATCATGGGAAACCTCTGCTAAAACTTGCTTTAGGCCTTTGTTTTCCTGCTGTTCTTCCAAAATATCAATGGCCTCTGACAAAACCAAACCGGCAGAAATCATGGTGGCGAGCTGCCTGGTGATGGTGACCAGTTCAGAAAAACCGACCTTATTTAAAAACTTATCCAAAAGATAGACGGATTTTTTTTTAACAGTCACATCTGTCACCACCAAACCTCTTTTTCTAAGGATCAAAGCAGCCAAACGAACATCACCGGCCTCGATTTCCCCTTTGTGTTCCTGACCATTTAAGTCTTTTGCCTTGTATAAAAAGTTAGCCATGGGACGTAAGTAATTTAGTCAAAAGCTCAGGTCTGATGGCAAATCGCAGGGCCACATCGGCTGAGATTTTACCAGCCTTAACCAAAGAGTTAAGCGATGTTTCCAGATTCATCATCCCCAGTTCGGCTGATGTTTGTATTAAATTATCAATCATATGGGTTTTTGCCTCCCTAATCATTGATCTGACCGCAGCATTGGCAAAAAGAATCTCTTGAGCCAAAATCCTGCCCGGAGTCAAGGTTGGCACCAGCCGCAAGCATAAAATAGCCTCCAAAGTAGATGCCAGCTGCATCCTGATCTGTAGCTGCTGAGTTTGAGGAAAAACATCAATGATACGATCCACTGATTGGGCGGCAGAATTGGTATGTAAGGTGGCAAAAACCAGATGCCCTGTTTCTGCGATGGTCATGGCAGAGGAAATGGTTTCCAAATCCCTCATCTCGCCAATTAACACCACATCCGGATCCTCTCGCAGAGCCGCGCGAAGCGCTCCAGCCCAGGACTTGGTATCATTGTACATCTCCCGCTGAGAAATTAGAGATTTGCCCTTTGGATAAACATATTCAATGGGGTCCTCAATAGTAATAATGTGGGCAGCCCTATTTTGATTGATGGAATTTATAAAAGAGGCCAGAGCTGTTGATTTGCCATGGCCTGTTGGGCCGGTGATTAAAATAAAACCCTGGCGCAGCTCCGTCAGTTTTTCCACCACCTGAGGAAATCCCAATTCGGAGATGGCCGGAATTTTAAAAGGGATCAGGCGAAAAGATGCTGCCAGGTTTCCTTTTTGACGATAGATGTTAACCCGAAATCTGCCTTTTCCTTCAAAATCTATTGAGAAGTCAAGTTCCAGGTTTTGGGAGAAAGTTTGCTTTTGGGTCTCTGACAAAATTGGGGTTAAAAAGCTGACCATCTCAGACGGAGCGATTACCTCTTCCCCTGGTATAGGGAAAAGCTCACCATGAACCCTTAAAATAGGAGGAAAACCTACGGAAAGATGCAAATCTGAAGCTCCCCTGGCAATGGTTGTTTCCATTAGTTGTTGAATAGTCATATTTTTTCTTAATCCTGTGCGACTCTTAGCACCTCTTCCATGGTGGTAATTCCTTCCAAAACCTTTAAATATCCATCCTGTTTCATGGTGACCATGCCATCCTCAACACCCTGGCGTTCAATGTCTTGTGAGGAGGCATGCTCCAAAATTTTCCGGGAAATTTTTTCTGTTACCAGCAGCACTTCAAAAATACCGATTCTGCCCAGATATCCCATCTGAGCGCAATCTTGACAGCCTTGCGTTTTATAAAGTTTGATCTGACCATTTTTGGGCAGCAAGTTTCCCAAAACAGCTTTGATATTTTCCCAAACCTCAGGAGGAGCATCATATAAAACTTTACATTTGGGACAAAGTTTTCTGACCACTCGTTGCCCCATCACTGCATTTAGGGCTGATGCCAAAAGAAACGGCTCCACCCCCATATCCAACAGCCTGGGAGCTGCGCCTGAAGAGGAATTGGTATGAACTGTGGAAAAAACCTGATGGCCGGTCAAGGCTGCCTGGATGGCCAGTTCAGCAGTTTCTGTATCTCTGATCTCACCCACCATCATTATATTGGGATCCTGACGCAAAAATGAACGCAGGGCTGAGGCAAAAGTTAAGCCTATTTGGGGATTGACCTGAACCTGATTAACTCCGGGAATTTCATACTCAACCGGATCTTCAATGGTTAGGATATTAACTTTGGTGGTGGAAACTTTGGTCAGGATGGAGTAGAGGGTGGTGGTTTTGCCTGAACCTGTTGGTCCGCAGATTAAGATGATGCCATGAGGGCGAAGCAGCTGGGACCCTAAATTATTCAAAGACGAACCCCTCAGCCCCAGCTCCAGCAGGGTGGGGGCGCCTCCTGATTTAGGCAGTAGCCTCATCACCACTTTTTCCCCAAAAATGGTCGGCACTGTGGAGATACGTAGGTCAACTTCCTTCCCTTGATAATCAAAAGAGAACCTGCCATCCTGCGGCAGCCTTTTTTCATCAATTTTTAAAACAGCCAGAATTTTAACCCTGGAGATCAGGGCATCATGTACCCCTTTGGGCAGAATTATTTTTTCCGACAGCACACCGTCAATTCTATAGCGGACCCGGGTTTTGTCTTCCTGTGGTTCAATATGGATGTCGGAAGCGCGGGTTTTGATGGCATATTCTAAAAGTTGATTGATGATATTGGCCACAGGCGCCTCGCGGATCACCTCAGGCGCCTCTTGAGCTTCCTCTTGCGGTTTAACCGAGGCCACCTCTTTTAGGGCAGATGTCACCTCGGTAGTTAAACTTTGGGCATACTGGTTGGAAATGGCCTTTAAAATATCTGAAGTTAAGCCCAAAAAAGGCCTGATCCTCATGCCTGATTTTTTCTCAATAAATTGGATCACCTGTATATCTAAAGGGTCTGCCATGGCCACCAGCAGTTGCCCATCTTTTTGGTCAAAAGCGATCAGGATATAGCGGCGGGCCACTGCCTCAGGGATTAAATTTAGGATATTGGAAGCAATGGCCTGATCTTCCAGTAAGATATAGGGAACATTTAAAATTTGAGCTTTGGCCTGGGTTAGTTTATCAACAGGCACAAAATTATGTTCAAGAATTATTTTTTCGCTATTTTGGCCGGTGTTGATGCTTTCCAGCTTAATGGAAGAGAGTTGATCAGGAGTCAGAAGCCCCTGTTTAAATAGGATGTCCTCAATTAAAACATTATTTGATGAAGACTGGGCAGCCTGATCCATATATCTTTATTATGGGCAAAATAACAGGGTGGTGTCAATCCCGATTAAATCAGGATCAATGCTTCACCCGGGATATTGCTTACATCAGGTTATTTATGTTAAAAATCATCCTGTGATATCCAAGCTTTTGATATCCCCATCTATTAAGGCAATAAGGGCAGAGGTTGACACCATGCTGACTCAAGCGGGTCTTAAAAAAACCCATCCAGATGTTTTATATTTCGAACGCAGTGAGAAGTTAGGCATTGGTGAAGCCAGAAAAATCAAAAACCATTTTTCCCATAAACCATTTCAGGCCAAGGGTAAAGCCGTAGTTTTGGAAGATGCAGGCATTTTAACTCCTGAGGCCCAAAATGCCCTGTTAAAAACTTTAGAGGAACCACCTGCTGACGCCCTGATAATTTTGGCAGCTTCATCAGACGCTCAATTTTTACCCACCATTTTATCCCGCTGCCAGATAATTAATCTTGAAGGTAGAAAGTATAACAATTATAACAACTATAAAAATTATACTAAAGATCTCGAGGCTTTGTTAAAAGCAGATATCCCAGAAAGGTTTGAATATATTGAAAAACTAAAGGACAGGGGAGAATTTTTAAAATTTTTAATTCAAGCTTTCCGTCAACAACTACTACAGTCTACGCACGCCAAGTCTGACTTGGCGAGGCTGGAAATACAGAATTTCCTGAAGGAGCTTTTGCAGGCCGAGCAGTGGGCAAAACAAAATGTCAATATCCGGGCCATTTTGGAATATTTAATGCTGGTTATGCCCCAAAAATTGTGATAAAATGAATTGTTATGCCTAAAGATTCCATTAAATACTCCGCTGAACAGATCCAGGTTTTAGAAGGTTTAGAACCTGTCAGAAAACGTCCGGGCATGTACATTGGCTCCACAGACCTGCGGGGGCTGCACCAGCTGATCAAAGAGGTGGTGGACAACTCCATTGATGAGGCCCTGGCAGGCTATGCTAAAAATATCTGGGTGGTTTTGCATGAGGGTGACTATATCAGCGTAGCGGATGACGGCAGAGGCATCCCGGTAGAAATTCATCCCAAGGTAAAAAAATCAGCTCTGGAGGTAATTATGACCACACTTCATGCCGGAGGAAAATTTGGACAAGGGGGGTATAAAGTTTCCACAGGTTTACACGGAGTGGGAGTTTCCGCTGTTAATGCGCTGTCTGAATATCTGGTGGCTGTGGTGAGACGGGAGGGCAAAGAGTTTTTCCAGGAATATAGCCGGGGCAAACCCAAGGCCCATGTTTCAGAAATCAAAACAGGTTCCAATCTACCATTTGCTACTGATTTTGTGTGGAATGCAACAGAGGGTACCAAAGTAACTTTTTTGGCAGACAAAAGTATTTTTTCCACCATATCAGCTGATTTTGTAAAGGTTGAACGGCAACTTAAACAGGTGGCCTACCTGGTTTCAGGTATTTATTTTCATCTTTTTGATGAGAGGTCAGGATCCCAAAAGCATTTTTTCTTTGAGTCCGGCATTGCCACTTTGATAAAACAGCTCAACAAAAACAAAGTTTTAATCCATCAGCAGCCCATTATTATCCGAAGAGTCCTGGATGGGGTGGATGTGGAGGTGGCCATCCAGTACAATGATTCGTTTTTGGAAAATGTGGAATCATTTGCCAATGTGGTACCAACTACCGAGGGTGGAACACACTTGACCGGTTTTAGAACGGCCTTAACCCGGGCCATAAATGATTATGCCAGAAAGGTGGAGGCCTTAAAAGAGCGGGATGACAACTTAACAGGTGAGGATGTCAAAGAGGGACTGAGCGCTGTGGTTTCTGTCAAAATGGACTCGGATAAAATCCAATTTGAGAGCCAAACCAAGGAAAAGCTGGGCAATGCGGAAGTGGGATCTATTGTGTCACAGGTAGTCAAAGAAGGACTGGATACTTATTTTGAGGAAAACCCCTCAGATGGACGCAAGGTTTTAGAAAAAGTTATTCTGGCGGCCAGATCTAGGGCAGCAGCCAGAGCTGCCAAAGATGCAGTGATAAGAAAAGGGGCTTTGGATGGAATGGCCCTGCCCGGGAAATTGGCAGATTGTCAAAATAGAGACCCTGCTGATTCCGAGTTGTACATAGTGGAAGGAGATAGCGCAGGAGGATCTGCCAAGCAGGGCAGGGACAGAAAATTCCAGGCTATTTTACCTTTGCGGGGAAAAATCCTCAACACCGAGCGGGCCCGTTTGGATAAAATCCTGGAATTTGAAGAAATTAAGGCCCTGGTAATTGCTTTGGGAACAGGCATTGGTGATATGACAGATTTTAGCAAGACCCGCTATCATCGGATTATTATCATGACTGATGCTGACGTTGACGGGGAACATATCAGGACCCTGCTGCTGACCTTTTTCTTCAGATATTTGACGGAAGTTATTACCAGAGGATATTTATACATTGCCCAGCCTCCGCTTTATAAGATCCAAAAGGGTAAAAATATTCATTATGCCTATTCAGATGAGGAAAGGGATAGTATTATCAAACACCTCCGAGGTGGAGGTGAAACTGCGCCAGATGGGGAATCTCGTGGCGCTTCTGTGATTATTTCAAGGTATAAAGGTTTAGGGGAGATGAATCCGGAACAGCTGTGGGAAACCACCATGAATCCGGAAAACAGGGTATTAAAACAGGTCACTGTGGAGGATGCGGTCTTGACTGATGAGGTATTTACCATGCTGATGGGGGACGAAGTCCCGCCCAGAAAACGCTTCATCCAAACCCATGCCAAGTTAGCTACCTTAGATATATAATGGATTTTGCTAACGCGGCACTGAGCGTAGTCGAAAGGCAATAGAGGTTTATGTATGAAAAATTATTCCCCAATTTTATTTGAGGCCTATGATAAGTTTATGCTCTCCCTGGGGGGCAAAAAGATTCCCACTCCATACAGGATAAATATTCCATATCAGAGCGATAGAAAAAAATATGGTAAATCTGATCCTGATACTTTAACAACAGATACCAGAAGGTTGGTCGTAGAGCGGAATTTTGATTTAAATAAAGCAACTGAGCAAGAAATAAGAAGTTTCATGGAAAAAAATATGCTGGGGATTGACTGTTCCGGATTTGTCTATCATCTGCTGGATTATTTATTAAGACATACCAACAAGGGAGGCATGGAAAATATCGGTTTTCCTCCTGCCCAAAGAACCAATGTTTGGCTGTTAACTTCCAAGGAGTTCACCATTCCTGTTGATGATCTAACCCATGCTTTGGCAGGGGATTTGATAAAATTAAACAGTGGGCAGGATCTTTTGCACTGCCTGATTGTTTTGGATCACCAAAATAGTATGATCACCTATACTCACTCTAGTAGATTTAACAAACCCAGTGGTATCCAAATTGGTAAAATAACTGAGGGAAAATTCCCAGATGATTTACAAGTTTTTTCCTATAATCCCAACAAGGGGGATGGCATTAGAAGGCTCAAAATGCTAAAATAGCTCAATGGTAATTGAAAAAACGCCAGAAACTATGCCTACTTTGACTGTTCCTTATATCTCACAGAAAGATGATGAAACCAGCAATAGATATGGTAGAAGAGGGTGTGGATTAACGGCTTTGAGAATGGTGCTATCTTATTATGGTAAGGATCTGGGCATGGAGGAACTAGACCAGCTAGTAGTAGAGACCCACGCTTATCAGCCAATGGAAGGCAAGGAGGAAATAGGCGGTTGGATTCATGCAGGTATGACCAACATAGCTAGAAAAGTAGGACTCAGAGGATATAGAATCCATTATGGGATGCTTACTGAGCAAGATTTAATTAACTCTAAAGCTGTATTTGAGGAAGAAGGAATGGGTGAGGAAGAGTTTAAGGACTTTAGTGAGAGCTTTGACCAAGCCAGAACAGAAGGTCCCATGTCTGATCTCTATCGTTTAATTGATAAGGGCATTCCAGTGATTGCTTCAATGAAAAAATCTTATGCTAAAACTCTAGCTTCTCATATGATAGTTTTAATGGGCTATGGGGGTGATGAGTTAGTGGTTAATGACCCTTGGGAATTTGGACCAAATTATAAAGTTTCAGTTGATGAATTTAAGAAGCATTGGACTAATAGGGTAATCGTTATAAGCACTCCGTAGCCCATAGTTTGAATTACTGGACAAGTTGTGATATGATTATTTTAATAATATGTCAGAAAGAGATAGTGAACCTTTGCCCTCAGGGCAAAGATTTTTAGACAACAAATGGACCAGAACAGCTGCAGCTGTTCTGGGTATTCCAACTGCAATATCACCTATAGCTTGTGCACCCCAGGCTGCAGAAGTCAGACCCGCCAGCGCCAGCGAGTTAGAAAGTGGTCTAAGGATTCCTTATCCTGACTACCAAATAACTTTACCTGAAGGTTGGGTTAAAGGAGATGGATTTTACATTGGTCATGGTCATATCTTCTTTACTACGGAAAGACCAGTACCATCAGAAGTTGTTGGAAAAATAACTTTAGGTCGAACTAGCTCTCCAGAAGAAGAAGCCAAAAGAGTTCGTTCTACCTTAAGTGAACAAGTTCAAGTGGTTAGAGAGGATGAATTAAATATTGAGTACCTAATGGATGGTGATTTAACCTTACTAAGATTTAAAAACGATAATAAAGGTCAAGTAATAATTATTGAAGTCTTGATTCCTAATGGTTTGGCAACTGTCTATCAAAAAGAGGCTCTAGAGTTTATAAACGCTATTCACTAACCCCTAAAAGCCTTGCGTTACCACCTTCAAACCAAGTATAATTAGAGTGGCTACAAAGCCATTTTTTTAATGAACATTGGTAAAATTCAACCGGCTCCCATAATTGAAGAGATGCAGCGGTCCTATTTGGACTATGCTATGTCCGTCATAGTCTCTCGGGCCTTACCTGATGTCAGAGACGGCCTAAAACCGGTGCAGCGACGCATTATCTATGCTATGCATGAGCAAGGATTGCACCATACCTCAAGATATCAAAAGTCTGCAGCAGTTGTTGGTGAAGTTTTAAAGAATTTTCATCCCCACGGAGATACCCCTGTCTATGAAGCCATGGTGAGAATGGCCCAAAATTTTTCCATGAGATATATGCTGGTTGACGGCCAAGGAAATTTTGGCTCCATTGATGGAGATTCACCGGCAGCCATGCGATATACTGAGGTAAAATTATCCTCAATATCAGAAGAATTACTGCGTGATATCAACAAAAACACTGTTGATTTTACGGATAATTATTCAGGAACAACTCAAGAGCCCGTCCTGTTGCCATCCGTTATACCCAATCTGCTGCTTAATGGAGCCTCAGGTATAGCTGTTGGCATGGCCACCCAAATTCCACCCCATAATTTGGGGGAAGTATGTGATGCCTTGGTCTATATGATAGAACACCCAACCAGAACTGTCATTGCGACCCCGAATGAAACAAGGGGGGATAACAATATATTTTCCTCTGATGCCACTGTTGAAAATTTAGTCCAGTTCATCAAAGGTCCGGATTTCCCCACAGGCGCTGCTATTTTTGATCAAACAGAAATTATGGCAGCTTATGCAACTGGTAAAGGCAGGATTGTCATGCGCGCCAGAGCAGAAGTTGAGGAGACAGAGGCGGGCTCGCCTCGCTCCGCGGGCGGAGCGGGAAAAATGCAAATCATAGTCACGGAAATCCCATATCAGGTTAATAAATCCACTCTTATCTCAAGGATGGCCGAGCTGGTCAAAGATAAAAAAATAGAGGGGATTGCGGATTTGCGCGATGAGTCTGACAGAACACAGATGGTGCGAATTGTGATCGATCTGAAAAGAGACGGGAAACCCCAATCAGTTCTAAATAATTTATACAAACATACTACTATGCAGTCTGTTTTTAATGTCAATATAGTAGGCCTTCTTGATGGAGTGCCGCATCTTTTAAACCTAAAACAAATTCTGCAGGAGTTTGTCAACCACCGCCAGAGGATTGTCAAAAGACGTTCCGAATTTGAACTGGCTGAGGCTAAAGCCAGGGAACACATCCTGCTGGGACTGACAATTGCCGTTGATCAAATAGACGATGTCATTGAAACAATTAAAAAGAGCAAAGACGTTGAGATGGCCAAAGTTAATTTAATGGCCAAATTTAAACTAACAGAGATTCAATCGGTGGCTATTTTGGATATGCAGCTGCGGCGTTTGGCAGCATTGGAAAGGCAAAAAATTGAGGATGAGCTAAAAATGGTTAAAGAAACCATCGCCTATCTTGAGAATCTGCTGATCTCGCCTGAAAAAATCTTAAGAGTTATAAAAGATGAGCTGGTAAAAATTAAGCAAAAATATGCAGACCCGCGACGCACCAAAGTTTACAAACAAAAAGTGGGGGAATTTAATGAGGAAGATCTGGTAGCCAATGAGGTGACAATTGTCACCATTACAGAAGGAGGTTATATCAAACGTCAGTCTCCCGCCTCTTTCAGGACTCAGGCCAGGGGAGGAAAAGGGGTTTTGGGCATTTCCACCAAAGAAGAAGATGCGGTTTCCCATATTTTTTATACCCAGACTCACGATAATATTTTATTTTTTACCAGTATTGGAAAAGTTTATCAGGTTAAAGTTTGGGATATCCCGGAAACACAACGGGCTGCCAGGGGCCAAGCTGTGGTTAATTTAATAAATATTGAGCAAAGGGAAAAAGTCACTGCTGTTTTAACCAGAAGAGAGAAAGGAGAGGCGGCCAAATACTTCTTTATGTGTACCTCCCGTGGTACTGTCAAAAAAACCGCTCTTTCAGAGTATGCCCATATTAGAAAGAACGGGTTGTTGGCCATAAAACTGGGAGCGGGTGATAACCTGGGCTGGGTTTACCCAACAACAGGATTAGATGATGTGATAATTGTGTCCCAAAAAGGCAAATCTATCAGATTTTCTGAAAAGGGGGTTAAGCCAACACACAGGGATACTTCAGGCGTCAGGGGTATCAGACTTACAAAAGATGATCAGGTGGTATCTTTAAATATTATTGGGGATGGACAGGGAGAGCTGCTGGTTATTATGGAAAACGGTTTGGGTAAAAAGACCAATATTTCATCCTGGAAAAGACAAGGCAGAGGAGGACAGGGAGTGAAGGCTGCCCAGGTTACTGCCAAAACAGGGAATATTGTCACAGCATCTTTAGTTGATAAAACCATGGATACGCTGATTTTAACATCAACCAAAGGCCAACTGATAAAAATGGACCTTAAACAGGTGCCAACGCTGCAAAGACAAACTCAGGGAGTAATTTTGATGAGAGCAAAAGACGGGGAAAAAGTGGCAGCAGCCACAGTGGTATCATCCAAGGAGAAGGTAGAATGAAAAAAGAAAAGTTTATATCTAATATAGCTATTATTTATTTTTTTGCAGGTTTTGTTTTTGCCATAATTTTTGCCTTTTATTATCATTGGCCGGCTCTGTCATTTTTATCCCCAGGATTTTTTGTGGTGGCATTTTCCTGGCCCCTGCAGATTGGAGGATTTGGGGGAGACCTGATAAATTATGGCCTGTCAGGTAAACCAATTTGAATATTGATCAATGACCAACCTCCTATTTGCTGCCCAGAAACTTTTGAGCAAAATCATTTAAAAAATTTGATCCCCGGGAAATAACAAATCCTGACAAAAAAGTATCCACAAAAGGAATACTGCTTTCAATTCCCAAAATAAGGGAGAAAAAATTAATATGATAGGCAAATGCTAAAAACATCCCTGTTCCCAAACAGAAAAGGGGTAGATAGGGCTTCAAGGTAGTCACATTACCAAAAATATACTCCACGACAGCCTCATTGATGGCAGTAAATATAAAAACCGTGGCCAAGGGTGATAAATTTAATCCTTCCAATTTAGAAAGTTACCTTCCTGGCAGGAAAAAGCAGTTTATAAATTGAGATTATAACATCAATTAAAGTAAAGGTGGAATCAGGGTGTTCTTTTTGGGGCAGCGCTACCAGCGGAGGTTCTTTTAAAGAAGCCTTAAAGGCTAAAATCTGGGCCTCCAAGTTTTCTATCTGGCTTTTTTGGGAATCAATAATGGCCTGCATGCTTGATATTTGATTTTGTAAATTTTGCCCCTCTTTTCCCATTTTTAAAAGGGACTGATGTTCATCTGAGCTTACCATGGTTAAAAGTACTTGTTCTAATCTGGCAGGGGAGTTGGTGTGAGCCGAAAGTCCAGCTTGATCCGGCTCTCTGCCTAAAACAGTTCTATAATAGCTCGCGATTACATCGCGTCGCTCTTGTAGCTGCCTTTCATCCATACCACTCACAATCATCTGTTTCCAGTTTAACCAGCCATCACCCGGACAGGCTGTTGATTGACCGGGCAGTTCTTTGTGGCCTTTGATACTATCCCAAGAAATAAAGCCCACTAGATCCCCAAAATTATTAATAAAAAAATCACAAAGTTTTCTGGCTGAGTCAAGCTGATCAGCAGTTGGAATTTTACCTGCCATAAAATTACCAATTAAACAAATGCCAATCACTTGATCATTTAAATTGGCCACATTGGCCCGGGCAGTTGATAAATCACCCACATAATAAACCGTGCCATCTTTACCGATTAAAAAATGATAGCCAATTCCACCCCAGCCATTTGTTTGGATATGAAAACGGGCAATATCCAAAGGAGTTTGACTGTCCAAGGCAGCAGTGTGGTGGATGGCCAGGTATTTAACCTGAGAAGGTGTCCTGGTCCAGCTCCAATTATAGGCATCACCGGGCAGAGTATCTCTTAAATCTATAAATTTATTACCTAAAGAGGGAATGGTTAAATCAATCCTGGCCACGTTGTGGCTATACTAACAAAGACCAATTTCTCTTGTCAATCAACGATTATTCCCCGAATGAAATGCCTTATGCACATCCTTTAGATGAGCATTGGTGACATGGGTGTATATTTGGGTGGTTTGGATGTTGGAGTGACCTAACATTTCCTGCACTGAGCGGATATCGGCTCCATTTATCAGTAAATCCGTGGCAAAAGAATGCCTTAAGGTATGGGGGGTGGCTTTGACAGGAAGACCTAAAGCTTTAACATATTTTTCCACAATTCGCTCAATTGAGCGGGAAGTAAGCCTCATAGCCTCACCGCTGTTTTGGGCATCTATCTTACCCTGATACCTGATAAAAAGAGGCTTGAGGGTATCTTTTCTTGCCATCAAGTATTTTTCCAAAAACTCAACTGCAGAATCAGATAAAAAAACTATCCTTTCTTTTCCACCTTTACCAACAACTCCAAACTCGCGTCTGTTAAGATTTATGGTGTCCCTGTTTAAAGAAGCCAGTTCAGAAACCCGCAGTCCTGTTGAAAAAAGCGTCTCCAGAATGGCCCTATCCCTTATGCCATCTTTTCTAGATGTATTCGGAGCATCAAGCAGTTGCTTAAGCGAAGCATCATCCAAAATCTTCAAAGGCCTTGGTTCTGCCTCTCCCAGTTCCACTTTTTCAGGGGATAAAGTTTGGATATCTTGGCGGGCTAAATATCTTAAAAATGCCCGCAGAGCTATCATAAAATAGTTTTGGGTGACTCTTTTTAAGGATCTTTTGGTCTTTGGATCCTGAAATCTTGCCAGATACAACCTGTATTTTCTGACCAAATTCAAATCTATATCTTTGGGATCAATATCATTCGAAAACTGCAAAAATCGTTTTAGATAATGATCGTAGTTTTTAATGGTTAACTGAGAGGCATTCCTCTCCAGCTCCAGATATTCTAAGAAATCAGTAATTAAGGCAGATAGGTTCATCACAAAAGTGCCAGGCCTAAAATTCCCAGGATGGTTAAGATTGAACCTACTATGGCCAGGGCAAAGGTAAACTGCTCTGTTCCTGCCGGGGGAAGAGCCTTTGGCGGCCCAACATAGGGAGCAGTAGTCCCTGAGGGTGTGGCCACACCAACACCAACTCCTGCTCCGGGCGCGCCAGCAGCGCAAGTGCCAGTCCCTATAGTATAATTTCCATTAACCACTGAGTTTAACACATCAGCCACTATATCCCCCCTTTGCACCACATTAGAATCTGAAGTTTTACTTTTATCATTGGAGTCAAAGTCAAATTTAATCTGACTGGCGCCAGTTGGAGCATCATCTTTAACTTTAAACTTAATGCTGGCCAAAGTTCCAGAACCCAAAAAACCAGTCGTGACAGAGGCCAAGCCTGAAATGGAAACTTTACCGTTGGACTCATCAATGCTATTTCCCGGGTAATCTGCATAAATTGATCCCACTGACATGGATGAAGCGCTAAACCTGGAAGTATCATATAAAACTATGGCATCAGTGCCATCAGTTTGAACCCCGCCAGTATTTAAAACAATATCCAATGAGAAGGTACAGCTTTTATTAAAGGTACCCGAGGAAGGGGACAAAGACAGGGTGGCAGTCTGGGCAAAGGCAACCGGGCTTAATATAATTGTTATAAAAATTATAAAAATTATAATTACTATAGTCTTCATGGCAGAATATTTATCTCCAACTGATTAACTTTTTCCAAAATATCTGCTCCAGTGCCTGTTTCAGTCACATTAGTGTCCCCGGTTTTACCTGGGGTAAAGTCCAATGAAACTTTGGTTAATCCTACAGCTTTGGCCACAAATGTTACTGCAGCAAACTGACCCTCCGGTATAACTCCGCCTTGCTGGGTGGTAATACCGGAGACAGATACTCTTCCCAAAGTCGCGTCAACCTTATTTTGCGGATAATCGGAAAAAATGGTCCCCAATACTGTTGGCTGGGCTGTTAATAGTTTTGGGTCATAGGTAATTATCAAGTCCACCCCATCAACTTTTTTGGCCGAGGCGACATTTATAGTAACCAAAATTCTCTCCCTCACCCTAAGCTGACTTTTATCAGCGGAGAGGCTGATGGAGGTTTGACTTGTAACAGGTACGGCAACAGTTGATGGAGGAGTTGGTTTAACCAAAGACCATCCGGCCCACAAAACTTCTGCCAAAATTACCATACCCAGCACTATAAAAATGTTTCTTTTCACCAGATATTTTTGCATACCTTTAGATTAAACTTTCTCAACTGCCGAAGTCAAGGGCGGGCAGTTGAATTAAAGTCGCACCGGGTGAGGGGGAAGGTGATGGACTAACTTGTGCTGACGGAGAAGAGGAGGGGGCTGTTTCCTTGGTAATTTTTAATTTTACATTAGAGTTGGTAGTTTCTGTGATGACCTGACCTGTATCATTCACAAATTCCACCTTGGGGATAAAGGCTGCCCGAGGCCTAAAAATTTGGGTCTGACGTACCAAATACAAAGTAGCCGGAATAGCCACCAAGATAATTACAAAGCCTATTAAAATTAATGTTTGTCTTTTAGTCATTAACTTACCCCCTTATAGATTAACCGACTCTTTCTACAGTGTCAACCTTTTACTTGTTCTCATCACATTATCAAAGTCTCCATGGATATCCCACCAATTTCTCAATTTTTTACCCTGATATGTTTTAGTGTTATTTTTTCCCGGCATGTTTTGCAGCATCCAAATTTGATAATTCAGTGCAGAGTTATTATTTATCGGATCTATATCCTGACAACCCCAAATTTGACAACTAATATCTGTCAGCTGACCTAAAGTATCCGGATTCCAATCCAGACAATCAGATTTTTGGGGGGTTGGATTATTCCTGTCATATTCTGATCTGGCATTTGGTGGATTGTGCGCTGAACCGCACCTGCCATTCACCCCCAAAGTCTGCGGGAAATTTGGTCCCTGGAATTTATCTCTGTATAAACTTTTATCAACAGCATCAATTTCTGCCTCTATTTGATGTCCCCAAGACTCCAAAGCTTCTGCAGTAAACCTTTGATAATTAAATGTGTACACACGATAAGTATTTGCACAAATTGGCATATCATTCTCTCCGCCGCTATTTGAGATATCCCCAAACGGCCCTGACATTTTTGATTCATAAATATCAAGATAGGGGTGACTGTCTGCTTTTGGCGAACCCTGATAACCCCAAAGCCATACCTCTTTTACCCCCTTACTGTCAACATAGTCGCAAATGTTGTGAGTTTGCATGATGCCCCGGTAGTCAGGGTAGGTTGGTTTATCCAACCGGGCTTTAATCGGTACTGCCTGCAGGTATTCTTTGGTATCAACGATTGTATAACGGAGAACCGGTTTTGCATTCGGATCTTTATATCCCAAATATGTGCTGGCTTTCTCCAAAGATATTTTGAGCTGGCTGGTCACATCATCAGTTCTTTTTTTGATCAGTTCATATGAATCACCAATATCTCCTGTCACAGTAATATCAATACACTGCTGTTGGGGATTTAAGGAACAGGGAACAGAAGGAAAATATTTAATCAGCAACACATTTATATTAAAACTTGTATCCAAGCCTGGTTGGAAAGTTGGAGAAGGGGATGGAGATGAAATTTGTGTGGGAGAAGGACTAGGAAAAGTTGTCACTGCTTCTTTGGTAATTTTTAATTTTACATTAGAGTTGGTAGTTTCTGTGATGACCTGACCTGTATCATTCACAAATTCCACCTTTGGAATAAAAGCTGCTCTGGGTTTAAAAATCTGAGTCTGCCTGACCAGATACATGGTGGCAGGAATGGAAATAAGAATAATGACGAAGCCTATGAGAATAAGTATTTGTTTTTTCGTCACTTTTCACTTTTCCCTTATCACTTTAACAATATGCTGGCCGTTTGAGGAGGTATTGGTCCCCAAGCGCCACTTTCAAAAAACTGCACATACGCTGACTTTAATCCTGGTCCACCTGTTAAAGTCAGATCCAAAGTGAAAACTGTTGCTGTACCCATATCACTTTGGGCTAAAACAGTGGCAAAATTAGGATCAAAGGAAACCCTGAAAGGCAGCAGGCCTGAAGGCACAGCAGAGGCGGTGGCTGTGGGGGAGGCTGAAGAAGTTGCCACCGGCGAGGCAGATGCAGTTGCCACAGGTGATGCGGCAGGACCACCTACAGGGGGTTCTTTTGGTAGAGGGGGAGAGAACTGCTCATCAGATTGGTTGATATTCTGCCTCATACAGGCATAATCAATGGAATTAATCCTGCCATCCCCATTAAAATCACCTGTTTTGACCACGTCTTTTACCAAACTCCACTGGCGGGTTAATTCTGCCCGATCAAAAGCATTTATTTTTCCATCAGCCTTGATGGCTGGAGCAATATCACCAACCAGCAAAGTTACAGCCTCCAAATTCTTGGTACCGGTTTTGGTTTCAAATTCCACTTTTTTAGAGAGGGTATTGGGTGCTTTAATAACCAGGGCATACTTTTTATTTTTCTCCAGCTTTGGTGTAAAACCTGTCACTTTGCCATCTTTGTCCAGTTTGACTGTTTGTTCCAGAACCGGCTCCGGGTTTTCCGACTCGGCGCTGACCAGTACATTGGCAAAAATCTTCACTAACACATTATCCACTGCCAAATTCCCGCCAGCGCTCTTACATTGGGTTAGAGCGGCAAAGGTGACAGTGGTAGTGCCCACCGAACAGTCGGCTCTGGCAGTTTTGCTGTCATCACGGGTCAGCTCCACATCATTTTTGCCTTCCAATTTTTTATCCAAAATAGCTGTCACCACCCCTGTTGATTCATTCCAACTCAAAACTTCCGCATCAGTTCCACCCACCTTAACTTTGCCTTTACCTTTGGGGCCAATATTGGTACCGGTGATGGTGATGCTGGTACCGGATCCGGAAATGGCATGAGTACAGCTGGCCTCAGAAATAGCAGGATTGGGGATAAAGTTGATCATCCGATCTCTTCTTGAAATAACACCAGTATTTGATATAAAGAGGGCATGAATAGTATTTCTGCCAGGTTTGGTTAAGGTATGGGGTATCAGCTTGGGATGAGTATCATAAAGTTGAGCGCCTTTATCTGCGCAAGAGGTAGCAGTAATTGGCCCTTTATCAGATATAAAGAAACAGGCAGTAGAAACAGGTGGAGTTGGGGATGGTGATGGGCTAGGTGATGGACTGGGACTTGGTGAAGGTGAAGGAGACGGTGAAGGAGACGGAGCCTGGTTGACTGTCAGGGCAGAAGGGGAAACAGACAGGGTTTCCAATGATAAATCTGATTTAACATTTTTCAGCAAGGAGGTATTCAGTATATCAATGCCATACTGATTGGGGGATTGGGATGTAAACACAAGTTCTACAAACGAGGTAGTAACTGCCGCAGGCAATGTAAAGCTGGCTGCGGTGTCCAATTCTCCAACCAGTTTAATCTGGCCGTTTAAATTGATCTGGGCCAGATTTTGGTCTCCATCGCCCTCCAATACATCAGATTTTTTGCCAACTTTGTAGGTAATGCTTTTCAGCTTAGCCTTAACTGGATCAAATTTAACATTAATTTGATACATCCTTATCTTTAAGGCGGCAGTTGAAGTAAGCTGAGCATTGACTGTGAAATCCTGCCCTGCCGGCGCTACCAAGGCAGGCGGATTAAATGAGGAAGAAACTGTCTGGCCAAATGCGGCCCTGGGCAAGCCTAGTGTAGCAAGTAACAATAAAATAATAACAGTAAATTTTCTTTTCATACTTTTTAACGCTTCCAGATATTCAAATCATCAGCGTCTATTTGACCGTCACCGTCAAAATCAGGGTTAACAGAGACAGGTATTTTACCTAAGTTTACCGCAGTCAGCCAGTAAAGATAATCATTTTCATCTTTCACTCCGTTACCATCAGCATCACCTAGGGTTCTTGATGGTCTGTTGCACCAGCTATTTTTATCCTGGGTAGAGGGCACAATGTTGTAGATAGTTGCCGGAAGAGAACATTGTATCGGACCGCTTCCAGGAGGTAGTCCGTAATCTACCCCTGTCAGTTTGGTAAACTGGCAAGGAGAGGAGCAGCTGTTATCGGCTTGACACCCACATCCTGTCACAGGCGGGAGCGGAGAAGGCGAAGGAGAAACAGCAGGCCCTGTCACCATATATCTCCCTTCAATGTTTTCTGCAGTTATTAAAGTTGTTTCCGCTCCGGAGGCCACCAGTTCAAAGGCAGGGGCAAACCTGACAGTTGATACCCCTCCTGCCCTGGCCTTAAACTTGAGCGTTCCCAAAATCAGAACTCCTGAAGAGATGGGATCTTTCGACTTTCTTACAGCAGTAAAGCGGAACTGGCCCAAGGGATCATCCACAGTATTTCTTAAAGTGTCAAAACTTGAAAGAGCAGGGTCAAATGTGACAAGCTGTAAGATATTTGTGTTGTAGGCAAGCTGTATGTTTACTCCGGTAATATCCTGGTTTCGTGCATTCATCTTCAGCTGCACCTCAAATTCTTCTCCCGTATTTTTGCTGGATTCAGCAGGAGAGAGAGACAGTGTTACTGCGCCAGTAGGCACCGCAGCCCTACTTCTTAGGTCCTGAATCTGCCTGACCAGATATAAAGTTACTGGTATGGCCACAATCAGAATAGCCACTACCATAAACGGTATAATTTTTATCAATTTATCTCTATCTATCATAGGTAACCATTTTTCCAGATACTGAAATCCACGGTATTGATTGAGTCGTCGCAGTTGAAGTCTGCCTTTTTACTCTTGGTTAAGGAATGTAACTCCCTGAACCAGATGTTAAAGTCTGAAAGATCCACATCACCATCTTTGTCAGCATCACCCTGGGAGGGGACACAAACCGCTGGTGTTGGGGAAGGGGAAGGAGAGGGAGAAGGGGAGGGGGAAACTGTAGGTTGAGGAGCTACACAAAAACCTCTATTTGGTTGATTGGCTTCACAAACAGGTTTTTGGGGGTCAACACAAAAAGAAGCATCTGTTTGACATTGACTGCCATGACATATCAGACAATCCCTAGCCTTGGAGGCTGAGACGCATTGGGCATCAATACATTTATCTTTAAATTCCCTAAAATCAATTGACACCTTTCTTCTACATCTGTCATCCTCATCATCTTTGGTGGCTGCAAAATTATCACAATTAGGATCTTCTGTCTGTGTTTTGGGGTTATTTCTACAAACTCCACACTGGCCAAAGTTATAGGTATTTAGGATGGGGGTAGTGGTAGTTACACAGGCAAAACAAGATTGGCCTGAAACAGCACAAGTCAGCTGGCTGGCTGGAACCCCTTGATAAGCCGGGGTATCAGAAGATGAAAGGCAACCAATAGTACCGGCTGGTTGGCACTGATATGTCCTTTCAGCTCCAAAAAGATTGCCTGCGGATACTCCCACAGGACAAGTGGGAACACCTAGGGCCCCACCGGGTAGGGTGGTAAAAACAATCAGACTAAGGTTACACTGCCCACCAAATTCCTGACTTTTATCATTAAACATTCTCCACCTGAAGGGATATGTCCCAGCAGTTGTGGGCCCAATTGTGACATTAAAGTCCTTTTGATTGCCTGGTTCAATTGTGCTACCTACACTAATATTGGTTTTATCTGGCTTGAATGCCAACTCAGCACCTGAACCACCAGTGAATCTTAAGGAATAATTTGATTGCCAGTTGTTAGTAACACCCCCAGTAGGGTCTTGAGTATTTCTTAAAATCATGGTGATGTTATAAGATTTGTTAATCACAACAATACCAGGGTGTTTATCATAAGGTTGGCCATCAATGGTGACGTCTGTACAGTCTGCCCTGTCTGCACCACCCACACCTACATTGCCAGATGAAGGTGAAGGTGGAGGTGGTGGTGGTGAGGCTGCAGCGGGACACTGCTTTGGTTCTGTACAACTGGAAGCATCACACTGCGGTTGATCACCTGGATCATTAGGATCGGCCACACCGTCACTATTGATGTCCAGGGTGTTATCCGTATAAGTGGCAAAAGCCGTTAGATAACAACCGTTGGCATCTACAGATCCACAACTACCAACCGGCTGACCAACTTGTGGCTGGTTTGGCCTATTACACGGGAAAAGACCATCTGGGGCAGGACTCATAATCTCTGCTGCCTTTGATTTAAGTTGAGTTTGTTGTTGGACCAGTCTTACTCCCACCAGAAGCCCCACAGCCAAAACCCCCAAAATCAACAGGGCAATGATATTTCTTTTAGATAATAATTTTGTTGCTTCCATATTTTATATTCCAGGTGATGGTGATGGACTAGGTGATGGACTGGGACTTGGTGAAGGTGAAGGGCTTGGACTGGGGCTGGGAGACAGTGATGGAGAGGGGGATGGGGATGGTGGGAGTGGCAAATTAATTCCTTCCTCAGATTTTAAGAAAGGTGAATCCAACACCACATTTATTTCAGAATCTGTAGATGTACATTCACCAACAGCCGGACAATTAACACCTGATTTTCCTTCTATTGCTCTAAAGGAGATCGGATCACCACCGGCTGCTTTGGATTTTAATTGCTGTTGGGTTTGGACCAGTTTAATCCCCAAAGGAATGGCCACAATCATAATGGCCAAAATCAAAAATGAAATGATGTTCTTCCTGGAAAAAAGACTGTTGTCTGAAGAATAATCCATTACCCTTACTCTAAAGCAAAAGATTGAAGTTTGTCAATCTGTTTTTAACTTGGTCAAATCTACAATCACAAAATCATGGGTCTGATGGATAATCTTATATTTTTCCATGACTTGCTTTGTCTGATCATCAAGAGCCACAGACACATAATGGGTGGCCCCCAGCTTAATCAGCTCGGTCACACTCAGGTAAACAGAAGACCAGCCAGGTCGATCCAGCTGGTATAAAAAAGCGGTATTTCTCTCAAATGGAGCAATCACCCTGGCTTCTTTGGGTAAAATTTCTCTGGCCACATCTCCAGCTTTCATAATCTCACCATGATTAATCTGATAAAAACCCCTCACCTGATACCAGCCAAAAGCAAAGGTTAGAGCAATCAAAGCTAAGGTAGCAGGAATGGTGATCCAGGCAGTCAACCATCTGCCGGAGGCAAAAATTAGAAAATCTACTGAGCGGGCCATAAACACAGCCAAAATCGGCACCAGGGGAATCTGATAATAATCATGTTCCACATTGCCGCGAGCCAAAATCAGCACATATAAACTTAAACCCAGCAGCCACCAGTGGAAAAACCAGGTTTGACCTTGTTTCGGCTTCAAAAATACTCCCAGGGTAGCCAGGAAAAAACCAGCCACAGTTAAAATTTCCCTGCCCAGTCTTTCTGCAATAATCCAATGTAAGAAAGCTCCTTTGTAGCGGATGTTGTCACCATTAAAAAGCCAGGCGGCAGAAGGGATGCCTTCAGGATATTGCAGCATCCATAAACGCCATGATAACAGAGGTACAGTGGTCAAAGCAACCAGCAGATACAGCTTAAGGTTAGTCAGGGCCCGCAATCCCCGGTAATGGAAAGATAAATATGCCATCGGCATCAATAGATAAAGCGTGTATGGTTTGGTGAGAATGGCCACATTCAAAAACAACACAGTCAAAACAAAAAAAAACCAGGTTTCTTTTTCCAAAAACCTGATAAAAAAATAAAGGGCTGACAAAGAGGCAAAGATCATCATCGGCTCCGGCATAAACACTCTGGAGAAATAAATATTATACGGTAAAAAGGCCAAAAAGAGAGCTGAGATAAGAGCAACCCTGATCCCTAAAAATTTTTTGACCAGAAGATAAAGGAGAATAATTGACAAAAGTGAGAAAACAACTGACATTTGCCGGCCATAGATTACCTCCACCTGTCCCATGATCAGATATACCACTGCCACCAGACCGCTATAGATGGGAAATTCCACAAAGCGGAAACGCTGCGGGTTGGGACGGGAATCGTGGGTAACAGGAGCCATGTCATCATATTTAGGATGCAAAAAATCAAAGCCTTCTTTGATAAAATTTCTGGACACAGCTGCCGTGTCAACCTGCCTCCAGGAATGCCAGTCACCCAGGGGAATGTTGATCCGGTACTGGCGGATCCAAAAGGCCCCAATTAAAATGATTATCAAAAAGAGCAGGGGACTGGAAAAAACCTTTTTAAGTACCATAAAGCCATTATAGCAGCAAGACAAATTAGACAGTATCTTGCAAAATCATACATTAAACAAAAACGCCGTAATTAATATTGTCCGACAAGGACCAGTATATCTGTGAGTCAGTATATCAGTGTTTCAGTGGATTAAAAATATTTGATAATTTGATAATATGGAAGTGTGATAAAAGATGTGAATATAAACTTTTGTCAAAAAGAATAAACTCCTTGCACAAATACTGGCGCTTTTAACACCGATACACAGATATACTGAAAGATACACTGAAACTCCGAGCCCCTAGAAGGGCCTAAAAACGGCTGGTTAGGGGAGGGCCGCTATCTGCCATCATCTAGTTTAGGCTGTCAGGAAGGGCCAAATTGGTAGTTAGTAGTTTGTAGTTGGTAGTTGGTAGAAAACAGCAAATTTTTGAAGGGAAATATGAGAAATTAGGCACACAAAAATGCTTGATAAAAAACTTATGCCTTTTATAATTAAATTTATCCTGAGCAAGCCTGAAGGACTCCTCCCTAATCCCACTTCTCTGACATCGCATAACCATGATTGTCCGACATTATTATATTTGGGGAAGAATGCGGAAAAGAGAGAATAGCCTTGGTCTTCTGATACGTGAGTAAAGAATCTCTAGATTACTCTCATGATCCTTCGCTAACGCTTGGGATGACAACTAGAAGAGCACCTCTCCTCCAAGAGGCTTCGGGTATTCTATGTAAGAAAGAATAAGCAATTATATGCACTAACTGACAGATTACTTTTAATCTTCAAGCGTCCATCCTTTTGCCGTAGGCAAAAGTGTACAGAGCTAATAACGAGAGTAAGATCGTGTGAGTCCTTAGAGTACGGAGTGCTATTGTGACAACGATCACAATAGTAGCGCAGTACTCGGGGGCTCGTAGTGCACGAACATCGTGAGAGCACGAAGAGACCCATAGTTTTCCACATTTGAACTTGGCAAATATATAAAACTATATCACCTATAGTTTTCACGAAATATCTCATAATTTTTCACAGTTCGACTTCGCTCACTGCAGGCACTCCTCTACTTCCAATTTGTCTTAACAATCCAATTCTCCATTGTCAATTGATTCTCTATCCTATCCAGGAAGTTGTTAAAAATGCTACCATAAAAACAGCCATCCCAATAATCAGGTATTCCCATATTACTCTCCTATTCAACCTGTTTTTTAACCATCCTGTCAAAAGTCCCAGTAAAACATACATGGAAGAAGAAACAGCCAGGGAAAACATCGGGGCTTTGATCGGCCAAAAGGAAAAAGCTAAAGCCAGCTCCCCCAAAACCAAACTTAAAATAAATGTCTGTCCCAAAATTGCAGTCCCCATACTATCCTCCATCTCCTGAGCCCAAATAAATTGCATGATCAGGGGAAAGCTGATCACAAAAACAAATCCTCCATTTGCCCAAAATGGCAAATTAAAAGCAGCCAGTACATTTATGATAAAAAAAGCAGTTATCAGGGTAAATAAAAAATTGGCTGTTGAAGCAGCGCGGTACAAAGGTATGGTCCTTAATGATGCCACATTAAAGACATTTTGAGAAAGCAGAAGTAAATAAAAAGTCAGACCAAAAAAAAGTCCTACAGGCAGCCTAGTAAGCCAGCGCACAGGCAGTAAGAAATAAAAGGAGGCCACAGCCAAAGCATAAAGCGTGGGCAAGATCAAAAGTACCACTGCTTTGATGGGACTTAGTCCCTCCCAAAGAGCCCACAAAGACAAAAAATAAGCGCTGAGCGCAAGTCCTGCTATAAAGCGAAATCTTAAGTCAAAATCAACCAGTTGGGTGGAAAAAAGGCCCAAAGTTAAAAGTATGGAAGATATGATAATTTTCTGACGTTTGGTTAAATTTAGATTCATTTTGCTGCCATCTTCAACACATGACAAATGGCAATGGCCAAGGCATCTGTGGCATCATCCAAATGTCCGCCGCGCCATGTGACTTTTAGCTTCCTTCTCTTTCTTCCGTTACTCCCCAGAAACTTCCTTACCCCATCATGGACTTGGGTCTTATCTGCCCTGCCTGATCCTGCCACCATCAGCTTCACCTGAAGTCCGGTATAATCTTGAATGGGAACCCTATGCTCTGCTGCAGCCAGCATGATCACTCCCCTAGCTTGACCTACCATGATGGCAGTTCTGGTATTGGCCCCAAAAAATAACATCTCGGAAACCATCTGATCCGGCTTGTATTGTTTTATTATTTTGGTCAGCTCTGAATGAATCATATGCAGTCTATCCTGCATTAATCTTTCTTTGGGGGTGTATATATTGCCATAAGTTATAAGTTCAATTCCATATTCAAATTCCCTACCCAAAATATCATCAGGAACCTTAATTACCCCATATCCGGTTGTAGCTGTTCCAGGATCAATGCCTAGTATTATCATAACAGTTTTCCAATTCTAACACAGCCATTCATTAGTAGTTTAGACACCTGGGGGGTGGATTAGGCAGGCATGTAGGGATTATTCCAAAATAAGATGTTCAATCAGTTTTAATTTTCTTTGATAGTCAGCTTGATCAAATACAAAATGTTTATATTTTTCCCTGCTTCCAAACATATCCAACACTAAATTTGGTTCTAAAAAACCATCATTACCAGTAAGATAATTTGAAAAGGATGACCACGGATACTTTTCTAATTCACCAACAGTTCTAACTATAAAATTTGTATAAGGATTTAGGTGTATATATCTTGAAACATGAATAAACTGTTCATCAGTCTCTATCCTCTTGGCTTTAAATTGATCTAAAAATAAGGAGCCGTCCCGTTCATTCCTGGTATTATGATAACGAGTATAACTATTTTGGAAATTACCTATAAATTTTGAAATACCATCCTCCATTTTCTGCTTTAACAAGAAATGAAAATGATTGGGCATTAAACAAAAACAAATAATATCAACTAATTTTTCTGCCTGGTTCGTAATTTTGGTAATCTCTTTTTGTTTATCTTGTTCCAACTCCAAAAATTTAGATAATCTAATAGGTGGGCTTGAAACTCTATAAAATTCAATTGCCAAAATTGCCCTTTGGTATTCTTTTTTTGTGGTAAAGGTGGGTTGCTTATTTATACCTCTGTTGTAAACATGGTAGATCTCATCCGTTACAAGTGGAATTTTTCTACCTGGCATAAAGTCATAATAGATTAATTATCCCTGGGTGTCAACCTGAGACACCCCCCAGGTGTTTATAGGTGTTTATACAGGTGTTTATATCCACTGAATGGACACTCTCCGGATTCCCTATAACCATTTTGATATCGGCAGGTAGTTCAATCTCATGATGGTAAAATCCATCAACCACGCTTTTACCAATTTTCATACTAATAGGAGTTTTATAGTCTCTAATAATGGGAACCCCCACGTTGTCTCCTTCTCTAAAAAAGCTTCTCCACTCTGGTTTACCGACGTCAGCAGGATAAAAATATTTGAACCTTGCCTTAGCTGCTTCAACATCTACCTGACAATCTGAATCAAAAGTCATACCATTAACACTTACTCTAAGTTTTAATTCAGATAAACACTGGGTTAACTGCATAAACCATGGTTCAGACACTACAGCTTTTAAATTTATATCAGGCCAATCCCAACCGTCTTTATTGTGATCTTCTCCAAATCTTACTGATATCAATGCCTGTCTTGAAGGTAACTCCACCTGTCTCACTTCTCCGTTAAATTCCCCGTCAAAAATATACTTTTTAAGTTGAAAAGCATGAACAACAGAATCACCTGACTGGTAAACTAATCTTCCATTAGTAAAAGGTTCAAATTGTTGATCAAATTTTCTAGTTTCAATATCCATAATTTGCCTTAAGTAGCCTCTCTTAAAATTTCCTCAGCTATATCAAAATTTGCGTAAACTTTTTGTACATCATCCAACTCCTCTATTTTTCGGGCAAAATCCAGTACTTTTTTGGCAGTTTCCTTATCTTTTATTTCCATCAAGGTATTAGGTTTATAAACAATTTCAGCCTGCTCTACCCCATACCCTACTTGAGTAATTTTTGTACTCATAGTATTTAACTGGGAGCTTTCTACATATACTAAATATCCTCGCTTTTCTTGAGCGTCAGCGAAATCCCTTCGGGTCTGAGCTCTTCGAGTCCGAGCCTCAGAGTCGAGGACCTCAGGGTCGAAGACCTGAGCGAAGTCGAAGGATTCCACATCCTCCGCTCCCAAATCTATTAACTCCAACATTTCCTGTTCTCTGTCATCCTCCTTTTCGGGGGCCCGCTGTCCCCTAACTTTTATCTCCCCAATTCTATCAAACATATAAGCCACACTTCCCTGCCCAGCCAAAGAACCACCTGCTCTTTCAAATAAATTCTTCACTTCCTGTAAGGTCCTCAGTTTATTATCTGTCATCCCCTCCACTAAAAAGGCCACTTTCCCCGGCCCAAAACCCTCATACGTGACTTCTTCAATACTTTGACCGGGTAATTTACCCAAACCCCTGTCAATGGCCCGTTGCACGTTCTCCTTGGGCATATTAACAGCTTTTGCCTCATCCATGACTACCCTCAAACGAGGATTAGACTCCGAATCACCGGATCCCCCCATTTTAGCAGCAATAGTGATGGCATTAGCTACTTTAGTAAAGGTCTGTCCCCTCTTTATATCCGCAGCCCCTTTTTGCCTTTTTATCGTCGACCATTTGGAATGTCCGCTCATGCAAGATATTTTAACACAGCCTGAGAATATATGTTTTTAAAGTAAGGGTATAGTTTAATGGATAGATCTACCCCACTTGCTACAACTAAACCTTCTCTTGGTGTTTCTGATGCCATATTTTTATGAGCAGAATAATAAGACGAGTATACAACTACAAACCCATCTTTGCAAATACCAACAAAAATACGAAACATTGACAAGTTTACTTCCCACACCTTATACTTTTTCTTTGATGGATTCACAACTTGCCATTTCAGCTGCTTTGGAAGGCCGTTTTTCCGAGGCTTTAAAATTAAACCAGCATATCTTAAAAGATGATCCTAAAAATGTAGATGCCCTAAATCGGTTGGCCAGAGCCTATTTTGAACTGGGAAAACTTATCCTTGCCAAAAAATACTACAATCATGTATTAGAAATTGACTCCTATAACCCTATTGCCCAAAAAAATTTAAAGATTATTAAAGCCTTCAAAGGCAAAAAAGTAAATGGCATACCAGTTATGCAGCGTATTCAACCTGCCCTTTTCCTGCAAGAACCAGGTAAAACAAAGGTGGTAGAAGTTATGAAAGTGGCTGAACCCAATAAATTATCCCAACTTTTCCCCGGACAGAGCGTCAAAATTGTACTTAAAAAAAGAACCATCACTGTGGTTGACCAAAATGATGTTTATTTGGGGGTTTTGCCTGATGATTTAGCCTATCATTTGATCAGACTTTGCAGGGGGGGCAACAAATTTCAAGTTTATGTTAAATCTGTCAGAGTTAATGGATTATCACTGATTTTAAAAGAGGTGTTCCGCAGCAAAAGATTTAAAAACCAACCGTCTTTTTTGCCTGCCAAGGTTTATCATCATCAAGATATCATCAGCCTTCCTGCAAAAGGGGAAAGTATTGATTTAACCTCAGATGATGAAGAAGAGGGAACTAGTTAATTTTTTGGGCAAAGTCTTCTCCTATAAAAATATTAACCTCGGCCCTTGATTCATATTTTTCATCTTTCATTTCAGAGGATGAGAAAACCTGCATCAGCCTTTTTCGGGTTTGAGAGGGAGGTGCTGATAAAGTGGAGTGTTTTTGTTTAAATGAGGCATTTGAAGAAATTATGACATTTCCTCCCATATTGGAAATGATCCTGGACACTTTTTGGGCAATGCCCGGGAGATCCGTGGCATTATAAACCCCAATTGTTAAACCCTCAGACAAAATGGCATCTTCGGAAAAATTCCCTGTCTCAACTATTTTATCCTCTCTTATTCCTATCAACCCTAAGGCAAATCGCCAAAACTCAAACAAGGTGATATTTGTTTTTGAGGAAAGCAGAAGTGATATCAAATCCAGAGGAGATGAACGCAGCTGCAAGATTAAATCTTTAGCCCTGGTATTTTTAAAAGAACCCCCGGGTTCCCAATATCCATCAAGGGGAATCTCCAGATGTGAAGAAAAAGAGTTTACCAAAAATGAGTCTCCTGCTTTAGGATTCTCATTTTCACCCAAATCAAAGATTGACCTTGCCTGCCATTCTCCAAATCCTCCCGGAACATTAATATAAACCTCATCCCCAACTTCTAAAAGGACCAAAGTTTTCTCTTTGGGATTATAGGATAAAACTGATAAACCGGCAGATTTAACCACCAGATTAATATTAAATGCTCCGTCCCAAAGATAATTTTTGGAAATGGTGGTTTCTTTATTTAGCGGAGCAGATATGAAATGGACAAAACGCACTCCATTACCCACCATAATTACCAAAATAAGTATGACCAGCGCCCACAGGGCAATTTTGACCTTTTGTTTTGTTTTTTTATGTGACTCAAAAATTTTCCAGCCCATTTTTTTCATTGTATAAACAAACCTCTTGACCATGCAAGTTTTTATAGTGTAAACTAACCTTTAAAGGGGGTGATAATAATTTATGGATGATCAAAATACAGTACCGTCTACTGCGGCGCCAGCGCCAACCTGCACCAGCTGTGGCATGGCCACATCAGGTTATAAATGCGCTGTTTGCGGTGAAGAATCAGCTGCCCATGATCAAGCTCATGCTTGCGGTGGAGAAAATTGCCAGCCAAAATGTGAGGGCTGTGGACAAGCTGACAGCAAATGTACTTGTCAGCAACCTCAAACTCCATCATCAGGCCCAACTCCTCCACCTGTGGACACTGGAGCAGCGCCACCTGCAATGTAAAGTTTAAACCTCAATTAAACCACCTTCCAGGATGGTGTCTGCCGACAGATGATTCCTGGAAGGTGACATGACATTATTCCCAGGCCAGAGTTTTTCTGGATAGTCTGGCCAGTTCAATTTTGGCCCTGCCTTTAAAATATCCTCCCTCTTTTAAATGCTGACGCAGTTTTTCCGCCAAAAAATCCCCAGCCAAAATTTCCGGCACAATCACAAAATCAGCTCCCTTTTTATACAAAATTTTGGCATCAAGAGGAGTTTCTGCCCGGACAACAACAGGTACCCTGATATGTCTTGAGCGGACCTCTTCCAAAAGAGTAAGATTATCCTCCACACCCGGGGCTGTCGATATAATCATCCTGGCCTCTTTTAAAAATAAGGCATCTAAAACTTCAGGATCACTCATGTCCCCATAAATAACTTTCACTCCCATCTTTTGTAAATCCTCTATCTGGGTGGGGTTAAAATCCAAAACAATATGCCCTATCCTTTCCTTTTTTAAAAATTTGATAATCTCTCCCCCCACCCGGTGTCCTCCAATTACCACCACATGACCGCGTAAATTTTCACCAATCCTTACTCTTTCCAAAAAATGATGGTAGTTTTTCCTCTCAAAAAAAGTAAAAAGAGAGGACAAATGTTTATAAATTACACTTGAGTGTGAGATTAAAATGGATGAGATAATCATCGAGGCCACCCCTGTGAGAGCTATTACTGTCAACGCAGCAGTTGAAGCAACCCCCATCTTCACCCCCACCAAAATTACAATCAAAGAAAACTCAGACACCTGAGAAAGGTTAATGGAAGTTTGGAATAGAGTATGTTTGCGAAATCCAAAAATACCCAAAATCAGCATAAAAAGAACAGGCTTTATCAAAACAGCATAACTTACAAACAACAAAACCGTTGGTAAAACTTCTCTAATTTGAGAAAAATTAACCTGGGTGCCAAGATAGACAAAAAAGAGGGTGATAAAAAAATCTCTTAAGGGTTTAACTTTGCCTTGAATTTGAAAATGATAAGGCGAGGCAGCCAAAGCCACTCCTGCCAAAAATGCCCCTATCATCACGGAAAAACCCAAAAAAATAGAAAATGACACAAAAATAAAACACCAGGAAAGAGCTGTTAAAAATAGCAGTTCTCCTGATTTGGCCACAGCGGAAAAAACAGCCGTCAGCAGATAACGATTAAGTAAAAATGCCGATCCAAAAAGTAGCAAAACCTTGGCCACAAAGGTAATTACAGGAATAGTCTGCTGCAATCCCAATCCCAAAAAAGAGGGAGAAACAGTTAAGGCCAAAAGCACCAGCACTGCCAGCAAATCTTCCAAAATAAGTATCCCCAAAGCCAGTTTTCCATATAAAGAGGTTAAATCTTTTTTATCAAGCAGCAGTTTGACTACCACGATGGTGGATGAAAAAGACAATCCTAACCCCAAATACCAGGATTCAGCATCAGAAAAGCCAAAGTTTTTTGCCAGAGACGATCCTAAAATTGTGGTTATGATAATCTGGAAAAGAGCCGATACAATAATGGGCTTGCCTAAATTTTTTACCTCTCTTAAATCAAGCTCCATGCCCACCAGAAAAAGCACAAAAGCTATTCCAATCTCCGGTAAAAAAGATAAAGCTTGTGAGCCTTGAAAATCAAATAAGGTAGAAGAAGCAAGAATCAATCCTCCAAAAAGATAGGCTACCAAAAGCGGCAGGCTAAATTTATGGGTTACAAAACCCAAAACTGATGATAAACCTAATATGATAGCCAGTTGTATGAAAATGTTATCCATATTTTTTTGGACTAATTCGGTACATATCTTGACTTGTTAATTTAGTATGTCTGCCGAATTGTCCATTACGAACTTTCTTCTTTTAAATAAGTTAACGCAATTTTTAAATCATCTGGCAATGGGCTTTCCACCTCCATCCATTCCCCACTCACTGGATGATAAAATCCAATCTTTTTAGCATGTAAAAACTGTCTATGTACCCATCTGTGATCAAGCCTCACCATCTTACGGCCGACATATTTCTCGTCCGCCACTATTGGGTGTCCCGTATATTTTAAATGTACCCTAATTTGATGTGTCCGTCCAGTTTTTGGTCTTACGACCAAAAAAGTAAACAGGTTATAGTGAATAGTTGACAGTTTTCTGAATTGTATTTTGTTGAAATCATTAAAAATTGTTTGTAACTTGGTTATTGGTAATTGGTAATTACCTATAGGTTCGTACTCTGTCACAGCCTGTCGTGCCTCCAGTGCCTCCAGGGGGACGCCTTGGAGGCTTGCAGTGAATTTTTCTCTTTTAAATGGATTCCTGGCAATGGCAGCATCAATTACTCCACCCTGTTCAATTCTTCCATGCACCAAGGCTAAATATTCTTTTTTAGTTTTTCTTTCTTTAAATTGGGCTTGTAAATTTTCTAAAGCTTGTTGAGTTTTAGCTACCAACAAAACTCCCGAGGTATCTTTATCTAATCTATGAACTGCCCCACCTCTCTCAAGGTTAATACCATGCTCTTTCTGTAAAATCTCTGCAAGTGTCACTTCTTTTTGAGTCTCAGATGGAGTGACAACTAAACCAGGTGGTTTATCTACTACCAGAAGAGAATTATCTTGATATATAATCTTTAAAGCCATACCTTAAGATTTCTGTAGGTAGGAGTGTATTTCAGATAAAACCTGGTCAGGATTTAGAGCAGATTTGATCAGATATCCTGAGGCTCCCAGGTCAGAGCACTGCTTTATCACACCATCTTGTCCCAGATTTGTTAAAATGACAATCTGACCATTATTTTGTTTTGGGGGAGTTATTTTTAAATCTCGCAAAATTTGCAGTCCGTCTTTTTTGGGCAGCATAATATCCAAAAGCACTAGATTATACCCACCCTGGGAAATTTTTTGTAAAGCCACTTCCCCGTCTGCAGCCACATCAACCAGATATCCTTCCCCCTGCAGCAGTTCCTGATAAAATTCCCGCAAGAATTGATCATCCTCAACAATTAAAATTTTTTCTTTCATAAATTATAATGATTATAACGCATCGCGTTACAAGAAGCGATGCGATGTAATCGCAGAGCGATTATAACAGTTATAAAAATTACAAAGCAACTGGTTCCAATCCTCTAACCTCTTCTTTGGGCTTGATATGATATTTTTCAGATTGATCAAGCACATCAGCGCTGGCCACAGGCAAAGAAAAAGTAAAAGTGGCGCCCTTACCCAAACCATCTGAGAAGGCCCAAATCCTGCCATGCATGAGATTTACCAAACTTTTGCAAATATAAAGTCCCAAACCTGTTCCGCCTGATGTTCCCATGGCTACATAGGAGTTATCCAACCTGCCAAATTTGGTAAAAAGTTGTCCCAAATCCTCTTTGGCAATGCCTGAGCCTGAGTCTTTAACTGAAGTTTCAATAATCTGCCCGTCACCAAAAAATGAGATGCTAATTTTGCCTCCTGAGGGGGTAAATTTTAAAGAGTTTCCCAGCAGATTCAAAAGCACCTGATGCACTTTATTACGATCGGCAAATATTTTTGGTATTGGGGTGCTCAAAATTTCAATTGTAATATTTCTCTCCTGGGCTCTGGGTTTTACCTCTTCCATCACCTCATTTACTAAAATGACCATATCATACTCTTGCGGGTTTATCTCTATCCTACCCGCTTCAATCCTGGAAATGTTTAACATGTCAGAAACCAGATTAATCAATCTTTCTGTTGAAATCAAGGTCCTCTGAAGGTATTTTTTTAATTTTTCTGTTAAGGGAATATCAGGTCTGTTTAAGGCCATCCAGATATAGGAACGAATCGCTGTCATGGGTGTTCTTAGCTCGTGAGAAGTAACAGAAACAAAATCATCTTTTAGTTGATCTAACTGTTGAAGTCTGGTATTTGCAGTAACCAGTTGTCGACTAGTATCTTTTAGATTCTGATAAAGAAAGGCGTTATCAAGTGCTCTAGAGACTTCCGCAGTAAACTCTTCCATAATAAGAATTTCTAAAGCTGACAGTTTTTCTTTCTCTTTGGTAGATGAGTATTCTAAGATTCCTACCACCTCACCTCTTATTAATATTGGGTAAAGAAAAATGCTTTTTAGTCTCCATAATCTTTGAATTTTAGCTGATATTTCTGAAGGCAAAACTCCTTTTTGAATATCATATAAATTTCTAGTATGTAGAGGCGTTTTATCTAGGACTACTTTGGTGAATAAGTTCTCTGTATTGGAAAGTGGAACGATCTGTTCTTTAAATTTTACTGGCAACATATCATGTAAAGTCTGGGTCGAGTCTGAATCTAGAGATATAGCAATTCGTTTTATTATTTGAGCTTCCTTATCAACTAGCGCAAGGATAGCAAAAGTAAATCCCAGCTCTTTGTGAATTACTTCTACTATACCTTGGTATAAAGATTCAATTTCCGGGCTAGAAATTACTAACTTATCTAAGCTTCTTAAAGCTTTTAAAAGCCTATTCTGAGAAGATAATTGAGAATATTTTGAAGCAATAATTCTTATACCCACTAGAGCGGAAATGATGATTGTTATAATGATGAACAGAGCAGGTATTACCACACAATTAGTATAACCTATTTTGTTAAGCGTCTTTTTATAAAACCAACTATGTTTTCAGCATGAGCTTCTTTATTTACATGATTAGGTTTATTTAAGTCAGGAAAAAACCTCCTAAAACTTAAAGGGTGTTGATTTCCCCATCGCATTAATTTTGGCTGTTCTCCTGTTAAATCAATTACGGTCGAAGAAGCTGCTGCATCAATTTTAGGAGATTTTGGGGGAATTTTGTTAAATACCACAAAACCATCCACTCTTGATCCTATCTCTTCATATAATTGGTGCTGGGCTGCTACAGAATAAACATTTTTCCCCGTAGGATTGGCTGAAGTTCCCGCTACGACTTTACCATATCTTGTGGATAGCTCCCATAAAGTATTATTATAGCTATCATTAGGATCCTGCCAATCACTTGCTCCTAAAACAAGTACAGTCCTACCAAATGGTTTGGCATCTGTTACCTGAATAGGTAAAGAATCTTGAGCCATTAGAAGTAGCCCTACTGAATTATTTTCAAAAAGTAATCCTATTACTTGATTTAAATGGTCTTTGGTAGGATTACTAATATCTAATAATCTTCTTGCTGCTTCAACTAGCGGTTTTGATTCTTCCGTTTTAGCCACATAATGAGTTGACTCTGGCAAACACCCAATACCTAATACTTGGCGTTGAGGTCTACCTTTAATTTCATTGAGTGCAGCTGTTGCTAAGGGATTATCAAAAACACCTACCAAAATCATAATCCTCCTACTTTCTGCCCCCCAAGGCATAACCACTACTCCCCCTGCAGCAATTAAAGCTGCAACCTCTTTTGCATCTTCTTGCCCAGGATGAAAGATTTTACCTCGTCTGCCATCTTTTCTCCTTTGAGCAATGTATTCTTTGTTTACCTCTAAACTAGCTAAAGCTGCAGGGGCTAGCTTTCGACCAATTTGAACCATAGTTAAATTTTACAACAAAATCTGTATTTGACAAAATTTGCTATGTATGCCCATTATAGTATTAGAGGGGGTGATAAAAATTGGATTTATTATGGTATTTTCTGGCAGGATTTTTTCATTTCAATGCCCTGCCCCATCTTTTTAAAGGCATCACCGGACAGACTCACATGACTCCTTTTGCCAGGGTGTCATCACCGGTGGTAAATGTGATATGGGCCTTTGTCAGTTTCGGGATGGCAGCTTTTATTTTGGGAATGGTCACAGGTAAAGGAGGTTTGGTGCTACCCTGGGATGCCAATCTGATGGATCTGAATTTGTTGGCCTATTTTGGGGGAGCTTTGGTAGTGGCTTTGTATCTGGCCTGGTTTTGGTCTAATCCCAAAGCCAGACTGCCCTGGCAGACTGACTGATTGGTGAACAATCCTTCTATTTTGACATTTTCTTAGAACAAGAAAGGCACAAAGTAGCTGTGGGCATGGCCAGCAGCCTGGCTGTTTCAATATGCTTGGGGCATTTTAAACAATGGCCATAAGTGCCATTTTTAATCCTGAAAAGTGCCTCTTTTACATCCTGGGCAAAAGTTTTAAGACCTGCTACCAAAGCAATAGTTCTCAAATGAGCCTGAGCCAAAAAAGACTCTGTCCCCAACTCAGTGGTTTCGGCAACAGAGGGAAGCTTAAGCGGATCCTCTTTTTCCACGGTTTGCAAGTTTTTCCTGACCTCCTTTTGACGGGCCAACAGCATTCTTTTAATATTATTTAAAGTTTTTTGGGGTAGTTCTAACATTGAACCTCCTCAATATTTTAGTCAAACTCCTGATATTCCAAAAAATAGCAACTGTTTGATTATACCATTTTTTCTGCAAACCCTTTAAAAACCGCTGCCTCTTTTCCCGGCTGGTAAAGATTTCTTTTAACAAAGCAGCCAGATTTTTAACATCTTCTATTGGTGTTTTCCTGGCAATTTTATAAAACAAAAAAATTGCCAACAAAACAAGTACCAAAGATAAAAAATGTCCGCTACTCTGCCTAAAAAAATCCATGATAAATTTGGTTCCTCCTATAAAAATTAGTACTAAACTGGCAATTTTGCCCGGAGGATGAAATTGGACGGCTTTTGGCCAAATCTTTATCAGTATTATTAAAAAAATCACAGCTTCAAAAAGCTGTACCGGCAGCCTTTTGCCTATCAAACCAACCATGGGAGTGGCAAAAAAAAGGTCGCTTTGAATCCCTGCCCCGCATCCTCCCAAGAAACAGCCTATATTACCCCAAAAAAGCCCACCCAAAAAACCAACAGATGAAATGTCTAAAACTTTCCCAAAATCGATCTTGATCATCCTGCATAAAAAAAACAGCGCTCCTGCTCCACCCCCAAAACCTCCCCAAAAAGAAAATCCCGGGTATTTGGTAATCTGGATCATTTTTAGAAAATCTGCTTGAAAAAAATTTAAGTGTTCTATAATAAAAAATACTCTGGAAATAACAAGTCCTCCAAAAAAAGTCAGGATTAAAACGTCAAGCATCTTTTCTTCATCCATATCCCAGGCTCGGGCCAGCCTCCAGATAAGGTAAGTTGAAAATAAAAATGCCACAGCTAAAAATAAGCCAAAAGAAGAAATGGTAATTGGGCCAATTGAAAAAAGCACCGGTAACATAAGTATTGTGGTAATAAAAGCCTACCATACAACCTAATTTGACGCAAATTTATCCTTTGTATTGACAAAGGTTGGTATACTATCTTAATGACCGCTACAGCACATGCTTTAGTGGGAGGAGCAATTGCCGCATCTATTTCTAATCCCGCTGTTGCCCTTCCCTTAGCTTTCATCTCCCACCCCATTTTGGACATGATTCCTCACTGGGATCTAGGTGTAGGCTGGAGAAAGAAAAATAAAGTAACTCTATTTTTGGAATCTGTCTTGGATTTAATAATTGGAATAATTTTGGCCTATTTTATATTTGGTAAAAATGTTGATCCAATCTATTTTTTAGCTTGTATATTCTTTTCTGAAGTTTGGGATATCCTGATGATGCCATACCTTCTTTTTGGCTGGAAGAACCCACCTTTCTCAACAACCTACAAATGGCAGCATAAAATTCAAACCAATATTAAACTTCCCTGGGGAATCTTAACTCAAGCAATCACCGTGGGAGGGGTGGTTTTTGCTTTAAGATTTGTCCACTAAACCTTTCTACATATTCCCCTGTTCTCGTGTCTATTTTTACTTTTTCCCCAACCTTAATAAACATGGGAACTTTGACCATCAGTCCATTATCCATGATGGCATCTTTGAAGACATTGGAAACTGTATTTCCCTTCTCCCCTGGTCCTGTTTCTGCTATTTCATATACCAGGCTCATGGGTAATTCCATTCCCAGAGCCTCTCCTTCTGATATTATTAAAATCACCTCTAGTCCGTCTTTTAAGTACTTTATCTGCTCACCTAACGCTTGTCCACCTAATGAGAACTGTTCAAAAGATACAGGATCCATGAAGTTAAATCCGCCAGCTGGCGGATCCCCATCTCTGTACAAAAACTGGGCCTTTTTCTTTTCTACATCAGCTTCATCTACTCTAGCTCCGGTAATAAAGGAGTTTTCTAAAACAGCCCCTGTACGTATATTCCTGACATTAAGCTTAATATTCCCGGATCCCCGCCCGGTTTTCATATGCTCATAGGTTAAAACCAGGAAAATATCTTTTCCCTCTTTAAAAAACGTCCCATTCCTTAACTCATTTACATTTAAAGCCATACACCCTCCTGTCATCCTGAACCCGCCACAGGCGGGTGAAGGATCTAATCTTTGGATTTTAGCATAAACTTCCTTCCTATGTCATCCCGACGAATGTCGGGATCCATAAATAATGTGTTTAGTTGGATTCTCCTCGAGTCTGAGCGACCTCGGAGTCGAAGACCTGCATTTGCAGGAATGACAGAAGAAAATCCTTAATTCCCTCTCTATCTCTTTTTAACCATTCCACATTGGAATGAACAAGTTTTCTCTTTCTTACCACGATCGGAGGATATTTGGTATAATTATTTTTTAGGCCGAGGTGTTTACACCGAGCTTGCCGAGGTGTTTACACCGAGCTTGCCGAGGTGCTGGAATGGTAGACAGGCCAGTCTCAAAAACTGGTGATGGCAACATCATGAGGGTTCGACTCCCTCCCTCGGTACTCTGTGCGACTATATGACTTCGCTCGAACATATTTTACCAAAAATTACTAACGCATTACTAGTCGGCGTCAACCTCAATCTCGTTTCCTACCTCATTACAAACTCCTACCTCAATCTTTCCATACTTCGACTGGTTCGACTACTTCGGTTACACTCAGTACAGGTACGCTCACCATAAATTCACTCACCACAAGTTCACTCAGGACAAGTCACTATCGCTTCCATGCTCAGGCTCGCACTTGTGGGCCTTCACTCTCCTTACCTTAACTTTAATTTAATTCAAAGAGAAATTTTCGCCAGCATTTTGTCCTAACTATCTATTGTATTTATTTTGAGTAACTAATTTACTTTAGAGTAAATATATTGTGCAATAGATATAAGTCTATGGAATTCCAGTCAACTACAGAACATTTTTAGGATCTAGTCCAAATTAGCATAATTTTTAATAAAATAGGATATAATCGGCATATGGGAATTGAAAACAGAAGCCATTTTGGCAGAGAAAGACTACGGATGCCAGATCGTGATTATAGCAGTCATGTTATTGGTGATCGATGCCCGCTTTTAGGAGGACCTTCTGTTGAAGAAGATGTTGCAACCTTATGGAGAAACTTAAGATATGGTCGTTTTCTCAAAGAAGAATTAAGAAAATTAAGGGAATATTTAAGTCTAAATTCGGGTTTGCCAGATAGTAGTGCTGACTTTAAAGCGGGAACTACTTTTGAGCCTGATGTCTACCCTCATGGAACCATTATACTTGCAGGAAGAGAAGGAGACATATATATCACAACCAGAACCAGGGTTAGAAGGGAACCGTACAGGTCGCCTCTCCGAGGACCAGACATTGCTTCAGTTCTTTATGGAAGACCTGACTATTCAAAACCGGAATGGCAAGATAAAGGACTATGGTTAGAAAAAGAAGATTATAACGATAGGCGACTTTTCCGAGGCAACCATTTTGGAATTATTATTAGATTGCCAAATACTCCCCACAATCAAACAGTACTGCTACAAAATAGCTGGGAGGAAATTATGAAAGGCAAAGCGGACCTTAGATTTATTGAAGGTCAAGTGCCTATTAGTTCATGGAATCACTTAGTAACTTCGTATCTGGGGCCTGGATATAATCCTGATAAGAAAGTGTATACCCAAGATGATCTTTTCGATCGCTTTACTGGAATACAGATATTAGAGGTGGGAAAAGGTGTTAAAGAAGAAGTCAGAAGGCCCTTAGGAAGATTATCTACCGCTATAAGACGGGCTTTGGGTTCTACATAGTACAATAAATGAAAGAGGCTGGAGAGTTTCGAATATTCTGTCCTAAGGCTGAACAATTTATGCCTATAAATGGTTCCTTTGAAGTTGACTTACCAGCTTTAGCCCGTGGAGAACAAATTTTTCTAGACTGTGACTATATGCGAGATGCTCAACCTGTCAGAGAAGGGAGATTTGGCTGTCTTAAAGTTAGTGCATCAGAAGTAAACCTTAATGATTTAATAACAGTTAATGGCAGTGTTAATGAAGAAAAAGGAACGCTTGATGCTCAGCTTAACTGTGGACATTGTGGGAATAATGTAGATCTATCATTTCCATATCAGGATGGTAATACCGATAGCCAGCAGTAAAATAATTATCAGAATCCACCAAATATATTTTCTGGATGATTTTCTTTCCTCAATTGAAGAATAACTAAAAGGTTTCTTTTTCTCTTGCATTTTTAAAATCCATAATTTTTAGGTTAATTTTAGCAGAAATTTAGATCAGAAGGTAGGGTAATTAGGGAGATTGGGGAGGTAAGGGAGATTGGCCCTCCTGCGCTGAAGCTTCGGTGGGTAAAGGTGATTCAGGTTGTTGGGGTTGTTCAGGGAGATCAGGCGGATTAGATGGATCAGAAGGAGTAGAAGGAACAGAGTCTGATGATTGATTAGGGTCATCTGGCATAAATTAAGTATACAACAAAACATTTCCTTCTTGACAAATATTATCAAACTAATATAATGATAATAGTATGAACAGCACAATTTTACAAATCCCTGTTAATAAAAACCTTCGTGACCAAGCTGCTAGCAGAGCAGAAAGGATGGGTTTTTCTTCCCTTCAGGAGGTAGTCAGATTATTCTTAAATAAAATAGCCTTGGGAGAAATTGATGTCAGCTTTGAGCCAACTGTGCAGTTATCCCCTAAGGCAATTAAAAGATATAACAAGATGATAGATGAGATTGAAGCTGGTAAAAATATTACTGGTCCCTTTACAGATGTAGGTGAAATGATGAAATATCTCCATGAAGGTAAAATTCCACGCTAAGTTTATTAAAAATTACCGAAAAAGAATTCTCAGTAATAAAAAACTTGATAATCAGGTCAAAATAAAAATTGAACAGTTTAAAATTAATCCTAATAATCCTATCTTAAAAGATCATAATTTAACTGGGACAAAGAAGGGATTAAAAGCATTTTCACTTACTGGAGATATCAGAATAATTTATAGACCTTCTTCCGACAATGAAGTAGTTTTTATGGATATTGGATCACATAATCAAGTGTATTAAATAAATTATTTACTCCAGATTCCTCTTTTATTTTTCTTTGCTTCATCTTGGGCTACAAGTAATTCTTTCTGATATATCCAGGGTTTTTTGTGTCCCGCACCATACGGTACAGGACTATTTTGGTAGATAAGGGAGAAAGAAGTATTTTTAACATGAGGTAGGATATCTTCAAGTAAATTCTCTGAAACTGTAATTAATTTAGACATATTTATTATATTACTCAATATTTAGTCTGATTTGCACTATTTATTCTCAAGTTGTATTATTCCATCATTATGGTAACTGAAGCTAGACCATCAATAGAATTTTTTAGACAAAGCTTAACTCAGCAAAAGGATTTAGTGGTTGCGGGAGAGGTTAGCCGTTCAAGTGAGAACTGGGCAGAATGGAGAATGGTTTTTGTAGCTCCAAAGAAACCTGCATATAGTCTAAGAGGAATTCAGGTTGTCTATAATAGATTCTTAAAGCAAGGTTTTAAAGTATGTAACAGCACATATCAAGGTCAAGATTCTCTGCATTTGGGAGATATTGAATTTGATGAAGGTCAAATACCACAGGCAAGAAGATTACTTATATCTGTTTATCCAGATGAAGGTTTAGCAAGAGAAGCTTATGAGTGGGAGGCAGCATGGGTGGAAAGAGGATCTACATTTGAGCAGTTACGTGGGAAATATCGTGCAGAAGGAAGACAGGAGCCCTATGTGGGTTATGTTCCAAATGATGTTTTAAGAGAAAAATGGTTAAAACACCAAGTTAATCAGATTAAATCTGCTCTAACTTTTTGGAAGAGACCTGCAGCTTAATATTCACTTCTTCAAAATAATCCCATAGTTTGATATATAGCTTCCTCTTGTATATAATCTCATTCAATAGTTAAACTTATGGCCACTGAACAAGGAATAATTAATTCTGGACAGGATTTTTTTAATTCACTTAGACTACGACATATTTATGGGGATCTGAATACAATTGAGGCTAAGATTAACAAGCGAAGCTTCTTGAGGTTAACTAATCCTGACCCAGACATTGTAGCAGCTGAAGCGGAAAGGATAATTCAAGCTGGACCACTCAGAGGCATTTCCTTTATTGAAGCAAATAAACAAGGTTACTTTGTTTATGAAGGTGCACCAGTTCCACTTGCTTGGTGGGCACCACATAGGTTCGAAAGACAGTTTCTTACCAGATTAGCTCATTCACTCACTGGTGAATTTCCTTTTATACTAGATGTTGCATGCGGAACTGGATTACTTGCTAAATTACTAGCAGCAGAAACAGATGCAAAAGTAGTTGGTTTAGATCCAGGAGAAATATTTAATGAGATGTCTGGTATTGATCGTTTACCAGATACTCCTGGCAATATATTGCTTAGAAAGAAAGATGTTTGGAAAGCAGTAAATACCTATGGTCCAAAGTATCCTTATCAATTAAACCGAGAAAGAAGAGAATTGTTAAAAAGACTAAAAAGGGAACCTGAAAAAGTATCTATTTTCTTATCTCCAGAGTATCCTTACTCATCTTCTGCTAAAGAAGGGTTCAATCGACCCAATGAAGGAGTTGAGGAATTATCTGATGAAGTGAAAAGAATCCAGGAAATAGCACCTCTTTACAAGGCTCCTTCCCCCATAGATTTAGTAATTTGCAGTTTTATGCCAGTTGGAGCTGATTTAACAGTACCTATCAGAGATGGCATTTATCCTAAGGGTATTGTTTATGTTAGACAAATGCGTGGTGGGACCGGAACAGGTGATTATTTCTTATATGAATATCTAAATCCTGAAAGTTCTAAAAGATTAAGATACTCTCAGATAAGTTTTAATCCAGGTGAACATTACCAAGTAGTTGCCAGATGGCCAACCCCAAGTCAAAATAATTGGCATGCTAGTGAAACTAATAAACTGCAAAGTCCTATGACTGCAGAAGTTGTGGTCCAACTGAGAAAGGATGTTGTTTTAGCCAAGACAGATAGGATCACTTGTCCAAGTTACCCTTGGGATCAGGATATAGAAGATTTTCTTGGACAAGTATTGAGGAAGGAACTCTTTTTTGCTGGTATTGAACAAGCTACAAATTCCTTATTTGCTTAATATTCACAACTTCCACCCTTCGATACTTCGACAAGCTCAGTACTCAGGGTAAACCTGAATTAGCTATTTTTGTGCTAGAATTGCTTTATGGCTAAGAAAGTCATAAGCTATGACCTTTTATTTGAAGTCAAAGATACTCTTGGTAGAAGGATACACACCACAAAAGATTACTGGCAGAAGATTAAAACCTTAAAGCATCGAGAATTAAAATATGGTATTAATGAAGTTAAGACTACACTGACAAAACCAGATGAGATAAGAAGAAGTGTGACTGATTCTACTATTTTACTCTATGCACAAAGACAGCAAAATTATGATATACTTATTGTGGCAGTTAAGGTTTTAAATGGTGAGGGTTTCTTAGTGACAGTTTATCAGACTAAGGATTATAAAAAGAAAGGAGAACTTATATGGCCAAAGCAAAAACAGAGGCTCGCCCTGAGCGAAGCCGAAGGGTAAAAATTTATCTTGATCCTGTAGCAAATACCTTTAATATTTGGTGGGATGATCCTAAAAAGGCTTATTCCTCTGAAGAGGTAGATTCTCCAAACAGGAATGACGTAATTATTAAAGATAAACAAGGCAAACCAATTAGTTTGGAAGTGATTGGTATATTTCCAAGTGAACTAAATGTGGCAGAGAAGCTTAAAAGGACAATTGGAACTCCCAAAGAACCACTGCTTCTTCAATCAATTTAATCCTTAATCTTTTTCTCTAAAGGTGTTCCTTTAACATGAGGCAGGATATCTTTTAATAGATTCTCTGAGACTGTAATTAATTTGGGCATGACACAATTTTAGTCTATTAGATCTGGACAAAATGATAAAGTTGTGTAAAATAAACTAAAGTTTAATTTATGACTCAAGAAACAAGAGCAGCTTTACTATTCCCAGGTCAAGGATTACCTTCTAAAGATATTGTTGCATGTTATCAAAGACTCAATAGTATTGATTCTACTCATATACAACAAAGATTAGGACGAGCCCAAGATGCAATAAATAAAGTTCATGGAAGTGCTGCTTTTGATATTAATATTGCTTTGCAGGATGAAAAATCTCCAAGCTTTACTCAGACTTCTTTTGTACAACCTGTGGTTTATACCCTTAGCGTCCTTACCTCTGAAATTACTGATGCTCACGGTATTGCCAGAATTGCTCCCAGTTTTGTGGCTGGGCATAGTTTAGGTGAGTACTCTGCTCTAACCAGGGCCAAAGTCTTTGATTTTGAACAAGGAGTTGATCTTGTTACATACCGAGGTTTGGTAATGGAAGAGGCATGTCAGAAAACCAAAAGCGTTTTACTTAGAATCAGTGGGTTAGCAGAAGATAGAGTAAGGGAACTTTGTCAACCAGGAGGCACAAGAATTGCTGAAGTTGCTTTGATCAATGCTCCAACATTGATAGTGGTAGGTTGTGCAGCAGAAGCTGCAACTGAAGTAGATAGATTAGCCAAAGAAGCTGGAGCTAGAGGTGCAACTGATTTAGGAACAGCTGGGGCTTTTCATACCACATTTATGGAAGAAGCAGCTGACAAATTGGATAAAAAACTATTTGAATATGACTTTAAACACCCAGAAATTCCAGTTGTAACTAATTTTACAGGAAAACCTATATATCATAGTATGCAAGCACAAGATCATCTAATTCAAGGCATGATCAATCCAGTTCAGTGGGCTAAGGTATTAGAAACTTTACAGACATCAGGTGTCACGGTTTTTGCTGAAGTTGGCCCTGGAACTTCACTGGCTGCTTTAAATAGGATTAACAATATTCCTGAGGATAGAACAATAAATGTTCTTAACTGGTTTGAACCACGAGGTACTTAATATGTACAGCTTCCACCCTTCGATACTTCGACAAGACTTCGACGGTGAGTCTTTCGACCCTGAGCTCAAGACCGAAGGGCTCAGTCGAACCGCTCAGTACTCAGGGTAAACCTGAAGCTGTTATTAAAAAGAGATTAGAACCTACTTCATAATAAGCTGCTTCATTTCCTCCATCAGAATATGCTTTAGAGCCTAAAAATTTAAGTAGTTTGATATACAAAATATACCTTGTATTTTAACAATTAGGATAATAAGATAGATACCATGGATGAAAGTAAACTTAAAACAATAGTTGAAGAAGTGGTAAATAAAGCCGTGGATCCAATCAAAAAACAGCTTGAAGATCCTAAAACTGGTTTAGCAGCAATCAATAGAAGGCTTGATGGTGTAGGAGGACAGTTGAATGATCCAGATACAGGATTAAAAAGAATTAATGAGAGATTAGATGCTAATACAGCAGCAGTCGTGGAACTTGAGAGTACAATAAAAGGCTACGCTGATTCATACCAGACAAATGATGCTAATATTAGGAAAGTGGAAAAAAGATTGGAAACTTTGGAAGAGGATGCAAGAGTAAATGTCCCTTCTGAGTTACAACTTGCTCCTCAATCTGACCTTTAATGCAAAACCTTTCATCAGTTGTGTTCAATATATGCTTTGTAGCCAACTAGCTTTTTGTTATCCCCAGAGCCAGAGTAGATATTTTTAACTCCGAAGGTTAAAAAGAGATCATCTTTGGAATAGGTAATGGTAGTACCAGTATTATCTTGGGAATTTAAAGTCTCTTTAAAGTTAGAATTGGTAAGTTGATTTGTATAGTAATCCAAAAAGGCTTGAGGAATTGATAATAATTGTTCAGATTCCAGATAAATACCTTCCTCCTCAATTCTTCTTTTGCCTGAAGTAAAAAGTAATACCTTCTTTTGGGTTTTCTCCCATTTAATATCTGAGTAGAGTTTAGGGAGTCCCGTACCATTCGGTACAGGATTAAAAGTAGTAAGTCCGCCTGTTGGAGAAACAGGGCTAGGTGAAGGCGTAGTCTCAAAAGAGATAATCTCGGAGACCTCTATTAAATTAGGGGTGGGGGTTAAGTTGCCCTTAATTTGAACTTTCATGCCTTCAAAATCTGATAAGTTAACATTTTTTGATGCAGGGTTAAGGGTCCAGAGGGTTTTATTTTTATCATTTGCTTGCAGGTAATATCCTGCTGAGGATTTTTGGATTATTCCCTGGGCAGTAATACCTCTGTGTAAGATGGGAGAGAAATTAGGGAATAGTTTACCAAGACCATAGTTTATACCTGATTTAAAACCTATCCCAAAACCTCCCAACCCCCCGCCCACTCCTGCCATGATAATAATTAAAGCTAAAACAGGGATTCTTAAGGTAATCATCTGTCTTTTGAGCAGTTTATTTAAAAAAGCTCTTAAATAAGTAACAGGATTAGTTAAGAAAAAACCAAACAAAGGAGGATCTTTTTTAGAAGAAGGTTGGGTATTTTGATTTATTTCTATAATGGGAGGAAGTCCCGCACCAGACGGTGCAGGATTAGGGGTATTTGGCTCGCCTGGTGGCGAAGCTGGGACAGGAGGAGGGGTAGTCTGTTCAACCTTTTCTTCATGTTCAGGGATAAATCTTCCATGTTCATCTCTTTTTTGATGGGAAGCCACAGCAGAATGGACTAAGTTTTCTGAAACAGGATATTGAGGGTAATCAGGGATATTGGGAGAATTTGGTTCGATTACTTCGACTGTGCTCAGTACAGGTACACTCACCACAGGTGGGGTATTAGGGGCTGAAGGAGTAGGTGTTTGAGGAAAGGTTGGATTAACAGATTGTTGGTAGGGATTATCGGGATCTACAGGATTAGTATGAGGGTTAAAGTTTGACCCAAAAGAAGGAGGGGGATTATTTTGATCCGGAGGATCTTTAGGCAGATTATCCATGAAATTAGTATAGAACTAATTTGCAGATTAAAGCAATAAATTGATTAGAGGGTGAGTTTAGGTGATGCAACTGTGTATATTGATAGGATATTAGTTTCTCCTAAAATTTTAAGCAGAACGTAAGAACGTAAATTTTAAAAATTGTACGTGGTCAATTAAGGCTTCATTATGAAAGGCTCAAGGTCTTCTCTTTTTAAAAGAGTAGATTCTGAACAATTTGCTACCATAGCCACACTTGGCATGTGTGAGAAACCTACATATTCAACAAACTTACCTTTTTCTTTGGCTTTCTTAACTGCCGGAAGAAGATCTGTATCTGATGAAACTAAAGTAATATGGTCGCAAAGATTTTCATAGGTTGCGACCAAGATATCTACGGCTATATTGACATCTACTCCTTTCTCGTGCATTTTGCCTTTTGATTTTAATAAATATCCCAATGAGTATCTGAATTTGTGCTTTTTTAAGTGTGCTAATAGCTTTTGTTGTTTGTCAAACAACCCTTGAACATGTTTTGTGCGATTAGTTCTGACTGCTCCCACATAATATATACACTCTACTAATTCTCCTTTTTTAGAAAGACTTTTGGCAAAAGAAGAAAAATTAAACGCTAACTCATTATGAAGTTTTAGATCTTTAAGCTTGAAGTAGAAGTTACTACCATCAATTAACACTATATAACGTTGTTTAGTCATTGAGACCAATTATATAGCAAAGCTTGGGATAAAAAAATCCTGCAAATGCCTTGCGGCCTTGCAGGAGAGTTAAGTAATTGTATACTAACAAAATATTGGCAATATGTCAAGAAAAAATTGTAGGTGAGCAGTTGGCAGTGAAAACTTTATAGCAGAAACAAGAAGATATGTAAAGCAAATTGCATATAGGCTCGTAAATCACTATAATTGCAGCATGGCTATTGAAAGATTTATTAAAGGCAGAATTATTGGCCCATATTTTGAAAGAGTAAGAAGGCAAAGGGAACAATCACAGCAACAGGTACAAGTGGAAACTGCTCGCGGAGAAATTAATGCTCTTTTAGAGGATATATTTCCCAATGACACTGTTAAGGAATATACATTCAAAGATCCTGATATAGATTGGCCTCAACAGCTACCTTCATTAGTAAACTTACACCCAGAAATTACTGATAAGGATTTAATATCAATCTCAGTTGATAGAGAATACTTAGGATGTCCCACTCTGCATATTAGTATGTATTTTGGGTATTTTACAGATCCGCCTTATTATACAGTAACATCCTTGTTAGACAACAATCTTAGCAGTATTGAGGTTTATTCTGTAGCGACTACTGGAGATGCAATGACCCAAAGGTATAATAGTGAAAGTTATGTTGCTGAAATGCTTAGGTTAAAATTTATCAAGGAATCTTTATCCTTTGCCCTTTTGTGTAAGCAGTCTGAACTCCCTGATAGTGATGCAAGTCCATAAAGATATGGTATGTTAGTTTCTCTCAATTTTAAACAATTTTAGGTTCCCTCCAGAGGCGGGCAGGCAAAAAAGGCAAATTTTTGTGTCAATTAAGGCTGACACAATTCTGCCAGCGGGACAATTTATTTCTGATAAAACTTTTTAGCCTAGTTAATACACCTTCTCGTGGTTGAACTTTAGTAAATCTTGCTATATAAGGTAATTCTGGTATATATCCATGCATTTTATAAAAATGTTGGGTAAATGAAGGTAGGTTAAATAATTCAGCATCAAAACCATCAGCATATTGATCTATAGCTGCAATATTTCCGATGTCAAAATTATTATGCTCTGTTAATCCCAAGGAATGCATATTGCTTCTTACTTCATTAAAAGGTGATTCCCAAGGAGTATATGTTTCAACTACAGTTAATACTCCACCTATCTTTAATACTCTTGTTGCATCTTGGGTCATTTGTATACGATTTTGTGGAGGGATTTTTTCATAACCAAATACATTACAAAATACAATTTCATCTACACTTTCAGTTCTTAGGGGCAACCCACGACCATCTGCTTTTACTAAATGGACATTTCTCTTATCTAAGCCCTCATGCTTTTTTATTCTATCTTTAGCATTAGCAAGAGTTGATTTATAATCACCATATAGATACACTCCTATATAGCATTCATTTTCACTCAACTGTCTCTTACCAACTGTGGGGAATGGTTTTTCACCTACACCTATCTCAAGAATAATTCTTTTTTCGCCTTCACAACCCATGATGTGCAATTATAGTCCGAACCTAACTCAGATTCAACCTATAGCTATTTTACAAAAATGTCTTCTGGCAGAGTATTAAGGTACTCTCTCTTTCATGAACGAATACATTCTGTTTGGTACCAGGTATAATGTGGAAAGCTACTTGCTCTGGCACTCCTTCATCTTTACGAGAGAATGATGCTAATATTATATCTTGCAACCGTTTTTGTAGAAATAAAAACTCCTCGTCTGTAAGCCTGGTAATCTCATCATAAGAAAAGACAATTCTAGCCTCATCATATTCGGCCTCGACTTCGTCCTCTAAATCAATTCCTGATATTTTTCTTGACCAATAATATAAACGATTGTACCAATATATTGGTAGATCGATTGCTTGGGGGTACTCTTTCCTCAATTCGCTGGTTTAAACTTTCTATCATACTTTTTAGTTTATTATTTGTGAGATTACTCCAGCTTTCATTCCCTGGATCCATCTAAAGTATAGTCTAAACGAGGTTTTGGTGTAAGAACTCCAGCATCAATTAGATTTCTATATTGCTCTGCTACATCAAAAATTATTTGTGGGTCTACTAAACCTCCTTTAGGTTTACCAAGATCAAACGATAGGTACCCATTAGGATTAAGCCCTAGTCGTTTGAGACTTACATCATCTTCATGCAAGGAGACATTAGATCCCCATTGTCGTATTTCTGCCACAGATCCTAGTGCATAAACACTCGTAATATATAACATTGGCTTATCAGCAGAAAAACCTTGTCTGAGAGTAACGGTATCAAAAACCCTTGCCTCTTGTTCCTCATTATGTTGCAAAACAGCACATACAGCCTCTCTCACAGCCTGTTTTGCTGCTATTATCTCTTTTCCCTCCGAATCTTTTTCTTCTCTATCTTGAGTCATGGGCAGATTATACTCTGTTATAGGCTCAGATTACAATTCTCCGGTGATTGATATGTTCTATAGGACATGATAATATCAATTTATGAGGCCAGAATTAGAACATGAAATAGCAGAGATTGTATTGGCAGACGAGCTACGTGCTGAAATGGAATGTACCAGTCATTCCCTTTTACGAGTCGTAGCTGAAAGATTGATTGAGGAAAAAGAACAATGGTCTAATGAAACTCGCCATCAGATTGTAGATCAAGAGCCCGATTTTGAGAGATGTATACAGTTAACAAAAGCTTTGGATCAATCTGTGACTCCTTATCAATCACTTCTAACAGAGCTGGTACGTACAGAAAAAGCCATTGGCACTGGTCTTGATTACATAAGCATTATGGAGCTTGAGGATGATGAATTTGATAGGAGTTTACGAGAAAAACATCCTGGTACTGGAGGAGATAATTCTATCAGATTGCTTAGGTTATACGCTTCTCTTTCTGGTGATGAAACACTTAAACGAGCAGTTGAGGATATTAATACTCCAACTTTTGAACAAGTAATCAGAGGAACTAAACCTGAAGAATTAGCAGTTGGAAAAGCAGAGAGCGCTCTCGCAGCTTTGCGGAATGGAAATCTACTTATGGATGATCCCAGTGGTTTTCTGTTAGTTACACAATTTAGCGAAGAACACAACGATTCCCCAGTTCCCTTTTCAAGGCAAGGACAACCGGCAAGAGAGCAAGCAGCAAAAGATTATAAAGCAATGTATCTTGTAGGTACCAGAGCTGGACTTGGGCCATTACCTAAAGAATAAAACTTCAGCTTCATAAGGATTTTTCCTTTGTGGCGGCTTTCCTTGCCCCCGCCCCATCGGTTTAACGGATACCGTTAAATCACCGTTATGTCCATTAAACGGTGATTAGGTTGTTATAGCAAGCTAATCTTTATATAACGGACTACCTTTAAAATTATTTAAAATATCTTAAGGGGCGCCGACTAGTAATGCGTCAGTAGTTTTTGATAAAATATGTTCGAGCGAAGTCATATATTCTTACAAAATTTTTTAGGCAGCTATTTAAAGAGTAAAAGCAGTAGAACACCTGATAACTCTCTCATCATAAATCCAGGGTCTTTGGTGTTCTTGATCTTCATAACAAATTTTTCTTTCAAATCTACTGATTCTAAATGGCTGGCCAGCTTGAAGTCTATTTGATTCAAATATGACTTTGTAAGCAATATCAAAAGATTCAGTAGGATCAGTTTTAATTTTTGATTGGATAGTTGGTGGTCTTAAGGCTTCATCTATTTCACCTCTAAAGCCGGCTGAGACCGACATTTCATCTTCTTCAGTTAATGTTTTTCTGTTAATAAACAATAACACCTCATCATCGCTCATATAAACACCAAGTTGAGATACTCTTAAAGTTTCTCCTCCATTGGTATATTCTTGACCCTGTAAAACTTTCCCTTCCATTTGGGCTTGTCTAAAAAGCATCAATTTACTCCCCCAATATCTTAATAAGATATCACTATATCGTGCACGCAGATCAAGGAATATTTGGGTATTACCATGGGTACTGAGTTCATGATCTAAAACATTAAATGCTTTATCAAGAAGTTGACCGTGGGATATTTCTCCAAATTCTGCAGATTGTGGAAAATCTGGATCTGGAGGGATAATTCTTTGAAAGATTTCCAATTCTTGTATAGCCATATAATGGCAAAGCTTACTACAACACAAAATATAAAGCAAGCAGAACAATTTTAAGCTGCAACTGCTAGCTCTTGAGCTTCCTCAGATGCCGGTGGCCTGCCGCGTCGGCGCTCCATGCCATAAAATTTAACCCGATCAGGCCGAAACATCAGCTGAATTTCTCCGGTGGGTCCGTTTCTGTGTTTTTGAATATCCAAGGTTACTGCCTCCGGTTTCTCCAGATCCTCCCTATAAATAAACATCACCACATCCGCATCCTGTTCTATGGCCCCGGACTCGCGAAGATCAGCCAGCTGCGGTTTTCTTGAACCCCTAGCCTCAACAGCACGGGAAAGCTGTGAAATAGCCAGGACTGGAATTTTTAACTCTCTGGCCAGATTTTTTAATTGTTGGGAAATCTCCGATACCACCTGAACTCTATTTTCCAGATTCCTGCCACTGATAAGCTGCAGATAATCAACTATTAAAAGTTTTAAATTATGCTCAATTTGCAATCTTCTGGCTTTGGTCCTCATCTCAGCAATGGAAATCCCCGGTGTATCATCAATAAAAAGGGGGGCCTCGGCCAGCTCTCCCATCGCAATGGACAGTGAGTCAAAATCTTTCTCATCTAATCTTCCTGTTTTTAACTTCCAGGCATCTATATCAGATTGGCCCACCAGCATTCTGTCCACCAGCTCTTCCTGACTCATCTCCAAAGAAAAAATTCCCACTGTCAACCCCTCAGTAACTACCACATGTTGGGCAATGTTTAGCGCCAGAGAGGTTTTCCCTTGACCGGGACGGGAAGCCAAAATTAAAAGGTTTGAATCTTGCATGCCAGCCAGTCTTTGATCCAAATCCCGAAAACCGGTCGGCACTCCCCTTAACTTTCCTGAGGAACGATGAAGTTCATCCAGCCTGTCAAAAGACTCTGCCAAAGCATCTTTGATGGGAATAAAATCACGCTTGATCCTCTGTTGAGACAGGGCAAAAATTGAGGCTTCGGCAGTCTCCAGCAGATCTTCCACCTCATCACCCTCAAGGTACGCTTTTTCAATTAAAGAAGTGGACATAGAAATTATGTTTCTTCTGATGGCATGTTCTTTGATGATGGCTGCATAATGCTCAATATGAGCTGAGGTTGGCACCAGATTTACCAGTGAGCTCAGATAAGCGCTTCCCCCCACTTTATCAAAAACCTTTTTTTGTTTTAACTTTTCTGTCACAGTTATTAAATCTATTGGCTGCCGATTTTCAAAAAGTTCAAAAATTGCTTCATAAATTGGCCTATGTTGCTCACTGCGGTAAAAATAAGAGGATTTAAGTATTTCTGCCACTTTAACTATGGCATCTTTGTCAATCAAAAGCGCTCCCAGAAGGGATTGTTCTGCTGATATATTTTGCGGCGGAATTTTTGTGACTTGAGCCATAAATCAAATACTTAAAACTACTACCATTGATTCTTCCGGTAATTTTTCTTTGGTAATGACCAGCTTGGGTTGTATCTGGGTATTTTCTGCTCCCATCTCCTTTAAAAACTTATCAACGCCTTCCAGCTCAAATTTTAATCCGTTGATCTTGTAATGCATGGGTATGACAATTTTAGGTTCAAGTTGGGCAACAATTTCTGCTGCCTCCTTACCATCTATGGTATAAACTCCTCCCACTGGAATAAGCAAAATATCAGTCTGGGAAATTTGCTGGATCTGATCCTCAGTTAACTTTTTTTGGCCCAGATCACCCAAATGCACCACATTTAATCCGTCTATTAAAAGATGATAAATGATATTTGCCCCCCTTTCAGAACCTTGGGAAGAGTCATGAAATGAAGGAATACCTGTTATTAATACTCCTTTAACTTCATACTCACCAGCGCCATCAAAAACCTGAAGGCTTGCCTGTTCATCTATACTACCTACCAAATCAGCTTTATCGTGATCATGGTGACGGTGAGTTATCAATACCAAATCAGCTGTTAAACCTGCCTTGCCGGCTCGGCTCGCTGCGAAGCGGGCAGGCAGGTCTTTGGATGGATCCAGAACAACTGTAGCCTCTCTACCTCTTAACTTAAAACAGGATTGCCCCAACCAGGAAATTTCCATTGTGCTTGCCATACTAACAAAAACTCTCCCAAAGGACAATCCCTCAAATCTTTTTAGGACAGGTATGTTAAAATATGCCCAGATGTCCAAATTAACCATAAATTTATCTAGCGGAACTTTTATTGCCTCCCAAATATTGATTTTGATTTTAGGGCTGCTCTTTTTGGCTTTTTTACATTTTATCTTAAACATCCAGTTTCAACCTACCGCCAATTTATACTCTGCCGGTGGAGGACCGATCACCTCTGCTCCGGCATCTTTAGCTCTGGAACTATTTGCCCCTTCCGATAATCAGCTTACTTTTGAACCTCAAATTCTTGTTTCAGGCAAAACTACTCCAAATTTGACAGTGCTGATTACCTCTAATGATCAAAATATGGTCATCAAAGCAAATGCGCAGGGATCCTTTTCCACGGTTTTTAATCTTAAGGAAGATGAAAACCATATATCTGTGGTTGTTTTTGATACAAATGGTGATGAAAGGATGCTTCAAAGAACCATTTTTTATTCAAAGGAGAAGATATGATTAAGTTCAGAGTTCAGAGTTCGTTGTTCGTAGTATTTTTAATTGCTATTTTTCTACCAACTACCCGCTTCGCGAGGCGAGCCAACTACGAACTACCAACTGTCCATGCTGCAGACTCCACCCCCTCATCAGATGTTAAATCCAAACTCGAGGAGCTGAAAAAGAATATTGCCTCCAAGGCTGCCAGACTTAAAGATGAGGTTTCCCAAAAGTTGCAAAACAGAGCCTTTGTGGGTTTTATTAAAAACAAATCTGCAAATTCTTTAACTTTGGCCTCTTTAAATGGAGTAAAAATTGTTGAATTTACTCAAGACAGCATATTTGAAAGCAGGATTAAAAAAAGAGCTGACATAAAAAAATTAAAAGAAGAAGATTTCGTGGCTGCCCTGGGAGATATTGATGAAACAGGAGTATTAACTGCTAAAAAAGTGATCTTACTACCAACTCCCAAAAAAGATTCTAAAACCTATCTTTGGGGACAGATAATTTCTCTGTCAGATTCTTTAGCTACCATCAAAAATAAAGATCTTAAAAATATTGCTGTTTCCACATCTTTAGCAGATATTAAACGTGATTTAAAAATTAATGAATTTATCATCATGACCGGAGAATTTAATAAAAATGAAATTTTTGAGGCAGAATTTATCTATGTGATTCCACAAGGAGGAATAATTAAACCTAAAAAAGCGGTTTACCCTACACCCTCAGCCACTCCCAAATCTACTAAACCCTAAATACCTCTGTCACTTCTTTTTCAGCTTCAGTTAAGTCTTTAACTGTATCCACTCCCCGCCAATAATCTGTACTTTTAAAAACTAAAAATCGTTCGGAGGGTAGCTTGGGGAAAGTTTCTATCTCATGATCCCCCTCATCCGGTAAAAGTGGCTCTATCTCTCTTGAAAATATATAAATTCCTGGATTAATCCAATGAGGCAGCAAAGGTTTTTCTTGAAATCCTAAAACCTCATCCATTTCATTAAACTCTATAACTCCATAAGGGCTTCTTAAAGGCACCACAGCAATTGTGGCCATAGCATTTCTGCTTTTATGTTTCTCCATCATCCCCCCCAGATCTAGCTTCCAAAGGTTATCTCCATTTAAAACCACCACATCTCGCCAATCTTTTGACAGCATTTTCATGGCCTTTTTGATACCACCACCACGACCAAGGGGTGTCTCCTCTACTGAAAATCGTGCTTGAATACCATACTTTTTGCCAGAACCCAGATGTCTTTGTAAGGCTTCTCTTTGATAACTGCAAGCAAAAACTACCTCTCCAATACCTACCTTCTTTAGCTGTTCCAGTTGATATGCAAGGATTGGCTTGCCCAAAACTTCCACCATGGGCTTGGGCCTGTCATTTGTAAAAGGCCTTAACCTTTCTCCTTTCCCCCCAGCCAAAATAATTGCACAATTTACCATTGGGAATTATAATACCATAAACTTTAATATGCCAGAAAGAATTACAGTTGCTCGTGCTACTGAATCGCCTTGGGATCCTAATCTGCGTTTGGCTGAAATATTTAAGAGAAGAAAACCTGGAATAGAAATCCAAAGGGAAATTGTACTTGATCCAGAAATAACATTGGAAAAAAGTGTCCTTCTTACTGTTGATCCTAGTAGGGATCAGGATGCTGAAGATTGGAATAAAGTTTCTAAAACCCAGGAATTTTCCATTTTAGAGGCGGCTTCTGCTGGAAATATAAATTTTTTCCAGGAGAATTCAATCTCTTCAGATCAAGTAATCCTAAGTTCCAAATGCAGTTGGATTTTCCAGATTTTATGAATTTGCCAGAGCTTTGGCTTATGACAGAGCAATTAATGAAGCAAATCATTGGGGTACAATAGATGAGATAATTGAATTAAAGCTTCAATCCAGAAAAGACTGGGCCCCTGCTTTTTCAATATTGCAAAAAAAGTTAGCTTCCCGCTATGTTAACAGTTTGCTAGATAGATTATATAATCTGGTTACAACAGGTGAGGAAAGAAAATCTTTCGGAGACAGGCTTTTAGATATAATTTATTAATTTTTAGCTTCATTTAGGCACATCTTTACACATCGGAAGTGGATTAACTATGGGATGAGGTTTATTGCTTGCTTCGCAATAAAAAGGGTATAATCAAGATATTATGAGTAGTTATTATGAGGAAAAAGTATGATAAAAGCACCACCAACACCAAAAGGATTTAGAGATATTACTCCTGAGCTTGCAAATAGAAGGAGAGAAGTTATTGGTAAAATTGTGGCTGTTTTGGAAGAATTTGAATTTGTTCCTATTGAAACTCCTACCATAGAGTTTGCAGAAACGCTGGAGGGAAAATATGGAGAGGAAGAAAGGCTGATTTACAAATTTGAAGACAGAGGCGGCAGAAAACTGGCTTTACGCTATGATCTCACCGTGCCGCTGGCTCGTTATGTGGCAACTTACAATCCCCCACTTCCATTCCGCAGATATCAAATAGGCCAGGTTTTTAGGGGTGAAAATCCTCAAAAAGGTAGATGGAGAGAATTTACCCAACTTGATTTTGATAGTGTGGGATTAACTGAAGAGAAGGACTCAACTTTTGAAGAAGATGCCAGAATTATTGCGGCCGCACTGAAAGCCGTGAGAAATGTGGGTTTAACGAATGCAAAGATGGCTATTAACGATCGTAGTAACTTTGCAGGCATCCCGCCTGAAGTCATCAGGGCGTTTGACAAATTAAAGAAAATTAGCATTAAAGGAGTTGAAGCAGAAGTATTAAAAAACAATTATTCCAAGGCAGATTTTGAGAGATTCAAATCTATGTTTACCCTTGGTAAAAAAGCAACACTTACTAAGCTATTTAGAATTCTTACAAACAAATACCAATTAAAAGAGGATAGAGATTTCCTATTTGATCCAACTCTTGCCAGAGGGCTTGATTATTACACTAGCACAATTATTGAAATGTATGTACCAGAGTATGACAACTTATCCATTGGTGGAGGCGGCAGGTATGATAATTTAATTGGGATGTTCGGTAAAAAAGATATCCCAGCAGTTGGATTTTCCTTTGGCCTTGAACGACTGATAGATTCCTTGTATCCTTAAAGTAGTGTCATCTCAAATCCTATCCAAACCTCTACCCTACCTGGCCTTAATCCTGGCCCATCTTATTTGGGGGGCCAATTTTGTGGTGGCCAAAATTACTTTGCAGGAATTTCCACCCTCCTCTTTGGCCTTCTTAAGGTTTGCCCTGGCTTCACTTTTTTTAGTACCATTTTTTTTAGCACAAACCAAAATTGTCAAAATTGACAAAAAAGACCTGCCAAAGCTGATAGGTATCGGGATTTTGATCGTTACCTTAAACATCAGCTTCTTTTTTGAGGGAATAAAAAGAACCACAGCCATTAATGCCTCAATCCTCACCCTGATCATACCTATGCTGTCAGTACTTTTGGGCTGGTGGTTTTTAAAAGAAAAGGTTTATCTTATTAATCTTTTGGGAGTTTTATTGGGACTTTTGGGAGCGGCAGTCACACTGGGGCTGATGCAAATAATAACTGGCGGTTTTTCTTCTGAAGTATTTTTGGGAAACATACTTATTATCCTGGCTTCCATATCCTGGGTGGCAGGAGCAGTGCTGTCCCGTCAAATGCTTAAAAAATATCCATCCATGATTGTTACAGCCATTGCCTTTTTGGTGGGAACTGTCACATTGGCTCTGCCGGCAGCCAAAGAATATTTTCAAAACCCTGCCTGGGTAAATCAAGTCACCTTCCTGGGGTTTGTGGGACTTTTTTATATGACTATTCTTTCCTCTATCTCTGCCTATTTTTTGTTTGAGTGGGGACTGGCCAAAACATCAGTAGCTGTGGCTGATCTTTTTCAATACATAGAACCTGCGCTGGCCTCGATTTTGGCAGTATTGATATTATCGGAACAAATATCCTGGCAGTTTGTCATTGGAGCAATCCTGATTGCCATTGGGGTATATTTGGGCACGCTGGCCAAAGAAATCCACCACAGACACAAAACCCATAGAGGTTAATTTGAACTTAAAATGATAATCTGTTATCATATATTACATGAAACAGGGAATTCATCCTGCCTGGTATCCGGAGGCCAAAATTAGTTGTGCCTGTGGGAATACATTTATAACTGGTTCAACTCTACCGGAAATCAGAATGGATATCTGTAGCCAGTGCCATCCTCTTTTTACCGGTCAGGCCAAGTTTGTTGATTCTTTAGGACAAGTTGAAAGGTTTCAAAAAAAAGTGGCAGTTTCAAAGGTGAAAAAAGTTGAGAGGCAAAAAGTTATGGAAGCAAGAAGATCAAAAATAGAACAAAAAACCAAAGAGAGACCCTCCTTAAAAGACTTACTCATGCAAGCCCGCAAACAAATATGAACGACGAGTGTATTTTAGAAATCCGGTCTGCTGCAGGTGGTGATGAAGCAGGTATTTTTGCTTCTGATTTGACAAGGATGTATACCAAATTTGCTCAAAAAAAGGGTTGGAGGATAGAAGAGTTAAATAGGTCAAAAGGAAACTTAAATCAAATCAAAGAAATTGTACTCAAAATTGAAGGAAAAGACTGTTTTGACATTTTAAAGTACGAATACGGTGTGCACAGAGTACAAAGAGTACCCATTACTGAATCTGGTGGTAGAATTCATACCTCAACTGCCACTGTGGCAGTACTGCCGAAAGTTTCAGAAAAACAAATTACACTCAACCCAACAGATATAGAATTTGAAGCTTTTAGATCAAGCGGGGCCGGAGGACAAAATGTTAATAAAGTATCAACTGCCGTAAGACTGCGGCATGTTCCCACGGGTATTATTGTCACTTCGCAAACTCAGAGGTCACAATTGCAAAATAGAGAAAACGCTTTTGAGCTGCTTCGATCCAAGCTTTGGGAAATGGAACAGCAAAAAATATCTGGCGACATTGGCGCTCAAAGAGCCGCCCAGGTTGGAAGCGGTGAAAGATCTGAGAAAATCAGAACATATAATTTTCACCAAAACAGAATAACTGATCACAGGATTTCCAAATCCTGGCATAACTTGGAAAAAATTCTAGAAGGAGATTTGGATCCCATTATCACGTCATTGAACCATATTAATTCTCAATCAAGCTAATATTATTCATTAGGTAATTCTGATATTGTTGCTGATAAGCTAACCTCTTTTCTATCCCTCCAAATTTTAAGCTCAACTTTTGAACCTATGGAAGTTTTAGAAATTATTTCTCCTAATTTTCCTTCCTCATTAATTGACTCCCCATTTATCTTGATGATAATATCTCCTTCCAAAACTCCTGCCTTTTGAGCAGGCCCCCCCTC
>CAYHYM010000002.1:0-72411 GCA_964360965.1 uncultured Gammaproteobacteria bacterium
ATGATACTTCTTACAAAATCAGATCTTAAAGAAACCGAGCGAAGCCCGCTTGCAGCGCGCACTAAACTTAAAAAGATAGGAGAGAAAGAGGTTATTCCTATATCAATTCATGATTGGGATAGCATACAGATTCTTACTAAAGTTCTATCAGAGGTTTAATATTTTGATTGAGCTACAGCTAAAGCAGGCGGCTTTTCAACCAATACAAGAGGAACAAAATGTTGTACTTCGATTTCACTCAGTACAACCCTGAGCTTGTCGAAGGGTTGATTCCCGCTGTGCCTACTTTTAAACTCATACTAAGGAGATTATATCAGAGAAAGAGGCTTACATTTTAAAGTTGCTATTATTTTAGAAACCAGGTATAATAGCACTATTCCTTATGAATTTACCTCCTGCTAAGCTACTGAGCAAAGAAGAACGAAAATTAGTTATCCTGAAAGCTCAGGAAGCCAGGGAAAAAATATTTAAACTGGTGGTCAAAATTATCAGCTGGCAAACCAGATCAATGGACAGTATTGCCATCAAACATGCAGATAAAGTAACCAATCATGAGTGGATAAGATATAAACAGCATCTTCTAAACATATCCAAATCAGAAAGTACAGAAAGAGTAAGGGATAAATTAACCCAAACCTACAATGCCATAAAAGAGCATGGCGGCTTTAAATAGAAAAAGAATTATTAAATTTTTGGGGCTTATTTTATTCTCAGGGCTTATCATTTCTGTCATATCCGGCAGATTTACCAAAAATGAATCCATCAATATATCCAATCTTGATCCACTGGCGAATGCTGTTCAAAATGCGCTGAAAGGAACAGAAGGAACATATGGAATTGTTATTAAAAATTTAAAAACAGGGGAAAGCTATGTTGCAAATGAGCATAAGGTGTTTGAGACAGGCAGCTTATATAAAATTTGGATTATGGCAACAGCTTTTGGCCAGATTCAAAATAACACATTAAAAGAGGATGAGCGCTTAAGCGAACAGGTAAATATATTAAATGATAAGTTCAACATTGCTTCTGAGGAAGCAGAAATGACAGAAGGAGAAATAACCCTGACTGTAAAGCAAGCTTTGGAACAAATGATCACCATTTCTCACAACTATGCTTCACTTCTTCTGATAGAAAGAATTAAACATTCCTCTGTTAAGGCATTTTTGACCCAAAATAGTTTTAATGAATCATCACTGGGAGAACCTCCTCATACAACTCCCTCTGATATAGCTTCTTTCTTTGAAAAATTATACAAGGGAGAACTTGCCAATAAGGAGTACACCAATAGGATGTTGAATCTGCTAAAAGAGCAAAAACTCAATGACAAATTGCCTAAATACTTATCAGGGGATACTGCCCTGTCCCATAAAACTGGTGAGATTGGTTTCTATACCCATGATGCAGGCATTGTTTACTCACCAAACGGAGATTATTTGATTATAATTTTATCAGAAAGCGCCTCACCTGCCGCAGCCCAAGAACGGATAGCAACAGTTTCCAAAGCCGTTTATGATTATTTTATAAAATTATAAGTTGCTTGTTTACCTTCTTAAAATTTTTTCAAACCTGGTGGTATCTTTAAAAGGACCTATTATTTGTAAGTTTATTCTTTCAGAAACAAAAAGCTCCTGGGCCACTTCCTTGATATCATCTGCGCCAACCTCATCAATCTTTTTTAAATAATCATCAAATGATTCCACTTGTCTGTCCAGGACATACTCCGTGCCAAAATATTCTGCCAAAAAATTGGTGGATTCCTGCCTGATGGCCAGTCTGCCTCTGATAATTTCCTTTCCCTTTTTTAACTCATCATCTGTTACTTTTTCGCTTGCCACTCTTTGCAGTTCTGCCACAATCACCTCCAAGCCCTCCTCAACTTTTTCCAGTTTAAGCCCTGCCGAACTTGCAAAAAAACCAGTATCCTTAAAGGTTTCATGCCCTGCATCTACATGATAAGCCAGTCCTCTTCTCTCTCTAACAGAGATAAAAAGTCTGGAAGACATTCCCTCTCCCAAAATAGTAGCCAAAATTCTGGCAGCATATCTTTTGGAGTTGTAACGGTCGTATCCCTCCACCCCCAAAACTAAATGAACTTGGTCTGTTTTTTTATAAAAAATATTGACCCTTGGTTTAGTTTGTTTTTTCCTTTTATAGGGATTAAAAGAGTGGGAAGATCTTTTGGGTAGATTTTGGAAAAATTCCCCTGCCAGTTGTCTAATATTTTTAGGTAGCTTGCCGGCATATACCAGCACCATGTTTTGGGGAGAATAAAGATAGTCCATATAAGAAACAAAATCTGCTCTTTTTAAAGAATTGACAATTTTTTCTTCTCCTCCAATATCCCAACCCAGAGGTTGGTCTCCAAATTGTAATCTTTCATAGAGATCCCACACATAGCGGGTGGGGTTGTCTCTATACATCCGCAGTTCTTCTATAATTACTCCCTTCTCCCTGCCAATTTCCTCTTCAGCCAACAGTGATTCTTTGAGCATAGATGATAAAATATCTGATGCAAGTCCCACATGTTTGGCAGCGGATTTGACCCAATAGACAGTATACTCTTTAGCAGTTCCGGCATTATTGACTGATCCAATACCATCAAGTAAAGTGGCTATTATTTCAGCAGTCGGGAATTTTGTGGATCCTTTAAAAAACATGTGTTCTAAAAAATGGGAAATGCCGTTTATATTTTTGGTTTCATATCTGGATCCGGCTCCTACACCTATTAGTGTGGTAACAGAATCAAGATGTGGTAGATCAACAGTTATTAGCGTTAATCCATTTTTTAAAGTAGTTAAATTATGCATTTTTTAACTTTGGGTCCAGTTGGTGTATCTTCTATTTCAAAGCCCATTTTTTTAATTTTTTTCCTTATCTCATCTGATTTATTAAAATCTCCAGCTTGCCTGGCGTTTTCTCTTTTTCCCAATAAATCCCTAACCTCCTCAGGAACTTCTAGCGGTTTTCCCAAAATTTGATCCATTCCTAATCCCAAAATTTGATCCATTTTTAAAAGAGATTCTGCTTTGGCAGAGGTGGGATAACCAGATTTTACCATATCCCAAATGATAGCCAAAGCCTGGGGGGTATTTAAATCATTATTAACAGCTTCCATAAATTTTTGTTCATATTCAGCACAGCCTACTTTTACCTCTTTCCATTCTCTTATAGTTTCTCTTAAATTGTTTAAGGCATTTTGGGCAGCCCCTAAAGATTCCCAGGTAAAATTTAATTTATCCCTATAATGAGCAGTTAAACAAAGGTAGCGAAAACTTAAAGGGTCAAAACCTTTATCTTCCAAATCCTGTAGTCTATAAAAATTCCCGGCAGATTTTGCCATTTTCTGTCCATCAACTAAAAGATGCTCTCCTTCCACAAAAAAGTTGACAAATTTTTTGCCTGTTTTACCTTCACTCTGGGCAATTTCATTTTCGTGGTGGGGAAAAAGTAAATCTATTCCACCAGCATGTATATCAAAGGATTGACCCAAATATTCCTGGCTCATGACCGAACACTCAATATGCCAGCCAGGCCTGCCTCTTCCCCAGGATGAGTCATAACCCACCTCATCTGGTTTTACTGATTTCCATAAAGCAAAATCTTGGACATCATCTTTTGAGTATTCATCTGACAAAATTCTGGTGCCACTTTTTAGCTCCCTCTTTTCAACACCGGATAATTTTCCATAATCAGGAAACTTTGAAATATCAAAATAAATCGAGCCATCTTTTTCCATATAAGCCAAACCATTTTCAAGCAAAACCTCTATGTATTTGATCATATGTCCGATGTGTTCTGTAGCCTTTGGATAAACATTGGCAGATTTGATATTTAGTCTTGCCAAATCCTCAAAAAAAGCTTGTTCAAACGGCTTGGAAAATTCATTGATCCCCAGTCCCTTCTCCTTTGCCCCTTTGATAATCTTGTCTTCAATATCAGTAATGTTCATCACCCGATTTACAACATATTCATCAGTTTCCAAAACCCGTTTCAGGATATCCTCAAAAATAAAAGTCCGCAAATTGCCTATGTGGGCAAAATCATAAGTGGTAGGACCACAGGTATACAGACCCACTTTGGGTGGACTCAGGGGTTTAAATTCTTCTATATTCCGAGTGAGAAAATTATAAAGTTTAAGCACAGCCTAAATTGTAAAGGTTTATGATGTGTTTTTAAAGAGGTTGTTTGCAAATTCTTTAGCCCAATCTTCAGCTTGTCTATCTGTCAGTGTAATACTGACAATGTGAGATGATGTCTCTTTAGCAACACATCCCTTATCTATTTTGCTAACTAATAGTCTAACCTCTTTTTCACTAGCCACTCCATGACTGGAAATTAGTGGTCCCACTTGAGTTTGGAATTCAGCCATATTAGGAATCTCCTCACCCATGGCTTTTTTAATACAAATGCCTAAAAATGTATGAAAAGAATCTATATAAACTTGCCTTAAGTTACCTGGTGGTAATGTCCAGATACAGCTTTGAGGTAAAAAATCGCTTCTGAATCTTAGGTCAGCATCTCTAAAAAAAGCTGGTCTGTTAAAATTGGCAAAATTAATGGCTGCTACTCCCAAAAGTGCCGCCCCTTTATCCTCTGTGATTAAAGGAAACTCCACAAAAGGAGATTGTCCTCCCATAAAATCCCATGCCATTGACCGTTCGATCTCGGCCCTCCTTTGAGTTTGAAAATGACCTCCCCCCCTGGTATCAACGGCCAAAATAGGAGCAACCTTATGTCCCAGAGCGGCAAAGGCTCCTGTGATATCTTGAGCTGCTCTACCAGAAATTACCGTATCTATCAACACTATCTGACTATTTTGAACACCTTGATAATTTTTTAGCTCTGCCACAATTTCGCCGGGGCTCAATTTTTGATCATCATGAAGCTCTCTTTGCATCTTACCCATCAAGAAATAATACCACCCAAGATCTTCCGGGTATTCCTTGCCTAAAGAGACCAGATCCAAAAATGCTCTGGCACAAGATTCGCGCAGTTTTCTGGCCAGCCATTCTTCTCCATTTTTCTCGTAAGATACATCAGCAGTAAAAGGGTAAAGTACCACATCTACCTGACTCTCGTCCGATTGATTATGTTGGATAATTCTCCCATCTGATAAAAATTCAAATACTCTTTTGGGATAATAATTGGTCTGTGAAGGATCTACCAAGGGATGAACTTCATCAAGAGATTTTAGAGCCTGATGAGCCAATAAAAAAATTGGTACTGCTCCACGGGAAGGAATCAAAACAACAGGTTTTTTCCCTGCTGAAATGATGTTTTCAGTAATGGTGTGAAACCTCACGGCCACTTCTTCACAACCGGTGATATATTCACCAATAGACTGTTCTGACAATTCTGGTTCTCTAAATATAACTCCCTGTTCAGTTTTTATTTCACTCATAGTTAGCCACCTACACCCCTGCCCATTTTTCGCTCAGCTAAGGTTCTGGCCCGAACTTCTTCCGGAAGAGGCTGTTTTTTCTTTTGTACCTCAAGCTGTTTGACCTGTTTCTTCTCTTGTTCTTGCTTGTCCCGAGCAATGTCAAGGGATTGCTGTTTTTCCCTGACTTTTCTTTGAGCCTCATCCAAATTTTTCCACCAGGCAATTTTTCTTCTGACCTCGGCCAATCCTTTCTGTTCCTGCTGCTGTTTTAAAAAGCTCTGCCTGGGGGTAAGTTTTGGTTGTGGCGGACCGGAGAAAACAGTCTGCGCTCCGATCTCAATGGCTTTACCCAGCTCATCAGCTGCAGGTTTTATTACAGCTTCCCCAATATCTTGCGGCAGTTGTCTAATAAATCCTTTGGAGTTTGGCATATTTAATTCTTTAACCCTTCCAGCAGTCCGGTAAATTTTTTGATATTTTCTGCTGAATTCTCAATTGGTCCCTGAATGGTTAAATTCAGTTTACTAAAATCCCAATATTTTTTCATAAAATTCATAATATCTTTCTTACTTACTCTTTCTATCATCTTAGCATATTCATCAGGTGTGTAAATTTTATCTTCCCATAATAGATCACCCTCAATCCAACTGGCAATATTACCTGGATGATCAAACTGCATTAGTATTTGATTAACAGTATAATTTTTGGCAAAATTTAATTCTTCCTCTGTAGGACCATTTTCCAAAAAAGAAGTTAGTTCTTTTATGATCAGCTCCATCACTTCCTCTACCTTGTCAGGTGCTGTTTGGGTGGAGATATAAACATAGGCAAAATGTTCATAGGTAGTTGCTCCCATATCCACTCCATAAACTAAACCTCGCTGCAACCTTAATAATCTATACAACCTGCTTACCCTAAGTCTCCCTAAAATACTTCTGGCTATAGACTGAGGAACTTGCTTGAGGATTCCTTCAGAATCAGGGATGGTGGAAAAGCTTAAATCAATATAACAAGTATTTAAAGTTCTATCCTCTCTAATAGCCACCCGTCTTCCTGTTAAATCCTTGTTAGTCAATTTGGGAAATCCGGGAAAAGTTTTACCAGGGAGATATTTGCTAAAAAACTTGTCTATTAACTCTTCAATAATACTGGTATCAAATCCCCCCACCACTACCAGATAGGTATTTTTAGGGTGAAAAAAAATAGACCAAAAATTAACTAGATCTTTTTTCTGTAATTTTTTAATTATCTCTTCTGATCCACCACTATCAAGTAAGAAAGGATGCCCTTTTTTATATCTTACTGATGAGAAAAATCTGCCTCTTTTATACCAATCAGTACCCTGTCTTTGCCAAATTTCCTCCAGGATTGCCCCTCTTTCTTTTTCTATTCCTGTCTCTGGGAAAAGGGGCTTAAAAAACACTTCGTGTGAAACTTTTAACATATCCTCTAAATGATTTGCCGGACCATTAATATAAAACCTGATCATCTGCGGAGCAGTCATGGCATTAAAACTACCTGCCAAACCCTCAATAAAGTTATAGATAGCTTCACTACTGCCAAAAGTAGGGGTACCTTCTATTAAAATATGCTCCATGAAATGAGCCAAGCCTGAAGTTTTAGGGGTATCAAAAATTGAACCACCCTTAACAGACTCACTGATAAAAACAGACTTCATCTGTGGAATTGAATAAGTGGCAACTTTTAATCCATTTTTTAAAGTAAAAGTTTTTAACATTCAGTATTCTTTTCTTCCTTCCAGGGCGCGAGAAAGGGTTGTTTCATCAGCATACTCCAAATCTGATCCCACAGGCAGCCCCCTGGCAATCCTGGTTACCATTATTCCCAAAGGGGATATTAATCTTTGGATATACATGGCAGTTGCCTCTCCCTCCATAGTAGGATTGGTGGCCAGAATTATCTCTTTTACCTTTCCATTTTTGAGCCTCGGTAAAAGCTCCCTTATATGAATTTCATCAGGCCCTATATTTTCCAGAGGGGAAATAACACCATGAAGAACATGATACAATCCCTTGTAGTTGGCTTTCTCAAGCGCCAAAACATCTAAGGGGTTTTCCACAATCATTATCACGGACTTATCACGTCCTTCATCTGAACAAATATTACAAGGATCCTCTTCTCCAATATTAAAACAGGTTGAGCAAAGAACTGTTCTTTCTTTCATCTGGACTGCTGCATCAGCCAAACTTTCAGCTTCTTCAATAGGAGCATGAAGTAAATAAAAGGTTAACCTTTGGGCAGTTTTTGGTCCAATCCCCGGCAGTCTTTCAAAAGCTTCGATTAAATTCTGTACACTCTTTGGAACCCTGGCCATGTTGTGGCCAATTGTATCACATCCCGGGGATGCCTAAACCGCCCATCATGGGTTTCATCTCTTCAGCTGCTACTTTTTGGGATTGTTTTAAAGCCTCATTAACTGCTTCTGTCACTTTTTGCGGATCCACTAGCCCTGAGCTAGCTTGCCCTGAGCCTGTCGAAGGGGTCGAAGGGTCTCCGGAAATTGACTGCACTTTTTGATCTGCTGTCATCACCACAGTTACCCCCCGATGTTCCACAGTAATTTTGATCATGGCCAATTTTTTTTGCATTTCCATGGCCTGATTCCGCATTTTTTTTAAATCACCCAACTGCTTTAAATTATCAAAAATTCCCATGGTATTATTTTAAAATTGTTATTGATATTGTTCAATTGCCAATTTTTTGGCTTCTTCCAAAATTTTTTCCTCACCGGGCAAAATTAGCCTTTGGGTTCTTTTAAAAGATGTTACCCCTCCATTTTGCACTTTTTGCCAAAAATCAATCTGCAACTGATGCTCAACTGGCAATACCCTCTTTTGTAATGTTTCAGGGCTGTCATTATCCAAAATTTCCACCTGATGAGTCATCAAAAGTTCTCCCTGATCATACTTCTTATTGACCTGATGAATGGTAGCTTCTGTTTGGAAGGGTCTTTTGATTCTTCTTGCAAAATTTAAAACTGCAGCGTGAACCCTTATTCCATACATTCCCACTCCCCCAAAATCAGGATAGCCTGGATCCAAGGGGCCTGGATGCTGATTAACAATTCTACCTTCAAACTGCTCAACCACATTTTCCGGAGTTAAAACCATCCAGCCGTTTTGTGAAACCCAATTAACTTGATACTGGGCAAATTTATCAAGTAGAACCTGGCCATAACTTAAACGAGAAGCTTCCATATCCTCCACCCCATCTTTTACCACCTTATATGGTGCTCTGGGCACAATCTCCACCTCCACCATCAATTTTTGAGCTTTTTCTACCACAGCTGCATCTTTATTATTGGTTACCACCAACGCCACATCTACCTTCTTAGATTTGATAATGGCCTCAGTAGTGGTGCCTGAACCTGATGCCAAAATGGCCAACCTGATCTTTTCCATAATAGAATTCTAATCTATCAGTTTTCCTTCAAAGATTTCAGAGGCTACTCTAATTACTTCATCATCAGCAGCCACCTCCACATTGGCCACATCTTCCAATTTTTGAGGCCTGGCGCCCAAAACTGTGGACACCTTAATAGATTTTCCCAAAACATCTGAAAAGACTGATTCCAAAAGATCCCTGGACTTTGGCGCCTCCAATATTCTTTGATGAAAAGAATAGGGAACTTCCAAAATTACCATACCATCAGAGGCATCACTAACTTTAACTGAACGAAGCAGAGCCTCCAAAGAAAAATTAAAAGGACGGATGGTTTCTAAAACAAAACTCCATTTTTCTTTAAGCTTTAGGATATCAGGGGAATCAGAATTTGACGGTGGATGATTTATTTTTACTTCGTCATTCTGGAGGGATGTACCATCTCGGTACGTCCCGATAGAATCTTCCATAGATGCTATCGGTCGCTTCGCTCCCTCCAGCATGACAGAGGATTCGTTTTCGCATATTTCCACCACTGCCAGCTCCAGCGGCAGAGCAGGAATTGAGGCAAACTTCATTTTTTCCAAAGCTTGCTGTAAGGTATTCAAAGCGCCAGCCAAATAGTTGATGCTTAATTTATCTGCCAGATTGTCAAGCAGTTGGTATTGATCTTTTGGATACTCGAGCTCAACCAAACTTTCCCCCAGATCATGTTTGATAAGCAGGAGTTTTCGCAAGATATTAAGCATCTCCAAATTAAGCTGCCTTGCATCTACTCCCACCTCTAGTTGTCTGGTAATCTCCAATATGGCAGCTTTAACATCATTTGAGGCTATTTTCTCAACTGTGCTAAATGCCTCTTCAAACCTGACTACTTGTAAAACCCCTACCACTAAAGCTGCCGTAATTTTGCCCTCCATGCTTGATGCCTGATCTAACAGTTTTACTCCATCTCTAAAACTGCCATCTGAGGCTCTGGCCAGAATTTGTAAGGCCTCATCATCTATATCAATTTTTTCATCTTTGGCCACTTTTTGTAAAAGCGATAAAAGCTCCGGAACAGTGGCCAGTTTAAAATCCAGCCTTTGCACTCGGGATAAAATTGTGGCCGGTATTTTTTCTCCTTGAGTGGTGGCCAAAATAAAAAGGGCGTGAGTAGGGGGTTCTTCCAGAGTTTTTAAAAGGGCATTTAAAGCCTCTTGAGTTAACATATGCACCTCATCAATGATGTAAACTTTTCTTTTGGCGCTGCTTGGTAAAAGTTTTACATTTTCCCGCAAGGCCCTGATATCATCTATTCCCCTGTTGGAAGCAGCATCAATTTCTATCAGGTCCAGATTAGATCCATCTGTAATAGATGAACAAGTAGAACATTTATTACAAGGAACATTCTGCTTTGCAGAACAATTTACCATTTTGGCCAAAATTCGGGCTGTTGATGTTTTACCGCTGCCGCGAGGTCCTACCAAAAGATAGGCATGGGAAAGTTTTCCAGTCAAATATGCTGACTTTAGGTTTTTTTTAACATGATCCTGACCAGCCAGAGCATCAAGAGTTTGCGGGCGGTATTTTAAATAAAGTGTCATTGGTGATGAATTCCTAACAGATGATCTACTCCGTGTTCCACTAAATCTTTAATTTCATCTTCCACTGAAATTCCGTCCAAGCTGGCATCTTCCAAAGCTTGAGCATAAGAGATGACAATATCCCCCAATCTTAACCACCTGTCAGGAGAGGACACAAAACCTACTGGATTTGGATCTTCCAAGGCAAAAGATAAAATGTCAGCTGTTGAGTCAATCCCTCTATATTTTCGATTTAGCTCATGCATCTTACGATCGCCTATGATGCTAACACCGATCTCTACTCTACCCGTTACTCTGTGTTTTTTCAACGAGTCTATTATTGCATCTTTAATGGCATCCCTGTTAATATTATATCTCGGATCGGAAGAAACAATAATATTTATCATATTCCTTTGTCATTCCGGACTTGATCCGGAATCTATATAATTATTTGTATGGATCCTGAATCAAGTTCAGGATGACACTAGGGTGTCAGCTTGCCCCTAACTATCCCACTTACAACATTCCCGTCAGCTTGACCTTTAACCTTCCCCATCACCTTTCCCCTCACCTTCCCCATATCCTGCAAAGAAGTAGCTCCTATTTCATTTATAGCCTGTTGGACTATATTAGTCAATTCCTCAGTTGAAAGTTGAGCTGGCAGATATCCTTCTAAAATTTTTAGCTCTTGTTCTTCCTTTAAAGCTTGCTCCTCTCTACCTCCAGACCTAAAACCAGAAGCTGCTTCAGATCTCCTCTTAGTCTCTTTTTGAATAATAGAAATCACATCCTGATCAGATAATTCCTGTCCTTTGGCAATCTGGACATTATGGATTTCAGATAAAAGCAACCGCAAGGTGGATATTTTTACTTCCTCACGATCAAACTGCGCCTGTTTTAAATCTTCTTGTATTGTAATCAGTAACATTAACTACCAAATCTTTTGGCCCGCATAATTTTTCTTCTTTTTTCCGCTAAATATTCCTGCCGAAGCTGTGAGGGTTTTCTATAAAATTCCCTTTGGCGGATCTCCTGTACCACACCCTCCAAAAGAACCTTCTTTTGGAACTTTCTAATAACCGAATTAGTATTATCTCTGGGACCAGCTTTTACTATGATGCTCATTTTAACTCACCCACCATCTTCTTTAGAAGATCCAACGTTCTAGTCTGTCTTAAGGCATGGCGAAGATGCAATCTTGGTTCTTGCGCTTCAAACTGTCTTTTTACCCTCTCATCTGTAATCTTCTCCACTTCTGCCTGAAGCTCCTCCTCACTCACCTGGATATTTTCCAATCTTGCAACTTCTGCCAACCCCAATTCCATCCGCATATTTTTCTCAGCCTGCGGCTTCCATTCATTTTTGAGCTGTTCTAAGGTTTTCCCTTGTCCCTTTAAGTAATCCTCCAAGAGTAACCCCATATCAGCCACTCTTCTCTGCAAGGATACCAGCATTCTGTTTAACTCATCGCTGATCAACACCTCAGGCAGCTCAACCGCGGTAATTTTTTCCACCTCCTGCAGGATGGCCTCTTCAAAATCAAGTTCGGAATTGAGTTTAACATGATCTTCCAAATCTTTCCTGATTTTTAATCTCAGGTCAGCCAAACCTGCTGACCCCATGGCTTTGGCAAAAGTATCATCTGGTCCGGCTGCGCTGGATTGCCCGTTTGATGATGGAGTCTGAGATGGCTGGTTTTGTTGAAAATTAATTGATCCGCCGGAACTGCTTCGCGCTTGCGCAGCTCCTGCGCCCACACTCCATCTTTTATACAAATCATCAATCACCTTAGCAACTTCCTCATCAGTCACGAGTTTGGTGGTAGGTCTTGTTACTTTTATTGTTTTATAATCTCCCACAGTAACTTGCGGCCTGTTGGTGATAGTGGCTTTATATTGAAGCTGACCACCTTTGGCATAAGAAATCAGTTGGTACTTTGGATAATCAATGGGGATAACATCAGTGCCTTTTAAAGCCTCTATTAAAAATGATGGTTGAACGCTTTTTAACACTTCATCCTGAAGTTTAACCCCCAAAGACTGCTCAACCATGCTGCCAGGGGCAGTACCTTTTCTAAAACCAGGCAATTCCACATCAAGGGATAACTTTGTCAGGACCTCATTCCATTTAGGTTCTAAATCTACCCATGGAACAGTAATGGTTACTTCAACAATACTCTTTGGTTGTTTAATAATATTTTTCTGAATCATAGGCTGTTTAACGTTTTTGCGTCACTATTTTCAGGATGACACTTGGTGTCAATTTAACAGAAATCATCTTTAAAATCAATTAGACTTAATAATATCAATCAATTGTTTTAAATCTTTAAAGTTCGTTTCCTTTTCTGATCTTTTTTTAACCTCTAATTTATCTTTGGCTCGCCCTGAGTTTACCTGCAGTGAGCCACTCGGTCCTGAGCTCGTGGCCGAAGGGCTTGTCGAACCTGCCGAATGGGCCGAATGGGTCTTTTTAGAAATAACCACTCTGTAGGGAATTCCAATTAAATCAGCATCGGCAAATTTTTCTCCGGCAGATACATCTACTCTGTCATCAAACAAAACCTCAATTCCTTCAACTTGCAGTAATTTATAAACCTTTTCCGCCTCCCTCATTACAGATTCTTGATCCAAATCCAATCCCACCAAATGAACCTGATATGGAGCTACAGACTCCGGCCAAATAATGCCTTTTTCATCATTAAATACTTCCACAATTGCTCCCATGGTTCTTGATATCCCCAAACCATAACAGCCTGCGGAGACCAGCTTCTCTTTGCCATCCCGATCAACAAAAGTTAATTTAAAAGTTTTGGCAAACGACTCCTTTAAGGGGAAAATATTACCAACCTCAATAGACCTTTCCAGCGTTAAATTCCCTCCACATTGAACACATTTTTTATCTTCTGCAATTTCTGCATTTGTGGCAGTTTTACAACTCTCACAGACAAAAACAGTATCTTCTCCTGAAGGAGTCAGGGTTTGAAATTCCAAAGACAGGTTTGAAAAAGTACCTCCACCTGCTTTAGTCTCCACAACTGGTAGAGTCAATCTTTGAAAAATTTTCAGATAAGCCTTCCTGACAATTTGGTAATACTCATCCCTATCGCTATCATCTGTATGAAAACTGTACAGATCCTTCATCAAAAATTCTCTTCCACGAAGTAATCCTGCTTTAGCCCTTGGCTCATTTCTAAATTTGGTTTGAACCTGATAAAGACACAAAGGTAAGTCTCTGTAAGATTTTGCGTATTCTTTTACCAGAGGATAAATTATCTCTTCGTGGGTTGGTCCCAAAACCAAATCAGAGCCACCTCCTTTTAATTTAAAAAGTACATCAAAAGAGGAAAACCTGCCTGTTTTTTTCCAAGCATCAGCAGGGTGTAAGGCTGGCATAACCAACTCATGTGCCCCAATATCATTCATTTCCTCTCTGACTATATCAGAAATCTTATCTAAAACTCTCCAACCTAAGGGTAAATAGGTATAAACTCCAGCCATCTCCTGATGGATAAAGCCAGCTCGAGTTAGTAACTGATGATTGATGGACTCAGCCCCTGAGGGGGCTTGCTTTAAAGTTTTCGGGAAAAGTTTTGAGTATTTCATCTTACACGTCTTCCCTCACGTTCGAAATCTCCACTTCCATCATTTTTATCCTCTTTATTCCTCTCTTTTTGAACCTCTCTTTGTTCTTTTTTATCAGAATGTTCTTTCTCCTTTTTTGACTTTTCTTTTTCCTCTTTTATCTTCTTTTCTATCTCTTCTATTTTCTTACGAGCTTCATCAATCTCTTTAGCATCAACTCCTCCTTGAGGAGGTTTAGAAGGGGTTACAGGTTGAGCTGACGGAGTGGGTCTTTGGGTAGGAACTGGAGTCGCAACCAATGTAGCAGATGGTTCTGGTGGAGAAACAACTTCAGTAATGGGCGGGGTTGTAATTTGGTTTGAAGCCTGTTCTAATCCCTGATCATATTTTTTTATAGAATCCAAAAGTTGATCTGTTAATTGCTCTTTCCTTACAGGATCTTCCACTTTTGCTAACTCATTTGCTGCTATGTCTGTTTGGGAAACCAGCTCATTTAAAGTTTTAGAAGCAGATTTACCTTGAGCTATTAATGTAGAAAATTCTTTAAATCTTCTGTCAGATCTGGCTGCGGAAAACCAGGCGCGGGTTATGGGGTTCAAAGATGCAACTGCATATATTCCATCCTCCAAAATCCTTTTAATTGGGTAAGTCGCATCACCAGGCACGGCATTATTGGAAATTAAAGCCAAACTGGATGGTGGAAATAATACTATGGCCAAAATTAGAGTGGCAGTAGAGATAATCTTAACCATAATACTAGTATACACCAGAGAGAATTTTGGAAAGATCATTAAAAGTGACCAGTATCATCAAGGTCAACAGGATGGCAAATCCCACACCATGAACCCATTTTTCAACTTGAGCATGAACCCTTTTGCGCGTTATGGCCTCAATCAAAAGAAAAAACAGCCTGCCTCCATCAAGAGCCGGAAATGGCAGCAAATTTAACACAGCCAGGTTTAAAGATAACAGGGCCATAAAATCAAAATAGGAAATAACAGGGTTGTGACTTTTGGTTAAAATGATATTGGCAACATAAGTTATTCCCACAGGCCCTGATACTGTGGAGGAAAGCGGGGTGAGATTTCTCTCTTGTATAGCTTGTCCCACAAAATTTCCCAAGATTCTTCCTGAATAAGCTATCAAATTAACAGAATGTAAGGGTCCGGATAAAATTTTTTGCCACATATTTTGATATTCAAGATCAGCAATCTGGATCTGCAAAAGCCCCACTCCCAAAGGCCCTTCTCCTTTGGGCGGCTCTTTTCTGGGGGTTATTAGCACACTCCGAAAACTTCCCCTTTCACCAGATAAGGTAAGTTTCACCCGCTCTCCTGCCAATTTTTTAATTTTATCCAGCAGGTCCAAACTGCCACTCACTGGCTGATCATCAACAGCCATAATCGTTTCTCCTATCTTTATACCGGAAATTTGAGCCGGAGAATCTTTGGATATGCTTTGCACCAATACCTGCGACTCAACTTTTTGATTTACTCCCACAAACTGATGGTTAAAATAAAGCGGAATTTTAGTTTTAAAACCGGAGAATCCTAAAACAATATAAAGCAATACCCAAGCCAAAATCAGATTCATTACCACCCCTGCAACCACCACTAATATTCTTTTGCCAACATGCGCTGCTGCAAAAGAGCGTTTGTTCTTGAGGATATCTTTATCTACCTCATCCTCTCCCAGCAGGCGTACAAATCCTCCAAAAGGCAGCCAATTTACAGAAACTATTGTTTCCCCAATCTTTTTGCCCCAAGCCCTGGGGGGAATACCAAAACCAAATTCCTCAACTTTAATCCCAAATTTTTTGGCTATTAAAAAATGGCCCAGTTCATGAATAACCACCAAAAATAAAATAGTTAGTATAAAAATTATAATGGAAAAAATCATATCTGAGTTAACTCCTTTTCCTTAGCTTCCCCCAACTCTTCCACCTCAAGTATTTCCTTATCAATCAGCTCCTGCAGCAGTCTTGCGCGCCTGAAATTCTCATCCTCACCAAATTGTCCCTGTCCCACCTGCTGCTGCCAGCCGTGACGGGTATCCTGGCGGATTTGTCTGATCTCCACTTTCACATTTTCCATTTTTTGATGAAGCAGTTTGATAAACTGCTCTCTTCGCTCCTCAGTCAGCGGTGGATGAGGCAGGCGTATCAGCTGACCGTCGCTGACGGGATTTAACCCCAAATTTGATCCTTGAATTGCCTTGATAACATTATCAACCAAAGAGCTATCCCAAACCTGTACTATTAAAAGCGTGGGCTGCGGGGCTGAAATGGTTGCCACCTCATTAAGTTTCATCCTTCCCCCATAAGCTTCAACTAAGATTCCTTCCACCAGAGACGGATTGGCTCTGCCAGCCCTAATGCCGGCAATTTCCATCTTAAAATGATGAAGTGCATCCTCTATCTTTTGATTAACATCAGTTAAAACAGGGTCCATAAATTAACTTAATACTAAAGACTGAATACTTAAAACTTTTTATTTTTTAGTCTTTAGTTTTCAGTCTTAAGTTATTCCCCTAAAGCTATTCTTTCGAATTTTCCAACTCGGATATTTTCCCCCAATTTTCCAACTACAGATTTTACCAGCTGATCAACAGTCATCGAATTATCCCTAATATACTCCTGATTAAGTAATTCCTCAACAGATGAAGGTTTCATGGAAGCAATTTGTAAGGTAAGCTCATGAGCCAAATTCTTAAAATCATCAGTCCTTGCAACAAAATCCGTTTCACAAAGAAGTTCCACTAAAACTCCCACTTTCCCTCCATGGGAATAAACATCTACCACTCCAGCTTTAACTTCTCTTTCAGATTTGGAGATAGCTTTGTCCAATCCTTTCTGTTTTAAGATTTCTAAAGCTTTTTTAACTACCTCCTCTGAGTAACCTTTCTTCTTAGCTTCAACCAATTCTCTAGCAGCCTCTAATGCTTTCTTTACATCTGCTATTCCAGCACCTGTTTGTTCTCGAATTTTTTTTATATCTTTAATATCCATAGCGAACGAGTCTCTACAGCGTGAGCGGTGCGTGGGATTTACCTTCCTGATATGCCCCCACAACTGCCTGTGTGATTATTTTAATTGATTTGATGGCATCATCATTGCCCGGAATAGGAAAATCCAGCAGGGTTGGATCAGCATTTGAATCTGCAATGGCCACCAATTTAACACCAATTCTGTTAGCCTCATTTACAGCAATTCTGTCTTTTTGGGCATCAATTAAAAATAGGGCATCCGGAATTTTACCTAAATTCTCCACCCCTCCATAATCACGCTCCAATTTTAATACCTCTCTATCTATCAGCATCTGCTCTTTTTTGGTAAATTTATTAAGCTCCCCTTTTGATCTTTTCTCTTTTAGCTCTTTTAATTTTTTGATATTTTTGGAAACTTCTTCAAAATTGGTCAGAAATCCGCCTATCCAACGATTTGCCATATACGGCGCTGCTACAATTTTGGCCAGCTCTTCCACCACTGCTTGAGACTGCTTTTTAGTACCCACCAAAAGTAAAACTCCACCTGTTTGGCCCAAATTATATACATAATCACAAGCCTCTTTCAGGTATTTTTCCGTTAAAGTCAAATCTATTATTTGAACTCCTTCTCTGGCTCCATAAATATATGGACCCATTTTGGGGTTACCGCGGGAAACCCGGTGTCCAAAATGAACACCAGCCTCAAGAAGTTGTTTGGCTGTTGGAACTTTAAACATATCAGTCTCTTGTACCTCCTCAAGGTTTGTGGCCTCAGAGACTTTAACCACCTTGAGTGTATAATGAGGGGAGTATATCAGGACTAGCCCCAAGAGTCAACGTCTGCCATCTTGAGGGACTCTCCTCATCTGCCTTCTAATCTGTCTATCTTGTTCAAGAATTGGTACTGGTTCCAACCGAAAGGTGGAAAATCTGGGATGAAATCTGACAAACTTATTCTTTATTAGTCAATGGGGAAATTTAATATACGGCGAATTTTATTGCCGATACAGTATCGGAATAAATATAACGAAACAGTATCAACTTGGAAATTCAGCTTCTATCAAAGAATTCTACTTTTGAGGCAGGGTCAGGACGTTGATCTAACTTAATACCAGAAAGATAGAGATCAGAGTTAGCAATTAGCTGATTGGCTTCATATGCTAATGCCCGATAGTTGATATGTCCACCAGGTCTATATCTTAAGTCAGTAAAATAGAGAGCCTGTTTAGGATTACCATGCATATAAAAATCAACCATTTGGCCAAGTGGCATCACGTTGGCTACAAAGCTAAAGTCTGCTTTATCTCCATATTCAGTTTGTACTTTATCCATTAAACTATATACTCCCTCATAATACCTCTCCATGTCAGTAGTAAAATCTTCTGCCTGCTCTTCAAACTGATCAACAGCCACTAAATATAATGGCAAACCAAAGCCTTTACAGAGTACCTGTTCTGCTTTCTGTCTACCCCAGGCTTCACCATAAAGCAGTGGCATAGGCATAAATCTACCCCAGGCTCTTTGTCTGTTAAAATCTCTTTGCACTCCTAAATCAGCAAACACTTGTAAGGTTATATCAGTAACAGCAGCCATATAGGAAGGCTCTCGGTACTTATCATGACCATTAAAAATAATTTGACTAATGCGACGTTTAGTTTCATCACTTCTGGTGGACAACCAGCCGTTGACTACCTCAGCTGGAAGAGCTGGCCAGAGAGTTTGTACGTACTGCATAGCTACCCTTTCCCCCAAACTTATTTGACCCGGTAACAAATTGATTACCTGCTCTTTTCTTTGAGGAAAACTACCATAGGCTTTAGCAACTCTGAGCAAATCTTCTTTACCCCCAATAAATGTTTTTAACTGCCTTAAGTTTTCATTAACTGTATTATCTGCTTCGGTATGTCTAATTAAACTGGGTGATTCAGCTTTAAAGATAAGTAATTTTTCAGTCTCTGCATCAGGAGCCAAAAAGGCTTCTAGTTGATTAGCATATCTCCTGTAAAAGGGCACATGTGAAGCCTGAAGTAGAGAAATTATTCTAGACCAGTCTCTAGAGGAGGTCTCGTAAGAAAAACCAGTGCCCTGGCCAAACAGCAAAAAGTATCTGGCAGAGTCCAGTACCCGAGAGTTCAGTGCTCCTTTTTGACTGGCATCTGGCTGATAAAATTCTTCATAGGCAGAAGTTAACTTTTCCCTGTGTTTAGCAAATAACTCTAATGAGAGTCCTCCCAATCCTTGATATTCTTCTTCAATCTCTGGGTTCATTTCATCTATAGGTAAATAGTTACTCAGTGGATGAAGTACTGCTCTTCTAAAAGAGGGCTGGTAACGGGTGGATTTTTCCTGACCAGAGATGATGTAACCTTCATGAAACATAGTAAAAGCTAGGTGCATGGGGGTTAAGTGATGGTCTACCTGAATTCTGGCCATATCTCCTACCGACTTATGTCCATATCCAGCAAACATATCATCAATCTTTTGATCAGGATCCACTCCTTTTTCACCCATTTCATGATAAATGTCCCAAGGAGTTCCCGGGGCTCTGGATTGCCTGGCTCCACCCCAAGCTTTATGGGCAGCCGTTCTTTTTTCAGGATTAGCTAGAGGGGAAGTTACTACAACTCCACTCTGTAGATCTTCCATACAGATCATATCCAATCCTGTCTGATCAGCTGAATACCTAAACCAGCGATAACCATTATGAGTTAATTCTTTAATTGGTAATAATTCTTGCTGCTCAGACATGTATTCCTCGTATTCCTTTGGCAATTAGCTTTGGTTTTATACAAAGTATAATCCTTTCATGGACTGATTTTATGTCCTCGGTTCCATCTAATAAAACTGCATTGGGATGTTCTTTAGTATATTCTAAATACCCCTCTCTTAATTTTTTAGAAAACTCTAATCCCTGATGTTCATATATTAAATCTTGCCCCTGCCGATCTTCATTTGATCTCCTTCTAAAACTTTCTTCTGCCGGAATATCTAGCACCACAGAAACATCTGGCTGATACTTGTATCCTACAACTAGCCTACTAAGACTCTGGACAAAATCTGTAGCACCCTGAGTATATCCCTGATAGACATAAGTTGATGGCTCAAAACGGTCTGTAATAACTGTTACCCCCGATGATAAATTTGGCTCCACTATACTTTTAAGAAACTCTACTCTAGCAGCATAGAAAAGCAAAGCCTGAGCCTGAGGATCCATCATTTTATCTCTTTTCTTAAGTAAAATCTCTCTAATTTCTTCACCCACTTCTGTTCCACCTGGCTCTCTGGTTTGCACAACAGGTAAACCTTTACCCTCCAAATATTCTTTCAATAAACCAGACTGAGTAGTTTTACCAGAGTTATCAATTCCTTCAATAACAATAAATAATCCTTTTTCAACCATGAAGTACTCCATTTCCATTTATGAAATTTTTCCAATATTCACTCGGTATTGGTCTGGGGTCTTCTGAATACTCATTACTATATCTTTTACTCCCTAAAGAGGGATCTCCATATAAAACATCCGCCGGAGAAGATAAAATTGAAAACCTCATCTGTCCTACCGGCATATTTGGATAGACAATGATCGGTCTCTCAGTTAGATTAGTTATTTCCAAAGTGCCGTGTCCCCTAAAACCAGGATCAAAAAATCCAGCTGTAGCATGGACCACAAAGCCAAGTCTGCCTAAGCTGCTTTTTCCATCTAAATTACCTATCAACTGTGCAGGAAAACCAATCCACTCACGAGTAACTCCTAAGAAAAATTCTCTTGGATGTATAGCATGCCCCCTAACTGGATCAATAACTTCATAGTCATAAAAATCTTCTACTGGCTTTTTAAGATCTATAGCCGCCTCTCGTACTCTACCTCTGGAAATAAAGGCCAATGTTCTGGCCAAGTGTAACTCAAGAGAGGCGGGTTGAATATCTAAAGCACAAGGAGCCTTTATCTCTATAAGTCCTGAATCAATCGCTAGTTTAATATCTGGACGGGATAAAACTGCACCTGGGTATTTTAGGAAATGTAACTCTTCTACCATAAGCTTGTCACACAGCGCTAAATCAATTTATACAAAATGGGGAAATTTTTCAAGTCCCCAAAATGGGTTTATATCAGTAAATTAATCTCTTTTGCTGGGTTCTAGGTAGAAAAGATTAGCTCCTCTTTTCTTCCACTGATTTACTATTTCAGCTCTGGTAGTATTTGGCCAATAAACTGATACAGCCACAAAGTTAACTTTAAGTTTCTCACTAACTTGAACTAAAGTATCTAATAACTTTTCACCCACTGTTTCTTCACCAATCAGATGAGGTATCTCCACAATACCTGTCGGTGATTTTCCAAAAGATGGAGGACAAACTAAAAAAGACTCATCATATGGACTAAATTTACGTCCTTCTAAAACATACTGATAAAAGTGATTTCTTCTAGCCCCCAAAGGATACATTGACTCCACCACGGTAGCTGATAATTTTTCTAAATCACCTAACCCTTGACAGGAAATTAGATTTAACCTTGAAAGTAGAACTGCAGCATATAAAGGGTCAAGGTAGTTTAAATTAATTATTGTTTCACCAAGCGGAGTAGTAGGATAAAGTGGCCTTTGAACTTCAACTCGGTCAATTACCATAAATTTTGGGGAGATTTTTAGGGGCCCCCTTTAAACTATCAAGTACCCATGTTTTTGTCAAGGAGTAACAACCATCTACACACCTTGGATGTGTGCTAGGTAGACACCTTAGTATTATCCCTACCTTTCGGCTTTGTCCAACTAGCATATTTGCACTTGGGCCAGTTTTTACAGCCATAAAAAGTTCTACCTTTGCGGGTTCTTCTGACCACAACCTCTCCACCATCATCAGGACATAAACCTGCTATTTTTTCTTCCAAAGATTCTGTATATTTACATTCAGGAAATCCGGAACAGGCCAAAAACTTGCCGAATTTGCCTGTCCGGACTATCAGTTCTTTACCACAATCCGGACATTTTTTACCTGCATACTCCACAACCAATTTAACTTTCTCGGCAGTTTCAATAATCTCTGCCAATTTTTTGGCAAAAGGAGTATAAAACTCTCTTAAGGTGGGCACCCATGATCTCTCTCCTCTGGAGATCTCATCCAACTCATCCTCCATTTGGGCGGTGAATTGATAATCCACTATATCGGCAAAATTTTTAACCAGAAAATCAGTCACAGCAAACCCCAATGCAGTGGGAATAAACCTTCGCAGCTGCCTTTCCACATAAAATCTGTCCACAATTATGGATAAAATTGCAGCATAGGTAGAAGGCCTGCCAATGCCCAACTCCTCTAATTTTTTAATTAAAGATGCTTCAGTATATCTTGGAGGTGGTTCTGTGAAATGCTGTCCAGGAATGATCTGGATCAGATTAAGTGGATCATTTTGTGAAAGCTTTGGTAAAACTTGTTTTTTCTCTTCACCATCTTCCCTTGACTCGCCGGAGCCTTCGGCGGAGGCGGTTTCTGCCTCTTTGCCATATAATTTTAACCAGCCATCGAACTTAATCACAGAACCAGTTGCTCTTAGCAAGTACACCTCGAAGGAGTCAAAGCCCACCTTCGAGGTGGAGGCCTTCACATCCACTGTGGTTTGATCCATCACTGCTTCATTCATCTGACAGGCCACAAATCTTTTCCAAATTAGATCATATAGCCTGACATGATCCCTGTTCATCCCTGGTAAGCTTCGCAAGGCCTGGCCTTGCGTGCGTACATCAGTCGTCCTTATCGCCTCATGAGCTTCTTGTATATTTTTGGCTTTGGATTTGTATAATCTTGGGCTTTTGGGTAAATATTGTCTACCAAACTCTTTACCAATAAATTCTCTGGCAGATGCAATTGCCTGGGACGCAAGATTTACTGAATCAGTTCTCATATAAGTGATTAAACCCCGCTCATAGAGATTTTGGGCCAGCATCATGGCACGCCTGGCGCTAAATCCTAGCCTGTTTGAGGCTGTTTGCTGCAGGGTGGAGGTGGTAAATGGAGGAAAAGGGTAGCGGCGAACTTCTTTTTTGGTAACTTTGGCAATCTGATAATCTGCTTTTTGCAGATTTTTTACATGCCCATCAGCTTCATTTTTATTTTTAATGGTTAATTTTTTACCATTTTGTTCTATTAAGATTGCAGTAAAGGAGGCGAAGTCTGAGCCAACCAACCCCAATATAGCTTCAATTATCCAGTACTCCTGAGGTTTAAAAGTGGTAACTTCTCTTTCTCTTTCAACCACAAGGCGTAGCGCCACAGACTGCACCCTTCCGGCAGACAAACCCCTTTTAACTTTTTGCCAAAGAAGTGGAGATAATTTATAACCAACCAATCTATCCAAAACTCTCCTGGCTTGTTGAGCATCAACCAGTTTTAGGTCAATGCCACGAGGATTCTCGAAGGCTTCTTTAATGGCCTCTGGAGTAATCTCATGGAAGACCACTCTTTTAATGTCTTTGCTGATACTCCGATCCACTGACCCACTGACTAACTGGGCTATATGCCAGGCAATGGCCTCACCTTCCCGATCAGGATCTGTGGCTAGCCAAAGTGTTTTGGTTCCTTTAGCAATTTTTTTTAAGTTATTAACAGTTTTTAATTTGGCTTTGGGAATAATATATCTAGGTTCAAAATTATGTTCCACATCCACTCCCAAATCGCCTTTGGGCAAATCTCTTACATGCCCCATGGAAGCCTCAATTTGATATTTATCACCTAAAAAGCTCTGGAGGGTGCGCGCCTTAACAGGTGACTCAACTATCACTAAATTCTGCATAAAATACTCCTTATTGTCATTCTGAGTGTAACGAAGAATCTCTTGCGAATGCAAGTACTATTGTAGTGATGTTGTCAAGGGTCGCCGAAGGCGACCCGCAGACCCTGAGCACTGAGCTTGTCGAAGTGTCGAATGGGTCAATAGTTCGACTACGCTCACTATTCAAAATCAGAATCCAAAATTTGTGGGTTAACCTTTTCCAACTCCACCTTTAGATCAGTAGAAGAATTAAATTTAAATTCCTTTTTAATTGGAGTTGGAGATGGAACTGGAGTCTGAACTGTCCCGGAGAAGGGACTTATCATTTTTTTACCTTCCCACCCTTGGGGTGCAAACTTAAAAATTGTTATAACTGTTATAACAATTAAAATTATTATAAAAATTACCTTTTTATTCATTTAAAGCCTTTCCTGCCTCTTTTTTAGCCCTTAATACCTTGCCTTTTAAAACCTCCAGACTGGAACGTAACCCGGCTTTTGAAGAAAATTCTTGAGCTCTCTGATATGCAATTGCCTCTGCAGCATACGTTATCCAATAATCAGCTGATTTTATGGGTGTATCCACTCCCCCAAAAGCCACTCTAGTTTCTGTAATTCCCTTTCTATCTCTCAACTGCTCCATAATAGCAGCAAGCCTTGAAACATCTTCTTCAAATCTATTACAAACTTTTTGATTTATCTGATCAGTGGCTGGCGCTGCCAAAACAGTAATGGGGGTGATAAACAGTATACACAACAAAACCAACCACTTCATTATATTTAATAATACACTAAAAAGTCATTCTGGAGCGAAGCAATAGAATCTTTTTATCGAGGGGATCGAGAGGTCGGAATAGAACCGGGCGGACCCTATCTTGGTGATCTAAGTAGTACAGAGGGTAGAGATAACGCTGAAAGTATTACCCCTACAACAACTGCTATTGTTCCACCAACCATCAAATAAGTGTTTCTCTCATCACTCTGCTGAAATGATTCCCTGAGGGTGGCGGCATAACTTTGTCTCTCTGCTTGTTTATCTAAAATATCTAAATCATCATTCAATCTATTATCTAATCCAGCTGCTACTTGTTTTATCTCTGCTATCCTGGCTCTGAAACTGGCTGTGTCTAAAGTATTACCCCATTTATTCCAAGTTTGAGCATCTACCAATTTAGTTATCTCCCCTGAAGCACCTTTTAGTTCAGACTTGGCAGCACTTACCTCATCTCCAGACAAAACTCCCTTAGCCTGATCTACTTGAGGGTCAATTATCCCATTTATTTCCATATTATCTACCACTCCTACAGCCAAAGATGCACCTCCTAATAAAAATGCAGTCACCCCTCCTAAAAATACTATTCGCTCAGTTCTCATTGATTAAATATTATAGCATAGATCAGATAACTATGCAACTAATATCTCTGGGCCACTTTTAAACATTTGTCCTTTCTCTATTTTTCTCTCTAGAATTTTTCTAGATAAATTAGCTTCTAGGGTATCTTGAATTAATCTTCTTAAGGGTCTTGCTCCAAGTACTGGATCAAAGCCGCGTTTGGCCAGTTCCCCTACCAACTTTTGATCAAATTCCACCAAATATCCCTGTTCTTTTAACCTACCCTGAAGCTGAACCAGTTTAAGTTGAACAATTTTTTGAAGATTATCCTCTGTTAAGGATTTAAATAACACCACATCATCAAAGCGGTTTATCAGCTCTGGTGTAAAAATTTGCAACAGTTCGTCATTGACCTGCTTATTAAGCTGGAGGAGACTTTTTCCATCTTTAAGTCCCCTGGCTATAATTAAAGAGGCGGCATTAGAGGTGGCAATAATAATGGTGTGAGTAAAATCAATGGTTCTACCTGACCCATCTGTTAACCTGCCATCTTCTAAAACTTGTAAAAATAAAGTCAAAATTTTTTGATCTGCTTTTTCAAATTCATCCAAAAGCAACAGGGCATATGGTCTTATCCTAACTGCTTCTGTAAGCAATCCTCCTTCTCCCGATGCGCCGATCAACCGACTCACTGAATCAGGATTCTGATATTCCGACATGTCAAATCGCAAAAAAACTGCTGCATTTTTAAAGTATTCTTGAGCCAAAATCCTGGCCAGTTCTGTTTTACCCACACCTGTGGGCCCTACAAATAAAAATGAACCAATGGGGCGGTTTGCCTCCCGGAGTCCTGTGGCAGATCTTCTTAAAGAATCAGAAACTGCTTTGACTGCCTCTTGTTGATCAATCAGCTTTGTGTGAATTTGATCTTCCAGATTGAGCAGTTTTTGCTTCTCCATATTTCCCACCTCTAAAACAGGCACATTGATTCTGGAAGCCACCACTTCCTGGATAATTTTTTGAGTAATCCAACCATCTGCAGATTGAGTTTGAGCCTGTTCCAAAATGGCAATGGCTGAGTCCGGCAAAACCCGATCATGAATCAGCCTGGCAGCCAGCTGAACGCATTTTTTAATGGCCAAATATGATACTTTAATCTTTTGTTTTTTTTCTATTTGGGCACTTCGCTGTTCCAAAATCATCACAGTCTCATCCTCTGATGCGGGAGGAAGTTCCACTTTGGTAAAAAGCCTGGCAAAGGAGCCATTTTTCTCCAATGTTTTGGTATAATTTTCAGGTTCAGTGGTGGCAATAAACTGAAAATTGGCGCCTTCCAGATATGGCAGCATTAATGAGTATAAATTATACTCAGATCCCACTTCACCCAGACTTAAGTTGTGAATTTCCTCAACTGCCACTATCACATTTTGGGTAAATGATACTTCTTCAAAAATATTTTTGACCCGATCTGCCAGCTCTCCCTGGGTCCTGATGCCTGATAACAGTTTTGTCAAATTGAGCAGCACCAGTCTTTTGATAGCTAAAGCTGTGGGCGCATTGCCTTTGACAATCTGCCTGGCCAACAATTGTAAAAAAGCAGTTTTACCTGATCCCGGGGGTCCCACCACCACTACATTTTTTTGCGTTTCTTGAGATAAGATATTAATAGCCTGCGATACCACCTGTAATCTTCCGATAAAATCTGCAAAACCAACCCCTGAGGCCTCTCTGGTTAAATCAACTGAAACGCTGTCCAAATCTGGAGTTGGTACTCCAATCCAGCCGCGATTTACCCCTTTTAAGTGTCTCACGACAAAATCATCATCCCAGATAAAAACAGACCGTTTTAAATTTTTCTTTATTTCAACATAAAATAAAGCTTCCTCCACATCTGTTAATTTAAGATCCATTTTTAAAAGAAAATTGTCAATCCCCTGTTGAGTTTTTAATGCTGCCACAAAAAAATGACCCCAGGTAATGTAGGGACTGCAAGGACTACAACTCCTTCTGGCCAAATCAAAAGCCAGCTGTCCCACAAGATCTACATCAAGGGCTCTAAATTGAGAAAAATTGCCCGCATCTTTTTCCAAGTAACTAAGCAATTCCCTAACCTCCCAACTACCCAACAGATTTATCCAGGATAAATTTTCCTTTTTGACAGATGAGCTTTGCCAAAAACCCTGACCTTCCCGAATGAACCACACTTTTTTATGAGGATGAGTCAGGGTGTGGAAGAAAAAAATACCGGCTCCCAAAAACAGTCCCATCCTGCTCCAAAACCCCCCAATATCAAAAATGGCAAAAAAGGGCAAAAACAAAAAGTAGCCTGTTAAAAGTAACATAAAGAAAGCCACCAAAGCAAAAGCGAAAAGGCCAATTAAAATCCTTACTATTCTAAATATTAGACTCAAAATTCTGCCTATGGGGCTGGCATCATGAAAAAGAGGCACCAATAAAAGCCTCCACATCAGACTTACTGCCAGATCTTCTTCCAGAAAAAGGATTAAATTTCTAAAGCTACGGGCAAAAACAAAAAGGCATTCATAGTACCAGAACCTTAGTAAATGAATAGGCAACATCAAATACTTCATACCTTATTTCACTCTAATCAAATTTCCATCAAGATCCAGTTCCACAAAATGTTTGGCCCGTCCCTCAATAAAGGCCGGACATTGATTTTGGGAATCATCATCTAAAGCTTGCCTGGGACTGTGGGCAATATCAACCACCCAACCCGGAGAAATATCATTGGATAAACATGGACCCTGGGAAAAATCTAAACCTGCCTCTTTTTTTGTTTGATATAAATGTTGGGCCTGATTAATAGCATTATCCGCCTCTCTCCAAATACCGGGCTTATAACTTGTGGGAGTAACATTTCTAAGATAGATCAGAAATGCGGATATCAAAATTACAGTCAATGAAACTATTAAAATTGTTGATTTAGGCATAGATTTAAACCTAAAGATAAGTATAACACTTTAGGGAATTTTACAATAAATTCCAGACCCTAAGTTTCTGACCACCCCTTTTATTTCCATTTTTAAAAGACCCGATGAAACCTCGGCTGCGCCAAGTTCCAAAATCCTGCATATTTCATCTATGTGTTTATTATCATTTTGAAGACAATCAATTATTTTCTTTTCATTTTCGGAAAGATCTGAAACTTTAACCATCTCCTTTTTTACTCCCTCCATTCCCAACTCCTGTAAAATTTCAGATGAGTCAAAAACCGGCCTGGCCCCTTCTTTGATTAAAGACATTGGGCCTTTTGATAGATCAGAGGTGATTGGTCCTGGCACGGCAAAAACATCTCTTCCTTGTTCCAAAGCCAATCTGGCAGTAATCAAAGAACCGGAATCCTGAGCCGCCTCGGTTATCAAGACTGCCAAAGATAACCCGGCTATAATACGGTTGCGGGAAGGGAAATTTCCGGCCAGAGAAGGATAATCAGGAGGATACTCGGAAATGACAGCCCCAAAACCTTCCGCAATTCTCTTTACCAGTTGGGTATTTTCAGCCGGAAAGATTTTATTTAACCCCCCACCCAAAACAGCCATAGTTCGGCCCTTCGGCAGGCTCAGAGCAGTCTTGTGCGCTTGAGTGTCAATCCCCCTGGCCAAACCTGAAACAATGGTAAAGCCTGACAGAACCAGATCACGGGTAAATTTTTCTGTTACCAGCTTGCCGTAACCAGTCATTTTTCTGGTACCCACCACAGCAATGGCCCGATCATCCCCAGGTACAATCTCACCTTTATAGTACAAAACTATGGGAGAATCATAAATTTGTTTAAGTAAGTCAGGGTAGTTATCGTCAAAAATTGTTAACCAGGAAACACCCATCTTCTTAATAGACTCAGCATAAAGGATAGGATCCAGAATCTTTCTGGTTTCTGCCAAAAGATCCAAAACAGTTTGCGGCACCCCTATTTGTCTAATCTCCTTTAAATTAGCCTCCCAGGCCAGTTTCGGATCTTTAAAATAATCAATTATTGCCTTCAGCCTAATAGGACCTAGCCCATCAATACTATGCAGCGCCAAAAGATAAGCAATATTTTTCATAATTACCAACTCTTAAGTGTAAAAGGTACTCTTCATTATATTCTCGGTCGAGAACGTTTTGTATCAAAACTTTATAGTACTCGACTCGAAAATACTTACCCATTCGTCTATTCCAACCTTTTTAATATACTCATTTAGTAGATCAGCACAATTCTTTTTGCTTACCCAAATGCTATTTTGAAACCTTATAAACCCTAATTGTTTTAATTGATGTCTTAATAAATCTCTGGCCTTTCTCCTTTTTTCTGGAATATCCCACATTATTATTCTCCATTTCCCATCCCATTTTTCATCCTCCAGTTTCATCTTTGCCCAAAGTGCCTTAGTCTTTCCCTCGTCAGTAATTCTAGCAGCTAGCTCTTCATCACTTATTAGTTCTACAAATCCATTTTCTCTAAGCCTTTTAAAAACAAGTGCCAGCTCTGATTTTTTAACTGGTCTCTCTAACAAAGGATTGTGTATAAAATCATCAAACTTAACATAACCATCCACTGTTTTTTCTAAGGTTAGGAGAACTATTTTAGCCAAGCTATTTTTCTTATTCATCTCTTCATTATATTCTCGGTCGAGAACTTATTGTCAATACAGCATAACCATTCCCTCTTGACATCTGATAGGATAAGTTATTTAATACAGCTAATTATGCCAGCAGAAGTTCCATTTAGCTTTAAATATACCAATCTGAGTGATAAGTTTTATTTAGAATCAAGAGTGGCTAGTAATCAAAAAGATCTTGAAGAAACATTAGAGCACATCCACATTGCTAGATATATGGCAGTCCAAGAAACTCAAGATATAGTAAAGGCTACTATGGAAGGGTGGATGGAAAGAACCCCTAGATCTACCTGGTGGGAACAAAAACCTACTAAAATGACTGCCTCTGTCAATGTTGACCTCCAGCATTTAGCTATAGCGGGCTGGAAATATTCAGGTCGTGAAGGACTATCCTTCCCTCCAGGAATAGAACCCTACAAACCTTATCTTCTACAACTGACGTATAGAAAGTATCCACAATATGCTAATAGAGATGTGGATGAGGCTGTAATCATTAGATGGGAGCAAGCTGCTGTTGAGAGAAGAGCAGATTTAGAATTACTTCGCCTTAGGAGTAGTCGAGCTGAATTTAGCTTTAGAAATGATAATGGACCTTTCTGGATGCTACAAGAAACTGCCAAGTGGATTAATTTTTTTGCGGCTGAAGCTGCAGTTAGAAACCCCGTCTTAGTAGATGATCCTGAATATGGTGAGGATGATGAGGCAACAATTATTTTTGAGAATAGAGATGTCGCAGTAGAAACCGCAACCTCACTCCCCCAAGGTTCTGGCTGAATCTGTGGCAGTCTGATAAGTATCCTGTATCAGTTTACTTTTCTCTTCAGAAAAGAACCAGCGAAAAACTTCTTTAACAATAGGTGAGGCAACAGATGACCCTTCTCCTCCACCTTCTATCAGAACTGTCATGGCTATTTTGGGGTCATCTGAGGGAGCAAAAGATGTATACCAGGCATGAGTTCTGCCTTTGGGGTCACCATATTCTGAAGTACCAGTTTTGCCAGCCGTTTTAATGGGAAAGGTAAAAAAAGGCCAGGCAGTACCACCTGCTGATGCCACCTGCTCCAATCCCTCTTTGATTACTTTGATATGCTCCGAAGAGGCAATATTTTCTGCCAAAATCTCGCTCTTAAACGCTTTTTGTATATTTCCATTTTCATCTGTGATCTTAAGCAGAAGCTGCGGCCTAAAAAGCTTGCCGTCTGCAGCGATAAATGAAGTGATCCCCAAAATTTGCAAAGGGGTGGTCAATATAAAACCCTGGCCAATTGATAAATGCAGCGTATCTCCGGGAAACCAGACTTCCCCTTTTTCTTTTTTCTTCCAAGTCTCATCCGGCACTAGTCCCATATCCTCCTGGGGCAAATCTATCTTAAGTTTCCCTCCCAAGTGCAGTTTTCTGGCCCATTCGGAAAGCATTTTTTCACCTATAGTTTGTCCCACTCTGTAAAAATAGGTATCGTTTGATCTTTTGAGGGCTTTTTTAATATCAACCGAACCCTCAAGTCTTCCATATTGGGTAAAATACCAGTTGGTAAAGCGAAAAGACCCCAAAAAAATTTCTCCCGTATCCTCAATTTGAGTCTGGGGAGTAATTTTGCCTGAGGACAGCGCTGCCAGGGCAGATACAATTTTAAAAGTTGAGCCCGGCGGATACTGACCTGCTATGGCCCTGTTTAAAAGCGGAGCATCTTTTCCTTGTAAAATTTGTTCAATTTCCCTTTCATCAGCCTGGCTGGTCAATACATTACCATCAAATGAAGGTAAAGAGGTAAGGGCTAACACCTGTCCGGATTTAGGGTCCATGGCCATGGCCGCGCCGCAGCAGCTGCCGCTCTTTTTAATGGCAGCAGAAAGTTCATCAAAAAGAATCTTCTGGATGTCAGCATCCAAAGTTAAAGTAATACTTTTGCCGGGGATTGGGGCAACCGCTCTTAGGGTTCTTATGATCCTGCCCAAATTGTCAACCTCAATCACTTCCCCACCATCCACTCCCCGCAATATATTCTCATAGTAAGCCTCCTCTCCCAGCTGACCCACCCGATCGCCAATTTTATATCCGGAAAACTTAACATCTTTAAGCTGATTCTCTGATATTTCTCCCACATAACCTACGCTGTGAGCTGCCATCTCACCCAATGGATAATGCCTTTTTGAATCAATTTCCAAATTGGAAAAGTTGGGATCTTCACTCACTTCCATTTTCAAAGCCTGTTCCCGGGATAACAGGACGGCTTTTTTACTCTTGGGATCAACCAGCCTAAAAGCGGGGGAATTGGCTGCCAGCACCCTACCATTACGGTCAAAAATAACCCCCCGGGGAGCATGGATCACTTTTATGGCAATCCTGTTTCCTTCAGCCAATTGTCTGTTTTTTTCTCCCTGGGTAATTTGCAAATGGAAAAGGCGTAAAAAAAGAACAAAAAATAAACCTGCTGCAAATGTTAAAAACCAAGTCCTTTGCCAAAGGGTGGTATTTTTTTGTAATACTCCGGGCGTTTTAAAACCAGGCAAAAGCGCATCTTCCCATTCTTCAAATATTTTTTTTCCGGATTGGTCCATGTTAGAATCTTTCTTCCCAAAATTTGACTATGGCAAAAATAGGTATGGATAAAAAACCCTCTATTAATAATATAATGGGAAAAATATTGATGGTCTCACCCAAAAGCATTGAGGCCAGTATTCTATCTACAGATACCCCTATCACTCCCAGGACCACCACAGTTAAAAAATGCGCTGATAAATGAGATCTGGACACCACTTGAGTCAGCTGCACCAGTACCAGATAGATGATACTTTGCACTCCCAGTTGGGTAAAATTTAAATGAGACATTAAAAGACCCATCGAAAATGCCAAATAGAGGTTTGATCTATCCACTCTCACAAATGATCTTAAAATAAGGACCAGCAGCACTAAATTTACCCCTAAAATGGTATTTTGAAGCAAGGACAAAGCCACAAGAAACACAATTAAAGTTTTCATTCTATAATGATAAAAACAAGCTCTAAATCTCTGATATCAAAAATGGGGGCAAGGATGGCTTTTTTAAAAACTTCATTTTCCTTTTCCTCAACCCTGGTCACTTTACCCAACACCAATCCCCTTGGTAAAAAATTCTCCAGCCCTTCCGTATAAACCAGGTCTCCCGCTTGTATTTTTTCTTCATGCAAAATTTTATCAAACAGCATTTCCTGGCCAAATTGGCCTGTCACAACTCCTTTGGCTTTCCCCGAAAGCCCCTGGGAAAAAGCGGAAATTTTGGAATCCGGATCTGTCAGTAATTTGACATTGGCCCCTTTTTCGGATGTCTCAGTTACCTGACCGATCAAATTATCTTTAAAAACAACAGCTTGATTTTTCTTCACCTTATCATTTGAACCTCTGTCTATTTTTAAATGCCTACTTAGTCCAATCGGTCTGGCAACAAGCAAATTAAAAATCTGTGGATTTAAAGACTGTTGTTGGGAAAGTTGCGCTTCTACCTCTGCCAGTTTATTGCGAAGCTTAGCATTTTCTGATAACAGCTCCCCCAGCTGCTCTTTTAAGGCTTTGTTTTCCTGAGCAGACAAACGGGCGGCAAAAATAAAATAAAACTGGCGCTCAAACCCCTGTTTGGTTTTATATAGACCAAAAGTTATGGGATTGGTTAAATAATAGAGAGCAATTTTAGGCCATTTGAGGAAATTGATGCTGTCTAAACCAAAGATCATCAGTGATATCAGTATCAGGATGAGGAATAATTGCAGGTTGGGAATAACTTTATCCATCTGGGAAAATATACCACATTTTAAAGGTGAGGATAAAGAGAGGGAGTTTTGGGCTACTCATGATTCCACAGAATATGTTGATTGGTCTAAGCGGGGAAAAGATGATACTTTCGGAGAGCGAAAACTAACTGAGCCCCAGGATCCCACCTGTTGTCAGGTTTAGCCCAAAAGGCGCCCAACCAAAGCCCATTAGCATTGCGTTCCAGTTTGAACACGTTCGGATTACCGTTACGGTCAGTAATGTATGATATGCCAACTACCTCTCACTGCTTACATAATTTATTTTAAAAGATGTATAGCTGTATTTTATTCGCGGATTAATCCGACAAGCACATCACACCAAGTAATTCTTTTTTAAGACAATATAAATCACTCCGAGGAAAATCGTAACCTCCCTCGTTCCCGATCTATAACTATCAGAAGGATCTTGAAAAGCCTTAGCCTATCTTTTGTCAAGATTCAGAAGGGAATTGAAGGGTAAGTGAAGATTTTAATGATTGATCTTCTTTGAGATTATTTGTCTTAGTTGACTGGGAACTATCCTTTAAAATAAACTTAAGGCATGCTTACTAAGAAAGATAAAGAAGATATTAAGGATATTGTGGTTGATGTCTTAGAAGATGTGGTTATGCCATCATTTGATCTTGTGGCAACAAAAACAGATTTGAAAAAAGTTGAAACCAGATTGGAAACTGTTGAAACCAGCGAAGAACGCATTAAAAATCTAGAATCACAAAGAGCGCTCACCTAAGGGAAAATATACCAGAAAACTACCATAACTATTCAGTATTTCCCGGAAACTGTCATCCCTGCGAAGGCAGGGATCCAATTAACTATTTCTGCTAATTAGATTCCCGCATATGCGGGAGTGACACTGGGAAGAACTGAACTCATACAAACTACCCTATTGACAAAGGTGTAAGTAAAGTATTATTTTAAGAAACAACTGCTCCAAGATAATGGCTGAGAGAATATACAACGAACTCTTTGATCAACAGCACGCTCTTCGAAAACATACCTGTGTTGGCTTAGATACTAATGACGAAGTTGTTCAACAAATGGTGGAGGGTGGCCTTGAACTAGAAGGAGATACTCCAGGTGAGCTAGTAGTTGCTTATAACACCATGGTGCTCGAGGAAACTGCCGATATAGCTGGAATATATAAACCTAATTTACAATTTTACTTAGGGTTAGGATATGAGGCGATAACTACCTTAAAACAAACCTTCCAAAAAGCTCACTCTATTGCTCCCGAAGTTCCCATAGTTTTAGATGCTAAATTTCAGGATATTGATTCTACTAATAACGGTTCAATGAAACTTCTAAAATTCCTAGAAGCAGATGGGGCAACTTTGCATGTTTATTTAGGTAGCCAGGCTAGCAGCCCATTTCTAGATGTAAAAAATATGGGATTCTTTGCTTTAGATAGAACTTCTAATCCAGGAGCTGGTGAGTTTCAAGATTTATGGGTAGCTACTAATCAGGGAGAGCCAGCAACAAAAAAACTATATGAAGTGGCGGCTGAGATTATTCATGAGAAATGGAACCGTAATGGCAACTGCGGTTTGGTAGCTGGAGCCACTTATCCAGATGAAGCTGGAATAATTAGAAATATTGTTGGATCAGATCTGATGGTGCTATTCCCGGGTGTAGGCACTCAAGGTGGTACAGCACCTGAAATAGTTCTCCAGGCACTTAGAAGAGGTCAAAAGGGAGTTGTCAATGCTTCCCGATCTACCATATTTGCTGCAAGGTTGGAAGGGGAAACCCAAAGACAGGCCATTAGAAGAGCTGCTTTTAAACTTCACGATGAAATATTTGATACTCAAGAGCAATTAGCAGCATAAGATGGCAGCTGAAGCAGAAAGAACAAGTCAAATCCTTTTGGACATTGGGGCTGTGACCCTTAATTTAGAAAATCCTTACACTTATGTATCTGCAATCAGAAGCCCTGTTTATACTGATTGCCGTCTCTTAATGGGTTATCCTCAGGAAAGAAGAACCATTGCTCACTTACTTGCTGAAAAGATAGCTCAAACAGGAAATTTTGATGTTATTGCTGGCACAGCCACAGCTGGTATACCCCATGCTGCTTGGGTATCAGAAAGATTAGGCAAACCCATGGTTTATGTTAGAAGTGAAGCTAAAGGTCATGGCAAACAAAACCAGATTGAGGGTCCAACCATATCTGATGGTCAAAAAGTAGCTGTGGTAGAAGATTTAATATCTACAGGTAGTAGCTCTATCGCAACCGTTGAAGCTCTCAGAGAAGCCGGAGCAACAGTTGATTTTATCTTTGCCATTATGACTTATGGGATGGCTAAAGCTGATGAAAATTTTGCCAAGACTAGGGTTAGACCAATTGTTTTAGCCACCTTTGAAGATCTAGTCACAAAAGCAGCAGCCATAGGACAAATTAATGATAGCCAAAGAGAGGTTATTTTAGACTGGACTAAAGATACTGCTGGTTGGTGGAATAGAGTTCAAGGTCAAACTACCTAAAGTAGGTCTGTTAAAGGGGTGGCCATATTCCATAAAGTTTCAAAAATTGTTTTTTGCATATTAGCAAAATTTTCACCTTCTATTTCAAACCCATTAATCTCTCGATCATGCAAATATAGTTCAGCAAAGATATTGTCATAGATAAAAGTTTCTCCTTTAATCCAAACATGCTGTTGGTCTATCCCTCTGATAGAAGTGGGGAGTGTTCTGCCAATTGATGTACCAGCATATTTTCTGACTGACTCTAAAAGATGTTCTCTGGGGTTAACTAACACTCTCTCTTTAATCTGTCTTTGTTTTGATTCACTAACAAAGCTTTTATAAAAGTTAATCCCCACATAACTACCCCTACCCCAAGCACTATAAACTAAAACTGTCTCCTTGGTACTTAAAGTATTCCATAGAAGCTGTCTTGCTCCTGAAACCCCTTTATAGTAACGGACAGTGGCTGGTTGAGGCCTTTTATTTCCGGGTAAGGATTCAATCACACTTTCCAAATGATCTAGTTTATCCATCTGGGTTTGCAGCTCAATCAATTTTTCCCTTAAAGTGTGCTTCATAGAACTTAGGGGGTAAGGATTAATCCTGACAAAGTTGTCTTCTACAATTCTTTCCACCAATCCCAGTTGTAGGAGAATTTTTAAACTATCTGCCACAGTGGTTCTGGGGATACTTGCTAAGTTAGCAATTTCTTGAATTCTTAAAGAGCCGTGTTGGATTAAAGTTAGATATATTAAAACTTGATTTTCAGATAAGCCAAATCTTTTTAGCTCGTTTTTGACCTCTTTTAAATTTGCCATTTTTGTTTAATAATAATGGCAGGTTACAAAGTTAGAAAAATGACGACAAATTCCGTCATCAGATTTACTAACTTGGTGGATATTAACATAATTAGATTAACATGACTAGAGAAGTTATAGGGCTACCATCAGCAGAATCTTTAAGACACCCCAACCAACCACCACTTTTATATCAAATGGATAGATCATGGATAGCTAATGTTTATGCAGGACCACAATGGTTAGGTGATTACCCTCCTTTACCAAAAAATAAAGATTATAGCTTTTTGGGTAAAAGAATAATCTCTCCGATAGAGTGTGCTGCAGGTCCAGCAGGAGGCAGAAAGTGGACCGCCTTTGCTCTTAGAATGGGGTTTGGCATAGTTAACCAAAAAACAATGAGAACAATTGCTTGGGAAGCCAATCAGCTTCCTAATATCACTTTGGTAGAAGAAACAGATTTGGTTGATGAGCAGAATATGCCAGATCATTTACTAGGAAGTTTTGATTTAAAAGATGCGGGTAGATATCTTAATATGGGTAACTCTTTTGGTAATCCATCATTTCCCGTAATAGACTGGACTAATGATTTTAGACAACAATTAAAGGATGTCGGAGATGGTCAAATACTAGCCATGAGTGTCACCCCATCTATTAGAGATAATCCACTCTGCAAAGAGTTGTTTGGTAGGGACTCGGAAGTTGATTTAGCTATTGAAGCTGCTAATGATCTAGTTCATGGTGCAGTGGCTGCAGCTGTAGCAGGAGCAACTATGGAAGAGATGAATGTTTCTTGCAATAACGTAGTACAACATCCTCAAGAAGGACAGATGTATATGAACGCCCCCCTAGTCGGTTACGCAGTCAGATCATTTAAAGAGATATCTCCTGGAGTAGATATAGGTATCAAATGCGGGCCATTTAGAAGCGCTGACCAGACGACCAGAACTATTGATGCTTGTCAGGGAGAATTAAATTTTATCTCTCTAATTAATACCTTTCCAGCTAGAGTAGTAAATCCTGAAGGTGTTGCTGTTATGCCAGGGAGAGAACAGATTGGTTTTTCCGGTCCAGCTATTCAAGATGTGGCATTAAGAAACGTCGAATGGGCTGCTAAAGCTAGGGATAGTTTAGGTATATCTCTTGGTATTAAGGGTGGTGGAGGTGTTAATACTCCGGAAGATGTGGATAGATTTATAAACGCTGGAGCTGATGTAGTTTTTGTTGCAAATCGCTTTTTACGAGATCCCCTTTTCGCTTATGAATATTACCTCTACAAACACTGACCTTCTTTGAATATTTTTGTCTCAATTGAAAACAGTTATCTAGGTATAAAATGTAGCTCTACTTTCATTCCTATAGCATTGGCTAATCTTTTAATTAAAGATAGAGATGGGCTGGCATTAGCATTCTCTAACCTAGAAATAACAGCCTGTCCTGTTCCCATTCTTCTAGCTAACTCCTCTTGACTAATTTTTTTCTTAACTCTGGCATCAATCATAGCTTGGATGATAGTAAATTCTGGCTGCAAATCTTCATAAGCCTTTTTAGCTCCTTTAGTAGATAAGAGTAGTTTTTTGAGTTCCTCAACCGTATAATATTTAGGTGTTTTTTTCATAATTGATACTCCTTAAGACGCTTCCTAGCTGTTTCTATTTCCTTTTTAGGGATCTTCTGACTCTTCTTTTTAAAACCATTTACTACAACCATTGTTGTACCTACTTTACCTATGAGCAATCTAATATCACCTGGCCTTAACTCCCATAAATTATTTTCTATCTTTTTTAAATATTGTCCTGGTAAATTAAATCCATTTTTCTCAAACAACTCAATATACCCTTGGGCCCGACCTTGATCTGCTTCAACACAAGAATCTAGAAACTTTTTGACTCGTCCATCAGTGATTACTGTCAACATAATTTTATGATAAATTTGTCATAATGTCAATCCTTCGACTATGCTCAGGACAAGTTTTATCTTAATCCTCTGGTCACTATATCTACTAACTCAGCGATACCCTCAATTACATAATCAGGCTTAGCTAGAGCTATATCTTCTCCTCCAAAACCATAAGTTACTCCTACCGTTTTTACTCCAGCTGCTCTTTCTAAAACTGCAAAGCCATTGGCAGAAAGTGCATATTCATATGCCTGAAAAATAAACTCTCTAGTATCGAGCAAAGTTCCATCAACATCCAGTAGAACTGCTACTTCTCCTTCTATCATCTTAACCCTCCTGTTACCCCTTCGACCCATTCGATTAACACTCAGGTCTTCGACTCCGAGGTCGCTCAGACTCGAGGAGGTCGTACTGAGTGGAATCGAAGTACGGCTTCGCTCAGGGTCGTGGTCGGTTTAACGCAAACCTCCCGTGACTTTAACTTTAGACAGTAAATCCAGATTATTTAACACTTCCCCACAGCCCCTAACCACAGTAGTTAGCGGATCATCTACCACGACAACCGACAGCTTAACCTCCTGAGTAATTTTTTTATCCAAACCAGCAAGTAATGCCCCTCCACCGGCCAAATATATACCATGGTCTAAAATATCAGACATTAGTTCCGGAGGTGTTTCTTCCAAAATCTCCTGAATCCCGGAAACTATTTGATTGACTGTGGGAGCAATAGCTTCCCTGACCTCATCAGAGGTAATTTTTAAACTTTTTGGCAGTCCTGTTGATAAATCTCTTCCTCTTACCACAGCCTCTTTATTCCCCATGTCATAGGCTGAACCTATGTCAATTTTTATCTCTTCAGCTGACCTTTGTCCTATCAAAAGAGAGTAGCGCGTTCTTAAATAATTGATGATATCCTCATCCATCTCATCACCACCAATCCTCAAAGATTTATTTATCACCATTCCTCCCAAAGATATCACCGCAATCTCTGTGGTTCCCCCCCCAATATCTGTAATCATCACCCCTTGCGGCTCCTCTATACTCAGTTTGGAGCCAATGGCAGCTGCCATTGGCTCCTCTATTAAAAAAGCCTGCCTGGCTCCAGCTGACAAACAAGCATCCTGTACTGCCCTTCTTTCCACCTCTGTCACCCCGGATGGAATGCCCACCACTACCCTTGGTTTGGGAATTTTTGGCAGCCCCCATTTGGTGGTGGGGGGGTTTTTATGAACCTTTTGGATAAAATAGCGCAGCATGGCCTCAGTGGTATCAAAATCGGAAATAACCCCGTCCCGCAAAGGTCTGACTGCTTCAATGGCAGCAGGGGTTCTGCCCAGCATTCTTTTGGCCTCAGAGCCAACAGCCAAAATTTGTCTGGTTTTTCTATGCAGCGCCACCACACTTGGCTCCCGGATGAGGATTCCTTTGCCTTTAACATAAACTAAGGTATTAACAGTGCCTAAATCAATACCTATATCATGGGAGAAAATTTGCCAGATGCGATCTAACATGATGGGAGTTTAACACATAAAGCTTTCCTCAAACAAGGTTTTCTGGTAAGCTAGTGGCAAGAATCTATGCTTGACAAAATCATTCAATATTCTTTTTATCTTTTATTCTTTCTCACTCCCCTTTTTTGGACTCCTGTAAATTATGAGCTTTTTGAATTCAATAAAATGCTGCTGGTTTACTTTTTAACCATTGTAATAGTGCTGACTTGGATTTTAAAAATGATAAATCAAAAAACACTGATCTTAAACAGGACCCCCTTAGATATTCCACTTCTTTTATTTTTGGGAGCGAATATCTTGTCTACCATCTTTTCCATAGATACCCATACTTCTATTTGGGGATACTACTCAAGATCAAATGGGGGGCTTCTATCCATAGTTTCATACCTGCTATTATATTGGGCCTTTGTTTCAAACATGGATGCGCCCAAGGTCTTAAACACCCTCAAGTTTGGGTTAGTATCAGGACTGATCATCTCTTTATGGGGAATTGCAGAACACTTTGGAGTGTCACCTTCTTGTGTGATCTTGCGAGGGGAATTCAATGCCTCCTGTTGGATACAGGATGTGCAATCCAGAGTTTTTGCCACTTTAGGCCAGCCCAACTGGCTAGCGGCATACCTTGCCATGTTAATTTTTCCAAGCTTATATTTCTTTTTAACAGCCAAAAACCGTATACTACAAACTACCTACTACCTACTACTAGTTACCTCTTATCTGGCTTTTACTTTTACCTACTCCAGAGGCCCAATTTTGGGGCTGATAACTGGAATGATAGTGTTTCTCATTCTGTCATTCCCGCGTAGGTCATCGACCGTCGGGATGACAAAAAGGGTACTTATCGTTTTAGCTACATTTTTTCTTATCAATCTCCTCTTTGGCTCTGCCTTAACCAACTTTAGACTGGTCTCCAAATTTGCCCCCCCACCCAGACCGGCTATTTCACTACCTACTCCAGCCTCAACTGTCACCCAGCTTGAACAAGGCGGAACCGAATCAGGACAAATCCGCTTGATTGTCTGGAAAGGGGCTTTGGAGATCTTCAAACATTTCCCAATTTTTGGTTCAGGTGTGGAAACCTTTGCCATATCCTACTTCCAGTTCCGGCCACAGGCTCATAATTTGGTCTCAGAATGGGATTTTTTATATAACAAGGCCCACAATGAGTTTTTAAATTATTTAGCCAATACCGGACTGGTGGGACTGGGGACATATTTGATAATTATTATAACTTTTATAATAATTATACTAAAGCGCAAAGGAACCGACCATTTACTACTTTTATCCCTCCTTGCCAGCTATTTAAGCTACCATGTGACCAACTTTTTTGGCTTTTCCGTTGTTGCAACAGCCCTCCTTTTTTACCTATTTCCAGCATTAGCCTTTGTTGCCACAGAATCCACAAAAGCGCTTAAATTGTCAACTGTCAATTGGATCTACCGTCGTCCCCTTTACACCAAACTTGCCAAAGGCGTGGTGATCTTTTTAACTCTCTATCTTCTATATTTCATTATTAAGCTTTGGTATGCGGATAACCTTTTTGCCAAAGGCATGAAAGAATCAGAGACCGGTAATGTGGGATCATCTTATAATTTTTTATTGTCTGCCAGCATTTTAAACAGCAACGAGCCATTTTATAGATCTGAGCTGTCATTTGCAGCAGCCTCTGCAGCGCTGTCTCTTTCACCGGGTGAAGCCACGCTTTCGACAAAACTTAAAGATCAGGCCACTCAAGAATCAGAAAAAGTGCTTAAATCATCCCCCAAAAATGTGTCATTTTGGCGAACTGCCATCAGAACCTATTTTCAACTATCAGCTCTTGATGAATCATTTTTCCCAAAAACCATGGCAGCCCTTGATCAAACCATCAAGCTGGCTCCCACTGATGCCAAACTGTACTACAACAAAGCCATACTTTTGGGACAAAAAAATGATAATGAAGATGCCAAAGAAGCTTTAAAAAAAGCCATTGAACTTAAACCAAATTATAGGGAAAGTTACCTTGCTTTAGGGATATTTTACTTTGATGAAGGAAAGAGTAAAGAGGCTGTTGAGACTATGCAAAAAGTGCTGACTTTAGTGCCGGGTGATGCTGATGCGCTTAATCAGCTTAATGAGTGGGGCAAGCAAGGAATTGCTACGCAATCAGGGCAATGAAATCAATAAAAACTATCATTGCAGAAACTAAATTCAAAGCCAGGCCTAAAAACATCAGCCGTGAGTTTCAAGTTTATGGAGTCTATCTGGCAGAAACTTTAAATGATACCAAACACTATTCTTTATATATCAAGCTGGCTAAAGAGCTGCCCAGACCAATTTTAGAGGAGGCCTTAAATTTCACCAAGGGATATTATGGAGCCAAATCAAAAGCCAAAATCTTCATGTGGAAATTACAGCAATTAAAGAGTAAAATAATATAAATATGGCTGAAGAAAAATTTGATCAATCATCCCGACCTGTTCCTCTTGCAGAGAGTGATCTTTCTCCTATTAAACCTTTAACTGCTTCTAACGTGCTAAAAATTGCCCAAAGATACATCGAAGCTTCATTCGCCAATAGAAGATTTAACAAAATAATTGCTCAAGCCACAGGAGATATAGATGAAGAAGTCATTATGGAATTTCATTATGAGGCAGGACAAGCTGATGCATTCAGGAAAGTCTTAAAAATGGTGGGCCAGGACAATTTAGTATCCAAAGTCAATAAAGGTCTGGATCAAGTGATTGAACAGCCTTAAAGGGAGAGAATTTGGGAATAATCGTGCGGGACAAAACTTAACTTTCTTGGTAAAATTTTATGGTCCTTCCATCTTCGACGGTTTTTGGGGTCAACTTGTATCTGGATCGAATGGTTAAAACCTGCCGGCTCAATATTGGGCAAACCGCTGATATTTAATTCCGCTTGTTCACCTTCATCAGGATAAAGAAGATATCCGAACCTTCCAACCTGTAAATGTTCTATCAGATGAACGATTTTTAACTGATCAGCATCTACCTCACCCAACCTAATCCTGATGGCAATTTCCCAGGCAGTAATTCTCCCATCCTCTGGTAAATACTCCAAGAAATGTTGTTTGGCCCCAAAACCCAAAAAATGCTGACTCCATAAAATGGCACCGTCATCAGTTGCAAAAGTACCATTAGGCTTTAAGCTTTCAGGCTTAATTCCTGACTTTAAACGCCTGATAATGGGAGGCAAATCCCAAGTAGCACTTAGTTTTGTATGCACTAATTTATCCAATTTGTTACAATCCCCATAATGGAAGTTGTCAAAGCGCCTGATCCCAGGCTTAAAATTCAGACAAAACCTGTCAAAAAAATAAATCCAGCTCTTTTGCAAATTTTAAAAGAGATGATTAAACTGACCAAAACCTTTAAGGAACCGGAAGGTGTGGGTTTGGCCTCCACCCAAATAGGTTTGGATGAGGCTTTTTTTGTAGCTCGCCTCGATGAGTCGGCGAAGCCACGCCAAAGGCGGGCGAAGCGGGCCAAAAATGGCAATCCGCCAGCTGGCGGATTTATTTCTGTTATAAATCCTAAAGTTTTATCTTATGGTAAACGCACTAAAAAATATTTTGAAGGATGCCTGTCTTCTCCCAATATTTGGGGTGAAGTTAAAAGATATACCTTAATGAAGGTTTCTTACCAGGATTCACATGGAAAATCCATCACCCAGACTTTCAAAGGAATCACTGCCTGGATTTTCCAGCATGAAATGGATCACTTAAATGGAATTTTATTCCAGGATCGGGTTTTGCAACAAAAAGGCAAGTTTTTTAAATTTACAGGCCGTGATAAAACAGGTCAGGATATATTTGAAGAGGTAACAATATGAAAAAAATTGTTTATTTCGGTACTCCTGAGTTTAGCGCCTATATCCTGGAAAAACTGCTTCAGTTTTGCCAGACAAAAAAATTCATTGTTCAGACAGTGGTCACTAGAGCAGATAAACCTGTGGGCAGAGAACAGACTGTGATGCAATCTCCAGTTGCCATGGTGGCCCAAAAATATGGCATTCTTGCTTTAAAACCACTTAAGCTTGATGAGCAGTTCCTCATTACCAACTACCCACTACTAACTGCTGACCTCTTCATAGTGGCTTCTTATGGCAAAATTATCCCTCAAAGTTTACTTGATATACCCAGGTTAGGCTCAATTAATGTTCATCCATCTCTTCTACCTAAATATAGGGGGCCAGCACCAATCCTTACCCCCATCTTAAATGGTGATAAAGAAACTGGAGTAACAATCATGTTAATGGACGCGGAAATGGATCATGGGCCACTTCTTGCTACAAGCAAGATTAGTATATCAGATCAGGATAATCATCAGACTCTGACTACAAAACTTGCTCAGGGGTCTGCCCCACTTTTAATTGAAACTTTGGTTAAATTTGTTGGGGGAAGGATAAAACCCAAGAAACAAAAACACTCTCAGGCCACTTTTACCAAGTTTACCAAAAAAGAAGATAGTTATTTTGATATTAGCAGTCCCCCTGATCCAGAGGTTTTAGAAAGAATGATCAGGGCATATTATCCCTGGCCAGTTGTTTGGACCCGCTTTCGCCCTTCGGGCTCCAGCGGGCAAGCCCGCATCGTTAAATTCCTACCCAACAATATGCTGCAAATGGAAGGCAAAAAGCCAATATCTTTCAAAGACTTCCTAAACGGCTACCCAGATTTTCCCTTTAAAAGTATTTAAAATTTGAAATTTAGTAAAAAATTTGTATAATTCATCCTTGGTGGAGAAAGTGGCAGCAGAGATTTCCCACTTGCAGACAATCCAAGCACTTAAATAGCTTTCAAGATTTCCTCAATAGTTATCCAGATCTTCCAATAATTTCTCTTCCTCCTAAAATTAGACTTTAAGATCACCATAACGAGCGTAAATATGACCTCTATGTCCAATTGCTTCCACCAGACAGTTGTTACCACCCAAAGGATTGTAAACTATTCTAAAATCACCTACTCTATCAACTAATCTTTTACCACCGGACCACTCAATCATTTTAGGTCGAACTTGACCTAAGGCAAACATCCTGATATGCTCACTCATTTTATCAACATCTTTTGGCCTGGGATGTCCCCCCATTAGTTCAGTCAGTGAGAATCTGGAAGAATTTATAACATGATATTTAGGTTCTGGCAACTCTGTTGTATTAACTGGTTTAGGCCCAGCCAAATATTGAGCTATAGGAGTGAACACTTTACTCACCTTATGATGCTCCCTCTTTGGAAATGGTAACCTAATAGGCTCTTGCCAAACAGCTTCTTGATCTACTTGAGCAGGTTGAACTTCTGCTTGTTCCACTCTGCGATAATCAGACAATCTGATTGGTTCCCGATTGGGATGCATTTTTCTGGCTTCTTCTAATATGGGAGGCAAGATATCGGAAAATACTGCTTTGATAAAATGTTCGTGATCTACTACAAGTTTGGCTGGCATTCCATAAAATTTACCATTCTGACCAATTTCTAAAGTAAGATGAGTTTCATCATCAGCAAAATGCAAAATAAGGACAAGAGTTTGTTTGTTTTGGCAAGTCAAAGTTATATTAGTTACAACATGACCTTCCGGCATTTTAAAATTTAGTTGTCTGTGAGGTGAACGCATCACATCAGAATATAAATCCTTAAAATAGAAATCTATCAATCTATCAATTAAATTATCCGAATTATTATAAAGACCTTCAAGTTCTGTATCTGTCAGCTTATTTTTACCATAAAATTGAGCAAATTGATCTAGAGCCCGACCATCCGTTTTTTCATCATAATGTTGGTATTTTTCTAAATTAGCAGGTAAAGTTTTTTCTCTATATGCCTCTTTGGCCCCCATCTCCATTGTTTCTAATATCCCGCTGTTTCTCCAGAAGAATGGGGAAAAGGAAGTTTCTACCCTGGTTTGAAAAAGCTTGATGGCAGATGAAGGTGTAATGCCAAGCCTTCCTGGCATGTATATGCCCAAAGCCAGTGGCAATCCTGGCTCGGTGTAGGCTAAAGTTTTACGAAAGGAGAACTCATCCTTAAGACCCATATCAAAGTTAACCATTAAATCTTTATAGTAGTCAAAGTAAGCGACCAGCCTATTATGCAAAGGATGTAAGGAGGGGAAAACTAAATTTTTCTGCTCGGGCCTGGCAAATTCTTGTGTTGCCAAATAGATCATGGCCTGGAGCATAACCGGAGATCTTCCAGCATGAAACATCCGATTTATTCTTCTGATACCTTCTGTGGGAAGGGGCAGGGACATTTGCTCTATATCAAAAAAAGAAGTTCCTTCAGAAGTTATTAAACCCAAAAAATTACTGCCACCTAATTCTTGAGAATAAAAATCCTGCTCTTTGAATCTTTTGATTGCTGATTGGGGAAGAGTAACTAAACCTTTGTTTTCTGTTTGAGCCCGCTCCAAAAATATGGACAGTCCTCTTCTAACTTCCAGCCAGCGGCTTATAAAAGGTTTACCCCTATAAATAACTTTAGTGGGTTGGTGATCTTGTTCGTCAACAATCTGATTCCATTCATCTATAGTTTCACCTAATAAATTATAATGTCTATTGTATTGCCCAGCTAAAGCCTGTGCTGAAGATGAATTTGATGACCTATTTTTGCGTCTGTCGGCACGGTTACCTAGCCCAACTTGAGGCTGGGTTTCTTGTTGGCCAGGTTGTATTTCCCTTCTGTCAAACATTTTATTAGGCAACAACCGAAGCTTCAGTTACTTCGGGTCTCTTATATGGGGCTTTCACAATCCTTAAACACTTAGTACAATATTTTTTACCTTTATATACATGCAAATTAGGTTTTTGGACTCTTTTGTGAATAGGCGCTCTTAGAGCCCACACACCTCCTGCTCCTGAGGATCCTTTTTTATGCCTGGAGAAAGAGATCATGTTCTTACCTTTACCACAACGGTAACAGATTAACATATGGTAGAATTATATCATGAATCCTGAGTTTTTAGCATTATCAATCATTATCCTGTTATTTTCCGTCATCTTACATGAGGTCATGCATGGATATGTAGCCTTAAGGTTTGGTGACCATACGGCACAGCGGGCTGGTAGATTAACCTTAAATCCTCTTCCTCATATTGATCTATTTGGCACCATACTTTTGCCAGGACTTTTGATCCTGTCCGGCTCCCCCATTCTGTTTGGCTGGGCCAAACCTGTGCCTGTAAACCCTTTAAATTTTTCCAACTTAAGAAAGGGGGAACTGTTGGTCTCATCTGCCGGCATACTGGCCAACTTTGCTTTGGCTGCCGCTGCTACCATCCTCTACCACATCCTCAATGGTTTACCTCAAACTTTCCCTTTTTTGGTGGGAGCCCTGCTGCGCTTTACAGTTACCATTAATTTGGTGTTGGCAATTTTTAACCTTTTTCCCATTCCACCTTTGGATGGATCAAAAGTGCTTTTGTCTCAGCTGCCATATAAATTGGCCAAACAATATCAAAAACTGGAACAATATGGCTTTATCATTTTACTGATTCTTCTGATGATCCCATTTGGCCAATCATCACTTTTACAAACTATCTTGGGTTTTTTGGTGAGAATATTTTCCAGAGTATTGGGATTTTAAACCATTTAAATACCGTAATCTACACAACCCTATTGACAAACATCATAAGCTGTGCAACAATTAAATTACCCTAAAGGGGCTTAAGTAGATGGCCTTAAAGGGTGACTGTCCCTACATAGCACGTTTAAAGCCAAAATATTTTTCTTCACTGTTTTGTAACTTTACGGGAGTTCGGAGTAGACGTTCAGTTTACATGAACGTCTCAGAACACCCACCTCAATATAATTGAGGGAAAAATTTGGCTAAACGACTATAGTAGGGAGGAATTATTCTAGTTAGTTTGTAATAATTTACTTCTTCCACGATTTATATCGTAAATATTTCTAATTTTTTGGTAGAATATACTGTGTGTGCCTCCTTAGCTCAATGGTAGAGCAACGGTTCTGTAAACCGTCGACGACAGTTCGATTTCTGTCAGGAGGCTCCATGTTTACAGTGAGCGAAGCCGAACTGCCGACATAGCTTAGTGGCAAAGCACTTCATTGGTAATGAAGAGAGCGCGGGTTCGATCCCCGCTGTCGGCTCTGGATTTACTTAAGACTGAAGACTTAATACAAAAATGGCATTCAGATTTAGGAATTTTCCGATTTATGAGGATATACGTTCGTTCATTAAAGATATCTATCAATTGGCTAATAAGCTACCAAAACAGGAACAATTTGAACTAGCTTCTCAATTAAGGCGCGCAGCTACCTCTATATTACTTAATCTAGCAGAAGGTTCTATGAAAAGATCTGATGCGGAGTTTAATCGTTTTCTAATGATCTCAGTGGGTTCAGTAAGCGAAATTGTAGCTATTTTAGACGTTTGTTTTGACCTGGATTATATTAGTGCTCCAACACATCAACAATTTATGCTAAAATGTGAATCTATTGCTAAAAGACTCTATGGTTTTAGTAGAAGATTAAAATCTTAAGTCTTTAGTGTTATGTATTAAGTATTTTGTAATATGGCTAAAAAGGGAAATAGACAATTAATATCTTTTCAATGTTCTGAATGTAAAAACAGGAATTATACCTCATCAAAAAACACTATCAATAGCAAAGATCGTCTTACTTTGAACAAATTTTGTAAACATTGCAGAAAGCATACAGAGCACCAAGAGGTCAAAATAGGCAAATAAACTAAATTTTTTCCTCTTAAAATTTTAACCCCATATTTGACAAATGAGTTCGAACCATATATGATGGTTGTGAAACCCATGCCCTATTCCATAGATACTAAAGAAAAAGCAATATCCCTTCGAAAACAGGGATACTCCATAAAAGAAGTTGCAGCACTACTCAATATAGCACAAAGCACATCTTCTTTATGGTTAAGGGAGATAATACTTTCACCTCAAGCACAAGATCGCCTCAGAGATAGGAAAATTCTAGGGCAATATAAAGCTATTGAAACTCATAGAAAAAAGAGGTTATCTGTAATAAATGGATTCCATAAAATAGCTCTGGATGAATTATCAAAGGTTAAATTTAATAAAGCTATATATAAACTTTTGTGTGCGCTCTTTTTCTGGACAGAGGGAGGGAGATCAACAGATAGCTATGTATATTTTATTAACTCTGATCCTGTTATGGTAAAAACTTTTGTCAAACTTCTTCATCTGTCTTTCCCTATTGAAGAAAGAAAACTGCGTGCTATGGTCCAAATACACGAGTATCATAACGATGTCGATACCAAGAAATTTTGGTCAGAAATAACACAAATTCCTGTTGGTCAATTCTCTAAAAGTTATTTAAAACCTCATACAGGAAAAAGGATTAGAGACGGATACCAAGGAAGTATAAGAATAAGATATTACGATTATAAGATTGCATTAGAACTACGCGCATTCTATAATGTGTTGGCTCAAATAATATAGGGGTGTAGCTCAGTTGGTAGAGCACTCGTCTCCAAAACGAGCGGTCGTAGGTTCGACTCCTACCGCCCCTGCAAAATCTATCTATACAATGTATTGACAATTAATGTACAAAAGGTTACTATACTCATGTGGCTTTTGGTATTAAGTTTAATGAGGAAAAAAATGAATTACTGAAAGCTACAAGAAAAGTTAGTTTTGAGGATGTCTTGGAGGCTTTCAAGGAAGAGAAACTGTTAGCTGATATTGCTCACCCAAGTCAAAAGCATCCTCATCAGAAATTATATGTAATAGAAATTAAAGGGTATGCATATGCAGTTCCCTATGTTTTAGATACTAGAAAACAAGAAATATTTTTGAAAACAGTCTATCCAAGTAGAACGTTGACAAAAATATATTTGAAAGGTGAAAAGTATGAAAAAAAGAAAAAGTAATCTTTTTGATAATTTGCTTTTAGATAAGCAAGAAAAACTACTGGAAGAATCCTTGGAAAGAGGCGAATTTGAGGACAGTCCTAATTTTGAAAATACTAAGAGAATGTTGCAGGAAGCGGCAACCCGGTATTCGGAGTTGCATACTTCCAAACCAGTTACACTTAGGATCAACCAACTTGATTTAATTAAAATTAAAGCCAAAGCCAAACGAAAACAAATCCCCTATCAAACGCTGATCGGGGCTTTACTTCATGAGTATGCTGTAGGAGAAAAAGATTTAAGTCTATAATACCTTCCAACATAGTCCTTCGATAAACTCACCATAAATTCACCAAGACCTGCCCAGTGTGCTTATTTTGGACTATAATAGCAAGCTTTTCTAGGATCGCTCTAAATCAAGTCCCTAAATCCTAATAAAGGTTGACGCTTTGGAACTGCTACCTTTTTGATACATCTTGAAAAGATATTATTACTCTGCTTTTTTTGCAATTTCCCTAGGTTGATCCAAGAAATCATCTCTTAACCATAATCCTCCTACCCGTAAAATGGTCTCGATATTTAAGGCATTTTTATAGACATATTCCTTGACTGGATTCATCATTGCATCTTCTTTTAGAGAAAGTAAAACATTCCTAGCTGTTTCTTGAACATCATATTCTGTATAATCTTTTGGTAAAGAATTTTTAAGATTCTTCAATAAAAATTCTTTACTCTCATCAAGAATTTTCTCTAAGCCACTTTCTCTAATTAACATTGCACCATATTCTGTAGGCTGTAACGGGCTACCTGGTGCCTCTGTTAGTAAATGATCTAACTGAATTCCAGCACTTCTGAAATAAGTTTGAATTTCGATAATAGCATTGCCCATCCTCTTAATGGATCTACCTAGAGGATCGAGCTTACGATTCAAAATAATCACTATGAAAAAAGCTAGAATAAGAAATGGTGTAATATTACTTGGGGTAATCCCCACATATTTTAGAAATTCAAAAATTTCACTTAACATTCTTTTCTCCCTCCCATCTAGCCATTATAATCTTGATTGTAACGTTTGGGTACTAATATTAAAAGTATCAAACTATCCCACCCATTTCGATTAAGCTATTACAGATTTATAAATCGATAAGATAAGCTAGGCATAGCTTTGAAGTAGAATAAATCTATTATTTTCTCTATAATACCTTCCAACATAGTGCTTCGGCTTCGCTCAGTATAAATTTACCCTTCGGTAAACTCAGGACAAGCCAGGGCCTGCATATCAGAACGAACTTGACTATGTTAACATATAAGTATGGCTGATGATCCACCAAGAAAGCAGCATGAGCATGCCTCTTTGATTTTCCCCAAAGACTTTTTATGGGGAACTGCCACATCTGCCCATCAGGTAGAAGGGAACAACTTTTTTAATGATTGGTGGGACTGGGAAATACGCCATCAGCCTTTATCCATGCGCTCAGGGCGAGCCTGTGACCAATATCATTTATATGAAAAAGATTTTAATCTGGCCCGCTCTTTGGGCCATAATGCCCACAGGTTATCTATTGAATGGTCCAGGATAGAACCCGAAGAAGGAAAATTTGATGAGGCTGAAATTGAGCATTATGTTAAGTTACTTAAATACCTTAAATCGCTTAATTTTAAGGTGATGTTGACTCTTTGGCACTTTACACTTCCGAAGTGGTTAGCAGATAGGGGTGGCTGGGAAAATGGTAAAACTGTTGATTATTTCATCAGATTTGTGGAAAAAATTGTACCCAAACTAAAAGATGATATTGATCTATGGATCACCATCAATGAACCTGGAGTGGCTGTTTCTCAGGGGTATTTAGTGGCTGTTTGGCCTCCCCAAAAAAAGAGCAAATGGGCTGCTTTGAAAGCCTACTGGAATATGACCCAAGCTCACAAAAAAGCTTATAAAATCATCCATAGACTGGTACCAGACGCTCAAGTTGGTATAGCCAATAACCTAGCTTCTTTTGATGCCTTTCATCACCACTCGGTCTTAGAAGGAATCTCTGAATGGGGACTAGATATTATTAATAATCACCTATTTTATAAATTAACAGGCATGGGAACCCATGATTTTTTAGGCATTAACTATTACTTTAATCAGTATATTAGCTTCAGTGGCAAATCCAGATTTCCTTCCCTGGTTGATATCTCAACCACTAAAAAAGATGTTTCTGATATGGGATGGGAGATCTATCCGGAGGGGATGTTTGACATATTGATGGACTTTTCTGATTATCACAAACCGATGTATATTACTGAAAATGGTTTGGCTTCTACCAATGATGATCGTAGGGTTAGGTTTTTACTCTCTTATCTTAAAGAAATTTATCATGCCATCCAAACAGGAGCGGATGTGAAAGGATATTTTCATTGGAGTCTAATTGATAACTTTGAATGGACAGACGGCTTTACCCCCAGATTTGGTCTGATGGAAGTTGACTATTCTACTCAGAAGCGTATTCCCAGACCCTCAGCTTATGTTTATCAAGAAATTATTAAGCATAATGGTATAGAACATAAAATGTTAAAACTACTTGGCCATGGATTAAATGTAGAAGAGGAGCTAAAAAAGATGGCCAAAAAGGATCATTAATGACTGAACAAGTACAACCCCCTGATTTTCGTAGGCAGCTCTGGATTGATCTTCTTAAAGCGGCGCGGGAAGGTAGACCAATCAGTGAACAGGACAAGAAGGCCTTAGAGTTAAGAAAGTTATGTCTTCAGGTAGCTGATACTTTAACAGATTTAGTGATTGATCCTAAGATTGAAAATAGTGTAGAAGAGGCTGAACTAGTTGCTAAGCTAGCAGATGAGTTACAAAACATCAAAGAATATGGTGTTGTAGGCAGTATGCATGTAGGGGACCCCCCAGAATCATTTAATACTACCCTCAAAATGACTGAATATCTGGCAGGACAAATTATAAACGCATTGGAACAAGCAACTTTAGTTACACCTACCCAGATTAATCCTCAACTAGAAGAATTTAGTGAGGTCTACCAGAAAACACCAGATGGAGTAATGGCTATGATGAATAGTGACTATATCTCTCCAAACGTGACTGATTTTACTGTAATAGTTGGAGTTAGAAATTTAACACGCGCAAGACTTTACGCTGACTTAGAAAGTTCTCTAGAAAATCAGACCTAAGAATAAAAAGGCGTAGCTTGAATGCTACAGTGTCCACATAGTATGGTAAATACAGTATGAATTTTTTAACTATTACTGTCTTAGGTTATGCCTTAAATGGTTTGACTGTCTTAATTGATAAAATTTTACTCAATAAAGCTCTGCCACACCCCATTATTTATACCTTTTATATCTCTGTGATGGGTTTTGTGACGATTTTTTTTGCCCCCTTTGGATTTCACCTAAATTTTGGAGTAGCGCTCTGGGGCACCCTAGCTGGTATTTTTGGAGTTTTGGGTACTGTTGCCTATTTTGAAAGTTTAAAACATGGAGAAGCTTCCACGGTCCCAGCTGTAATTGGGGCTCTAAATCCTATTTTTACTCTCATTTTAGGCTTTGCCCTATTTAAAGATACTTTAACTACTACCCAAATTTTAGCTTTTTTTACTTTACTTTTGGGAGCAGCTATTTTAACTACTAAGTACTGGATGAAAGTAAGAGTAAATAAACAACTAGCTTTGATGTTCCTGTCAGGATTTTTATTTGCCCTGACAGCTTTAACCTTAAGAGAGTCTTTTTTAGCTAGTAATTTTATCTCAGGACTAGTAGTTAGTAGAGTAGCTGGAGGTTTGTTAGTGCTGCCACTTCTTTTTTCCTCTCATTTTAGAATCCAGATATTTGCTTCAAGGTTAACTAAACACCACTTTGCTAATAAAACCTCTATGCTTTTATTAGGGGGGCAGTTAATGGGAGCTGTAGGAGGACTCCTTCTGACCTTTGCTATCTCCCTAGAAAATCCAGCTTTAGTTAATTCCCTGTTTGGAGTTCAATATCTGGTTATTCTAACAGTAGCTTTGAGTTTATATAAAAAGCATCCTCATCTTTTCGATGAGAGATTAACCAAATCTGTGGTCATTCAAAAAATTATAGGAGTATTATTTTTAAGTCTTGGTCTTTACCTACTGGCAACATAACATGAAGAAAGTATACAAAAAGATTAACCATACAAAACATTTAATTATCATCGTAGCCTTGGGAATAGTTGGACTTTTTACTGTTTTAGTTATGGGTAATATTTATTATGAAAAAATTTATCCTGTCTCATCCAGTGTTCAATTTGGAGTCACTTTTTCTCCTTATTATGCTCAGGATTTAGGACAAGATTGGAAAACCACCTATTTAAGTTTAATCCAAGATTTAAAAGTTAAAAATATCAGATTAAATAGCTACTGGGATATCATCCAACCTGCTCCAACCCAGTTTAATTTCCAAGATTTAGATTACATGTTTGATCTGGCCAGTAAAAATAATGTTAAAGTTTTATTGATAGTGGGCATTAAACAGTCTCGCTGGCCAGAGTGTAGAATTCCAGGGTGGGCCAAGGAGCTATCTTTAGGTGAACGTCGTCAAAAAAATCTAGAGTTTATAGAGAAAGTTATCACCAGATATCAAAATAACTCCAGTTTATGGGCTTATCAGGTAGAAAATGAACCTTTGCTTAACTATGGACATGCTTGTGATCCTCATGATAGAGATTATTTAAAACAAGAGGTGCAATTTGTTAAAAAATTAGATCCTCGAAAACCTATTATTCTAACTGATTCTGGAGAGCTAAGATTTTGGAGAACACCTATGCAGCTAGCTGATATTTTTGGTACTACCCTTTATCGTGAAACTTATAATCCCATCCTGGGCTATTTTTACTGGCCGCTACCTCCTGCCTTTTATAATTTTAAATCTAGCTTAATTACCAAAATATTTGCCCAGGGAATTCAAAAAACCATTATTGTGGAGCTTCAAACTGAACCTTGGCTTCCTCAAGAACCCGCTAAAATACCAGTTGAGGATCAAATTGAGATTTTTGACTTAGATAATTTTAAAAATAATGTAGAGTTTGCCAGAAGAACTGGTTTTGATACCACTATTTTATGGGGGGTTGAGTGGTGGTATTATATGTCCTCAAAAAATCATCCAGAATATCTGGAATATGCCAAAACACTATTTTAAAAAGAGCTGTCCCTGAGGTGTATCTCATCTTCTGCTAAATTCCCTCTTGCATAAATTCAATTCAATTTATAAAATGCCCTCAAAGAGAGAGTAGAATGCCTGCAGGTAAAAATGAACAAGTTCTTGCTCCGCCCCCTATCCCTTGTCCTTCTTTTGTCCCAATTTATCTTGATTAAAATAGGTGAGTTGCCTTTTTGGCTAATTAGCAGGACGCTTGCGTTAGCAAGCAAGAGAGTGAGGTTGCCGGCCGAAGCGTTCCGCTGGCATCGTGGTCGTGGCCGTCCACCCAAATTATGGAATAAAATTCCCCAAAAAATTAAGATCATTACCTCTATAGCGGTTTTGGCATTAATTTTTTTTCTCTATACCAATTTTGTTTTTATGGCTGCTTATCAGTTGCCAAACCCTGATCGTCTTACCTCCCCCACCCAACCCTTAACAACTGAAATTTATGACAGAAAGGGACAGCTTTTATACAGGCTTTATGAGGACAGAAACAGAAGCCTGATTAAATTTGAAGATTTGCCAAAATATCTGATACATGCCACTATTGCCATAGAAGATAAAAATTTTTATCAGCATCTAGGCGTAGATTCATCAGCCATCATCCGGGCTATTTATCACAACATCACCCAAAAAAACCTGCAAGGCGCCTCCACCATTACCCAGCAACTGATCAAAAACACTCTATTAACAACCGAACAAACATACCAGCGAAAAATAAAGGAAATTTTTTTGGCATTTTGGGCAGAGAGAATTTATTCTAAAGACCAGATTCTTAAGATGTATTTTAATGAAGCGCCATTCGGGGGAACCGCCTGGGGAGTAGAGGCTGCCTCGCAAACTTATTTTGGGAAAACCACCCGCGATCTAAATTTGGCTGAATCAGCCTATCTGGCAGGGCTGCCGGCCTCACCCACCCAATTTTCACCTTTTACCGCATCTTTCCAGGTGGCCAAAACCCGCCAAAAAGAGGTCTTGAGCAAAATGGTGGAGGCAGGATTTATTGACAAACTACAAGCTCATGAAGCTACAGATAAACCTTTAAACTTACTGCCCCAAAAAAACAGTATTCTGGCCCCGCACTTTGTGATGTATGTTAAAGATTTGCTCTCTCAAAAATTCGGTCCCAGAGTGGTTTCCCAGGGTGGGTTAAAAATTACCACCACCCTGGATTTAAACCTTCAGCAAAATTTGGAAAAAATTGTCAAAGAAGAAGTGGAAAAATTAACAGAACTTAATGTGCAAAATGGAGCAATTCTTGTAACTGACCCAAAATCCGGACAGATTCTGGCTATGGTGGGAAGTAAAGATTACTATCAGGAAAGCTTTGGTAATTTCAATGTGACAACAGCCCTGCGCCAACCAGGCTCATCCATCAAACCAGCAACCTATGCAGCGGCTTTTGAGGCAGGATACTCCCCGGGCAACACCATTTTAGATGCTCCGGTTAACTTTATTCAACCAGGCAGCAAACCTTACTCTCCCCTAAATTATGATGGTATATTTCATGGGCCTGTATCAATACGGGTAGCCTTAGGTTCATCTTATAATGTGCCTGCTGTAAAGATGCTCTCCACAGTGGGAATTCCCCGTATGATTGCAACTGCCAAAAGTTTGGGGATCACCACTTTTGATCCGCCAACTGGCGGACCACAAAGGTTTGGTCTATCACTGACTCTGGGTGGTGGAGAGGTTAAAATGATTGACATGATGGCGCTTTATGGCACATTTTCCCAGATGGGCCGATTTAATCGGCCCACACCAATTCTTAAGGTGACAGACTCAAATGGAAATGTCCTGGAAGAATACTCCAACCAGAGTATCCAAGCGCTCCAGCCTGAAATTGCCTATCTTGTAACTCACATCTTATCTGATAACAAAGCCAGAACCCCTGCTTTTGGGGCAAATTCACAGCTTTTTATCGCAGACCATCAGGTGGCTGTAAAAACCGGCACCTCTGATAATAAAAGGGATAACTGGACCTTTGGCTATACCCCTTCCTTTGTGGTGGGGGTGTGGGTGGGCAATAATGACAACTCCCCCATGAACCCTACTTTAACCTCAGGTGTAACCGGTGCCGCTCCTATTTGGAATAGGATTATGAAGCAGCTTTTGGCAAATCATCCCTTTTTAGGATTTGTCCGTCCGGCAGGGATTGTTGAGGCGCAAATTGACGGAAGACAAGATCTGACCCTTTCCAGAAATATTCCCAAATCTTTAGTCAGGATTAGAAAAGATGGTGATAACTTTCACTATTCTGATGCCTTCTCAACGTTTGCCACCTCCTCTGCCGAGTCAAACTCGGCTAGGACGTTTGACAGTACAAATTAGCTGGTTACGCACGCAAGGCCTGGCCTCCCTACTCACCCAGCGCCACCCAGCCTCTTAGGTCTTTTTTTGAAAGTTTGAGGGGTGAGGTAATAAAAGGATCAACTTCCCCTATAAAAATTAAAGTGCCATATTTGGCAGTTTCTTTACCTTTCCAGTAACTTTCATCAACAGCTAACTTACTTCCATACTTTTCCCTGACCTCCCCGATATCCCCAACCTCTAACCCATCATAAAAGATCACTTTTTTTACTCTAAATTGACCGATTGGATCTTTTCCAGAAGGCTTTATATAAACCAAATCCCCTGCTGATATCTGGCCAAAAGGTGGATCGCGCCTTTTAGAAAACCTGCTTTCAATAGTTTTTTTACCGGATAAAATTAACTCCCCCACATCATTTTTAAAAATAGCCAGATGTTTCATAGCTTGGCCATTATATCATTTAAGAAGATATTGATTATCATATGTCTACCTGTTATACTTGACAAAGTTCCTCCAAAATTGGAGGATTTTTTATACTATGAATAAAGTGATCAGCTTTTTGAATGAAGCGAAAGAAGAGTTAAATAAGGTAGCCTGGCCCACCAGGGAGCAAACTATCCGCTACACTGTTTTGGTTATTTTGGTGACTGTGGTTGTTGGGGTGGCCTTGGGAGGGTTAGACTATATATTGACTTTACTGACTACCTTTTTAATAGAAAACTATGGAAGATAAACAAACAGGCAAAACCGATGTTCCAGGCGCCCGTTGGTATGTGGTCCATACCTATTCCGGGCATGAAAATAAAGTGTCAGCCCAGCTGAAACAAAGAATAGAATCAGAACGTCTGGAAAACAAAATTTTGGAAATTTTGGTGCCTATTCAGAACAAAATTGAAATTAAATCAGGTAAAAAAGTAACTGTGGCTGAAAAAATTTTTCCGGGATATATTTTGGTAAAAATGGTAATGGATGAGGCTTCCTGGCTGGCTGTCAGAACCACACCAGGAGTAACCGGTTTTGTGGGTATGGGTTCAAAACCTACTCCCATCTCCGATGATGAGGTTAAAACCATCATTCAGTTTACCAAAGCAGAAACACCCATCTTCAAACAGGTATTTGAAATCTCTGATACTGTTAAAATAGTTGACGGGCCTTTTGCAGATTTTATTGGTAAAGTGGATAACGTGGATGAGGAAAGAGGCAAGGTGAAGGTATTAGTGTCCATATTCGGACGCGAGACACCGGTAGAACTTGATTTCCTACAGGTTCAAAAGATATGACACCACTATAGTGGTGAGCGAGCGAAGCGAGTCGAACCATGGCTAAGAAAGTTAAAACTTATATTAAATTAAACATTCCGGCAGGACTAGCCACTGCTGCCCCGCCTGTGGGACCGGCTTTGGGCCAGCATGGTTTGCCCATCATGGAGTTTGTCAAAGCTTTTAATGAAAGAACTGCAGAAAAACAGGGCAATATCTTGCCTGTAGTAATCACAGTTTATGAGGATCGGACTTTTTCCTTTATCACCAAACAGCCACCTGTGGCTGAAATGATCAAAAAAGCCCTGAGTTTGGAAAAAGGATCCGGAAAAGCTTTAAAAGAACCTGTGGGGAGTATAACTCATACTCAAGTTGAGCAAATTGCCCGCTCCAAAATGCCGGATTTAAATACTAGAAATCTTGAGGCTGCCACAAAAATTGTGGAGGGAACAGCCAGATCAATGGGGGTTAAAGTACAGTAAATGAAAGGAGAACCCTTCGTCCTGAGTTAGTCGAAGGACGAAGTGAGTCGAACCATGGGTAAAACTAAAATTAAAATAATAGATGATTCTGCTGCGGTTGGTAGACAAGATGAGTTGGTGGAAAAATTAAAAACAGAACTGGGAATAAAAGATGTACAGCAAAAGAATGGTAAGCCGGCAAAGTCTGAGTCAGCCAAAGCAATGGGTGAAGTTAATGACAAGACTAAAAAAGCCCAAAAGACTGGCAAAGCCAAACCCAGATCTAAAAAATACCAGGAACTGGTCAAAGATCTGGACAGATCCAAAACTTATCCTATTCCGGAAGCAGTTGACATGGTTAAAAAATTGTCCTATGCTAAATTTAATGGGACCTTAGAAGCTCATATAAATACCGCACAAACGGGGATCGCTGGTTACGTCTCCTTACCCTATGCGTCCGGCAAGAAACTTAGCATTTTAGCTTTTGGCCCTCTGCCCTCGCCCGAGGAATATGAAGGAGTAAGTTTTGGTGATGATTCAACCATAGAATCCATTTCCCAGGGTAAGGTGGATATTGATTTGATAATAACTACTCCCGAATGGATGCCTAAACTTGCCAAAGTAGCCAAAATTTTAGGACCTAGGGGTTTAATGCCCAGCCCCAAAAATGGCACAATAACTGATGACATTAAGAAAACTGTAGAGTCCTTCCAAACCGGAAAAACAGAGTATAAAACAGAACCTAAGACCCCCATTATCCATCTGGCTCTGGGGAAATTAGACCAACCAAATGAGGAACTTGAGGCCAATGTTAAAATTCTGCTTTCTACTTTGGGCAAAACCAGAGTTAAAAAGGTATCTTTATCCCCCACCATGGGACCATCTGTTAAGGTGGATTTAGCTTCTGTGTAAAGCTTTTTTTAGGATCATTCTCAGATCAATCTTTAAAAAGTAAACAGAAATGATGCCAAAAATTAGGATAAAGACAGCAGTTAAAATATGAAACAGCACCACCATGGCAGAGGCAAGGTTGGGTTCAAGTCCAAAAACTCCGGAAAAAATCAGCAAGCCTGATGCTTCAGCAGATCCCACATAGCCCGGTGCTGCCGGAATAAGGTAAGTTAAAGCAGACAGAAGTTGTCCCAAATACATATTAATAAAAGGCTGGGGGTATGAAATGGCCAAAAAAGTAAAATACCAGATGGCTGCATCTGTGGCGTATGCCAGTATAGTTAAAAAAAGGAGCGAAAATAAATCTATTGGCTTCCTATTTAAAATAGTAAAAGAATCTAAAATAAAACTACTAAACCTCTCAAAATATATCTTAATATTCTTAAATATTAATAGATTAATCAAAAATTTAACTAATTTTTGAGCAAAATCTTTATTAAAAATGGCTAAATAAGTTACAAGCAAGGCTAAAGATAGTATAATAATTATAATTGTTATAAAATTTATACTAAGAGAGGTGGGAATTATCAGCAAAAGTACACCTGATAAAAGTAAAACCACCAGAAAATCCAAAAAACGGTCCAAAAATACCCATACCAGTGATTTTGAAAGCGGCAAGCCATATTGGGTATTTAAATAAATTCCCTTGGCTATTTCCCCTGCTCTGATGGGAATATAAAAATTAAAAAGCATGGCTACCCCGTTTAAGAAAAGCAAATCAGAAAATTTAATCCTTTTAATCTTGGAAAGAAAAATTTTAAATCTTAAACTTCTAATAAAAATGGAAAAAAATAGAAAAATAAACACTAAAATAAGATAGGACAGGTTAGTTTGGGAAAGAGTTAAAAAAATTTGTCCAACATCTACAAATTGCAGCCATAAAAAAATCAGCGCCAATCCTATCGCTGTATTAAGTGCTAGCATATAATTAACTATACTTCAAAAAGATAAACTTTGTATAATAAAATTATGTTTACTACTTTAAAACAAAAAATTATTCTGGCCATCTATATCTTTATTCTTATTTCAATACCAATTGGCTCGTATCTGGCATCTTCCCGTCAAACTTATAAAAGCAAAGCCGCAGAAGCAGATCATGTCATTATTTCTTCACCTGATGAGGAAAAAGAAAAATCTGCCACCAAATCTGCCAAAAAAACAACCACTCCAGCTTCCACTCCTTCGCCTTCGCCCACAGTGGCTGTATCTTTTGGGCCTACCATGAACTTAAAGCTTATTTTGGAAGGAAGACCCAAAGACAAATATGCCGGCAAAGTTTTTATTGGCATTGCCGAAGGGACATCTTTCTCATCTGGCGGGCCCAAATATCTGCTGCAGTTTACTATAGACTTGCCCTCATCTGGATTTTTTGAAGGTTTGTCTTTGGCAGGACTCTCAGCTGGCACTACTTACTCAGCCTATATCAAACCTACAGTTCAAATTGCCACCTCTTCCGCTTTTATCATGTCACCATCAATTACCAATTTAAACAGCGGAGCTCCTTTGACCATTTTAACAGGTGATTTAAATGAGGATAACACCATAAATTCGGCTGATTACTCCATTGCCAAGGCAGCTTTTGGCGCAATACCATCATCCTCAAATTGGAATGAAAATATTGATTTTAATAAGGATCAAAGAATAAACAGCTTTGATTTGGGGCTGATTGTTAAAAATTTTGGCAAAACAGGACTGTCCGGAGTGTGGATTTCACCCACCCCCGCCACTAAATCAGGATCAATTGACAAATTATAACAACTAAGGTAAAATTATAACAGCTTAAGATAGTAGGCAGGTTAAAATTTTGACCATAAGACTTACTGAGGCAAAAACTCCTCGGTAGAAGGAGTTTTTTAATGGCTAAAACAAGATTACAAAAAAAGCAAACAATTACTGATTTAAAGCAAAAGCTTGACCGGGCCAAGGCTGTGGTTTTTGCAGATTATAAAGGCTTAACCATGAAGCAGTTATCTGATCTGCGAAGTAAACTGTATGACCTTAACGCAGAGTTTACAATTACCAAAAATACTCTTCTTAAAAGAGCTTTAGCAGCGATGGGTGACAGCGAGGAGGGATCCCTGGCGATCTTTGATGGTCCCACAGCCACCCTTTTTGCTTACGGCGATGAAATCTCCCCTATTAAAACTTTGGCCAAAATCTTAAAAGATGCAGGCCTTGGTAAGGTAAAAGCCGGATTTTTGAGGCTCCAGGGGGACGCCTTGGAGGCACGATTTGAGGCACTTGATGAATATAGAGTAATTTCACTTTCACAGCTTCCAGGAAAAGATGAACTCAGAGGACAAACCGTAAGTGTATTATTTGCTCCCCTTCAGGGGATAGTTGGAGTCCTAAATGGTAATTTAAGAAATCTGGTATATGCATTAAATCAAATTAAATTACAGAAAGGTGGTGAATAAAATTTACTATGGCAAACGATACACAAAAATTGGAAAAAATTAGCGCTCCGCTGAGTAATTCCTTAAAAGGAATTATAGAACAAATTGAAAAACTTTCTGTTTTGGAACTGGCTGATTTGGTTCATGCACTCGAAGATAGATTTGGTGTTTCAGCGCAAGCTTCGGTTGCTGTTGCAGCAGGACAGGCCGCCTCCGCACAAGGCTCCGGCGAGCCGATGGAAGAAAAAACAACTTTCAATGTTGTTTTAACTCAAGCAGGAGCAAATAAAATTGCAGTTATTAAAGCTGTAAGAGAATTGGTTCAAACATTAGGATTAAAAGAAGCTAAAGATTTGGTAGAAGCAGCTCCAAAACCTGTTTTGGAATCTGTAAACAAAGCTACTGCTGAAGAAGCAAAAACTAAATTAACAGCAGCTGGAGGAACAGTTGAGTTGCAGTAATGCAACGAAACCCTGAGCATAGTCGTACTTCGAGTTCCCTCAGTATGACCCTGAGTGCTAATCGAATGGGTCGAAGGGTGGAATTACAGTGAATGAAATTGAGGGATTGACACCCATTGTTTTCTTATGATATACAATGAGACAGAATGGCAGACAAGTTATCACTTGACAATTTACCTGATCTTTTAACAGTTAGAGAAGTGGCTGAAATTTTAAGAGTCTCTCCTTTAACCATTAAAAGATGGGGTAAAAGAGGCAAACTGCCTGCCATTAGAATTAATTCCAGAGGAGATAGAAGATATAAGAAGGAAGCCGTACTTTGGCTGCTGGGAATAACCCAGAAATCATCAACAAGTGAAACTCAGCAATCATCTTATTAGCCTGCTAACTGGTCATGAATATGTTGTCACAAAGGCAAAATAATTACTCAGTAGTTATTTGAGCATGGACCCTGTAGGTTGGATTTGGTTCAAAAACAATCTCACCCCTTTTTTCAACTATATAATAAGCAAAGCCTGACTTTTCTTCTACTGTCTTATAATCATGGTCAATGGGATCTGATGAAGAATTATCAAGCACCACTAAAAAGTTTTTACCGGTATTAACAACAGCATGACCAAATCCGGAAGGTACCACCACTGTTTTACCTACCACCAATGTGACTACTTTAAACTCTTTTGCCTCACCTTGCTCATCATTTCTTTGCATCAGCAGTATACCTTGACCAAAAAGGCACTGATAAATTTCAGCTGACATGGATTTATGAAAATGCCCATGAGTTTTATAATATTCCTGGCCCAAAAGGCCGGACATTAAAACTGTGATATTATACCCCTTTCCGGTAATCACAAAATAAATTTCCTTTATTGTTTTTGATGGGCTTATCAAAACATCTTTGATATCTTTACTGGTTTTGGTAATGATAACTTTATTTAACATCATCTTAGCTTACCAGTATACTTATCTTTTAGTCAATAAAAGAAAAAGATATTTAAAAAGTTTAAGCTGCCTTTTAATCCTCCAGGGCTGATTAGTAAGTCTAAATAACCATTCCAGGCCCAAAGACCTTAAAAAGTAAGTGGCTCTGGGAACTATTCCTGAAAGATAGTCCAATGATCCGCCCACACCCATGGCCACTTTTACCGGAATGTGAGGCAAATTTTGAGCAATCCAGTATTCCTGTTTAGGATGACCAAAAGCCACAAATAGGATATCAGTGGGAGGAAAGTTGCGAGGGGGCAACCTGCCTTCTCTATCTACCTCTCCACCACTTTCCGCAAATGTCACCTTAAGTTTAGGATATTTTATTTTTAAGCACTCTGCAGTTTTTTCTGCAGTTTGGTTTCTTCCTCCCAAAAAAGCAACTGAAAACCCTCTTTTGGCTGACATTTCCACCAATTTTTCCATCAAATCTACTCCGGGAGTGGTATTTTTGATCTTACCTGATAATTTTAGACCCATACCATCTGGAATAGATAAATCTGCGCTGTTTAAGATCTTTTTAAAACCAGGATTATTTTGAGCATCGACTATAAATTCAGGATTAGGAGTCACAATAAAATGCTTTTCCTCTTGCAAGGCCAGGCCTTGCAAGGCTAACCAATTGTAAACTTTCTTTAAAGCCTCATCCATTGTGACATCATCAATTTTAACTCCCAAAATATCTATTTTCATAAAAAATACTTTCTGTTCGTTCAGGATGACAATAACACCTTTAGTGTTTCCTTTGCACATTTTTCCCAGGAAAACCTTTTGATGTTTTCAAAACCTGCTTTTACACTTTGCACTCTCCACTTTGCACTTTGCACTTTTTCCATCCCCCTCACTATATCATCAATGGAATATGGATTCACCAAAATGGCAGCCTTGCCAGCTACGTTTCGGTTTACACGAACGTAGCCAGCCACCTCCGGCATACTTGACACATCCGATGTGATCACTGGACATCCGCAAGCCTGAGCCTCCAAAATAGGTAATCCAAACCCTTCAAAAAGAGAGGGAAAGAGCAGAGCTTTGGCTCCGGAGTATAGGGCCGGTAAATCTTTATCAGCTACATAACCCAGGAATTTAACCTTATCTTCTATACCTAGCTTCTTAGGAAGCTGATAAACCTCATCACTCATCCAACCTTTGGAACCAGCAATTACAAGTTTAGAAGCGGCGAAGTCACGAGCGACTATTGAAAAAGCCTTAATTATCCTCTCCAGATTCTTCCTGGGCTGTACAGTCCCCACAAATAGAAAGTACTTTCCCTCCTCTATATCAAAGTATTTCAATGTATTTCTAAGTATTTCTTCTTTTACTGATCTAAACAACTCCTTATCATACCCCTCATATACCACTCTGATTTTATCCTCTTCTATTCCTATTCTTTCCACCAGATCCCTTTTAGTAGCTTTTGACACGGCAATAATCTTGCTTGCCCCTCTTAACTGATATCTTTGCATGATGGAAAGATATAGTTTTTGTTTTAACTGGTGCATGGAAGGAAGAAACTCTGACCCCAAATCATGGACAGTCACCACCGTCTTTATCCCTGGTGTTCTGATTAAAGGCAGCGTATGCGCAGGCACATACAGCACATTAAGATCATCTTTAAAGGTCTGTACAGCCAGTCCCCCTTGTGTCCAAAGCCTTGACCATTTAATTGTCACAAACTTGAAATTCTTTGGCCATCCATTATTGTCATTCCGAGCTTGCGAATTCGGTCTGATATAAACTATATAAGTATTTTTGTCATCAATTTTTGCCAAAGCTTTAAGCAGTTGATAAGAATAATTTTCTGTCCCGGTCTTTTTTTTATCAAATGCCCTGGAGCCATCAAAACCAATTATCATGTTATCTAGGTCTCTCTTTCATCTTTTACTGACCGAACGTTTGTATAAATCCAAATTTTCCAAAGCCATGCCAGTACCCAAGGCTACACAAAGAAGCGGGTTTTCTACGGCAGCTGCCGGAACTCCCAACATTTGGGTCAAAAATTTGTCCAGATTCTTCAGTAGTGATGTTCCACCACTCATCACAATCCCCTTATCAATAATATCTGAGGCCAGCTCAGGAGGCACTTGTTCCAAAACCCCTTTAACAGCCCCTAAAATTTTTTGCAGTATATCGGAAATTGCCTCAGTCACTTCATCCGATGATAACTTTAAGCTTTTGGGCAGTCCTGTAAAAGCATCCCTTCCTCTTATTTCCATATCTTTTTTTTCATTTGAAGGCAGCGCTGTGGCTGACCCAATGCTGATTTTGATATTTTCAGCCATCTGGTCTCCAATGATTAAGTTATATTTTTTCCGAACATAGGATTGGATCGCTTCATCAATTTTATTACCCCCAACTCTAACCGAGTTATGAACTACCACTCCTCCCAGACAAATCACTGCAGCCTCAGTAGTCCCTCCTCCAATATCAACAATCATATTGCCGGACGGATTGGCAATGGGGATTTTGGCCCCAATTGCTGCGGCCAAAGGTTCATCTATTAAAAAAGCAGTTTTGGCGCCAGCTGATAAGGTAGCATCCAAAATGGCCCGCTTTTCAACAGAGGTGACACCGGCCGGCGCGCAAACCATCACCTCCGGTTTAAATAATCTGCTGCGGCCGCAGGCCTTGTCTAAAAAATAGGCAATAAGACCTTGAGTGATAACATAATCGGCAATTACCCCGTCTCTCATTGGACGGGAGGCAATAATATTCCCCGGGGTCCTGCCTAACATTTCTTTGGCCTCATTGCCTACTGCCAAAACACTTCTATCCAGCGTGGAGATGGCCACCACAGTTGGCTCATTAAGCACAATTCCCTCACCCGCCAGATAAACTAAGGAGTTGGCAGTTCCTAAATCTATACCTACTCGTTTACTAAGACCAAACATTACGCCAATTTTAGCAATCAAAGAAATTAGTCACAAGATATACTAAATGGATCAAAAGAGTTCACTTAAGGTTTATCCCATACAGGTTGGGGGAAGAAGCAGTTGGTGTGGGAAAAGAGCTAACCAGGATCAGCCTGGAAGAATCCGGCCAAACATAGACATAATTATCATCAAATTTACCGGCGAATAAAACTGCCTTATTGCTGCTGTCAAAATCAATAATTGAAACTTGATCACTCTCCACCAGCACAATATGCCTTGAATCAGGCAGCCAAAAATGAAGCTTGGCTGAAGGTACATCATATTGTTTATTATCCTCCAGGTCGTAAACTTTAAAGTTAGAAATTAAAACTTCACCCTCTTTTTCTTTGTCGGTAAGAGCATTTTTTCTATAGATAAATTTAGTCTCATCAGGGGCCCATTTCAAAACCGCTGAATTTGAAGCAAGGTGTTTGGCCGCAAAATCCTTGATATTTAATACCCTGGCCTGGTTTTGAGCATTCTTATCATCTGCCCAGGATTTTAAAGTGGACGTCAGTACAGGGGTAATATCCCTGGGATCCTGGTTGAGCCTATTTTCATCTAAAATATAATGGTTGCTACCTACTTTTGCCATAATCTGTTTTGAATCAGGAGAAAAATCTAAAAAAGCGTTGGTATAATCAATACTCAAACTTTGAGCAATCTGATGCGGCTCTGAGGAACGGGCAAAAGCAATGGGGCGATCAGAGACCATAGTCCAAACCCAAACTCCCGCTTTTTTGTTACCTATTGCTTGAGTAGAACTTAGGGGAACTACATATGCCAATTTTTCTCCATCAGGAGAAAGTATCGGGTTTTTTACTCCGCTGAAGGTTAAGGGGTAAATGGTGGGCTGGGCCGGGAAAAGAATCAATTTCAAATCGCTCACCAGTCCCTCTTTAACCTCAACTGATCTTTCCCAGGGGATGAAACCCTCTTTTACCACTCTCACCTGATAAGTTTTAGGAGATAAACCAGGGATGGTGGCATTGGTGGCTGTGGTTAAATGTCCGTCAATAAAGACAGAGGCTGCATCAGGAGAAGATTTGATAGTGATAATTCCGGTGCCGACGATTCTTTTTTCTTTAGGAGAAAAAGTATATCCTTTGGCCAAAAAAATAGCCAATCCTGAGGCTGCCACAATAATAACCAGTGTCAAAATGGTGAATAAAAAACGTTTTGACATAATATTCTTAAGATATCCTAACATAACTTAATTATCTTATCCAGTGGAATTTTGCGGCCCTGGAGGGAATTGCACCCCCGACCAACCGCTTAGGACGCGGCTGCTCTGTCTGCTGAGCTACAGGGCCAAGGTTTACTTAAGTTAGTTAAGATACTTAAGTTACCTAAGTTTAACGCGTAGTCTCTTTTGAAACAAGTTTTCAGAATATCCACCCTCCTTAATAAAAGTTTCTTCTGCTTTGTTAATTTGCTTATTTAACAAATAGGTTGCTAAATGACATAAAGTTAAGAGAAAATTAGCAGCTTCCTCTGGATCATCTGGCAACTTGGGCTTTTCTTTAAATTCACCTAAGTTACTTAAGTTACCTAAGTCACTTAAGCGATAAGCAAGCTGCCTAAATTCCTTCACCTTAGGATCATCCTTGGGCCAGATTTTTAAATCTCTTTGTCTTAAAAAATCTTCATAATCTTTAATTAACTCTTCCAAAGAGGATTCAGCTACACCTAAAAGTCTAATCTCCCCTTTTTTAGAGGTTCTACCAAATCCTACCGCTTCTACTATATTTTGCTTTCCGGACCTGGCAGATTGATTCATCTGATCAGCAGTCCTGTAATCTGGCTTGCTGTCTTTTAAGTTACTTAAGACACTTAAGTTACCTAAGATATACTTCTTAATAAAAATTACAGTTAAATCATGTATAATTTCGCTATAACGATAGGTCAGGAGGTACTTGTGCTTTGGTAGCATATTTACTTAAGTTACCTAAGATACTTAAGTTACTTATATCTTATCACGGGGACTAGGTCATCGGTAGACCGCTCGGTTCGGGTCCGAGAGGCAGGGAGTTCAATTCTCCCGTCCCCGACTAGTATGTTGTTTACATTCAAATATCTGATCACCTATGGACCTTACTTACCTTTGAGGATCATCTGTAGATTTACGAGCATAGAGGACATACTTTAATTTCGAAAAATCCAGCTCCTCATCCATGAGGGAATTATACCAAAGCTATTATTTTATAAATTAGTTACCACTTCGCCAAGCTTAGCAATACCTCTTTTTCCTAAATCAATAGTTACCCCTTGCATCTCTAATCCTGACATTCCAACAGTTTTAACATTGGGTGAATGACGACCAATAGCTGCTACTAAAGCACGTCCATCATAACCACTTGTATCGTTAGGGTCTAAATTACCATCAATCGTAGCTACTTGTACCCCTAATTCCTCGAATTGTTCTATAGCTTTGACTGCATCATCAAAAGTTTCTGCCTTTAAAACTACACTATGACCTGCAGATTCTAGTATGCGCCTTATGTTTTCTTGCCAATCCTTATTATCTTCTGCAACAAATACTCTTGCTCTTTCTGGCATTTTAAATACTCCTTTTAATTAAGTTTAGGGTCAGGATATTCACCACTAATAATTCTGGCATTCCCACCACCTGGAACTTCTCCTATTTCAATAGTTTCAGTAGCTCTTCTTTCTAAATCTTTAACAATTATCATATCAGGACTTTTGCTGTGTACTAAAGTCACACTTAAACCACCGAAGCATTTATCCAATGCTGCCATCTGTGTCTCTCCATTTCTGGCACCTCCAAAGCATTCAGAAACTCTTAATCCATAATCAGTCACACAACCTAACTCTAGATCAGATAACATGTAATCTCTAGCTGCAGATAGGAAACAAACAGTTCTCATTGGGTCACCAAGAGGCAGTTTGGAATAAGAACCAAATGTTGCTAAATGCTCTTGTACGTAGCCTCGTCTGTAGAGAGCATACCTTCTGGCTGTAAGTAAATCGTCGTCCTCAAACACTTTCTCAGCTTCTTTTAGTCGTAGGTCTACTAAGTCTAAAGCCTCAAATTGTCTTTCTGCTTTAACTAATTCATTTGCGTTATTGGTAGTTTGTTCAACAAATAATTTTACATCTCCAGTAAGTTCAGTGAGGGCTTTAAATTTTTGGTTTTCTTCCTCTGGAAGTTCAACATAAATAGGTGCATTAAACCATCTACCAGCCACTTCCGTGACCTGATCGGCACTAAAGTTACCAAAATATTGCTGAAATTCATTACTAGCCATAAATTATTAGAGCATTATACACCTGATTTATCCTGAAGTCAAACTATGGGTTGTGTAAGCGGACTTTTTTGCTGGTTAAAATCCCAATAACTTACCTAAAATTCTGTGGAATTCTAACCTGGTTCTAATTCCGAGTCTTCGAAGAATCAAGCTTTGCTTAATTTCTGAATCTTGTGAAGGAATCAAGCTTTGCTTATAATCCGGTACTTGTTCGCCTGTTTGTTCATTAAATTTCATAAGAATTAGAACAAAAAAGACTGGCATTCGCGGTCGGTCGAAACCTTAGGCTAGTCCAGTCATCGTGATAAATGTATCCTATCACATTCCGCCCCATTTGTCAAAGTCAAATTTAGCCTTAAAAAACATAATTTTGTGGGTAATTTCTATTATTAAAAATTAAGATTTGTGGATCAAAGTCTTTTGGTTTCCAGTGTTTTAGGATAGAATCTGACAAAAGGAGCAGCTCGCCCTGAGTCCTGAGCAAAGCCCGCCCTGAGCGAGGCCGAAGGGTCGAAGTATCGAAGGGTTTAAGATCATTCGCTCCTGTTTGACTAAAACCTTTTCCAGACTACTTTTTTGTCTTTTATTTTTTCCCCTGCCATCTTCAGCTCATCATAAATGCCATCAATCAGATCATATTTTTGGGCCTCTTTTAAAGACACCCAGGCAAAATCATCTGTCTCCTCTTTTTGCAGCTTAATTTTACCTTTCACATAATCTGCCAGACAGGAAATGACCAAAGATGGGGATCCATCGCTATGAACCGTAGCAAGAGAGGTCAGATATTGAATATTATCAATCTCAATACCCGTCTCTTCTTTAACTTCCCTACCCAAGGCTTTTTCCAAAACATTGTACCAGTAATCTTTAGTATCTTTAGGTAAGCTGGTATAATCACTACTTTCCAGTCTTCCTCCCGGCACACTCCAGCGTCCGGGAAATCTTTTTTTGTTCTTTGAGCGTTGAATGATTAAATATTTGCCTCTCTTAACAATAATGGCAGTGATGGCGACTTCGTGTAAGTATTGATTCATAGTTTTCCAAACCAAAGCTTGATTTCTTTTGCGGCTTCTTCTTCAGTTCCTGAGGCATGAATTAAGTTATAAACAGATCTGCCATCACGGTTAGCAACAAGAATGGAATCTTCGCCTAAATCTCCTCTGATAGTACCTTTTTCAGCTGTTGCAGGATCAGTGTAGCCTGTGATTTTCCTAGTTAAAGATACTGCCTCTTCTCCTGCTAAAATCATGCACACAATTGGCCCGGAAGTAATAAAATTTCTTAACCATCCCACCACTTTTCTTCCTTGAGATAAAGTATCTGTCACCTGATCATCCCCGGCCTGGACACTTTTTTCTCCTATTGAACGAAGATAACTTTCATCTCCTGGGTAGTGTTTTTCAACTATATCAGTTGGGGCTATCAACTTCTTTAATTCCACCACTTCCAAGCCAACTTTTTCATAGCGGCTGATAATTTCACCTATTAAGTTGCGTTTTACAGCATCTGGTTTAATTAACACTAAAGTTTTCTGAATCATTTGACTTCCACATCCTCCACCTGATAACTGCCATCCTCAAAAATACCTATTTTGACAAATCTGGGATTTTGGGTGTTTCTAACAGCAGTCAGGGCTCCCACAGTAGTCATCAACATACCGCTTTCTGGCTCGCTGTATCCGGTAAAATAATGCACATCTCCGGCAAAAATCTCCTTTACCCCCCCGTCTTTTAACATCATAGTTAAATCACGGGCTTGTTTTTTTAAATTATCAGACGCCTTACCCATAATTCTTTCTGAAGACGGATGATATAAAGGCTCATGGGCAAATGCCAAAACCAGCTGGGGATTTTCCTGTCTTATTCTTGCTATCTCCTCTTTTAACCATGCCAGCTGCTGAACGTCTAAACCCTGATAATTGTCACTGTTATAAATAATTAAAAATCTGACATTTTGATATGAAAAAGATTGAAATGGAGGTCCAAATATTTTAATAAAATTGGCAGCGGGCAAAGTTCCCCTATTCCTGGAATCCCACAGATCATGGTCGCCGGCTGTTAAAAAATAACGTATTCCGGATCCGTCAAATTCCTTTTTTGCCTTTTGCAGTTCATCCTCTGTCCCCACATCTGTATAATCGCCTAAACCAATGACAAATTTCAAATTCTCATCTTTGGCATAACTTAAAGCTTTTTTAAGATTTTGGTTATCATTGTGCGAGTCAGCAACCAGTATAAATTGAAAGACCAGCTTTGCTTTGATAGTTTTTGGGGGTGGGGGGCGCTGTGAGACTTCTTGATTG
>CAYHYM010000002.1:72421-82321 GCA_964360965.1 uncultured Gammaproteobacteria bacterium
TGGCTCGCCCCGCCTTCCCTCGCTCCCGTGGCGCGGCCGGCGCGGCGGGGTGACTTCTTGATTGGTTTGTATTTCCAAACTCTGTGGTTTTTTTATCCCGCCCAGTTGACCCAGCAGATTTATCACCACCAGCCTGGGCTCAAGTTTTAAAGGATCAAAACCGGAAAAATATTTGTAGGCAGAATAAGCACCTAAAATAAGCACTATAAATATAGTAAGACTCAACAACATCCTAAAAATAACAAAAGGTAAAAAACTAGATCGTTTTCTATACTTTCTTCTAAACATATCACATCCTTTCCGGAGCCTCTATCCCCAAAAGATAAAGCCCCTTTTTTAAAACCTTACCAACTTCCCAAGATAATTTTAGCCTAAACTCCTCTTTTTCAGATCCAATAATCCTGCACTGCTGATAAAAAAGGTTATAAAATCTGGACAGTTCAACTAGATATTCTGCTAAGATATTTGGGTGATAGTTTTCTGCCACATCTTCAACAATCTCCTGAAAGTATATCAGTTGCCTTAATATTGGTCTTTCCTGCTTTTCTAGCTTAACTTCACCAAACTCCATCCCTTTTTTTGTTAATTTCAAAACAGATTGGATTCTGGCATAAGTATATTGTACATAAGGACCACTATCTCCTTCTAAAGAAACTGATTCCTCAATATCAAATACCATATTAGGTCTGGGAGAATATTTAAGATAGGAAAACTTAATCGCTCCTAAAGCCACAACTTTTACAACTTCCTGATCCACATGTATCCTATTAGCTTTCATAATCTCTCTAACTTTTTCTGAAACTACATGATACAAATCATCCACAGTTATAACATTTCCTGTTCTTGAGGACATCTTCCCCTCCTTAAGATCTACAACTCCATATGATAAGTGATACTTTTTACCATTAAGATATGGAAAGATCCTATTAATCGCTTCGATTACTACTTTAAAATACCCTTCCTGCTCTGAACCTACAACATGAATTGATTTATCATAGTTGAAGCTGTCATATTCCAATTGAGCCAAACCTATTTCTTTACCTTCATATGTAGAATGTCCAGCTGATGTAATAAATACCCTATTATGCAGGCCGTATTTTTCACCAGGAAATATAACAGCTCCATCATTTTCTTCAAATACTTTACCCATATTCTCTAAAACTATCTTTTTACCTGAATCAAACACTTCGCTTTCAAAAAAACATCGATCATATTTTACACCTAAAAGTTGATAGATGGGCTCAAAATATTCCAAACTCCAAGACCTTGTAAGCTCATAAACTTCTTTAACCTCTGAATCTTTCTGGTAAAGCTGAGAGTTAATTTTATCTATATCTTTTTTAGCTTCAACATCCTCATCATAAGCTGTATTTCCTTCTGTGTAAGCCTGACCTAAAAATTTAGCCTTTTCTTTTAAATTAAGCTCCTTTGTGGGTAAACCAAGCTTTTTTATCCCCCAAATAGCCTTGGCAATATGTAAACCAATATCTCCCTGATAATTAGCTCTAAAGACCTGATGTCCTACTGAGTCAAACACCCTACAAAGACTTTCACCTAAAATAAAAGTTCTTAAATGTCCTATATGTATTTCTTTCAAAAGGTTAACATGTCCATACTCCACCAAAATTTTGTCACCTTTTCGTAATGTCGCTAATAGATCTTGATCTTGTGAATTTTTTATCAGCTGTTCATCCTTTATAAAAAAATTAATAAATCCTCCACCAGCTACCTCTACTTTTTCTAAGTAATCGGGTTTTCCTAACTGTTGTAAAATTTTATTAGCAATCTCATCTGATGACTGATAGTTTACAGTTGATGACTGCTTAGCCAGCTGCAGCGCGATATTCGTACTATAGTCTCCAAATTTTGCATTTTTGGTAATAGCTAAAAGTGGATCAGTTGGTTGGTAACCCAATTCTTTAATAACTTTTTTTAGATCCTTAAGAATTCTGTTTTTTAGCATAAGTATAAGTTTCGCGCTTCCTGTATTAATCATACCACTTTTTACTGATAGCCAGCAAAGATCCTAACATCAAATAATACCCTATCCATACCAGAGGAACCTGCTCCCCCACATATTCCCAGGCAAAGGGAAAAGACGAGAAAAATTGCACTATGTAGATAAAATAATTTAGCAGTATGTTTAATATTAAGGCTAAAACTTCAGCCAGCCCTGTCCAAAGCAATGCCGGCAGAATAAATAATATGCCTATAATCATGATATAAGGAATAGTCCATAACACCAACAGGTTGGCAATTATCCCAACAAGCGAGATCTGATGAAAATACCCTGCAATGACCGGAATGACCATCAGCTGAGCCCCAATTGTCACTGACAAATCTCCGCTGATGAATTTAGGCATAAATTTAAGGAAAGAAAATATGATCGGCGCCACTGCAACTACCCCAAAAGTTGCCAGGAAAGACAGCTGAAAAGAGATATCAAATAGCCACTTGGGACTAATAAGCAGTAATAAACCCCCTGTGACGATCAGTACCCATAAACCATCCTTTTGCCTGCCCAAAAAAGCAGCCAGGAAGCTCAAAGTAACCATCAGAGCAGCTCGCAAAACCGGTATTTGGGCTCCGGTTAAAATGGTATAGAAAATTATTGTTCCAAAAGAGGCTATGATGGCTACTTTTCTGCCGATCAATCCGGAAAGAATAAGAAAAAATCCGGCTGTGATTGATAAATTCTGTCCTGAAACCACCACCAGATGTAACGTTGAAGTATCTCTTAAACTTAAAAGTAACTGGCCCGGCAAATCTTTTCTATTGCCCAGTATAATCCCTGATAGAAGCTCTGCTTGAGGGGAAGGTAGAAAATTGGTTATTTGCTGATCAATTGCCTGTCTCTCATTTTTTAAGATATCGATCTTAATTTCCCATCCTCCCTGAATTGTTCTTAACCCATAAAGCAGCAGGAATAAGACAATGCTAAAGATCAAAGGCAGCTTCTCTAAAATATAACTAAAAACATAACTTTTTATAAAATACATTAATAAACAACGACAGAGTCTTTGATCTTTTCAAAAACACTTTGGCCCACAATTTTCTTCTCAATTAGCTCCTCCACTTGTCTGTAAGGCCTTTGAGAGATGATTTTGGCAGCAGTGACAGGGCCAATACCAGGTAATGATTCAATTTCAGTTTGGGTGGCAGTATTAATGTTAATTTTTGATTGAATACCTGTTCCTGCTACGATCCCACTTGATCCAGCTTGGCCCTGACCAGCTAAAGACTCACCCTCAAATGGTATATATATTTTGCTACCATCTGATAGTTTTTGTGCTAGATTTAAATACTTTGATATAAATTCTTTATTGGCCTGATCTAAAAAGCCCCCTGCAACTGATATGGCATCTGTCACCCTTGATTCATTATTTAATTGATAAACACCCGCATTTTTGACTGCTCCTGAAACATCAACAGAAATATCTTTTTTTTGGACCAGGCTTTCTTGGGGGAAATTTTGTTTTTGACTGCGGTTTAAAGAACCGGCCAATACTCCTCCCATAATTAAAACTATGCCCACTAAGCTCAGGGCTAAAGGGATTTTGTATTTTTCTAATGTTTCTTTTAAATTTTCCATTATTATCTAGATTTAACCCACCTTTGATAATCTTGATTTAATTTACCCATCCCCCGCCTTAACATCTCTTTTTTAACTATCCCGCCAGCATGAGGATATTTAAAAAGCCTGACTCTGTTTGATGAAAATCCATGAGCAAAATGTACCAGTTCATGGGCAATGGTGTGATCAATCACGCTGATTGGTATCTTTTTATTTTTAAACATAGCGGTAATGGTAATAACAGTCTGAGGGTTATTTTTGATGAATTTAATAGAGCCCAGCCGCAGTCTGGCAAAACGTCCAAATTTAATGGCAATTTTTACCTTTGGCAAGTCTAAAAAATATCTTGACCAGATCTTTTCCAAACGTAATTTTAAAAAAGTATTATTTCTCATAATACAAAGTTGATTACTTTACCTGATATATAAATTGTCTTCACAATTTTTTTCCCGGCTAAAAATTTTTGTATTTTATTACTTTGAAAAGCCATTTTTTTTATTCTTTCTTCATCAGAAAACATATCTTTTTGTATCGTAATTGTATCCCGTACCTTACCATTAACCTGAACCACAACTGTCATCTCTTCCTCCTCTAAATAAATTTTGTCAAACTTAGGGAATGACTGCTGATGAATAGACCATTTTTCAGTAATATTTCTGACTTGCTGATCTGCTGACTTACTGATCTGCTGATATAATTCTTCTGTGATATGGGGAGCAAAAGGAGCAAGCAAAAGTAAAAATGTGTTATATTCCTCTTTTGAAACCTTTTCTCTCTTTGACAGATGATTCAGCCATTCCATCAAGGCAGCTATGGCAGTGTTAAATTTGATATTTTCAATTTCTTCCCCCACTTTTTTAATGGTCTTATGCATCATGCGTAGGCTTTGAGCCTCCAGAGCCTCCAGGGGGACGCCTTGGAGGTGTAAATCTACCTTTTCCTGTAACATCCAGACTCTTTGTAAAAATCTGTAGATTCCATGCAAGCTGCTGTCCCTAAAATCCCCACCTTCTGAAAATGGACCAATGAACATAAGATATGTTCTTAAAGTATCTACACCATATTCTTTAATGTAATCATCCGGATTGACTATATTACCTTTTGATTTACTCATCTTAGCCCCCTCTTTAATAATCAGCCCATGCGCCCTAAACTTACTAAAAGGCTCCTCAAAATCCAAAAACCCTAAGTCTTTAAGCACCATTGTCACAAAACGAGAATATAACAGGTGTAAAACAGCATGCTCAGCCCCACCAATGTACATATCAACAGGTAACCACTTCTTTGTGATACCAGGGTCAAAAGGGACTTGCCCTGAGCGAGACTTCGACGGTGAGTCTTTCGACCCTGAGCTCAAGACCGAAGGGCTCAGTCGAACCGCAGAGAGAGTCGAAGGGTATCTTAAAAAGTACCAGGAAGAGTCCAGGAAAGTATCAGAAACATCTGTTTCTCTTTTGGCTGCTCCACCACAGTTTGGGCATTTAACATTATAGAAATCTGGTACAGAAGCCAGTGGTGACTTACCAGTACCAGTTGGCCTAAACTGTTCAATATATGGTAATTCTACCGGCAGATCTCTTTCTGGAACAGGTTGAATCCCACACTTATCGCAATAAATAATCGGTATGGGCGGCCCCCAATATCTTTGCCTGGAGATTAACCAATCTCTTAGATGATAATTGATTTTTCTATTACCAAATCCTTTTTCTTCCATCCAATCCATTATCTTAACTCTTCCGGGATTAGGTGAATTTAGCCCATTAAATTGGCCTGATGCAACAATAAAACCTTCTTCCAAGACATCTTTAGCACTCAAAACTTTTGACTGATCACTGGCAGTCTTACCTATTACTCTGATAATTTCCAGATCATACTTTTGGGCAAATTCAAAATCACGATGATCTGAACCAGGTACACCCATCACAGCACCGGTTCCATATCCTCCAATTACATAATCTGCAATCCAAATCGGGATCTTTTTATGATTAACCGGGTTTATGCAATAAGAACCAATGAATACTCCGGACTTTTCTCTTTTCAGGATTTTTCTTTCCAATTCAGATTTCTTTTTAGAAGATTTGATATAACCGTCTACTTCTTTTTGTCTATCTTTAGTTGTTAGTTTACCAACCAAAGAATGTTCCGGGGCTAAAACCATATAAGTCACCCCAAAAATAGTCTCAGGAAAAACTGTATAGACATTAATTACGTCATTGCGAACGTCAACAGGGAATTCTATCTCCATTCCTTCGCTTTTGCCAATCCAATTGTTTTGCGCTTCGCGCAGCGGTTTTGGCCAATCAATGGTTCGACTTCGCTCACCACTTTCAGCCCATAAAAGTCTTTCGGCATAATCCGTGATTTTTAAAAACCACTGTTCCATCAATTTCCTCTCAACCTGGCTATTGCATCTTTCACACAGGCCAGCAATGACCTGTTCATCAGATAGTACTGTTAAACAAGAAGGACACCAATTTACAGAAGCTTTTTTGCGATATGCCAACCCTCTCTTTAACATCTGCAGGAATAACCATTGAGTCCATTTATAGTAATTAGGCTGGTAGGTTTCTACTGTCCTTTGCCAGTCATAGCTATTTCCAGACATTTGAAGCTGCTCATAGAATCTTTTCTCAGTGATCTTGGAAAGCTCCATTGGATGTTTATTGACACTCAAAGCATAATTTTCGCTATGAATACCAAATCCATCTAAACCAATGGGTTCAAATACATCAAACCCTTGCATTCTTTTGAACCTGGAATAGATATCTGAACCTGTAAAAGCATACATATTACCTACATGTAGGCCTTCTGCAGAAGGATAAGGAAACATCATCAAGCTATAATAAGGTTTTCTGGCCTGATCCATATCAGGACTAAATAGCTGGTCCTCTCTCCACTTTTTTTGCCATTTAGGTTCAATCTCAGCTGGTATATATTTTTTCATATCCATATAGAATTATTCTAAAGGGCTTTCATCAAGATTGCAAGTAAAGTAAATCTATGCAAGATGGACAAATCTATGCATCTGTGTCCTTTGAGCTTAAGAGGGCACAACCCGAAGGATCTCTTGCGCTCGCTTCGCGAAGCGAGAATGCAAGTACTGAAACAAGTGTTGCAGAGCAACTACTTCGTAGGACAGAGATTCTTCTCCTTCGGCTAATGCTCAGGGTCAGAATGACATATTTACGGTGCTTTTTGCCATGACGAGCGACCCATTTTGCGCAGTGACGAGCTACTTACTAGCTCAAATTACTTTTCACACCGTTTTCACAAATATAAATTATTCATAACCATATATTATTTGATATAGTTTATATGTATTTTGTTGTATCTATTATCTATGAACTATTAAAAATTAACTATTGTTGAAGCAGTGCGTTAATTTCTTTGACAAACTTTGATATATTTTGACCTCTTGACAAAAATAATAAAGAAGTTTTATCCTTAGAGCATGAAGCAGGGCTTGTGCAGACGGAGAGCCCTGCTTTTTTGAGCGGTTAGCGAAGGATCTAGATAATGAATTTCGTTTTCCCTCTTGACATATTATTATTATAGTGGGTATGCTAAATCTAGGCAGACGGACTCAAGGTGCATACCAAAACCTATGAAAAGACCGTCTGACCAAAATACCCCTTTACTCAAAATTGGTGATGCTGCCAAAGCCTTAAAAGTCTCCATTGATACTTTAAGAAGATGGGAAAAGAAGGGGAAGATCTTATCTGTCAGAACTCCAGGTGGCACCAGACTGTTTGATGTATCTGAGCTTCAGCCCAAAAATTTAGCTCAAACTGTATCAATTTCCCAAGCTGCTCAAAAATTGGGGGTTTCTATTAAAACCCTAAGAAGATGGGACCAAACTGGTAAACTCCAAGCCACAAGAACTGATAAAGGTGAGAGAAGCTACAAATTAGGGGATATAGAAAGAGTGACCCAATCAGTCATTCTGGAGGGAGGTGCTAACCAACCAAGAGAATCTAGAGACTCTCTTCTGTCACTCCAGAATGACAGGTTAATTCCTTCTTTTCTTCCCAAAGCTCTTTTGACTGGATTGATCTCCACCATTCTGATTACTGGTATTATCACAGCTGGTTATTTAAAAGCTCCACAGCAAACTAAAAGTTTTCTGGCAGCTTCTTCCATTGTTAGCAAACAGCAAAGCCAAGTGCTAGGAGTTGACTCAGATGTAAAAGGGTTATTGCAGCAGTCCGCATCAGTGCTACTGCTCCCGTTTGATACCCTATCAAAACGGATCATTTCATCTGTTTCCCCGGGTAAACTTAAGGAATTAGGTTTTGCCCCGGAAGACTCTAACTCTAAGATAAACGCCAAAATAGACCAGCTTAAAAAAGATTTATCTGACAAAGTATCACAAGTTGACCTTAACACCAAATTATCAACTGTCAATTCTCAACTATCAACTGTGGATACCACCATGTCAAGCTTAATCATTAACTCCTCTTTTGAGGCCAACTCCTCCGGACAACCATTATCCTGGTTGTACCTTAATCAATCCACCAAAGATAACACTTTTGTCAATAATGCCTCAGTTCGAACCGGTAACCTGGCTTTAAGAATAGAGCCTAAGGGAGGCGCTACCAGTTTTGGCATCTATAATCCATCTGCCAAAACCTCTTTTGGCAGAAGCTACACCTTATCTTCATATATTAATAACCAATCATCCCAAAAAATCAATGTCAAACTAACCTTTTGGGACAGAGTCAACAATAAAAAAGCGCAAACACACGATCAATCAATCCCTGCCCAATCAGGCTGGCAAAAAGTCTCCTACACCATAGATAATAGCCAAACCACCCAGGGCATTGACTGGTACCCCATGATTGAGGTTGAGGCTTCATCAGGTGATGTTTATATTGATGATGTGGCTCTTACCGAGGGCGCAGCCACTTTTGTCTATCATCCTTTAAATCAATATCTTGGGGATGGCACAGTCTATGCTGATTTTAATGCCAACCTCTATCCTCTCTCTCATCGGGGTGGCTCTTTGGGGATGGATAACCAGAGATTTGGTTCCCTGTACCTGACCGGTGGATCAATTGACTCATCAGGCAATACCAACTTATCAGGCAACTTGACCATATCAGGCTCTATCACCATCAACTCACCCACCAAATTCTCAGACGGCACTGTCTCTGAACCCGGCATTGCCTTCTCATCTGACAGTGATACCGGCATTTACAAATCAGGGGCCAATATCTTAGATTTTACCAGCGGCGGGGTGAGAACTTTAACTCTGGCCACAGCCACAACTGGAGTCAACTATATCAGTATGACTCCTGCAGCCTCAGGCTCCGGACCAACTATCGCCTCAGCCGGCTCTGACACCAACATTCCTTTAACCATTAACTCCCTTTTGACCGGAGCATTAACTTTGGATTCCACTTCCACCGGGACAGTGAACCTGGGAACAGGAAATAGCGCCAAGACAGTCAATATCGGTACTGGCTCAGTAGCCAATACCATCACTATTGGTTCATCCTCTGCCACCACCACTGTTAATAGTGACCTGACAGTGACCAGAGTAGGCACTTTTACCAGAGTGCCCAGTGGAGCCCACACCGGCACCTGGGCGATTGATTCCAGTACTTGGAATGTTTCAGGGGCCACTCTCTATATTAACCCTGCCAGCGCTGGTAGTGATACTAATTTGATAGGCTTGGCAGTAGCTGGTGGAGTCAAATTTGCTGTTGATGCTGAAGGTGATGTTTATGGTAGAAATTTAATACTGACTGGTACCACTACCACCAGTACCACTTCTGTGACTGGTGATCTCACTGTTGAAGGTAACACTACCTTGGGTGACTCAACAACTTCTGACACCCTAACAGGTAATCTATTAACCTCAGCCATTACCTCAGGAGCCACTACCCAGACTGCTTTTGCCATCACTGCTGCCTCTTTAACTACAGGTGAACTACTTGATTTAACCTCTACCTCTGCCCCCACAGATGGATCTACTAATGAAGGAATAGATATAAACATCACCCATACAAATACCACCTCTGCTGATAATTTCAGGAGCATAGATTTAGATACCTCTGATGGCACAGCTTTGGGTAATACCATATATAACTATGATGGGACCTTAACCTTAACCGGTAATGCTGCCAAGGTGGGTTATGGACTGTATCAGACCATCACCTCCAACTCCACCACCGCTGATACCATCTATTCCATCTACGGGGCCAATTCTGTGACCGGTGCCATAGCCTCTGGTACCAGATCAACCTATGGACTGTATTCTAATCCTGCACAGAGTGGGGCCAACTCTGGTGGCACAGCCAACCTCTATGGAGCATACATTAACC
>CAYHYM010000003.1:0-66101 GCA_964360965.1 uncultured Gammaproteobacteria bacterium
ACCAGATCTGCCCCCACATCAGCCCCTTTGGTAAAAATCCCCCCTCCCAGCCTGGCAAAAACAGAAATCAGCGACCCTCCAAATCCCAGACCAATTAAAGCTCGCAGGTCTCCACCTGAATACTGATAAAAACCCCAAACTGCCCCCAAAGCCAATCCTGCCACCAAAAATCCGGTTACTGCCCCGCCTCTAAAAGCCAGTGAAAAAGCAGGAGATAATCCCTTTTTGGCAGCCTCGGTTACCCTGACATTGGCCCGGACAGCCACACTCATACCCGCAAATCCTGCCAAAGCTGATAAAGCGGCTCCCACCAAAAACCCCAAGGCACTATTTGTACCTAAAAATTGGTAGATGAAAGCAGCAAAAACCACCGCCACCAGTGCTACCACCGCATACTGCCTTTTCAGATATGCTGCAGCACCCTCTTGGATGGCAGAGGCAATCTCTTGCATTTTAGAATCCCCTGCAGGATGTTTTAAAATATCAACTATCAACCATAGACCATAGAGTAAAGAAACCCCAACCGAGACCCAAATGATATTGTTAACATTATCTAAAATAACTTCCATAAAATTCATGCCAAGGCTGGTTGGTGGATAATGGGCAGTTCTTTTTGTATTCGAAGCTGTAGCTGGCCAGTTAAGGCCACTTTTAACACCTCATCCATATGTTTGACAAAGACAAATTTTAGATCCTTTTGCACATAATCAGGAATATCCTCCAAATCCTTTTCATTATCTTTGGGAATTATTACAGTTTTAACTCCGGCCCTGTGGGCTGCCAAGACTTTTTCTTTCAAACCGCCAATTTCCAAGACCCGGCCTCGCAAAGTCACCTCACCTGTCATGGCCACATCACGTCTGACTGGGATTCTGATAAAAGCAGACACAATGGCTGAAGTTAAAGCTATTCCTGCTGACGGCCCATCTTTGGGAATGGCTCCTTCCGGCACATGAATATGAATATCAAACTTATGAAAAAATTTCTCGGGTAGACCTAACTCTCCCCAATGAGACCTGACATAAGACATGGCTGCCTGGCCTGATTCTTTCATCACATCTCCCAAATGCCCTGTTAAAAGCAAATTTCCTCTGCCCGGCATCAGAGTCACTTCAATAAAAAGTACGTGCCCTCCACCCTCATCAACTGCCAAACCTGTAGCCATACCTATCTCATCCTCTTTTTCTGATAAAATGGATAAAAATTTGATCGGCCCAAGGTAAGTGTGAATGTCTGCCGGGGAAATTTTAAAGGATTTATGGCCATCCCCTTCAGCAATTTTTCTGGCCACTTTACGAAGGATTGAGGCAATTTCCCGCTCCAAATTTCTTACCCCTGCCTCTCTGGTATACTCTGTGATGATGGTATGTATGGCAGAATCCTCAAACTCCACTCCTCTTACCTTCAGTCCATGACTGTCAATCTGCTTGGGGATTAAAAAACTTTTGGCAATGTGGAATTTTTCATCCTCAGTGTAGCCTGGATAGCGAATTACTTCTAATCTGTCTCTTAGAGCTGGTGGGACAGTATCTAAAATATTGGCTGTGGTGATAAACATCACATTTGATAAATCATATGGCACCTCCAAATAATGATCGGAAAAGGCAAAATTTTGCTCAGGGTCTAAAGCCTCCAGCAAAGCAGCAGAAGGATCTCCCCTAAAATCCACTCCAATTTTATCAATCTCATCCAGCATAAAAACAGGGTTGATAGTTCCTGCAGTTTTTATCCCCTGAATTATCCTTCCCGGCATTGATCCCACATAAGTTCTCCTGTGACCTCTAATTTCAGCCTCATCCCTGATTCCTCCCAGAGACATTTTGACAAATTTTTTGCCCATGGCCCGGGCTATAGATTTTCCAATAGAGGTTTTACCTGTTCCTGGGGGACCGACAAAACAAAGAATAGGACCCCTGACTTTTCCAGACAGTTTATGAACTGCCAAATATTCAATGATCCTCTCTTTTACTTTAGACAACCCAAAATGATCTTCATCTAAAATTTGTTGGGCCTTTTTCAAATCAAGCTTGGTCCTGCTGCCATTTTTCCAGGGAAGGTCTGTTAACCACTCCAGGTAATTTCTAATATAGCCTGCCTCAGGGTTATAGGTGGACATTTTGGAAAGTCTGGAAAGTTCTTTATGGGCTTTTTCTTGTACCTCTTTGGGCATTCCTCCCTTTTTAATTTTTAGCTCCAGTTCCCGAATCTCCTGATTCTCACCTCCTTCATCTAATTCCTCCTGGATGCTTTTCATTTGCTCCCTAAGTATTGCCTCTTTGGTCAGTTTTGATACTCTTTCTTGGGTTTGAGAAGAAATTTTTTGGGAAATTTCCAAAATTCTGATCTCTTTTGCCAAAAGTTCGGAAACTCTCTGCAATCTTTCTGCTGCAGAAACCATCTCCAAAAGCTGTTGTTTGTCAATAGTTTTAAATTCTATAACATGGTGGGCTATTGCATTTACCAGCTGGTTTGGATCATCAGTATAGCCAAAAATAGACCAGTTAGAAAAACCTCCAATCTCAAACATGGGACTACCTCCAAGCCCTATAAAGCGTTTGAGTTGCTCTCTGACTGTTCTTATTAAAGCTTCAGTCTGATCAGACTTTTCATAAAGTTCAGGGATTTCCTCAATTTCTGCCTCAAGGTATGGTTCTATTTGGGTAAAACTCTTGATATAAACTCTGCTTAAGCCTTGTGCTTGAAGAGTATATTCACCTTCGGGAGAAACCACTACCCTTTTTATTAAACAAACTGTTCCAACCCTGTATAAATCTTTTTCTGCGGGATCTTCTATTTTGGCATTTTTTTGGGTGACAAAAACAATCAATTTATCCAAGTTCCAAGCCACATCCAAGGCTGCTTTTGATTTTTGGCGGCCTGATATGATTGGTACAAAATTACCCGGGAAAATAACTGTATCACGAAGGGGACCTACCGGCATGGTGGGATTAAGTTTAACTGGTTGGGAAAAAGACTTTGAATAATCCATTTATAAATTAGCAGTTTACATCATTGACTGCTAAAAGTCAACACCTTTTCTGGCCATGATTCCCTGTTGATACGGATGTTTTATCTGCTTCATTTCTGTTACCAAATCTGCCATGTCAATAAGTTTTTTATGGGCATGATGGCCAGTTAAAACCAAATCCAACTGTTGGGGTTTGGCCTTTATTAATTTTACCACATTTGCCAAAGGCAAAACACCAGCAGAATTGGCTCCCACTATCTCATCTGCTACTATTATATCCCACTTTGGGGATTTTATCTCATTATACAGTATATCAAAAGCCTCTTTGGCTGCCTTTTTGTGTTGTGTAAGAGGAACTTTATCTCCCAAAATATTCAAAAACCCCTTGCCTCCTTGAATAATTTTAACCAAAGGTGAAAGTAATTTAGCTCCCACCAACTCCCCGGTAAACCAGGCTTTTCCAAACTGCACTATTAAACATTTTTTCTTGTACCCCACTGCGCGCAGTACCAATCCCAACGCGGCCGTGGTCTTCCCTTTCCCCTCCCCGGTATATAAAATAACTAACCCTTTTTCATCATTCATGCGCCCATTTTACCAAACTGGAAACAAAGCGTATGGACACCCTTGGGGTGTATTCGTATTGACACCTGCGGATATTTGAGATATGCTAGGCTCAAATGCCTTCCAGAATTTTCCCCTTTGTAAATGGGCAGTATTACCACATCTATAATAGGGGTGTAGAAAAAAGAACTATCTTTGAAAAAAGCTGGGACTACTCAAGACTTAAAAAGACAATGCAGTATTATCAGCTTCTCGGCCCTAAGCCAAGGCTATCTAAATTCCTATTAGGCTCAATTCTCAAGCCAGATACCAATAAGAAGATCGTGGACATTATTTGCTACTGTTTAATGCCAAATCATTTTCACTTTCTTATAAAACAGTTAAAAGAGGGTGGAATTACAGAATTTGTTAGTAAATTAAGTAACAGTTATACCAAATATTACAATGTAAAATATAAACGGGTTGGACCCTTACTACAGGGAGAATTTAAAGCTGTATTAGTAGAATCTGATGAACAATTGCTACATGTTTCTCGCTATATTCATTTGAACCCGATTGCTTCTTTTTTGGTAAAAGACTTAAATCTCTATGAATGGTCTTCTTATAAAGAATATACTAATAACCATAAAGGTATTTGTAATACGGAAGAAATTATGGGCTTTTTTAAAGATAGCTCCTCTTATCAAAAATTTTGTTTGGACCAAGTTGAATATGCCCAAAAACTGGAACTAATTAAGCATCAATTATTGGAAGAAGAATAATACACCCTTGGGGTGTATTTGTATTGACACCTGCGGATTTTTGAGAAAATTTGACCGGCACCCTTGAAGGGAAGATAACTATTTAATCAAATTACTAAAGCAGAGCGGGCATAAAAACTTCCTATAGATATTTGATTTAGCCATAGTAGCACCTGGATGCATTACACACTTCGGATCTCTGCAGTGAGCACCCTGATCAAATATAGACTTGGCATAGTCATCAAAATGATCCTGATTTTTAACTGCCCAATGACCTACTTCATGAACAGTTAAGTTCTTTATCCTACGTTCGTATTCTTTTTTGCTAACTCTTAGAACAGAACTGTCTTCTCCTTTTAATCCGCGCAGTCTGGCCAATGAAATTATCACACTTTTTGTTTTAGGACTTGAAACCCCATAACAAAAATCCTCTACTGATTTAGGATAAGCAGATAAGATTTGGTTGCCAGTTACATATACGGTATTAACAACTTTTGCTGGAAAATTAACCCGATAAATTCCAAACTCCTCATCGAACTCTAAAAAATCCTGATGCTCTTTTTTTCTTACAGATACTTTATATCCGAATATCTTTTTAATTATATCAGCGACTATTAAACCTTCTTTTCTAATATACGGGTCATAATCAACTGATAATTTCACAACTTGAGTATACCAGACTTAACACTTACTATATCCACAGGAGTAGCAGGTTTGGCAGCCTTCTTCCAGCACAAAAGAAGCAGTACCACACTCTGGACACAAATCCGCAGTGGCAGAAATATGCATCTGTCCCAAGGGCATCTTTTCTCCTCCATTACTCTGAGTTAAGTCTAGGGGTACTTGTTCTGGTGTTTGAGAACTACCATTTAAAGCTAAATCTTCTGCTAAAGCCTTAGCTATAGCATCAGCTAAACTCATCACTCTATCTTTACCAAACCCAATTTGAGATGATCCACCAATTCCCTTTAGTTGAGAAACTACCTTTACTGCAATTTCTTTTGAATTTGGCCTAGAGATCCTTAAAGCCAAAGAGACCAACCTACCAATAGCTTCTGCATCAGCTGATGTATGCATACCAGCCTTACCTATTGTCACAAACACCTCAAACGGGTGATCTTCGCTATCGCGATTGATTGTAACAAAGGCCTCTCCAACCGGAGTCATCATTTTATAAGTTCTGCCTCTTAAGATTACTGGTCGCTCACCCATAGTATCAGCGCTATTTGTTTCTGTCTTAATTTCTCCGTTAGTAAGAGTTCCAGTTGAAAAATTAGTCCCTACGGCCAGCTGATCATAATAAGAATTATCTTTTTTAACCTCCAAGACCTGCTTTTCCCGGGATCCATCCCGATAAATGGTAATTCCTTTACAGCCTGTTTCATAAACCATCATATAGGCTCTTCGGACATCTTCTACGGTTGCTTCATGGGCAAAATTAATGGTTTTAGAGATGGCATTATCCACATGTTTTTGAAAAGCAGCCTGCATTTTAACATGTTCCTCAGGCAAAATATCATGAGCCACCACAAATACCTGCTGCCATTTTTCCGGCACCTCACTCAAGCCTTGGACTGATCCGTAATTTTGCTCAATCTTCTCCATCAGTTGTTCCGAATAAAAACCTTCTGCCTGAGCTATTTGCAAAAATATCGGGTTAGTATTAAAAAGCCTTTTCCCTTCAATGGTATTTTTGGCGAAAGACAGACCAAAATACGGTTCAATTCCGGATGAGGCATCAGCCAGCATGGAGATGGTACCGGTTGGGGCTATGGTGGTCACAGCCCCGTTTCTAATTTTTAGGTTTTGTCCTAAAAAGTAGGGGCTTTTGGGATCAAAAATTGATCCACTCCAGGCCGGGAAAACTCCTCTTTCCCTGGCCAGATCTAAGCTTGCTATCTTGGCTGCCTTTTGAATACAGTCCATTATATCCTCTGCCACCTGTAAACCCTTATCTGTGTTATAACCCACCCCCAGCTTAAACAGGGCATCGGCAAATCCCATCACCCCCAAACCTATTCTTCTAATATTTCTGGTTGTTTGGGCAATTTCTTCTACCGGGTAATTATTCATATCCAAAACATTGTCCAAAAAGTGAACTGACTGCCTGGTTACCTCTTCCAAACCCGCATAATCAATCTGGCCATCTGTGACAAACTTACCCACATTGATAGACCCCAAGGTACAAGCATCATACGGTAACAGGGGCTGTTCCCCACAGGGATTAGTAGCCTCAATCATGCCAATTTGAGGAGTGGGGTTGGCCCCTGATTTATTAATCCGATCAATCATAATCATACCTGGATCACCATAGTGCCAGGCCAGCTGGGTGATAAGCAAAAATACCTTTTTGGCATTTAATCTACCAGTCACCTGACCGGTTCTGGGATTAATTAACTCATATCCTTCATCCTTATGCCTCGCCCGGACCAGATCATATAATTTGGCCACCCCATCCTCTACCTTTTTTAGCTTCAAATCAATATCACGGATGGCTTGAGCAGCCTTTATTTCCTTCACAATCTCTTCCCAATCCGGCTCACTTAAAACGTATCTGCTATCCTTTTTCACCTGTTCCATCCACTCCTCAGTGACAGTGACCGAGATATTAAAATTAGTCAGGGAAAATTCATCTACCTTCATCACTGCAAAACGCAAAATATCCGGATGAGTAATATATAAAATACCCATATTGGCGCCGCGCCTGACCCCTCCCTGTTTAATCTGAGAAGTCACATCATTATAAGCTTGCAAAAATGAACATGGCCCCACTGTTTTACCGCCAGAGGAAGAAATCACATCTCCAAAAGGACGCAGTCTGGAGAAAGAAAATCCAGTGCCGCCGCCGGATTTGTGAATCATTACCATATCCACCATGGTTTTGGCAATTGATTTCATATCATCTTCAATAGGCAGCACAAAACAGGCGGACAGCTGCTGCATTCTCTTACCTGCATTAAGCATGGTGGGGGTGTTGGGAACAAACTGCTGACAGGACATGATTTTATAAAACTGTCTGGCTAAATCTGTAACTTCTTTTTTACCTTCACCATAAAACAGATCAGCTGATGCAATGTTATAGGCCACTCTCCAAAACATCTCTTTGGCATCCTCAACTGGCTCGCCTTTTTCATCGCGAAAAGCGTAACGGGTTCTGCCAACATATAAAGCATTTTCAGAAAGCTCAGGCTCCGTCAAATCTAGCGGTGCAGTGGGAATTTGTTGGCCAATTTTCCAGACATCTGCTAATTTATATTTCTTTTTCATGGTAGACTTTTTAACTCGCTTAAGAAATCTTTTGGATTACCAAAATCCCGATAAACACTGGCAAAACGAAGGTAAGCCACCCCGTCTATTCTTTTAAGCTCAGATAACACCCATTTACCCAAGGTAACCGATGGCACTTCTTTTAAACCCCTGACCCTAATTCTACCTTCTATTTTATCAACCACTCTCTGAGCCCTGTCAATACCAGGTCTTTTCTGAAGGGCTTTTAAAATCCCCGTCTTTAACTTTTCAGTAGAAAAAGGCTCCCTTTTACCATCCTTTTTGATCACCTGTAAAGACAAATGAGCCAGTTGTTCATAGGTGGTAAAACGTTTGCTGCAGTGTAAACATTCCCTACGGCGTCTGATCTCTCCCCTGCCGGCAACTGTACGTTTGTCAACTACCTTGCTTTGTAAACTGTCACAAAAAGGACAATGCACTGATTAAAACATAACATATTGTTATTCAGACATGTCAAGATACAAGATATAGTGTCTTGTCAATAAGCTTACCTAAATTGACAATGACAGAGTGAAATTGCTGCCCCTTTTAATTTTTCTATTCACTTTTATTACGCTTCCCTCCCCAATCTATGCTGTCACCATTGCTGAGCAAACCCAAAACTTTGGAAATCAGCTAAATGTCTGGCAGGCAATTCAAGAGCTGGGCAGCTTGCTTGATGGCAAGGCCGGTTCCTTTACTTTCAGGGTACGTACCACTAAGACCAACCTTGAAATGTTTGATTATACTGCTCAAAATACCAAGATTTATGATAAGGACACAAACACCAAAGTTGCCAACGGCTGCCACACAGGTTCTGCCTCTGATCCTTTGGGTGGCTTGACCTTTACCACAGCCGGGGTACCTGTTGGTTTTGAAGACGTGACAATTGATTTTTCATCCTGTAACTCTTACTCCTTCACTCAAGGACATAAATATTTAATTATTATAAGTAATGCCAATATGGCACAATTTGGTGGAAGTTTAATCTATTTTGCAGCCGCTGCTTACGGGTCAAGCAGCACTGACCATTTTAATGGTGGGGGTTTAAGGTATGCTTTTGATAATAAATTTTGCAACCCAATCACTTACCAATGGAATTCTTCAATAAGTAATGCAAATGAAGACCAATGTAATATTTGGACCACACCCAAAGATGACCTTTATTTTATTTTAGCCAACACCTCCCCTCCTCCCAAAACCCCGGTTATTTTTATACCCGGGATAGGGGGGTCTGAATTTAAAGCAGGGCAGGATATTATCTGGGCAGATCAGGATGATGGACATGGAGGAAAGTTTTCTCATGCTTATACATCTGGGGAGAAAATTTGGGTCAATGAGGGTAAGGCGGCCGAACTGGGGGAGGATGATTATTTTGATGTATTAAGATTAAAATCTGATGGAGTAACTTCTGAGGCTTCTCTAAGTTTAACAGGAGATCTGACTTCTTTTGGTTATGGGGATATTGATTCATTTTTTACCGGATTGGGGTATGAGAAAGGTAAAAATTTCTTTGTTTTTCCCTATGATTGGAGAAAGGATGTGAGAGTTACCAAAGATAGTTTGGATGCCTTAATTGAGGAGGCAAAAACCAAATCAGGACAAACTAAGGTTAATCTAGTGGCCCATTCCATGGGAGGCTTGGTAGCCAGATATTATATTGCTGATTCAGGGAGAGCTTCTAAGGTTAATAAGCTAATTTCTATGGGAGTTCCCCATTTGGGAGCAACAAAAGCTTTGAAAACCCTAATGTATGGAGATGAAATAAAGAAGGATGTATTTGGTATATTTGCACTAGGAATCCCATCAAGTGAGGTCAAAGACGTATTCCAAAATCTCCCCAGCGCATTCCAGCTTTTACCTTCCAAAAAATTTTATGATTTCTATGACAACTCTGCTCAGAAACCTTTCCCGTTTAGCGACGAAAGAGATATTGACAGTAACAAAGTTACTGGAGCACTAAACTTTATTCAAATCAAAGGATTGCTGGAAAATTTAATACACAATATGACAGTATTTGACTTTGGAGAACAACTTCATAATTTAGCTGATCCATTACTTAATCAATCTTCAACAGTCAAGTTGTATAACATAGCTGGTACCAGCCAACCTACTTTAGGACAAATCAGGGAAACGTGGTTAATACAGTGGCCTATTAATTTAATCTCTATAAGAGACGAGGTCTTTATTAACGGAGACAATACAGTGCCGCTCTATAGTGCCTCACTTAAAAGTGATTCTTTAGATTTTTCAGGCAGTGCAACTATTTATTATGTGGAACAAAAACACAGTGATCTGGTTTCAAAAGATGGCACAGCTATGCAAACAGTAAAGTCTATTTTAGAAGAATCTGATTTACCTGTTGAGGTTAAATCCGAAAAGATTGATTTGGAAGGACAGCATGTGTCTTTGGATGATGGGGAATTGGAATTGTATGATGATGAAGGAAAACATACTGGCATAAAAGATGACGGAGAAATTGAAACCAATATTCCTGAAACTTTTTATTCAACATCAGGTAAAACTAAACATGCTTTTGTTAAAAAGAAAGCTAAAAAAGTGAAAGTGAGGGCTACTCGAAAAAAGAAAACCTCATCAGATCCCAAAACAACCAATCTAAAAATTAGAAGTTATAAACAGGATAAGGTTTCTAAAACCACAATTTATAGAGATGTCTTAATTGCTGAAACAGCCAAAGTTGAATTTGATCTGGATCCAGCAATTGATACTTCTCCAACCCTTGCATTATTTCCTGATTCCACCAAATCTGACAGCACAAATATTAATCTCACTAGTGAGGTATCAGGTGGTCCTGCCTTAGACCAAACATCACCTTCTACAAAGATAGAACTATCAGGAAGTAAAGATTCATTAGGCAAGTTTATATCCTCTGCCACAGTAACCTTAAGTTCCTCTGATTCTGAATCGGGAATTTTAAAAACAGAATATAGTTTGGATAATGGTAAGACTGTTCAAACGTACAGTAATCCATTCACTGTCTCAACTCCTGGTAAAACTACTTTACAGGTAAAGTCTATTGATAAATTAGGTAATGAGGAAATACCACAAGAAAAGGTCATAGAGATTGCTTCATCAACTTCTAGCTCATCTTCTTCCAGCTCATCTGGCAATAACTCATCAAGCACTGCACAATCCACCTCTGAGGAGTCCGTTCCGGTCACCTCCGAGGTGTTACGAAGTGACTCCTCGGAGGTGGATAGCACAAGCTCATCACAAGATATCCTGGGACTTAGCACCCAAAATCCAGTTTCATCTGCTCAATTAAAACCTCTAACTAACAACCAACCTAATCTACTAACAAGCAGTATGTTGATCTTAACAATGTTTATGGCCCAAAGCGGAATAATTCTTTTGTCATCCTTAAGATCAGTTCTTTCTTTTCTTAAACCAACCCCAAAATAGATGGATAATCCAAAACCAGAAAGTAATGTTTATTAGGTATACTAACAATATTTTTATCTTTTCATAATGCTGCAAACATAATGCAACTGGGTATCCTGTAACTGTACACGAACTACCTAAAAGCGAGAAACCTTGTGGCCAATAGCTAGAATTAAAAAGTTGTATAAAATTACTTACCACCCATACCAATATACTTATACCCAAAGTAACAAAAAATCTTTTTTTAGAAAATCCCCACATGTATTAAGAATAACATAAACTTAATTAAAAAATACTTAAGAACCTAATTTCTTAAAGGAGTAATCCAATAGTTCTCTGGCCTCATCCCTTCTGTTTTCAGAGCCCAAAATTACTCCCAAAACCTCCTGGCCATTTTTACGGGCCAAAGTTATTAAAACCAATCCAGCCTCCGGAGTATAACCTGTTTTAAATCCTAAAACTCCAGGATAAGTGGTAATTAAATTTATCCCTGAGTACATATCATAATCCTGATGCTGGGGAGTCCCTTCAATAAAAATATGTTCAGTTTTTGAGATTTCCACCAAAACCGGATAATTCCTGATGGCATATCTTGCCAAAATGGCCATATCATAGGCTGTTGAGTATGAATTTTGGCCGTCCTCATCCAGCCCTGTGGGATTAACAATATGCGTATTTTTCATCCCCAATTGCAAAGTCTTATCATTCATCAGTTTGATAAATTCCTTCAGATCTCCTGTTGTACCTTGGGCTAAAACCTCTGCCGCATCGTTGGCTGAAATTAAAAATATGCCATATAAAAGTTCTTTTAAAGTTAATCTTTCTCCTGGAATTAAAAGCATCTTGTCAGGTTCCATATCAGCTGCTCTTTGAGAAACCACATACTGATCATCCAAGCTTTTATGTTCCAAAGCAATCAAAGCTGTCATGACTTTGACCAAAGATGCAATTGGTAATTTTTCATGAGCATTTTTATCATAAAGCACCTGACCAGTTTTAGTGTCCACCAAAAAGGCCGCTTTGGCTGTGATTTGCGGAGCATTAATTTGCACCCCTAAAGTATTTTGAGGAAACCACAAATTTATTCCCAAACTTTTACCACTTTTTAAAACAGGGGCTATTAGTGTACCATCACCTTCTTGCCTAAAAGAAATAATAAAAAGAACCGTCAAGGCAATTGTTAAGATACCAATTAAAAAGGTGTAGCCTAACTTGCCTCTTGACATAATATTAAATATTACTACACACTGAAATTATGCTCCATCGTTTTCTGCCTCTTACCGCAGTCTTATTTTTAATAAGCCTTATCGCTTTTAATTTTCCAACTGTTAAGAGGGATCTATCATATAAGTTAAATCTGGATAATGATCCTACCACCTCCTGTTGCAAGCTGAATCAGATATCCAAAACCGGTGAATTTGATGAAAATGCCTCTTTGGCTGTCTTTAACAACCAATCCATTGATTATCCTAAAACTTCCCTTGCTTATGGCAGTATACCTTATGAGTACAACCCCAATGTTTTGGGTACCACCAATGCAGCCGGGGAGGAGAAATGGATTGAGGTATCTTTAGATGACCAAAAAGTCAGAGCCTGGGAGGGGAATAAAATGATAATTGAATTTCCTATCTCATCCGGTAAATGGGCTCCCACCCCCAAGGGAGATTTTAGAATCTGGTATAAAACCAGGAATCAAAAAATGGAGGGAGGGTCAAAAGAACTGGGAACCTATTATAATCTACCCAATGTGCCGCACAGCATGTTTTTTTATCAAGCATATGCTCTACATGGAGCTTATTGGCATAACAACTTTGGCCAACCAATGAGCCACGGCTGTGTTAATGCTCCTTTGGCCAATGCGGCCGAAATTTTTGAATGGGCAGGACCGGTACTGCCACCGGGAGTAAATGCACTGCGAGCTTCTGCTGATAACCCCGGCACCCGAGTCTTTGTACATTAGGATATATCCCTGTGGGTGGTGTACATAAAGGCTGCATCTTTGTTTAGATGTTTTAGTTCCTCCCCAACTTTTCTGAAAATTTGATCACTAGTCATTTCCTCTTTCCCCTCCAGCCACTTTTTCACTTCCTTTATCACAAGATTTGCCGTTACTGCTGCCTCCTCTTTATCAATATTGGCAGATAAACAGGCAGCATAAACAGAAGCATACAATTTACGCTCATCAAATTTTTGTTTATGCCCCTTACGTTTGACAATATGTGTCATGTTTTTCCAGGTGTCTTACTATCCAAAATTAATCGTACCATTGGCAATCAGAATCAACAACCATCCCAAGCCTACCAAAAGCAGTCCTATGGCAAGTCTCATTAAACCTCTTGATTCCTGTTTCCAACTCTTAACAGCAGGCAATTTGGTACCCCCGGCAACCATCAGTAAAATTACAACAAGTGGCAAAACAAACACTATGTTGTATAAAACCAGCATTAGAAAAGCCATGAAATTAAAATTTGTAGATAAAATTGTGATAATTGCCAAATAGGGCGCGCCTGTACAAGGCAGTTCCACCCCTGCCACAAAAGCCCCGGTTAAAATTACCCCAGGCACGGTGACATTTTTGGCCAAATCATGAATTTTTTTGACAAAATATACAGGAATCCCTAAAGAAAAACCCCTGCCGTACCAAAAGTAATCTTTGACCTCCACCAAACCTAAAAGAACAATTATTGTCCCCACAGCAATGGAGATGTATTCAGTTACAAGCAAAGGGATGGATCCCAAGAAAAATAGCAAACCCAGCCCTGCCAGAAGGTAAGTCACAAAAATAGAAAAAATATAAAGCCCGCCCAAATAAAGCATTCTGCCCACGGATTTATGACCACCCAAAATCACAGAAATCATCAGTATTAAAACCCCAATAGCGCAAGGGTTTATGGAATCAATGGCAGCAGAGCCAAGAACCAGTCCTAATGTTGGTAAATGAATATCCATATTATGTCATTCTGAGCGCAGCGAAGAATCTAACTTTTCTATTAGTTCCCCCTTCTCCACTGACACCTGGTAAAAATTACAAAGCTTATTAGTTTTTTCTTTAGGTTTATCTAGTTCAATAATGATACAATCCCCGGGTGGAACTTGTGGATGAGGTGAGAGTATATGGGAAGCAGGATCAGCTAATTTTTTCTGATGAAAATTACTGCCAGAAGTTTGATATACAAAAACCTGTAACTCCCCTGGTAAACCATTACATATCACACCACTTTCTAAACTAACCACTCCATTATTAGTAGGCGCAACCAATGAACTTGCAGTCATTCTTCCACCTATCACTTTAAAAAATTCACCCAAACTAATATCTTTATACTCTATCACCGGTCCCTCAACATGAATCCTATTATCATTATGCTCATGTAGAATTGGTGTGCCAATTTTGTTAGATAATCCCTTGGGGTCTATTAAGTCCACTTTGTTTCCGCAGTTCCAAATTCCAAAATCAGCATGCCAGTGAACAGGACCACCAGTAACAGAGGTTTGGTTTGTGGAGATGGTTGACCAAACAAGATAAGCTGTAATTCCCAAAACCAGCAAAACAATTGTAAGAAATAAAAAATATTTTAAAATTTCTCTTTTTTCCATCCATTTTCCACTATACCATCCAGTACTTATGTAATACAATTTAATTTGTAGTGGAAAAGGCATATACAAAAACCGCTGAGCAAGTTATTAAAGATCTAAAAACTGATCTTAAAGACGGGCTGACATCAGCCCAAGCCCAAAAAAGATTAGCACAATATGGCCCAAATGTCTTAAAAGAAGAGATCGGTAAAAATCCTTTGCTGATTTTATTTTCCCAGTTCAGAAGCTTTTTGGTGATTATTTTAATAGTTGCCTCCATCATCTCATATCTGTTGGGTCATAGCCTTGACGCCTTGATGATTTTGGCCATTGTCGCAATTAATGCTGTCTTAGGCTTTATTCAAGAATATCGGGCAGAGGAATCCATCAAACATCTGAAAAAACTGGTCACTGCCAATGTCCAGGTGATCAGAGATGGCCGGTTAGTAGAGATTCCCCACTTTCAACTGGTACCAGGAGATTTGGTAATTGTAAGTGACGGCCAAAAAGTCCCGGCTGATTTAAGAGTAACACAATCCATCTATCTGCACCTTAATGAAGCACCACTGACCGGAGAATCAATTCCTGTCACCAAAGTAACAGACAGCTTACCCCCCAACACCAACATAGCTGATCAAAAAAATATGCTTTTTGCAGGCACCTCAGTCTCTTCTGGCAAGGGTATGGGGATAGTTGTATCAACAGCTATGAAAACAGAAATTGGCCAAATTGCCCATCTGGTATCACAAGAGGTGGAACCAGAAACCCCCCTCAAACAAAAGCTGGATCGTTTGGGCAAACTTTTGGGCAGAATTGTTTTAATCGTCGCCTCCTTAATTGCCCTGGAACAAATAATATTGGGTGAACCAGTTATTGAAGCTCTCATCTCATCAGTGGCCTTGGCAGTAGCAGCCATACCAGAAGGCTTGCCTGCCATTGTCACCATCTCTTTGGCTTTGGGCACCAAAAGGCTTCTTAAACAACGTGCCTTAATCAGAAATTTGCCTGCCTCAGAAACCTTAGGATCAACAGAGGTAATATGTGTAGACAAAACTGGCACCCTAACAGAAGGAGAAATGTCTGTGAGAGAGATTTACGGCGCAAATATTCAAAAAATTCTCACTGTGGGGATACTTTCAAGCAATGCCAGAAAAAATAAAGACAGAATTATTGGAGATGCCACTGAGGCAGCTTTAATACAAAAGGCCATAGATTCAGGACTGGATCAGGATCAATTGGATAAAAAATTTCCTCGAGTACAAGAAATACCCTTTTCTTCAGACAGAAAAATGATGACCACCATCTGCAAAGAGGATAATCAATACCGGGTGACCAGCAAAGGTGCAACCGAAGTCATCTTGGACAAATGTTCACATATTGAGGAGAATGGCCAGGTTATACCATTAACTGAGGAGAAAAAAGAACAGATTTTAAAAGTTAATGACCAAATGGCCCAAGATGCCTTGAGGATTTTGGCTTTTGCCGAGAAGCGCATACACCTTGCAGGTGAAGAAAATGCAGTTACACCTGCGAGGTGGAAAGAAGAAGAGATAGAAAAAGATCTGATCTTTCTAGGCCTTCAGGGAATGATGGATCCACCAAGGGAAGGTGTTAAAGAGGCTATTGAGGTTTGTCAAAGAAAAGCAGGAATTAAAGTAATAATGATCACCGGAGATCACCTGTTAACTGCCCAATCCATTGCCAAAGAAATTGGTATCAAGGGGGAGAGCATCAGCGGTCAAGAGCTTGACAATCTTTCTGAAGAAGAATTTGTCAAAAAAGTTCAGGAAATTAACATCTATGCCAGGGTCAGCCCCACTCATAAAATTAGGATCATCAAGGCCCTAAAAGCCCGCGGTCATCAGGTGGCCATGACAGGTGATGGGGTCAATGATGCTCCGGCCTTAAAGGCTGCTGATACTGGGGTGGCCATGGGGGTTACGGGCACCGACGTGGCCAAAGATGCCTCAGATATAATTTTACTGGATGATAATTTCACCACCATTGTGCAAGCCATAAAAGAAGGAAGGACAATTTTTGACAACATCAGAAAATTTGTTAATTACCTGTTATCTTCAAACATTATGGAAATAATGGTGATATCTTTGGCTGTAATTTTGGGTGGGGGACATTTGCCGCTTTTACCTATTCATCTTTTATGGATCAATCTGGTCACTGATGGGCTGCCGGCCCTGGCTTTGGGAGTTGATCCGCCCAGAGCAGACATCATGAGTTTACCGCCCCAAAATTTTAGGCAGCAGATATTGGGTGGTAGATCTTTAGGGCCTTTAACTGCCGTCAGTGTACTTTTAACCATAGCTATCCTTGCTATTTTCTTTATCTATCAAAAAGATCCAATTTATGAACAAACCATGGTTTTTACATCCATTGTCTTTTATGAAATGTTAAGAATTATTGCCATAAGGTCTGAATATAAACTGCCGTTTTTCTCAAATAAATTCTTAATCCTTGCTATAGCTGGATCATTAGCACTGCATCTTGTGATTCTTTATCTACCATTCTCTTTTGCAGGAGTAACATTGCAAGAATTATTTAAAGTTCAGCCGTTAAATCTTTTTGACTGGGTACTACTGCTTGGAATTGGCATCTTCCTTCTATTTATCATGAGAATCTTGGTCATTACACCTGTATTTAATTTTTTAAAAAAGCCTTGACAGATTTAATTAAATTTATTTATTATGAAATACAATATGGCCCAAAAAAGATGTGTTAAGTGCGGCAAAGTTATCAAACTTGGGCAAAAGTATACCCATCAAGGAGAGGTTTATTGTTGTGAAAATTGTTGCAAGATCAAGAATACTCCTGGAGTTTGTGAATTTTGCTAGGATTTTTTAAACCATCGCCTCATTAACCCCTTGAACTTATCATGGTCAACTATTAATTCAGAAAATACAGCAAAAGGTAATGCCACAAAAAAGGCAATCCAAAATATCCTAAAATCGATTGGTTCCCCAGTAACCAAAAAAATGGCAATTAAATCCTCTATTACCCCTAAAGCAAGTCCCACTATAAAGAATTCTAGGAATCTATTTAACATAATTTTAAGACTAAATCACTTTAGCCACTGATGCAATCATTAAAATTCCCACAGAGTTTGAGATATAGGATATTAAAATAAATCTTGCCTCGGACATTTTGGAAATTCCCAAAAGGGATACTCCCAGCTCATCAGGCAGTGGCGAGGCAATTATAAATACACCTATTATGGGAAGAGTCCAAGCAATATATTTTGAATGAAGTAAAGCTTTTATATGCGATGTTTCTTGCTTGCCAAAAAGTATAGCCAACTCCTCTTGCAGACGACTCCTTACCAACTTAAAAACCAGATAGTCTCCCCAAACCGCTCCCACACCACCAATCAAAGCAATTGCCATGGGATGTAAATTTTGAGTCATGATGGCAATAACTACTGTTGAGATGGCCACAGTGAATGAGGAAACAAAAAGCATCCCGGCAATTAAAGCTCCAATATATTCCAAGGATCCTAACCCTAAAAGCCAGTTTTTAAAGGCTTCATTTTGTGCCAATATTATGGCCAATAGAATACTTATTAAAACAGCAGTCAAATACGGATATCTCCACTTTTTCCAGAAATTAGGCACCATGGTGTGCCTCCGCAGCCGGGCTTTGTTTTTTCCGCTTCAATAAATAATTATATGCAGCCAAGGCAGCCCTTACCCCATCACCTGCAGAAATATTATTTTGTTTATAAGGATCATTGGTGACGTCCCCACAAGCAAAAACCCCGGGATGGGAGGTGGTGGCATGTTGAAAATTCACCATGATTTGTCCATGGTCATCAATTTGTACCAAATCTTTAACCATCTCAGAGTTAGGAACTGAGCCTATTTCCACAAATATCCCGCCCACTTCCAAAGTCTTTTCTTCTGCACTTCCACTCCCGATGTGGGATTGAGCTGACACATCGGGAGTGTGTATTCGGTATTTGAGCCCGGTTACCAATGCTTCCCCCACCACTTCCACAGTTTGGGCATTAAGAATAATTTGTCTAAGTTTGGGGTTTTTCTTGATTTCCTCAATAGTTGCCGGATCAGCTCTTAAGATCTCACCCCTCTCCATCAGGTAAATTTCTGATGCATAGGGAAAAAGGTCCTGTACTGCCTCGAGTCCGGCATTTCCTCCACCAACAACTGCCACCTTTTTATCGCGAAAAAGGGGAGCATCGCATGTTGAGCAATATACCACACCCCTACCTTCAAACTTATCCTCCCCTGGAATGCCTAGTTTCCTACGTCTGGCACCTGAGGCCACAATGACGGTTTTCCCCTGATATACTTGTCCTGAGCCTGTCGAAGGATCTGTAGTCACCTCAAAATCACAGATCCTCCCAGCAGACACCTCGGATGGTGTGGACTCAGTAGACCTGCATGCAACAGATTTTACCTTCACCACCTTTTCTGTTTTTATATCAACAATATCTGGATAAGCTCTAACATGAGCTTCCAGTTTTTTAGCTAAATTGAGTCCAGAAATATGTACCTCTCCTATCCAGTTTTGAATATCATCTGAGACAATTGACTGCCCGCCAAAAGATTCTGTAATAAGGAGAGTTTTCATCTGCTTTCTTGCCGCATAAACAGCAGCAGCACAAGCTGCAGGTCCTCCACCAATGATAATTACGTCATACATACTTATACCTTAACAGGAGTAAGTGGAGGTTGTCCAGATAAAACCGCAATTATATTTTTGGCTGCCAATTCTCCCATGGCTGAACGGGCTTCTATTGTTGCAGAAGCAATATGAGGAGTTAGAATCACATTTTCTAAATCCACCATACCAGCAGCCCATTTAGGTTCTGTTTCACCCACATCTAAAGCTGATCCGGCAATGACTTTATTTTTCAAGGCTTCGACAAGCTCAGCCTCATCAACCACAGGACCACGGGAAGTATTGACCAGATAGGCCGTGGATTTCATCATCTTCAGATGCTCGGCGTTAATTAAATGTCTTGTAGAATCAAGTAGGGGGACGTGAATTGAAACCACATCTGATGTGGAAAGTAGTTCTTCAGGTGTTGCTTTAAAGACTGCTCCCACCTTAGTTTCAAAATCCGGATTTTGTTTAACATCGTAATAGATCACATTCATACCAAAACTTTTCCCAATCTCAGCCACCCTTGAACCAATCCTGCCGAGTCCTAAAACCCCCAAGGTTTTATCTTTAAGTTCCATCCCCAACATGACTTCCGGACCAAACTGCGCAGACTCTGTAAGAGCCAATTTATGGGCTTCAACAACTCTTCTTGAGATTGCCATTATCAGTGCAAATGTATGTTCAGCAACAGCCTCTGTTAACACATCCGGGGTGTTGGTGACCACAATACTTCGCGACAAAAGGGCGGGGAGGTCTAAATTATCTGTACCTACAGCGTAATTGGCAACTATTTTTAAATTAGCCCCAGCAGCGTTAATAAACTCCTGATCCACCTTATCAGTCAACATGCTCAACACCCCATCTGCACCCTGTATAAAATTCAAAAGTTCCTGTCTTTCCAAAGGCCGATCATGTGGTGAAACCACCACTTCATACCCAGCATCCTGCAACATCTTTATCCCACTGCCGGGAATTTTTCTGGTAACTACAACTTTCATCTTCTTCCACCTCCGAGGTGTTTTCTAATCCATCATAACAACTTCTGTTAAAACTTTAAATCTTTCTGGTAAGGTTTTTGTTAAAAACTGTTGTTTTTCTTCCCCTTGCAAACTGCAAACCTCCTGCCACAGCGCCCTTCCTGCTAAAAAGCCTTTGGCCCCTGCTTTTATTGCAACTTTCAAATTTTCTTTAAAAACCTCAAAACTATCTCCTCCTGTAAGTAAAATCCATGGAGTATCACCTACCATATTGGTAATTTCCACGCATACATCCAAATCACCCGGATATTCCAACTTCCACACATCTGGAACTATCCTAACCTCCTTAAAAATTTTCACTGACTCGATCACCAACCCTGCTTTAGTGGTCCCACTCCCGATGTGAGATTGAGTATGCACATCGGGAGTGTACGTGACAATTTCTAAAAAAAATGGGAAATCATGAATCTTACAATCCTCTAAAACTTTCCTGGCAGTTTCCAGCTGTTTTTTTGCACTTTCTAAGTTTGGATTAAAATAAATCAAAAGTTTGGCCCCAGAAGCCCCCAGCTCTTTTAACTGCCCAACTATGTATTCCAACTCCGTAATTCTTTCTCCAGCCTGGTTAACGTATCCGCTTTTTTCTAAAGGTAATAAAAATGGTTTTGTTTGGCAAGCTTCTTTACATGCCTCTATGCCATAGTGTTCATCAATCAACAGTCCTGAAACTTGACCTGCTAAAGCATTGATAATTTCTGATTTCAGGGAAACAACAGTCTCATCAGAAACACTATCAGCATCCTGTGGATTTATTAATTTCTTAAATGATCCCCTATGGTCCAAAGCCAACATCAAAAATTTGCCATCAGATGTAAACTTACTTAAATCCATAATCTAAATTTCCTTGGCTATTATTTTAGAATTTTCTTTTAATTTTTCCTGCATCTTATCATAAGTTAAAAGACCTGCTTGAGGACCAATTTGTTCAACCACAGCTGCTCCATTGGCAGCTCCCCACCGCATAGCCTCTGGTAAATCTTTACCATAAAAAAGTCCTGCTAATACTCCTGTAGCATACCCGTCTCCTGCCCCTGTCATTTCCAAAAGTTTGGCTGGAAAAATCCCCAAATGATAATATTTGCTTCCATCAAACCCATATGAACCTTCCTCACCATCTGTAATAATAATCATTCTTGGTCCTAAATCACAAAGTCCTTTCAGCAATTTTTTAATGGCTATATCTTCCTCATCTTGATATCCTAATATTCTTTTGGCTTCCTCTTCGTTCACTATAAATAGTTCTGTTAGCAACAGCAGCTGTGGACTCTTTTTAATTCCTGCCTGAATTTGATAAGTACCGGGATTATATAGTAGCTTGCCTCCAACTCTTTGTAAATATTGTACCAGCTGGCTGATTATATTAGATTGAGTAAATGAGCGCGACACGGAGGTAAAATATACCCATTTTGTTCTATCCAGATCTGGCAGATCATACTTCCAAGCCTGATGATAAACCAAGATTGTCCTTTCCCCCTGAAAGTTGATAACCGTTGATAAGTTGGACTCCATTCCCTTATTTATTAATACATACTGCGGACTGACTCCTTCTTGTTTAAACTTATCCAATATTTGTTTGCCAGCTGGGTCTGAACCAACGTTGACATAAATTGCGCTGTTAAGCTTAAGTCTTGCTCCACCAACTGCATTATTGGCAGCATTGCCAGCCACCAGATGTGTCAGCTTATCAACCGCAATCTTATCCCCGTAATCAATGCAAAGTTTGCAGTCTTCTTTATTTAGGCTGCACCTGACTTCTGCATCTTGAATTTGCACAAAATTATCAATAGTTGCATCACCAACTGAGATTAAATCATACATAAAGTTAGGGTCTAGGGTATAGCGTATAGGGTATAGTTTTAAAAATCAACTGGCTCTGCCTTATAGCCGGATTTTTTAATAGTCTCCAGAATCAGTTGGCCAGTTACCTTATCTGGATCAAATTCTATTTCTGTTTCTGCTTTAGCATAACTGGTCTTGACGCTCTTTACTCCTTCTACCTCCTCCAAATCCATATCTATGGTTAGGGCGCAAGAAGTACAGTGCATATCAGTTATTTTAAATTTCTTTTTAATCATCATATTATCTCTATAGTCCCACTGTACATCCCCATAGAACAGGTCCAGGTAAGTTTACCGGGAGTTGTTGGAGTAAATTCAACCGGAGTAGTAACATTCTGAGCAAGCGTCTTACTAAGTCCCAGTTGAGGAATCCTAAAAGCTGCTGTGCATCCATATCCTCCTTTGGGTGTCAAATTAAGTCTTACTGGTAAACCAGACTGAACTTTAATATTGTTTGGAGTATAACTTGTGGGAAAAACTGTGATATCTGCAACTTGCACCCCTTCCTCATTTCGAACTAAAGATTCTGAAGTGGATTCTCCAGACAAATCAATATAAATTGGGATGGCATCTCTTATTGTGGCAAGGGTAATTGGAGATCCTGCCAAAACCAAGCTACTGTTAAATGTGGTAATTCCCAAATACATAACCAGAGCTCCTGATAACTTAAAAAACTTAAGTTTAAAAGCATCTCCCAAAGTTGTTGTTAAAAACCCCAAGCCAAAAAACAATGGCACTGTTCCTATAGTAAATACCCCCAAAATAGCTGCTCCCAAAATTGGGGAGCCGGAAGATATAGCAAAAGCTTCCATGGCCAAGGTGGTGCCACAAGGAATAAATACTGTCAGAGCTCCCAAGAGTGCCGGAGCAAATAGGTCACGGCTTTTAGTGGTATCCTTAACCATTATCATCATAAACCTGGGAGGTTGAATAATTGCATACCTGAAAACGGGATGAATATTTAAAAGATTCAAAGCCACAGCAATCATATAAACCCCAGCCAGTAGTTGCATTACAATCCTAGCTGTATCTGATAAAGCCAAGGCAGAGCCAAATGCTCCTAGTATAAAACCTAAAGTGACATAGGCTAAAAATTTGGTAGTCAAGAAGGCCAAAATAGGAAAGAGATTGTGTTTTCTCCGGCTACCTTCTTCCAAATCCTGTTCCTCGCGTACAGCAATAGTTGATGCCAAAAGCCCACCCTGTACTGCCAAACAGGTAAGTCCTCCAACAGTTAAACCAGTTAAAAATATAAGCCAAAGATCCATACTATATTTTCACTCTTTTTAATAATAACGAATTAGTAACAACAGATATAGAACTTGTGGCCATAGCAACTGATGCAAAAATCGGATTCAATAGTAAATGAAAGAATGAATAGAGAATTCCCATAGCAACAGGTATCAGTATAATATTATATCCAAAAGCCCAAAACAGATTCAACTTAATAGTTCTCATGGTTTTTTGGGATAACTCAACTGCATGAGCTACGGATTTTAAGTCTTTATTGATTAGTGTAATATCAGCAGCTTCTATTGCTACATCCGTACCAGTTCCCATGGCAATGCCTATATCTGCAGCAGCCAGAGCTGGAGCATCGTTAATCCCATCACCAACCATAGCAACTTTTTTACCCTCTGCCTGAATTTTTTTCACCTCTGCTTCTTTCTGATCTGGTAAGACTTCTGCCAAAACTCTTTTAATACCCACTTGATCTGCAATAGCGTCAGCAGTCCTCTTATTATCTCCTGTAATCATCACAACTTCTATGCCCATTTTTTGCAATGACTGCACACCTTCTCTGGCAGTGTCTTTTAAAGTATCGGCCACAGCAATTAAACCCGCTAATTTTCTATTTGCAGCCAGCATCATTACTGTCTTACCATCATTTTCAAATTTCTCAATATCTGTGAGATTTTTTTCATAAATCACGTTCTCCCTGTCCATAAGCTTGCGATTTCCCAGGAAAACTTTCTGGTTGTTAACTACCCCTTCTATCCCAAATCCAGGGATTGCTTTAAAATATTTAACCTTCGGAATAGTCTCACCCTCTATGCCAAGATTTCTTCCATACTCTAAAATTGCTTCTGCAAGAGAATGTTCTGAAGACTTTTCCAGAGCAACTGCCCGAGAAAGTATTAGCATATCACTGTTATACATTCTATTACCCGTTGTCTTAATATCTGTAACCACTGGTTTCCCTTTGGTGAGTGTTCCTGTTTTATCAAAAATCACGGTATTTATTTTATGGGCTGTTTCCAAGCTTTCTGCATCTTTTATTAAAATCCCATGCTCTGCCCCAATCCCTGTTCCCACCATAATAGCTGTGGGAGTAGCCAGACCCATGGCACAAGGGCAGGCAATAATTAAAACTGCTATGGCATTTAACATGGCAAATAAGAGGGGGACCTGCCCTGAGCTTGTCGAAGGGCCAAACACATACCAACCGACAAATGTGACAATTGCCAGCATAATCACAATGGGCACAAAATAAGAGGAAATTAAATCTGCAATCCTTTGGATTGGAGCTTTAGAGCCTTGTGCTTCCTGGACTAACTTAATAATTTGAGCGAGCATGGTATCAGAACCTACTTTTGTGGCTTTATAAGTAAAAGTGCCTGATTTATTAATTGTTGCCCCGACAACTATATCTCCTTTAGCTTTATCAACCGGCATACTCTCACCAGTTATCATTGACTCATCTATAGAGGATTCACCTTCAACTATCACTCCATCTACTGGAATTTTCTCACCAGGTCTGACTCTGATTACATTACCAACCACAACCTGATCAATAGGTATATCTTTTTCCTGACCATCAACTAGAACCCTGGCAGTTTTAGCTTGTAATCCAATTAATTTTTTAATAGCTTCAGAAGTTCCAGCTTTGGCTTTGGCCTCAAAATAACGGCCAAGCAAAATCAAACCGATAATAATTGTGGAAACATCAAAATACGGTTCCGGTTTGATGCCAATATTTTCCATCACTTGAGGAAAAATAGTCACAAAGGCGGAATAGGAAAAAGCCACACTAGTACCAATGGCAACCAGTGTGTCCATATTGGCAGTACGATGACGCAGTGCAGGCAGTGTTGCTTGATAAAATTCCCATCCTGCCCAAAATTGAACTGGGGTGGCCAAAAGCAGTTGTACCCAGAAGTTTTGTAAAATAGTTGGGGAAGTTACCATTAATCCTGGAAAAGAACCCCATAAAATCAGTCCACCTAAAACCAAACTTATTACCACTTTAATTTGTAAATCCTTCTCTCTGTTCATAAGTTATTTCACAATAATCTTTCCATGAAACATGTTCATCCCACAGGAATAGGTATATTCACCCGTATTTTGTGGGGTTATTTCTACAGTTACTTTTTCATTCAAAGGTAAGTATTGGCGGATTCTAAAATCACCCAACACAACCTCTTCTAAACAACTACCTGGATCTTTACGGATAAAATTAATCTTTGTCAGTTTTCCTTTAGGTATAGAAATCATCTCTGGAGAATAACCACCTTCAACCACAACATCCACCTCGTTCTCCACTACCACCTCTTTTTCTTTCTTCATCAGGAAAAACCAATAAGTAAAGATTATTCCAGCTATTCCCATAAACAATACCAATAACTTATCAAAACTCATTGTGATTTTTTAAAAACGTTCATAATTTCAAAAATGGCTTCCTTTTGCCGACCTGCTTTAATAGCTTTTGCAGCACAAGTTTTTAAATGATTTTCTAAAGTTAAGGCATCTGCTTCCTGCAAGGCTCTTTGGACTGCTTTAGATTGATGAATCACATCAATACAGTATTCACCACCCTCTACCATCTTAATAACCCTCTTTAGGTGTCCCTGAGAAATCTTTAGTCTATGAAGAATTCTTTCCTGAGTATCCTTAGGTCTATACATAATACCTATACTATATCCCCCGGTAGGGGATATGTCAAGTCAACGAAAATACTTATTTTCTCCCTTTCTTAATTCCGGAATCAGTCAGTTTTTCTTAAAGCCCGCAGTGTAAAGAGGTGTAGGAAACTCTAAAGCTAAATTCTTTTGCGGACTAGGAGTTGACAATTAGATTTGAATACTGATATCATTAAATTAATGCTCACTTCAGCTAAATTCAGTGTAAACGGACAAAAAGGATTTATCTATACTCCAATTTTAGTAGTCTTAATTACTGTAGTTACTGTGGGTACTATGTTAGCCAGCCAAAATCCCCTCCCAGATGTTAAAGGAACATTAATTGCCAAGGATGATGATTCATCTGGATCATCAGGAAGTGGAACAGGTGGAGATAACACCAAAACTGAAACCACCACCCCAGAAGGAGTAAGAATAAAAGCCAAAACAGATGAAGATAAACAAAAGACAGAAATAAGATTTGGTGAAGGTGAAAAGATCAAGACTAAAGTTGAAGAAGGGAGAACCAGAATTGATGTTTATTCGGGTGGAATAAAAGTCAGATATGAGGTTAGAGATGGTAGAGTAACAATTAAGGCTAAAACAGAAGGAGGTGAAAATGTAGAAGAACAGGAACTTTTCAAAATTGTAGATAGACTTAATAAAACAGGTATAAAAGTGGCCACAGAAGGAGGTAAACTTTTGGTAGTAAGAAATAATATAGGAGCTCTATCCAATTTTCCACTATCGGTTGATCTAAATACCAATCAACTAATTGCCTCAACCTCTGCAGGGACAAGAGTATTAACAGTTCTTCCTGATCAAGCAGTCCAAAACATGCTTGCGGCAAATGTTATCTCTAGGCTTGGTCCAAAGGCAATTACAGAGGCTGCAAGGACAGGACAGGCAACCACTGTAAGTAGCATTATTCAACTTGGATTAAGAAATAATATTCCTGTTTATGAAATTCTAGGAATACGCGACTTCCGATTGTTGGGATTCATCCCAATATCTTTACCTGTTACAGCAGTAGTTTCTGCAGAAACAGGAGATTTAGTTAATGTAGATCAACCATTAACTACCACCATAGTAGACTTACTTTCCCCTTAACTTCCTCTAATAACTTTGACTAACTGTCTAAGACGATTTGGATCAAAATCTTCAGTTCCTGGGACAAGCAAACTGGTAGCTACTAAGAAAGCATCGGTATAAGGCATATAAACTTCTACGTTTTTGGGGGAGATGCCACTGGCGATAGCTAAAGGGTAATTACCAATAGCTTCTCTGAATATCCTAATTTTTTCTGGATCAGCCTCTTGTCCAGTGGCAGGACCAGAGGTAGTAATTACATCAGTATAGACCATAGTTTTTCTGGCAGCCTCACCTAACATATCTTTGGGAACTGGACGCTGATATTTAAAAGCTACCCCGCCAAAGTCTAATCCCTCCCAGCCACTATTCTCCCTTACCTTTTTATTTCTTTCTGCCATGACTTGCTCCTCCAACCTCTCATCGACCTCGACATTATCGAACCATAAACCTGGTACTCCCTGGCTTAAATACCTAAATACCAAAGGTGTCTCTGCACCCAAATAATTTACTCCCACCCAAAAATCAGGTATTTGCTGCTGAACTACCTGGTGTACATTCCACAGATTTCTATGATCCATCCCCCTCATGCTAATCAGGAACGCTCCATTGCAACCAGTATCTTGAGCAATTCTGATATTATGTACTGCTTGAGTAACATTTTCTACATGAACAACAGACAAGATAGTATGTTCACTGGTAAAAACTTCTCTGAAATTAGCCATCATCACCAGGAGTATAGGTTATTTATCCTTCATGCGCAAGACCGCAGTCACAGCTTTAATAATAGCCTCTTTGCCCAAGCCAAATTTTTCCATTAGTTCACTGGGTTCTCCACTTTCTCCAAACCTATCTTCCACCCCTACTCTTTTAATTGGTACTGGATAATTTTCAGACAAAACTTCTGCTACTGCCCCACCTAAACCACCAATTATTTGGTGTTCTTCAACTGTTACTATTGCCCCACAATCTTTTGCAGCTTGTAGGATCGTCTTTTTATCCAAAGGTTTTAAGGTGTGGGAATTTATTACTCGAACACTTATTTTGTGCGATTCTAGCTCTTTTGCAGCCAATAGAGCCTGATAAACTAAAGGCCCACAGGCGATTAGACAAACATCTAATCGTCCTGAGCGAACATCGTGAGTCGAGGGACCACCATCCCAGAGTACTTCAGCCCTACCTATCTCAAATGGCGAATCCTCTGTGGTGAATACAGGTGTTTTTTCTCTAGTAAATCTAAGATAAGTAGGCTTACCATTAAATGCTGCAGCAAGGGTGGCTTTCTTGGCTTCAATGCTATCACAAGGGGCAATCACCATTATATTAGGCACAGCCCGCATGATGGCCATGTCTTCCAGTTGTTGATGAGTAGCCCCATCAGGACCAACAGAAATCCCGGCATGGGCTCCGGCAATCTTAACCGGCACATCGTTTATAGCAATGGTGGTTCTGATCTGTTCCCAATTTCTGCCTGGTGAGAAAGCAGCATATGATGAGATAAAAGGAATTTTGCCATAATTGGCCATTCCTGCTGCCACTGTAGCCATCATTTGCTCTGCCACCCCAACTTCAATAAAACGATCAGGGAATTTTTCTTTAAAAAGAATAGACCTGGTAGACTCTGTTAAATCCGCACATAAAACCACTACCCTTTCATCCCTCTCTCCAGCCAAGACTAATCCCTCCCCATACCCTTCCCTGGTCGGTATTTGTTCAATATCCTGATCAAATATTTTTGGATTAAGATGAGCGTTTTTGTTTACCATATTTTATCCCCACATATCTTTTAAAGCTGGAAATCTCTCAATATTTAATAAATCCATTAAAGCCAAGTTCCACCCAGTGTGTAATATCTCATGATCATTTAACCCATAAAGCATGGTAACTGCTGAAACTGGTTCTTGACTCCAAGGAACTATAATAAGTTTGTTTGCAATATCATCATTAGAAAGTTCCTCTATCAGTTTTTTATCCAATTCCTGAAGTCTTTGTAATGCTTCTTCTCTGCTTAATGATTTAAGGTTTTTATCATCACCAGAAACAAATTCTAATTTGCCGGTCTCCAATGCAATTACATAATCTCTCTCAGCTCCAATTTGATGACCCAAACTTTCCCTTATGGAGTCAGCTTTTCTGTCTGGATTATCAACCATTCTAAAATCTAGTTTATCTTCCGGAACTCTTTTATAGAATTCAATATTAATATTTCTATTGGTCAGAAACTGTGTAAGAAAACTTTTTACTTTAGAATTAGTAATTTTTTTAATTTCATCCATGTTTATATTCCTTACTTAACTTGTCATCCCCGCGCAGGCGGGGATCCATTTAAATGACCTGACTATATAAATCAGACCATTCTGGATTAAACTTATTAATTAGCTTCATCTTCCAGTATCTTTTCCATTTCTTCATTTGTTTCTCTCTCAATATAGCATCATTAATATTCTGATGCTGTTCATAATACACCAGTTCATGTACTCCATATTTTTCAGTAAATCCCTTCACTAAATTATTTTTATGTTCCCAAACCCTTCTTACCAAATTATCTGTTACTCCTATGTAAAAAGTCCCGTTTTTTCCGCTAGCCAGTATATAAACATAATATTCCATTTGTTAAGTGGATTCCTGCTTTCGCAGGAATGACAAAATCACTATTCATGTTCGCCTTTGATCTTGCCACCTAGTGTCCTTAGTTGATGTAGAGCTTTTTTGGCTTCCTCAGGATTTGGTGGCTTGCTATGCCAAGCTGGATTCCACTCCATGAAATCAACTCCTTTTCCTGGAATTGTGTGAGCAATAATCACAGAAGGTTTACCATATTCAGATTTGGCATGACCCACAGCATCCGTGAACTCCACAATGTTATGACCATCAACATGCAAAACATGCCAACCAAAAGCCTCATACTTCTCAACCAAAGGCTCAAGCGGCATCACATCTTCTGTATGGCCGTCTATTTGAATATTGTTTCTATCAACTACAACTATTAAGTTTGACAGTTTGTATTTGCCGGCAAAAAGTACTGCCTCCCAGTGATTACCAGCATCATGCTCCCCATCAGAACAGATACAATAAACCCAAAATCTTTTTTTATCCATCCTGGCAGCATATGCATAACCTGAAGCTTGGGCAAGGCCAGAGCCTAATGGTCCAGATGTTGTCTCAACTCCAGGCAATTTGGTTCTTTCAGGATGACCCTGTAACCTAGTTCCAAGTTTTCTGAATGTTTTAAGTTCTTCAATGGGAAAATACCCAGAATGAGCCATGGCCACATACCTGACCGGACAAATATGGCCATTGGATAAAAATAATCTATCTCTCTCTTCCCATTCTGGATTTTTTGGATCATGGTTTAAGATATTAAAATAAAAGGCAGTGAAAATATCTGCCATCCCCAAAGGTCCTGCAGAGTGCCCAGACCCTGCCTCAAGGAGCATCTTGATAATATCCTGGCGAATTTCATTAGCTTTTTCCTCTAACTGGTGGATGTCATGACTTAAGATGGACATATTTTTTAAATTGTAAAGGCATTTTCCCCATCACTGGTCACTGCAAGATGGGCATGTTTGCCTTCTTTAATTTCTTTACCAAATTGAGTAATATTTACCAGTACCTCATGTGGAGAATTGGCAATTTTAAAAACCAGCAGGTCATCCCCTCTTAAATTCATATTTTTTTTAAAAGCTTCAATAATCTCATGCCAAAATGATCCATATAAAATCAAGGGTTTGTGATGGCCAAAATATAATCTGGCCAGCCCCCAGGCCATGCCAAATTCAGAAATGGTGCCAGTCCCACCATTAAAAATAACATAAACCTGTCCTCTTTCCAAAAGTTTTAGTGTTCTTTCCACATAATTTTGAGTTATAACTTCCTCATCAACATTATTTTGTGGATCTTTTCCTTCAAAATTTGGTATCTGTTTGGGATAAAAAGTCACTCCCACAACTTTTCCTCCACCTGCCTTTGCCCCATTGGTGGCAGCCAGCATCACTCCCGGACCACCTCCATTAACCACCAAATATCCATTTCCAGCTAAAGTTTTTGCCACCCCGTATGCATCTTTATAAAGCAGGTCTTCCTCTTTGGCATCGGCAAAACCAAAAATAGCCACCCTGTCAATTATATCCGGTTTTTGATGATCCAAAGCATTGTTGCATCCAAAATTATCCATGGGTTGCCTCCAATATTTTTCTTAAACCTTCTTCCAGATTATCATATTTGAAAAGAGCGCCGCCCAAAACCAGATAATCTGCGCCGGCACCGTATAAAACTTTGACATTAGTTTCATTAATTCCCCCATCTACCCCGATGATCAAATCCGGCCTCAAGGTTTTTAGCTGTCCAATTTTGGGTACAACTTGCGGGATAAATTCTTGACCTCCAAAACCAGGATTTACACCCATCACCAGCACCACATCAAGATCATACAAATATGGTTCAACTAGGTCAACAGCAGTTTCCGGATTTAATGATAATCCCACCTCTATACCGTGATTTTTAATATGTTTAATTCTTTCTTTAACGCCCTCCGTATCTTCTACCGGAAAAATTATTCTATCTACTTTAATTTTTACCAGTTCATCAATCCAATTTTCCGGATATTCCACCATCAGTTGCGCTTCCAGTTTTAAACTGGTTGGGTATTTTGCAATAATATCAGGCCCAATACTTTCATTTTGAACAAATTTATTATCCATGAGGTCAATTTGTACCCATCCTTTGGCCCCAGGGCTAGTCCTTATTTTATTAAGCTTTTCTTTATACTCTTCTTCAGATGTAGCCAAAATAGCTGGAATAATTTGAATCATTTGGTATAGTTTAGTGTTTCTCCTCAACTTCCTTCATTTCATTCAGTCTTCTAATATGGCGTTCCTCTCCATTAAACTCTGTTTTCAAAAAAGCTTTAACAATCTCATATAAGTGCTGGTCATCCAAAGTATCAGCAGCAAGGGATATAACATTGGCGTCCTCATGCTCTCTTGCCTGAATAGCCCGGGGAACATCAAAAACTAAGGCTGATCTGATACCTTTAATTTTATTGGCCACCATATCCACTCCTGCCCCAGATCCGCACAAAATTATGCCGCGGTTACCAATATCACCAACCACAGCCTCAGCCACACTACTCGCAAAATCAACATAATCATCTTGCGGATCTAAATGATCATTTCCCAAATCAGTCACCTTATATCCATCATCCAAAAGTCTTTTTAGAAGCCTTTCTTTTAGCTCAAACCCTCTATGATCAGCCCCCAAATAAATCATTTACTACCTCCTACAATTTCCAAGACCTCATCCAGTTTTGTTTTGTCAAAGCCCAATATGGTAATTGGAGAACTGCCATCTTTTTTGATAACAGTAAAAGGCACTCCCATCTGTCCTGAAATTTTAACCATCTCCTCTGCCTCTTTTGGGTCTTGATCAACGTAAATTTCCTCAAATTTTATACCTTTGCTGTTTAAATATTCTGTCTCCATTTTACAAAAGGGACAGGTTGTAGTTTTATATATTTTCACACTAACCATTTAAATACCTCCCTTCTATATTATTGTATCATGATAGATTTTTGATGTGGTAAACTGATCTTATGTATCTACTTTTTGATATTGGGGGAACAAAAATAAGATTAACTACATCTGACGGTAAAACCATTAACTCTCCTCAGGTTTCACCAACTCCCATAAACTATCAAGATGGTCTTAAAATTTTTAGAAATTTTATAAAAGATAAAAAAGTAACAGCTGTCTCAGGAGGAATACCCGGTCCTCTTGATCATCAAAAAACAAAACTGGAAGACTCTCCCCAACTGCCAAATTGGATAAATAAGCCTTTAAAGATAGACCTTTCAAAAATTATCAAAGCTCCTGTTTTTTTGGAAAATGATGCGGCGTTGGCAGGACTGGGAGAAGCCATACGAGGCGGCGGTAAAGGTTATTCTGTGGTGGCATATTTAACAGTGAGCACCGGAGTAGGGGGAGCAAAAATAGTTGATGGCAGAATTGATAAAAATGTTCATGGTTTTGAACCAGGACAGATGATGGTCAAAGACGGAAAACTGGGCCAGTTTGTCTCCGGTATGGCTCTGGAGAAAAAATATAAAATGAAGCCCGAACAAATAAAAGATCCAAAGATATGGGGTAAGGTGGCAAAAGTCTTGGCAGAAGGAATAAACAATTTAATACTTGACTGGTCACCTAATGTTGTTGTTTTGGGAGGATCAATCATGAAAAGCATAGATATTAAAAAAGTAGAAAAATATTTAAGGTCAGATTTAACAATTTATAAAGACATCCCTTCTCTAAAACTGGCTTCTTTGGAGAATTTGAGCGGTCTTTATGGAGCTTTGGAATATTTAAAGCAGATGCTCTAATAAAAATTGAATGACTGCGGCTTTATCGCCAAATTCGAATTTGGAACTCTAGCTGCGGAGCAGGGATTCGAACCCCAATACCGACATTCAGAGTGTCGTGTCCTACCATTAGACGACTCCGCAATATTTTGAAATTATATCAGATTTTTACATCACTCGGGGAATTTGCGAAGAAAAAAGCCCACTGCTCTTAATCTTACCATAGTTTCCTCTTCTCCCAAAATTTTAATGCTTTCAAATAAGGGTGGAGTAACAGTTTGTCCTGAAATGGCTACTCTGATTAACTGAAAAGTTTGAGTAGCAGATAAACCATGTTCTTCGCCAAATTGCCTAAATCTCTTTTCAAAATCATCAGGACTCCAAGGTCTTTTCATTTTTTCCAGAGTTTCCAGTATACCTCGCATAATACTTTTTAAATCTTGAGATTCTTCGCGGAGTTTACACTGAGCGAAGCGAATGTGCTCAGAATGACGTACGAGGATCTTTTTAAAAACATCCTTTTTATATTCCGGTTTTTCAAAAAGAAAATCAGTCAGTGGCACAAAATCAGATAACTTTTTAATCCTCTCTTTTATTAAAGGGACAACTGGTGCAATTTTTTCCTTATTGGGATGACCCGCTTCGTCTGCGTAGCGAGGCGAGTCTACCAAGAACTCCTGCAGTCTTTGGGTTAACTCTTTATCAGACATCGCTCTTATATACTCCCCATTCATCCACTCCAATTTAGTTAAATCAAAAACTGCTGCTGAGCTGTTAATATCTTTGATCTTAAAAAGTGAAGTCATCTCTTCTAAACTTAATAACTCCTTAGCTTGTGGTGGCATCCATCCTAAAAGTGCCAAAAAGTTAACCAAGGCTTCTGGCAAAAATCCATCTTTTTTAAAATCTAACACCCCAATGCTGCCGTGTCTTTTGGATAGTTTACTTCTGTCTGTTGCTAAAATATTGGGAAAATGTCCAAATTGGGGTAAAGCCCAGCCAAAGGCTTGATAAAGCATAATGTGCTTGGGGGTTGATGAAATCCAGTCTTCGCCTCGAAGTACATGAGAGATATCCATTAAATGATCATCCACCACACTGGCCAAATGATAAGTAGGGAAACCATCAGATTTTAAAATTACAAAATCCTCCTGAATACTATTGTCAAACTCAATTTTCTTATTTCCCACTAAATCTATCCAGGAAGTTTTACCGCTCTTTGGGGTTTTGAAATAGATAGCTTCATCTTGCTCATAGCTTAAGTCTTTATCCACCAGTTTTTTTGCATGCTCTTTATAAAAAGAGAGTCGTTCAGATTGTAAGATCGGACCTTCATCCCAATTAAGCTTTAACCATTTTAAACTCTCATAAATTGCTTCATAACTTTCCCTGACCTCTCTTTTTTTATCAGTATCTTCAACCCGTAAGATAAACTTACCATTTTGGCTTTTGGCAAAAAGAAAATCAAACAAAGCAGTTCTAATATTGCCTACATGTGGATTACCGGTTGGTGACGGAGCAAATCTAACCCTGATCATAGTGTCCATATTATATCTTCGATTTCTGTATAATAGAAGGGGTATGACTCTAACTGCCGTTGCCAGAATAACACGCTGGACACTTTTTTTTATTATCATATTTTCCATCCTTTCTTTGGGTGGGTTTGCGGCCTATCGGATATGGTATAACAATTACCTAACATCCCTTCCTTTGGTTGAAGAAAAACCAGATACTAAATTTGGAATACTGCCATATCCTGATTTTAAAAAAAGTGATGTTTCTTCCTCCAATTTTTCCTACTCGCTGGATACTGTAACAGGAGGCTTACCAGCTTTTGAAAAAATTATCAAAGTTTATTTTATTCCCAAATCATATGTCAGCTTTCTTGCCCCGGAAAAAGCTGAAAGTTTGGCCCGGCAATTTGAGTTAGATACACAACCTGAAATTTTATCCGAAACCAAATACATATTTAAAAAAAATGACAAGAGTTTAACTTTAGATACTGACAGCGGAAATTTTATTTTTGAGAGGGAAGCAACAGCAGCAGCTCGAGCACCTGCGGATGATGAACAAAAGCTGATCCAAGATTTTAAAAATTTACTGGAAAAACAGCAGCTACTTTCGGAAGAGTTAAAAAAAGGGCCACATAAAATTAAATATCTGGAGGATCAAACAATGGATATTTCTCTTTGGCAGGAAAATATTGAGGATAAACCAATAGCCAACCCCACTTTTATCCATTCTTTAGTCAGGGCAAAAGTGCTGGGATCCGCATTGGATATTAAAAATTATTTATCTTTAAATTATACCTGGTGGAAGGTTGATAAAAATACTTTTGCCACATATCCAATAAAAACAGCTCAGCAAGCATATGAAGATTTAAAATCAGGCAAAGCCTCCATTGTAATAAACCCTTCTCAACCTCAAGTTTCCATCACTTCAGTATACCTTGGATATTATCTTAGTGAAAATTACACTCCCTATCTGATGCCAATCTTTATTTTTGAAGGACCTTCCTTTGTGGCATATGTACCAGCTATTTCCGGACAATTTATTGAGCAGGCCAGATAAAATTATTAAATACCCATTCAATAATCTGTTTAGTTTCCTCAAATCTATCATCTGATCCCAAAAGCACTATTAAAACTTGATGTCCCTCTCGCTCCACCAGGGTAACTAAATTCTCTTTTGACTGCGGTGTTGTCCCTGTCTTCACTCCCAAAACTCCTATCACTTCAGATAAAAGTTTATTTAAATTTTGTAATTTATGTTGATATTTTTTATCCAAAGATAAAACTTCTGTTTCTTTGGTGGCAAAAATTCTTTTCAGCTGAGAATCTTTTAAAGCCTCCTGAGTAATTTTGGCAATATCTTCCGCGGTTGAAAAATGATCTGCAGAATCAAAACCTGCCGGATTATCAAAATGGCTATTTTTAAGGGATAAACTAACCGCTTTTTCATTCATTTTATTTATAAATTCTTTTTCTCCTCCGGCATAATTTTGGGCAATGGTATAGGCAGCATCATTGCCGGAAGGCAGCAACATTCCGAAAAGTAACGCCCGAAAAGTTAATGATTCCCCTTTTACCAAACCTATCCTTGTTCCGGATATTTGAGTTCCTTGATATATCAGCACCGAGTTGGGTCTAAAATATTCTACTCCCACCAGCGCTGTCATAATTTTGGTAAGAGAACCAACAGCTAATTTTAAATTTGCATCTTTTTGATAAAGTACCTCATCTGTTGCCAAGTCTTTAATTAGCATCGCCCGGGCAAAAATATAAGGAGGAGGAATATTTAAACTTACGGGAGGAAGATTGTATTTTTGCACTCCTGCAATTTGGGCATTATTTTGAGGAATTTGTAAAGATAAAAGTATATCCTCTGTTGAGTCTATTAGTATTGGAATGCTATTTACCACAATGATTGCACATATAATAAACACTACGGAATACAGATAATGCTTCATTTAGTTAATCTAACATCCACTCTTTCCATATCTCTGGGAAAAAGCGAAGCTTGCCTGATATTAGAAAGGTTTAAGACGTGCATGGTAATTCTTTCTAAGCCGAAAGAGAAACCTCCTTCTGACGGCATGCCAAATTTAAAAGCCATCAAATACATCTCAAAATCTTTAGGATCCATCCCATGTGCTTTAATTGATTCCACTAATTGTTTATAGTCATTAATTCTTTGAGAACCACTCATTATTTCAACCCCTCTAAATAGAAGGTCATAGCTTAAGGAATAATCCGGATCTTTTGGATCAGGTTTGGTATAAAAAGGTTTTGATTGGGTTGGAAAATGAGTAATGGTCACAAAATCGCAGTGATGTTTTTCTTTTGCCCATTTGCAGATATCGATCTCATCCTGCGGAGTTAAATCTTTTTCTTTCCTGTTATCCCTTCCAAACTCTTTTAATATAACTTCCTGGGCTTCCCTAAGTGTCAATCTCGGAATATCTCCGAAAGCTATCTGTTCCATTCCAAGTTCTTTTAAAATATCACCACATCCATTTTCAGTTTGCTTTAATGTCTCCACTGCAACTTTTTCTAAAAGATCCAAAAGATCTTCAAACTCCACAAAACCTATCTCACAATCCATTTGAGTAATTTCCGATAAATGTCTTGTTGTCACAGAAGGTTCTGCTCTATATGCTTTTGTGATTGTAAAAACTCTTTCAAGGGATGGAACCAACATTTGTTTGTAAAGTTGCGGGCTTTGGGTCAAAAAGGCTTTATGACCATAATAGTCAACTTTAAACACTTGTGCTCCTCCTTCTGTAGATGAGGCGACAATGGTTGGAACAACAATCTCAGTGCAACCAATTTCTTTTGCAGCCTTTCTGAATCCTTCCAAAATACTCGCTTGAACTCTAAATATTGCTTTAACTTTTGGATGGCGCAAAGTGAGAGAGCGAAAATCCAAAAGGGTTGGTAGTTGTAAATCCAAATCTTTTCCTCCCATATCAAACGGTAGCTCTTCTGCTTTTGACAAGATTTCCATGGAATCTGCAGATATTTCTATTTCACCTGTGGGAATATTTTCATTGACCAGATTTTCTGGCCGCTTGTTAACTTTTCCAGTTATACAAACTACATCTTGGGAGTGTAGGCTACCCACCTCGAAGGTGGGCTCTGACTCCTTCGAGGTAGATTTTGTCTGTTGTGATACTACCACTTGTATTAATCCACTTCTATCTAAGATATCCAAAAATAAAATCTTGCCATGGTCACGGCGGGTTTGCACCCACCCACAAACCTCAACAGATTCCCCAACTTTTTTACTACAATCTAGAATGAGAGTACGTTCCATAAATGTCATTCTGGCTTAATCCAGAATCTGATAGCATCATAACAACAGAGGTTGACTCTTGACAAGATGGCAAGCCAATGCTAATATACTACAAGATATGTCAAAAGTTGAAGTTATAGATTTGAAAAGATTTGTCCTGCCGCAGGCAGTTTCTTTTGAAACAATTTTGCTTGGCCTCCTTTTGGTGCTCATTATGGGCGCCTTTTTGGGAGGTCTTTTTAGGTAAATAACACCTAAAAAAGATTGAAATTAGACCTCCCAAATGGGAGGTTTTTTTATGGATGAAAGGAGGTGGACATTATGAATGAACGTGATATAGCTGAAGGACAAGCAACTCGTGAATGGTATTTTAACAGATTTGGAGTTGATGAAACACAACCAGCTCAATCAACTAAGACTAGTATACCGCCAACTACAGGAACGGTAAAGGCAGAACCAGATGAAATGCCTAAGCCAGAAAAGCCTAGGGTGGAAACTGTATATCGAGGAGATCAACCGGTTACAGTATTTAATCCAGGTATAGATTTTACAAAAGGCGGGAGTATACATTTCTAATAAATAGCATTGTTGTAAAACTTTACAAGCTGTTATAGGAATTAGTCGCTTTATTTCAGATAAACTTCCAATAAATCATGAGGTTAAATGAAAAATATAGTCACAGTTCAAACAATGCGAATATCTTTAACTTTAAGTTGTAATTTTTCATTACCATTGTAGCTATCTATTTCTGGTGTATAGGCTAAATCAATGGACTGCCCATTAGTTAAGGTATTTGCCAGATCACCCATGCCAAAAGCTATGGCATCTAGACCATCTGCCTTAAATTTTAAATGCTTCCCTTCCCCCACAGTCCTAATATCTGAAATTTGAACAGCATCTGTGGTAAAAATGGGTCTGGGGTTACCAAAACCAAATGGCTCAAATTTTTTTAAATCATCCACCAAATCTTTGGTTAATTTATTAACCTTTATTTCCGCCTCAATTTCCAAAACCTGTTCCACTTCATCAGGTAAAGTTATCACCAGTTCCTCTAATCTTTTTTTGAACCCATCAATATTTTTAGTTAAAATAGAAAATCCGGCAGCACGGGGATGTCCTCCCACATCTACTAAAATATCAGCATGTTTCCTGATCACCTCCACAATATTAATCCCGTTAATTGATCTTGCAGATCCTTTGGATATCTCTTTCCCTAATGATATGGCAATGGTTGGACGATAATATTCTTGAGTAATCCTTCCGGCAATCAAACCAATAATGCCGGGCGACCAATCCTTACTGCTTAATACATGAATATTATTTTGGGTATCAATTAGTAATTTTGCTTGCTCTACAGCATCTATAGTCATTTTTTGCCTCTCAGTGTTTGTCTTAGATAGTAGTTTTGCCAACCCCTTGGCTTTTGCTGGGTCTTTAGTGCATAAAAGTCTTAAAGAATCTATGGCATGCTCTAACCTTCCCATGGCATTTAATCTTGGACCCAAAATATGACCAATTTCATACGAAGAAATCTCATCTAAACTTATTCCAGATTCGTTAATAAGAGCAAGCAGTCCAATATTTGTGGTTCTTTGTAAAACCTTTAAACCTTCAGAAACAAAAGCTCTATTTAATCCAACCAGCGGCATTAAATCACAAACTGTTGCCATTGCCACAAATTGTAATAATTCATGAGCCAATTCCTTTTTAATAACTTCTCTTACCAGACACCAGGCTACCGCTGCCCCACACATCTTGGTTGAATAAACAATTGCATATGCATCAGGTTTCTTCTCCAAAGGGATATGATGATCTGTAATAATCAAATCAAGTCCTATTTCTTTGGCAAACTTTGCTTGAGGTATGGCAACTATGCCGTTGTCTACAGTAATCACAACAGTTGCTCCAGAATCCCTAGCAAATTCCAAACCCAATTTTGATAACCCGTATCCTTCTTTTTCTCTATGAGGAATATAGGGTAAGGCTTTTGCCCCCATAGATGTCAGGGCTTTATAAAGTATTGCGCATCCACAGATCCCGTCCACATCATAATCTCCGTAAACTATTATTAATTCATTATTTTTTATAGCTTTATTAATTCTTGCCTGCGCTTTCCCAATACCTGAAATATTTAAATCTTTTTCATAGTCTGAAATTTTGGGGTTAAAAAATTGTTCTTTTTCTTTAGGAGTTTTTATTCCACGGTTGATTAGCAACTGCTCAGTAATATCATCAGACCTTTTTGGTAATATCTTCCACTTCATTTGTATTTCACCTCGCAGGTGAAGAAAATGCAGTTACACCTGCGAGGTGTATTATATGGCAAATTGTACCATACTATGTCAGGGTGTAGAATTAAGCTTATGAACTACTCATTACCTAACGAGGTTAAAAATATTTTAGAAAAGTTTAAAAAAGCCAAATTTCAAATTTATATTGTGGGAGGAGCTGTCCGTGATCTTTTAATGGAAAAAGGGGTTAAAGATTGGGATTTCACCACTGATGCCAAACCGGAGGAGATTATAAAATTATTTCCGGAAGGTTTTTACGATAACAAATTTGGAACAGTAGGAATTCCTATAGAAGTGGGAAAAGACACTTTGGATGGTGGCAGGCTGAAGCGAAGCGTAATCCATGACTCCTCCGAGGTGGAAGTATATGAAATCACCACCATGCGAAAGGAAGGAGTATACAAGGATTACAGACACCCAGACAAAGTGGCATGGACAGATAAAATTGAACAAGATCTAGGCAGACGTGACTTTACTGTTAATGCCATTGCCCTTTCCGTCATCCCGACAAATGTCGGGATCCAATTAACAGATCCATTTAATGGCCAGCAGGATATGAAGGATAAGATAATCAAAGCCGTGGGTGATCCTGGCAAAAGATTTCAAGAAGATGCTCTTCGTTTAATAAGAGCAATCAGAATTGCCACCCAGTTAGAATTTGACATAGATGAAAAAACTTATTCTGCCATCAAAAAAAATGCTCATCTTTTAAAAGAAGTTTCCCGGGAAAGAATTCGTGATGAGCTCTTTAAAATACTTGCATCTGGCAATCCTCACTCCGGTATAGTGAAATTGAGAGAAACAGGCTTACTACAAATAATCTTACCCGAACTTGAAAGATGTTTTGGCATTGTCCAGGAAGGACCCAAACATGATAGAGTTTATGATATTGGAAACCATTCCCTGCTCACTCTTCAACATACACCGTCTACTGATCCGTTAACCAGATTTGCAGCACTTTTGCATGATATTGGCAAACCGGACACTGTTAACACTGCTCAAGATGGCAATGTCACTTTTTACCATCATGATGTGATTGGTGGAAAATTGATTTTAAAAATTGGGAAAAAGTTTAATTTATCGAAAAAGCAAAAAGATAAATTATACCGCTTAGTGAGATGGCACTTATTTACTGTTGATGAAAATCAAACAGACTCTGCCATCAGAAGATTTATAAAAAATGTGGGGTTAGATTATATAGAAGATATGATGGCATTACGTATTGGAGACAGATTGGGAGGAGGGACCCAAAAAGCTGTCTCTTGGAGAATGGAAAAATTCGCTGATCGAATAAAACAAGTCCTTAAAAAACCATTCTCTATTTCTGATCTAAAAGTAAATGGCCATGATGTAATGGAAGTTTTAAAAATCAAACCAGGCCCCAAGGTTGGTGAAATCCTCCAAAAACTTTTTGAAGAAGTCCTAGAAGATTCATCTAAAAATAATCGGAATTATCTTATTGATAGAATGAAGGAACTTGGTTAGGAAGTAGGCTTTAGAGTTTGTTTTGGTAAAATACGCCATCCTTTGGTGAAATCTTCAGGTTGCTGACTAACAACATTAATATTGAGCTGCAATTTACCTCTACCTGTGAGCACAGGCAAGCTTGTATATTCTATTAGTTTAGAAAAAACTTCTCCCTTTACAATGTTAGCTTTATCGGGATCTAAAAATTCATTACTGTAAAGAGTCACATTTAGTACATTAGATAAATTATCTGGATCTTCAATTATTTGTGTCTCTAATTGAAATGGGATATCTAATTTCTCCCTTAAAAAATCATAGAATCCAGAAATGGATAACTTCAACCCCGCAAAAATTAGCATACCATCTTCAGGATTTCTACCAATAGCGCTCAAATAAAGGTTTCCTTCATTATCTATATTCAGCACACCTTGGTCTCCGGTAACATATCTCACAAGAATGCTCCCCTCATCTCTAAAAGTTGTAGAGATTATATTACCCCTTTGATCAAATACTAATTGTCCTGTGCTATCCAATACTTCAATCAGTCGAGTATTAGCAACTCTATATTTAAAATCTTTCTCTGTATCTCCCTCTTTATATCTGTATGTCCCTATGATACCGGTATCATTTTGCCCATAAGTGACAACAAAATCCGGCTCAACACCAACAACCTCTCTTAGCTGCGTAAACCATGTCTGAAGCTCTTGAAAATTAACAGGTTCTGAACCAATCTCTATAAATAGCTGTTTCCCTTTGAGTTGTTTAATTATTGAAGGATCTTCTTCTAATAAATTCTTAATTTGATACATAAGCACTCTAAAGGGTGTTACTTCCGTTATAAGATAAATTGTATCTGCCTTCTTCGCATCTTCTAAAAATCCATTAGCATCATTATAAGATTCTAACCCTATGTCAGGTCGTATTGCTTGTAAGGATTCCTCGATAATTTTGTAATCTATTGACCAACTTCTGTGTAATAAAACAGGAGTTTTACTCTCCTGAATAGTTTTCACAAAGGTCTCAGGAAATCGCACAATAAACTCACTTTTGGGAAAATAAAATTCTTTTGGCCTACCGGTTGTCCCAGTAGAAGAAACACGATACATCTCTTCAGCATTACCTCTCGTAAAACGCTTTGGATCTTGTCCTAACTCCTTAGATCTGACCAATGGAACTTTTAGAGAAAATTCTTTATAAGATATTCCTTGTGGATCTAATCCCAATGGTTCTATTACTTCTTGACCATAAGGTGTTTCATAAACAGCTTCAAACGTTTTTACTAATTGAGGTCTTTTACCCTCAAAATAGCGCTCATATAGGTCTGCTTCACCTCTCTCAGGTGTCCATCCCTCTCTCCACAGTAGTTAATGGCGATCCAACTTCTGTACCCTCTTCTGGCATAACAAAGTTAGTATATCAGGATAAGAAATTATTTATCAAATTGATATCAGGTTAAGTTATTAGTTATGGTAAAATTTTAGAAAGTTAATGGCCTAATTTTTCTTCCCACCAAACAAGTAAGGCTGTGGCATTAAAGATTGAGGAATAAGTCCCAGAAACAATTCCCACCAGAAGTGCCACCACAAACCATTTGATGGTTTCCCCACCAAATAAAAGTAAGGCTACCAGTACAAATACCACTGTCAAAGAGGTATTTAAAGACCTTCCTAAAGTCTGGATTACAGATATATTGGCCACCTCTATAAATTTTTTGCCAATATTTTTTAAAAGGTTTTCTCTAATTCTATCAAACACCACAATGGTATCGTGTACTGAAAAGCCAATTACTGTTAAAAGAGCTGTCACAAATAATATATCAACTTCCACTCCCAGAAATTTTCCTAAAATGGCAAACACTCCCACTACCAATAAGACATCATGCGCTAAAGCCACAATGGCTGCAATACCAAATCTTAAAGAAGATGCAGGTTTGGGAACTTTTCTAAAAGAAAAGGCAATATATAAAACTATGGCAATACTTGCCAAAATTATAGCCATTAATGCTTTTTGTCCAAGTTCTCTCCCTATTACCGGGCCAACATTTTCCACTCTTCTTTCTTCCAAGGATCCAAATTTTTTCTCCAGCACAACTCTCAAGGAGTTTATTTTTCCCTGTTCTGCCGGTTTAGTCCTGATAATTAAGCTTCCGTTTCCTCCTTCCTGTATTTGTCTTACCTCTAAACCTTCTTGCAAAATAGTTTTTGTTAAAATCTCATTTTTAATTTGTTTTTCAAATTTGTACTCAAGCAAAGCTCCTCCTGTAAAGTCAATTCCTAAGTTCAACCCTGAAGTTAGTAAAAAATAAATCCCAGGTAAAATTAGAATTAAAGAAAATATAAAATAAAATATTTTGTAACGCATTAAATCCATACCTATTTGACCTTTTTTACCTCCTTTAAATCCTTATACATTTGAGTCACCAGTTCATCTGCCACTTTTTTAATTCTTTCTTCCACATTCTCTATTTTCTCTTTTAAAAACTTAAGTAATTTTTCATCTTCAGGATTTTCATGCAATAATTTTAAAAATAATTTTTTATCTTGCGTCTTTAAATTAGATAAAATTTCATCCAAAATGGCATGATATATTGATGAATCCAAAAGATTTGTCAAATGGTGTTTTTCTTCATCTGATAAATCCAGAAGGTGGAGTTCTGCCAAGATTGGATCAATGACAATAATTTTTTGATAAAAATAAATCATATTATCTTGGGTCCCAAAGGAACTTGATCCTGCGGGTCATCAATAAAAAAATAAAATACCGGACCTTGTCTCGGACCGGATGCCAATCCTAAATAATGCATCACCTCGGGTGATCCGCCTAAGTGTTTGCCGGTCCACTCGGCAGGTCCGGCATCCCCCACCACCGCCACCACAGCCTGTCCTGTTTTGGCATTTACCACCAGCATTTTTCTAAATTTAAAAAAATCTCTATATTTGTCAACATTCTCGGCAAAACCCGGAGCAAGGAAGGTTTGAACTGCCAAATAATATTTTTCCCTCATTTTGTCTTTTTCGGAAAATTCTGATTCTGTCGGGGTAAAATATCCCCAGGCTCCCAGAGCGGGCGCAATGCCGGATGATCCATACATGGCCCATTCAGTAAAATTTTGCGCATGTTTGTATAAATTATCACCGGGAAAACGATAAAGATGCTGCTCTCCTCCAATAATACCATAACTTCTGTTAAGCCTTATTCCCTCCAAAAAGGCACTCACTCTCAAGTTAAAATTTTTTGAAAGAATATCCTCCACTTCTTTTTCCTCATCATTTGTTAAAGATTTAGCATCTTTGGGGATTCCAAAAAGTTGCCGGGCAACTTTTTGGTTTTCATCAATTTGTGCTGTAATGTGCTGGTTGGGTAAAAGTAAAGGAGGCTGGGATAAATAACCTACCGGTTGAGCAAGAAGCATCAAAGACCCCAGTGATGAAACTGCCAGCTGTCTTACGGGGATGCTTTTAGTTAACCAGTCAAGAGAACTTTTGTGTTTTTCCCAAACTTTATTTTGGATAGCCCGATGACGACCGGTCCATCTTTTCTTTAAATATTCATAATGTGGCCTTTTAGATATAAATTTCCTTGTCATCAGGTCCTTATAATCAATCTTAAAAATGTTCTAGTTACCACATAGGCCGTAAAAATGGACACCAAAACTCCAATTGAAAGAGTGATGGCGAAACCGCGAACCAGTGATGTACCAAAATAATAAAGGATGGCAGCAGTAATTAAAGAAGAAACATTGGAAGCCCAAATTGAGACCCAGGCTCTTTTAAAACCCAACTCCATTGCCATAGTTTTACTTTTCCCCCACCGTATCTCTTCTTTTATTCTCTCAAATATTAAAATATTGGCATCAACAGCCATTCCTACGGACAGAATAAATCCCGCAATACCGGCCAGTGTTAAAGTTACCGGAGGCAGAATAAAAAAACCGCTTTTAAAAATTGCCAAAACTAAAAGTGCATAAATTAAGAGGGCAAAATCTGCTACCATTCCCAAAACACCATAATATAGCCCCATATAAATCACCACCACAGAAAGACCGATCGCACCAGCTATAAAACTATTCTTGACAGATTCTGCTCCTAAAGTTGGACCAATAAATCTTTGCTCAATTATTTTAATTGGCACAGGCAGCGCTCCGGCATTGAGCTGGATACTCAAATCACGAGCTTCTTGGGTGGTAAATTGTCCGGTAATAACAGCAGACCCTCCCACTATTTCCTGCTGTACCACCGGAGCGGATACCAGTTGATCATCCAGAAAAATAGCCAATGGTTTGCCCAAATTTTTCTTGGTAATTTGGGCAAACTTCTCAGAGCCCTCTTGAGTAAATTCAATTGCTACCTGTGGCCCTGCTGCCGACCCCTGACCTGACCCAAAAGTAACCTGAGCCTTTTTTAAATCTGCTCCTGTTAATCCTGTTGGTGTAAACAGCAATGGGATAGCTGAATCAGTTGATTGCCCGGAGGCAGTGGCTGGTAATTCCCGAAAATCCAGTTGTGCAGTTCTACCAACCAACTTTGCTGCTGAAGACGCATCTTTTAATCCCGGAAGTTCAACTAAAATTCTCCTATCCCCCGAAACTTTGGAAGTTTGAACAACAGCCTCTGTTACCCCAAATAAATTAACTCTTTTTTCAATTACCTCTCTGGCAGACTCCAAAGCGGATTCATAATCTTTGGGGTCAATTTTCCCCATATCAGTTAAAAGAATCATCTGTATACCACCCTTAAGATCAAGCCCCAATTTTAATGGAAAATTAAAAGATAACTTGGGAATGTTAATAAATATAGCAAAAACAGTAGCAGTAATAATGATCAATAAACTTAACCTGAGATTCATTTACTAAACAATCACACCTTCTAAAAGTTCCTCCTCGCTTCCAAAAAGCATTATTTTGGGCTGGACCACAACCCGCAGAATAAACGGATCTCTTCTACGCACCCTAAAACGAAACTCTTCCTCATTCATCACCGAATAGTTAACCTCAGCTTCTTTTTTGGCCTGCTCATCAGAAATGATGGATTGAAGTTCTGCCAGCACGACCTGACCAACTACCAAAAGATCAATATCTTCAGAACCTGCAGGTTTTCCCTGTAAAAAACGGGTTGAAATAAAGACAAATTTTATTTTGCCCAGTTTATTTTTGTTTTTTATAATGTTTCCGCCCAAACCAGTTGTTTTGGCTGCCAGGCTTAAAAGCTCATTATAAAAAATATAATCCTTGCGAAAACGATATAACCTTCTGTTGGCCCGCCACTCAGATGTAACCATGCCATATTTCTCCATTCTGGCAAGTTCACGCCTGACTGCGTTAATCTCCTCTTGAGTGCGCCTGACTATCTCTCTGACATGAAAAAGCTGATCTTGGTGAGATAAAAACAACTGCAATATTTTCACCCTAACACGGGAGACAAAAAGTTCTTCTAGCATTTATTTTCACCACCTCCCTGAGCAGTTTTAATAACTTATCTTTGCGCCTTCCGGCACAGTCTGAATCCAAATCTGACCAGGATTAAATTCTATTTCCTTACCATTGCTACTGACAAATTTAGTTCTATCTACTCTTTTATTTTTAACCCATTTACCTTCTATCGCAACACCGTCTTGAAAAATTAAAGCTTTACCAGTTCCTGTTGTACCATAAAGTAAATGGATATTGCCCGGATATCCGTCATTGGCATTTGCCTCCCTCTGAAATTGAACAACTATATTTTTGGCTGCAAGCTGACGCTTATTGTTTAAATCAGTTTGTTCTATACCGCCATTTTTTCTTTTATAAGAATTTGAGACAGCATCATAAATCCACTCCACACCATATTCACCCTGTCCTTCCCAGAAACTGACTGTAATTTTACTTATTTGCCCTTTAGTCTCTTGTGGTGAGCGTACTTGTACTGAGCTTGTCGAAGTAGTCGAACCATTAAACTTCCAAGGTACATAATTTTTGTCCCAGGAATCTCCATCCTCATCTTTTTCTACCCACCCTCTTTTGGCTGCTGTCTCCCACAGCTTTTGGGTGGTGGAATACATGGTATGTTCTGTTGCCACCGGATGACCCAGTCTTTGATAATCCCTCCAAAAAATAGGAAAACCAATGCTAAATTGATTTAAATCTTTGATTTTATATGCAATAATTTGAGAAAGCGCATCTGCCGGACCTGGGGTATTTGCTCCGCCAACATGGGCATATAAAGCATCATATTCTGAAAGCCAGTCCAGATAATAAGTCCGAGCAGATCTGACCGGTCCCACCTGAATATCAGACAAACGACAGTAAAAAATAGCCATAAATCTGGTAATTCCACCTTCTGCCACCGCCTCATAAATAATATCTGCAGAGGATAATCCTGATTGAGGTCTGGCCTCTGAGTGATTTTCAATCATTATTGCCAAGGGCCTTCTTTTCTCCCAAGCCTCTTTAGCCGCCTTGGTATGTAGACTGCCATTTAAAGGACATTTTTCTGTTTTTGGCTCTTTTTCATCTTCTTCAACAACGCTTGAGGGTCCCGGCAAAGAACTGATTAGCTCTCCGTTTAATGAGGGTGAGGTAGAGGAGAATACCGAATAAGAAAGTGTGGCGGAGGCACCGTAAATAAAAATTGATAAAATTATACCTACCAAAATCTGCTGCAGTTTAGTTAATTTTTGAAATGTTTCCAAAATACTGTTCATGTTAAATTTCTAATTTTTTAAAGCTTCTTTAACCACCTGATCTTCCTCCTCTGAAAACTGGTATTTATAAGCTTTACCAAGCTTTACAGATTTGGCAAAAACTCTGGTTTCTGATCTGGAATGAAGGCTGGTTATAACTATCCCTGATCCTTCATTATCTAAAAAGACAACTGAAAAACTCATATTCCCTCCAGTATCATCATAAGGGTTGTAGCGCAAAAGTGCCACCTTTTGAATATGTTCCAATCCATCTTTTTCCAATCTTTCCAAAGTTCCCTTGATCTCATCAATACCCTTACCAAAACCCTCTACTTCTTTTAAAACTTCTTCAAACTTTTTTCTAACATCCCGTTCACCACTCTTTGGAAAAAGAGATTTTAAAAAATTCCTTTGCTGCCATGCCAAAATTGTCAAAACCGTAAGCCATATAAAAACTGCCACTGGCAGCAGCCATCCGGCAAAGTCGAACCAATCCGAATACATAAGTTACTCTTTTAATATAACTTATGAGTACAATTGTTGTCAACTACGTTCATGTAAACGTTCATGTAAACTGAACATAGTCAATCAAGTAAAATTTAACACCTCGGAGGTGGACTCTAACTCCTATCAGAAAGTGACTAAGATTGGGCAAAAAACTAAATAGGTTCTTAAACTATCAATAGCCTTCGTAATTCTTTCAATAGTGAAATAAAATCTTTTACCTTTCCAGGGATCAATAATCACAATTTTATCTCCAATCATTTTCTCAACTAACACAAAATGTGGAGCATGTACACTATGTCTTAAGTAATATATGTCTAAGTGTAAAATAAATAATTTTTGCTTATGAATTATTTTCTGAATAAAGGGAATATTAATTCTTTGAAATTCTATCTCAAGCTTTCGATTAACAGGTAGATTTTTTAAGACTTTAGTGAAATATTTGTTACCTACCCATACTTTCAAGGGAAGATTAAATTTTGTTGAGAACTCATTTAAAATACCTATATGGTAAATCTCTCTCGCAAACAGTATTCCTTTAAACAAAAGTTCTTGTTCATCCTCCAGCTTAAAACTGGTTCCTTTTATGTAAGATAACCACATCAGCAAACAGGCAGGAAGACAACTTTCGCAGGTGGTCTGTTTATAGGGAATAATTCTCATAAAGATAACTTAGCATTTAAAAATTATTAAACAAGCCCCAAAATTTAGGTTCAAATTGCAACTTGCATATAAATATTTAAATGCTATACTCCTTCCACTTTGAATATAAAAAAATGAAATTTTTATAAATTCAAAGTTAAAAGGAGGTGAAAAATATGTCAGCAGAAAATTCTCCTGAGCATAGTCAATTGATAGAATTTGACGTAGCGTTGCCAGAGAATCTAACACTTGGCTCTGACATAATAATTCAATTACTTGATAGATACTCACATGTATGCGTAGAATACTGGACATATATAAATAGACCAGCACAAGTACACTTTGGTTTAGGAGATGCTGTTTCGAGTATCCAATCTGATGCTGCACATGTGGCAAGCGTAGAAGAATTAGGAAAAGTTTTAGAAATAATTGGCTTACAGCCGCAGGCCCAAGAAATTTATAATAGGATTGGAGTTGAATTTAAGAGATAGTATATCTCCTAGTACTTTTCTCAGCCATACTAATAGTTTTTCAACAAAAATCCCATAGTTTTAGCCTCATTTGGTGCTTGACAGGCATGTGGGCTTATGATAGGCTCACACTAGGCTCAAATTATGGCTATCCTTCAAACCAAAAAACAATCTGATTTAGAAAAACGCCTTAAGTTTCTTCGCCAACAAATCTATGGTCGGGAATCAGTAGCTAGTAACAAGCAGTATGTAGTAAGTGAAGAAATGACACCAAAAAATACCCATACTACCAACCTACTTACTGATGTAACCTATCTTAAGGGTGATCTTGCCAAAATTTCTCTTTTAGCAAGTGCAGCCTTGGGCATGCAGATCCTACTATACTTTCTGATGAAAAATCATATTTTAAATTTTATCAAAATTTGAAGGGAGGTGATAAAAATATGCAGATGTATTGTGTTAAATGCCGCACCAAAAGAGACGCTGAAGATGTCCAACAGGTCACTATGAAAAATGGCAAAAAAGCCAGCAAGGGTCGTTGTCCTGTTTGCAGCACTTCAATGTTTAGAATTGGCGGCTAATTACTTGGTGATTTGTTCACCATTTCTAAAAAGTCCTCCAAAATGTTGGGGGATTTTTTAGTGACTTTCATCTCTTGACCTGTATTGAAGGGCTTCGGCAATATGTTCAGTTAAAATACTATCCAATCCATCAAGATCAGCAATGGTGCGTGATAATTTAAGCACCCTATGATAACCTCTGGCTGATAAATTAATTGATGATATTGCCTGTTTTAAAAGCTCCAACCCTTCTTGAGTAATTTGGCAAAAATTCTTGATCTCCGCATTTCCCATTTCCGAATTAGTTAAAATATGGCCGGTTTTAAATCTCCCTCTTTGAATCTGGCGGGCTCTAATTACTCTTTTCCTAATGGCCTTGGAATCCTCAACAGTCAAATCAGCTGATAATTTATCAACATCAACTGCCGGAATTTCCAGATAAATATCAATTCTATCAAGCAAAGGACCGGAAACTCTACGCTGATATTTGGCAATCTGACCAGGAAAACAACTACATTGACGCTTTTTGTCACCCAAAAACCCGCATGGACAGGGATTTTGAGCGGCAAGCAATATAAATTGCGCAGGAAATGTTAAAGTTCCGGCAGCGCGTGAGATGGTAATATGATGATCCTCCAGCGGTTGACGCAATGCCTCTAAAACATATCTGGGAAATTCAGGAAACTCATCCAGAAAAAGTACCCCCCTATGAGCCAAAGATATCTCTCCCGGTCTTGGGGTATTTCCTCCGCCAATAAGACCTATATGAGAAGCGCTGTGATGAGGTGTTCTAAATGGTCTTTGGGTTATCAAAGATTGCCCGTTGCCTAAATTACCGGATATAGAATAAATTTTGGTTACCTCTATCGCTTCATCAAAGGTAAGCGGAGGCAGTATTGATGGAAATGATCGGGCAAGCATTGTTTTACCGGCTCCCGGAGGACCCTTTAATAGAACATTATGTCCTCCGGCGGCAGCTATCTCCAAAGCTCTTTTGGCGTGCTCCTGTCCTTTAATTTGGGAAAAATCATATCCATAATTTATATCCTCCTCAAACTCAATTTTTTGAGGTTTAACTGGATTTGTTAATTTTTGACCTAATAAAATTTGAGTTACATCTTTTAAACTATTACATGCCAGTACTTTTACCCCTTTAACTATTGCTGCCTCCTGTCCATTATCTTTTGGAACAATCATTGTTTTAAAACCCCTCTGTTTGGAAAGTACTGCCAGCGGCAATACTCCCTTAGTTTTTCTTAAATCACCATCCAAAGACAGCTCACCAACAACCAGGACTCTATCCAAATCCAATCCGTTATCACTACCATTTGGAACCTGTCCTGATGCCAAAAGCAATCCCAAGGCAATTGGCAAATCATATTGCGGCCCCTCTTTGGGAAGATCTGCGGGAGCAAGATTAACAATTATTTTTCTGGATGGAAAATCACCACCTGAGTTTTTGATGGCAGATCTTACTCTTTCCTTTGATTCCTCAACTGCCCGATCAGCCAACCCTACTATGGTAAAAGAGGGCAGCCCTTGTGAGGCAATATCAACTTCTACCTCAATTGGTACTCCATCAAGACCGACATTGGCACCAGATAAAATTTTAGCAAGCATTGGATTTTGCAATCATTATATAGTAAAATGTATCTGCCTAGGAAGAAGGATGATTGCTACGTTCAGTTTACATGAACGTAGAGGAAAGTCCAGACAGCAAAGAGCAGGGTGTCCGGCGTAAGACGGAGGTCGTAAGATCCAGTTAGAGCAACAGTGACGAACCGAGGTAATGCTCGGATGAAACGGGCAATCCTCCCCGCTGCAATCCTAGAATCGGTCAGGTTGCTCGCCTGATGACCGGAGTAAGGAGCATTAGATAAATGATCATCAATCCTGACTAAATCGGGATGAACAGAATCTGGCTTACTCTCATCCTAGGCACTTTTTTCTTCTAATACTTCCATCCAAACTACTTGCAAAACAACCACAATCGGTACCGCCAAAAGTGCTCCCCCAAATCCTAAAAGTCTGGTCCCCACAGCCACAGCCAAAATAATAATTAAGGGATTTAAGCCTACTGCTCTTTTCATAACTTGCGGCACTATCAGATTATTTTCCAGCTGCTGAATAATAAAATACCAACCGACAACAGCAGCTGTTATAACCGGAGAAATAGTCAGCGCCAAAATAACTGCCGGAATTGCGGCAATGATCGGTCCAATAACCGGCACCACCTCCATGATTGCAGCAAGTAAAGCCAGAGGTAGCGCATAGGGAATATTTAAAATAATCAGCCCCAAATATACCAGCAATCCAATAATAATACTCAAAAACAACTGGCCCCTTACCCATGCTCCCAGCTTTTCCTCTATTCTGATGATAGATTTTCTGATCTGTCCTGATCTTTCTCCAAATAAAGAAGGAGTTTTTTCTTCTAAACTCTCTTTTTCTAAAAGCAGATAGAAGGTTAAAACTAAAACAAAAATCACCGTGATAAGATTACTGAATACTTCCAGGGTTATGGAAAAGATATTTTTGGAAAGATTGACCAATTGTGACTGAAAAACCGTGTCGTTAACATCTGACAGGTTAAATTGATCGGCTAGTAAAGGCGGAAGAGCAGAAATTAACCTGTTGCTTTGTTCAATAAGCGGCGGCAATAAAATGGCCAAAATGCCTGCCACTGCTGCTATTATGAAAATGTATGAAATGATAATTCCCAATGCTTTAGGCAATTTTAACTTAGTAAAAAAATTCACCAGAGGAGAAAGAGCAGACATCAAAATTACTGCCACAAATAAAAGGATTAACAGATCTCTTATTAAGTAAAGCACCCAAAGACCCAAAATAAAAATGGTGATAAAAATAATTGTTTTATGTGAAATATCAATTTTTCTTGGCATTTTTTTTATTTATAGCACTATCATACCATTTAGCTACCAAGTTTTCTATTTGAAGAGAGTAATCTTTACCTGTAATATCAAACCAATTAATACTCTTTTCCTTTTTAAACCATGTTAGCTGACGTCTTACATAGCCGTGGATTTTGTTTTGCATTATTCTAATCAGCTCATTCTTATTTTTAATTTTACCCTCCAAATAATCTGCCAAAACTCCATACTCTAACCCTAATTCTCTCATTCTTTTAAGCGATAAGCCATTTCCATGAAGTTTTTTTGCCTCCTCAATCATCCCCTGGTTTATGCGAGCTACAACTCTCTCATCCACTCTTTGATATAAAATCTTACGCGGAGCACTCAACCCTATTTTTAAAACATTATAAGATGCAACACCACCTCGGAGGTGGCCCGCTTCGCAGCGAGGCGAGCCGTAAGGACTCCTCCTAGGTGAAATATCAAGCTCGATTGCCCTTATTAACCTTCTTGAATTCTCCCTATCAGATTGATTTAAACTTTCCCATTTTTCAGGAGAAACCTTTTTTAACTTTTCTTGTAACTCTGCTTTAGATAATTTAGCCAGTCTATTTCTTAATTTTTTATCTACAGGTATGGCCAAATTTGGCAACCCCTCAAATATCGCTTTTAGATATAAACCTGTGCCACCCACTATAATTGGCAGCTTCCCCTTTGCCCTAATTTCCCCAATCACCCTGTCTGCATCTTTAACATAATCAGCCACACTGTATTGTTTTTTTGGAGAAACCACATCATACATCCAAATTTTTATTCCATCTATTTCCCAATAACCTATATCATTAGACCTACAAGGTCTTATGCGTTTGACCTCATAGGTCGAATTAGATGGCATCTTGCCGGTGCCTATATCCAGTCCCCCATATATTTGTCTGGAATCACAAGATACCAACTCACCATTAAATTTCTTGGCCAAGTAAAGTGCCAAATCAGTTTTACCTGTAGCGGTCGGTCCCAAAATAACTAAAAGTTTTTTCATAATTATCCCTTATAATTGATATATGGCTAGAAATATTATACTGTCTTATCTATTTCTTTTTTTAGTTGTCATAACATTACTACTTTTAGCCACTCATCCAGCTTATTATCCTCATTTACAAACAGATGTTTTTGTTTTTTACCAGAGGACTTCTTTTTTTATTAGCAACTTTTATTTAACTAATTTAACTGGTAATGAATACCCACCAGGAGCAATGCTATTTTTTATACTGACTTCTCCACTGCTATTGATTAATAACTCTTTTGAAACCTATAAATTAGTATTATTTATAGCCAACTTTATACTAATATTTTTTCTGTCAGTAATTTATATAAAATTTACCAAAGCGGAAAATATTATAATTTTTGCAATTATTTTATTATTTACAGGACCAATTATATTTTTTAGGTTTGACCTGTTAGTAGTAGCTCTGGTTGCTCTATCTTTTTATTTATGGAAAGAAAAAAAGACTGCCTTGTCTTTATTTTTATTATCATTTGCTACTTTAATTAAAGTATATCCCATCATATTTATACCTTATCTATTAATTTTAAGTTATAAAAATAATGGCTTAAATCAAATTGTAAAGAATTTTTTAATCTATTTGTTGGGAATTATATTTCTGGTATCTCTGTATCTTTTTATTTTTCAAGCTGACATCAAAAATTTATACTACAGCTTAAATTACCATACATTGAAGCCTATCGGTCTAGAAAGTGTCTGGGCAACCATCATAATGTTAATCACTTATTTTAAAAATGGCACAAATTTTCAAATTATTACCTCAGAAGGTATCTGGGGAATTTCCAGTAATCTTCAAATTGCTCCGTTGTGGTTATATAATTATATATGGATTGTCCCTTTGGCACTTCTACATCTTTGGTTTATCAAAAAAATTAACAATAAACTGCTTAATTTTGATATTAAATTCTGCCTAATAAATATTTTACTGTTTTTACTTTTCTCCAAAGTAATCGCGCCTCAATATATTTTGTGGTTTTCTTTACTTTTACCTCTGGTAGATATTAAAAACTTAATCTTCAAAACTGAATGGATTATTAATCTATTCCTCATTTTATTGATTGTATTTTTGTATCAGTACATATATCCGTTAAATTATAGTGAATGGTTAAACATGTTCAAACTCAATATGGGAATAGCTCCTCTTTTTCTTATCAATGCTTTACGTAATTTTCTATTAGTATTATTAGCAGTTAGATTATTCAACCAGCTAAAATCAGCATATGCTTAAAAAAATTATCAGAACAAAAAATCTTTTAATAATTCTCTTAATCTTTACAGCCATAACTAGACTTTATAATTTAAATTATCCCAATACTTATATTTTTGATGAAGTTTATCACGGCTTTACAGCCAAAGAATATTTAAAGGGTAATAAAGAAGCATGGAGCCCTTGGGGTAAATCTGAACCAGGTGTTGCTTTTGAATGGTTACATCCTCCTATTTCCAAAGAAATAATGACTGCCTCAATGTTTGTGTTGGGGAGTACTGATGCCTGGGCATGGAGATTACCAGGAATACTTTTGGGAGTATTAAGCGTTTTTCTAGTATATAAATTGGGTCTTCTCCTTTTCAAAAAAGAATCCGCAGCCTTAATCTCTGCGTTTGTTTTTTCCATTGACGGACTAAATTTTGTCCAATCTAGAACCGGCATGAACGATGCTTATCTGGTAGCTTTTGTTTTAACAAGCATTATCTTCTTTCTTAAAGAAAAATATATTCTTTCAGCATTATTTATGGGGGCTGCTTTAGCAACAAAATGGCCCGGTATATTTCTAGCTTTAATCTATTTCCCCATTCTATGGTCTCAGCGCAGTTTTAAACGATTATCTTATTTTATATTAATTCCTCTAATTATTTACCTACTAAGCTATTTGCCTTATTTTTTAATTGGCTATGGGTGGACAGATTTTGTAGAATTACATCAACAAATTTGGTGGTATCAAACTAACCTTAAGGCTACTCATGATTATGCTTCACCTTGGTGGTCCTGGCCTCTCAATTTATATCCTGTCTGGTATTTTGTGGATTATCAGAAAGACAAAATTGCCAATATTTTTGCCTCAGGAAATCCACTGGTGTTTTGGTTTGGAACACTTGCAATAATTTTAACAGCGTGGGAAGTAATCAAAGGATTTATCCTAAACTCAAGTCGAGAAGTTACCCAAAATTTATTAATCATTTTAGCTGGTTTTTTCATTTTTTGGCTGCCATGGGCAGTCTCCCCCAGAATTATGTTTTTATATCATTTTTCCCCGGCAGTTCCGTTTTTATCACTTGCTTTGGGATACCAACTCAATCAATTAAGCAAAATAAAAAATGGGACAACCTTAGTAATTATTGCCTTACTACTCATGATTATTAGCTTTTTATTTTTATATCCCTTCTTGACAGGAATTCCTTTACCTAAAGATTTAGCTAATTTATTCTTTTTAACAAACCTATCTAAAAACCCCTTTTAAATAAATTTAGGAACCAACGTCTCATATAATCTTTGACGACGACCCCACTGTCAAACTTAACTGCTGGCTGAGGAATATTGTTTTAATGACCAGTTCCATACTTTTAATGATACATAAAATAAAACTAGAGAGAAAATAACAGCATAGGCAATAAGCTCAGGTGAAAGCAGGCCTAAAAGAGATTTAACCGGAAAACTCATCATTATCCCCACCGGTATGGCAAAAGTTAAAATCCCCCTGATTGGTTCACTATAAATATCAATTGGCATTCTGCCCATACTCGTAAAATCCCGATACATCATAATGGCATGATCAATCTCTGTTGTTAAAATTGCCAAAGATAAAACCAGGATATGAAATGATAAGGCAATGATAAACCCTGCTGCCACCAGCAGGATATAAATTAAGACACCGCCAAATTCAGCAATCTGCAACCTGTTTATAAAATAAATTATTGCACCCATAAGTGGTATCAGGGTGATAAAATCCAAAAGATCAGGTCCTACTGCCAGTGATCTAAAAAGAGCATTAATCGGTTTAATAAGATAAAAATCAAATGTGCCGGATACAACTGCGCTTCTAAATCTGTAAACTTCCCTAAAGAAAAGTTGGGCCAAAATATCTATTAAATTAAATGTTAAAAAGAAAAAAATGGTTTGATCCAGACTATATCCTGCCAAAGCATTTATTTTTTTAAGTAAAATGACAATAAAGAATGTAAAAATACCAAATCGCAGTATCTTACCGACCAGAAAAATAGCCAGACTCCAGCGAACCATCAGCTGGGTCTGAAAAGAATTAATGGCAAATAACCACCACACTTTTAAATATTTAACCATGTTAGTGCCCTACAGCTGTGTAAATTTTAAGTCCTTTCTCTAAAGTTTTAATCATTAAAAACCACAAAGTAATAACCCAAAAAACTAAAACTGAAAACCCTTGGATAATTTCAACTGATGGCATGGTACCCAAATATAACTTAGAAGGAAAATAAATAAGATAAGGAAAGGGTGTCAGCAGAATAATTTGAGATAAAGGATTGGGCAAGATATCTATGGGAAAAAGTCCTCCTCCCAAACCTTCTAAAAAAATCATCAGTAAGAAAAATGGCCCCCAGCTATTTTCTACCCAAAAAGCTGTCATTCCCAAAATAAAACTAATTGTAAAATACAGTATCATTCCCAAAATTGCGGAAAGGATAAAAAGAGTCAAAAAAAAAGTGTCAGTTTGAAAAGCAATCTGAGGTTTGAGTAAAAAAATCAGCATGGTTATCTCCACTGCCACAAATGAAATATTAAGAAGCTTATCAGCTAAATCTCTGGTAAAATAATAAGTAATAAAATCCAAAGGTTTAATTAAAAAATTTACAATACTGCCTTCATTAATCTGCCCTGCCACATCCATCACCCGGGATGAAAGAATGATGGCTCTTATCAGTGCTGCCACCAAAATATAGGTTAGTATCAAAGATTGTGTATACCCAAAAATTTGCTCTTGATTTTGAAAAACAGTCCACCAGATAAAATATGCCAAAAGCAGCTGCAAAATTGACCTTACTCTCCACAGAGCAAAATTTAACCTATAAACCAATCCTTGCTCCCAAGTAATTTTAAAAACAGCCAAATATTTACTCATGAGCTTTTGCTGAATACCTTTCTTATGACATCTTCAATCGGAGGCTCTTCAATAGTTAAGTCTAAAACCGGGAAACTATTAAGAAGTTTGCTTGTTCTGTTGGGCACTTCATCTCTGGGGACATGAATTAAGGCATGATGATTGTCAAATTCTCTAACTTGCCCTATACCCTCCAACTTCTTCTGATCTATCTGGCCTTCAAATTCAATATTTATTACTTTGTGGGACACAAATTTTTCTACAATATCCTCAAGCAATCCATCATATAAAATCTTCCCCTGATCTATAATAATTACCCTTTGGCAAAGTTCTTTAACATCACCCATATAATGGGATGTTAATATAATGGTGGCTTTGTATTTTTGATTATATTGTTTAATAAAATCGCGCATTCTCTTTTGCGCCACCACATCTAAACCTATGGTTGGCTCATCCAAAAATAAAATTTTGGGTGAGTGCAAAAGTGCTGCCACCAGTTCACATTTCATCCTCTCTCCCAAAGATAATTTTCTTACCTGGACATTTAACAGGTTTTCTATCTCAAGCATTTCCGACAATTCAGCAACTACTTTTTTAAACTGCTCACCAGACACCTCGTAAATTTCTTTATTTAATACAAAACTTTCCCAAGCCGGCAGATCCCACCATAGCTGATTTCTTTGTCCCATCACCAGAGCAAATTGTTTTTGAAAATCGGATTGGCGCTTAAATGGTTCATATCCCAAAACACTGACAAATCCTGATCCGGGATATAACAGTCCGGAAAGTACTTTTAAGGTGGTCGTTTTACCTGCTCCATTGGGACCAATGAACCCTACCAGCTCACCTTCATTTATTTCAAAAGATACCCCGTCAACCGCTTTTACATCTACATATTTTCTTTTAAGTAGTGATTTTAGGGAACCCAAAAATCCCGGATCTTTTTGATGAACAGAATAGTATTTTTTTAAATTTTTAACGGAGATAATACTCACTAAGTAGATATTACCACAATCATTTAATCAGTCTCTTAATGGTTTTGCCTGCAGTAAAACCGGGAAGTTTTTTGCTGGGGATTTGAATAATCTCTCCTGTCTGAGGATTTCTGCCCCGCCTGGCAGACCTTGATCTTATCAGAAATGTACCAAAACCAGAAATAACCACTTTCTCGCCACGAACCAAACTATCTCTTACTAAATTAAAGGTAGAATTGACTGCATCTTGAGCTGCTCTTTTGGTCAAACTAGCTTTTTTGGCAACCTTTTCTATTAATTCGTTTTTAGTCATAGATTTTATATAACAGAAGTTTTAACTTTTGTAAAGCCCCAAATCAGTTTTGGGGAGTGGTCATGGTATATTCAGAAACTCTTTTCTCTCTGATGGATGTTATTCTAACTGCACCCGGTACCATCACTTCTTTGGATACTCTTGAAGCTATATCATGGGTTAATTTTGGTAGATCTTCATCTGATACCTTTTCAGGGATAACAATCACCCTCACCTCTCTACCTGCTTGCAAGGCATAAGCTTTTTCAACACCCTCAAATTCGGTGGCTATTTTTTCAATATCAGATAATCTTTTGATATATTCTTCTACATCCTCATGTCTTGCCCCAGGTCTTGCTCCGGATATGGCATCAGCAATATAAACAAGTATGGATTCAATTGAGGAGAATGGTTGATCCTCATGATGCTGGGCAATACAATCTACCACCTCCTGGGGAAAACCAAATTTTTTGGCAAGTTGGACACCTCTTTCTACATGAGTACCTTCATCCCAATCAGTCAAAATTTTTCCCACATCATGAAGAAGACAACCAAGCCTTACCACATTAACATTAGCATGGAGTTCTTTGGATAAGGCAATGCCAATTCTTGTTTCCTCTAGTGTGTGGGTAATCATATTTTGACCATATGAGTATCTGTATTTGAACCTACCCAAAAGACAAACAACTTCTCTTGGCAAATTGTAAACCCCAACATCATGACAAAGCTTTTCACCTGCCTGACACATCAATTTCTCTAAATCTTGCTTGGTTCTTTCTACGATCTCCTCAATTCTTTGCGGCTGTATCCTTCCGTCTGCAATCAGTCTCTCCAGCGCCACCTTGGCAATTTCCCGTCTGATGGGATCAAAAGAAGATATAATCAGACTGTTTGGAGTTTCATCATCCATCACTACATCGCAACCTGTTGCCTGTTCAAAAGTCCTAATATTCCTTCCTTCCTTACCGATAATTCTTCCTTTAATCTCCTCATCAGGTAGAGAAACTACCGATGTAGTAAATTCGCTGATATAATCTGTTGCTCCATGCAGCATCGCATCTGACAAAATCTGTTTAATCCGCTCATCTACCTCAAGTTTTATCTCATCTTCCGCTTGCTTTACTTTTTTAGAAATTTCTGCTGATAAGTCTTTTTCAATCTGCTCTAGAAGAATTTTTTTGGCCTCTTCCACATTCATCCCTGAAGCTTTCTCCATTTTCCCGGTCAAGTCTTTGCTTAAGTTTTCCAACTCTGTTAATCTTAAATCAGCTTGAATTTGTTTTTCAGCAATTTGGCGTTCTCTTTCCTCCAAAATTCCCTCTCTTTTGGCAAGTTCTGCTACATCTGCAGAGACAGATGAAACAACTAAATTTTTAGGACTGAATGTTTTTTGCATAACTAATAGAAACTAGGGGAAACCGAAATTAATTTCGGCTCTGAGGAGTAATATAATTATGTAAGTTTATCTCTTTCATAAAACCTCAGTATCTCTAGTTTTCCAAATATAGTTTATCTCTTTTCCAAAACATTTGCAACTACATTTTTAACAACGGAATATTCAAACCCTCTTCTTAATAAAAATTCCCATGCTTTTTTCTTCAAATCTCGTAGAGATTTCTCGTTCAATTCATCCTCCGGCAAGCTTTTCCATACCTTCATTTTTTTCTCCAAAGCCTGAGAAGCTACCTCTTCTTCACTGTCCCCTGTACCCTGTTCACTGATCACTTTTTCAATTATTTCCCTATCAATACCTTTTTGATAAAGTTCCTGCTTTAGAGCAATCTTACCTTTTTTTCTAGACCTTCTCCTTGCCTCAACCCAACTTTTTGCAAACTCTTCATCGGACAAAAGCCCCTTTTGTTTTAATTTAGTAATTAAAAGTTCTATTGCAGCTTCTGAGATTTCTTCTTTGTCTTTTATTTTTCTTTTAAAAGATAAGTTCTTTAAATATCTTCTAACTTCTTCCTCTGATCTTGCTCTAATATTAAAAAGTCTATACATTCTTTCCATCAACTTCCCAACTTCTGCCTCAAATAACAACTTTTCCACATCGGATGTGTCAAGTACTTTTTCCACCATTAACCGATGCTCAACCACTAAATCCTCATCTGCCCCAAAGGCAAACTGCCCATCAAGATAAATATTAAATCTGTGCGGGTTTTTTTTCTGAGGTTCTACTGATGTAATCTTTATCATAGACAATTAATACTTTTCCCTTTTTTGAACTTTAATTGTACCAAACTTTTGCTCTTGGATTACTTTGGAAAAATAATTTTCCTTGTTGATAAAATCCGCAACAATATAATCACTAATACCTACCACAGGTTCAATAATCAAAAACCTGGTCAACGGCAAATCTGAGCGGGAAGTTACAATCTTAAGGTTTCCCGGGAAACCTGCTGCCGCATCCCCCCCCCAAACCGGTAAGATTCCATACCTTTCTTGTCCATACCATTCAAACAAATAACTCCAGGTGGTGTTTACAAAAAGTGGCACTGTCAAAGCATTTATTGAAAAAGGTTTTCCACCGGCCTTAATATAAATATAATCTATCACCTTTTTTTGATCTGAAATAAACATCCCCGGTTGGATAATGATATCGGAGTTAGGTCCAGAAATATTATTTTTTAAAATTAAGTGTAAATTACCTACCACTATCATCAGAGTTAAAATAACCGCCGCAATTTTCCACTTTAAAAACAACCTGTAAATTAAATAACTTGCCAAAATAATTAAACTAACAGTTGCCCCGCCGCTGTAATAATAGCTGAAACGGGCAGATAAAATATGCGGAAGAAATCCCCCTACAAACCAGATCAAAAGAAAGACAATTTTTGGCCGAAGATCTCTACTGCGATAAAGCAAAAATAAAATAACAACTGTCAAAACTAAAATTAAATTCACCAGCCCATCAACTGCCACCAGGTTATCTTTAAAAAATCGCTGGATGACAGAAAATATATAAGTAAAATCTGATAGATTGGATCCATCAGATTTTGAGAAGGAATTCAAAATATTAAAAATTGCCTTTGTGGATCTAAAATTAAATTTTAATTCCCCCAAAATAAAAGTGGAAACACTCAAAAGAAAAACTGCTGTTGATATTACAATCGTCTTGAGGGTTAAATTTTTAAATTGTTTTCTAAAAGCTATCACTATTAAAAGAAGTACTAAAATTAACAATCCATAAACTGCTTCAAGCTGAACTGATAATCCCAACCCCATTAAAGCAATCATTAAACCATACTGTTTATTTTTAAATAAAAAAAGAGCCATCCCTAAGTAAAAAATTAAAACCGTTAAAGGGGAAGGAGAGGGATGTCCAAAAATTAAAGAATACTGTGATTGTTCATAGGATACGGCAAAAAGAAGGGCAGCTAAAAAACCGATCCATTTATTAAAAATAATAGACCCCAAACCAAAAGCTAAAAATATACCCAGTGCGTTTATAATACGAAGTAAAAATGAGACAACTTCCGGATTATGAAACCCCAAAAAATATGCCGGAGCAATCAGATAATAAAACAATACTCCATGGAAAAGACCACTACTTAAAGAGGTTGGAGGACCGACAATTTTTAAATTCCCTGTCAGAATATCTAAGGCAGCAAAAGAATCTCTAGCGCCATCGTATGAAAAGTAAATATTTTCCGGAAAATATAAAAAACGGATTAAAATGGCAAGGATAAAAATTGCAATTAGCATCTATCCTTCTGCAATTGTACCAGTATCTTCTTGATTATCTTCTTTGCCAACTACCAACTCTTTTCCTTCCTTTTGCTTTCCCCAAGCTTCTATAATTTCTTTTCCCAGTTTTTCAGCTTCTTTTTTATTGGTTTTTAGCCAAACAATAACTGCCTCTCTTCCCTGACCAAGTACCGCCTCATTCCACTTAATAAATGCCCCGGCTTTAACCAGTATCCCCAGTTCCACCCCCACATCAATTAGCTCTCCTTCATGCGAGATACCTTCCTCATACATATCAAACTCGGCAATTCTAAAAGGTGGAGCCACTTTATTTTTTACCACTTTGACTCTATGACGAGATCCCACCACCAAATCCCCATCTTTAATATTTTCAATTTTTCTAATATCAAGCCTTACCGATGCATAAAATTTTAGCGCTAAACCCCCTGTGGTAACCTCGGGATTACCAAACATCACCCCAATTTTTTGCCTTAACTGATTGGTAAATATGACAATGGTATTGGTATTGGCAATTGCGCCGGTCAATTTTCTCAAAGCCTGAGACATTAATCTGGCCTGCATTCCCATCATGGCATCACCCATTTCTCCCTCAATCTCTGCCCTGGGCACTAAGGCTGCCACTGAATCAATCGCTATGATATCAACTCCACCTGAACGAATTAAAGCCTCAGCAATTTCCAAAGCCTGCTCCCCTGTATCTGGTTGAGAGATAAGTAAATCATCTAAGTTAATACCAATCTTTTGAGCTCTTTGGGAATCTAAGGCATGTTCTGCATCAATAAAGGCGGCTACGCCGCTCTTCTTTTGAGCCTCAGCTATCACATGCAAAGCCAGTGTAGTTTTACCTGAAGCCTCTGGTCCATATATTTCTATAATTCTTCCCTTGGGAAGTCCTCCCACTCCCAAAGCCAAATCCAAGGCAATAGAGCCTGTGGATATTACCTCTGTTGCCAGTTTTTCCACCCGCTCACCCAAACGCATAATAGCACCTGTACCATATTGCTTTTGGATAGCAGCTACCGCAACAGAGACGGCAATCATTTTGGCATCTTGATTATTTCCTGCCATACGGCGGCAGTATAACAGAGAATAAAAACTTTTTTCAATACCTAATTTTTAAGTTGAGTAGATTTTAATTGTGTTAATTACTTCTTTGGCAATCCCCTGAATGCATTTATACTTTTTGACCTCCTGTCCATTTACCCAGGCAAAATTATCAAACTCTGGAGAAATTTTAACTTTACCTTTGACGTAAAAAACAGCAAACTTTACACAAATTGTTGGCACTAAATCTGTTCGAAGATATGCCACACTATCAAGATACTTTGGATCATTTACCACCAAACCACACTCTTCTAACGCTTCTCTTTTAACCAATTTTTCCACCATCCCTTCCCAATCTAAAATATCAAAATTCTGGCGGGTGATGGGGTTATTTTTTAAATCAGACCATTCCAGTTTCCCACCAATTACTCCCCAAAGAGAAGGATGAGCAGTTTCTTTTTTAGATCTTTTAAGAATTAAACACTTTTTTAACTTGGGATGATAAATTACACCTGTAACTACAAAATAAAAAAGCTTATCTGTCTTGGCTTTCTCAAGTGAAATTTTCATTACCTTCATATTTATCCCTTTTCAAATTCTTCTCTTAATATATCCGACTCTTTTAATATTGACTTGCTAATTTTTTGGCAAAATCTTTGTCGGCTTCTATCCAATCTAAACTTGCAAGCCTATTTTTGGGTACCCATTCACAAGTTTCATAAACAGATCTATCAAACTGAGGTTTCCCCACAAACCTTTCACATTCAACAAAATTAATTTCCACAGTTCCCACCTCTCCTTCATAATCATATCTCATACTATCCAGCAGCTTTAAAGCTTTTATTTGCTGCCTGACCTCTTCCTCAAATTCTCTCTCTGTTGCTCTAAGTAAATTTCCCAAATCTTCATCTTCTATTTTCCCACCAATAAATTCCCATTTTAAAGGATGCTTTTTGAGTCTTGATCTTTGTCCGATAAAGAAACTATCTGTTTGAGGATCAAATATAACTGCCCCGACGACTTTAGTTATTTTTTCCATTTAATCTGCTCCATATTTTTCTTCTATTTCCCTGGCGTGTTCATTATCATGAGAAATTGTTTCATTAATTATCCATAAAACATTGATTGGTTTACCTCTTAAGAGAGTTCCATAAAAATTTGTGATCTGTTTTTCATCTAATTCTTCAATCATTTTAACAGAACTTACAGAATCTTGTCATATAATAATGGGTACCTGTCAGTTATAGTTTATGAATGGATAAGTCGAAGGGTCGACCTTTTTAAAAAAATCCGAACTCGCTTTAAGTCGAATCGGTAGCCCGCCT
>CAYHYM010000004.1:0-64795 GCA_964360965.1 uncultured Gammaproteobacteria bacterium
CGGTTTTACATCCAGCAGTATTCCAGTCAACCCATGATTTTCTGACTGAGCTTGTTCAATTCTTGATGCAACTTCCTCCTGCCAATCCTCAGTCTTAAGTGTTAAGGACTGTTCCAAAAAATCCCCCAAAAAAACAGGCAAAGAGCTGGTGGTTAAAAAAATTCTGTCATTTTCTCCCAAAAAGCCTGATATTAACTGTTCCTGTAAGGTTAGCAGAGCAGAAATATCATCTCCCTTTTTTAAAGATACCTCCACCTCACCTTTGCCCAAAAGATATAACACTTTGCCGGAAATGCAAGCCAGCAGCAGGTCAAAAGACTCAATGGAAGAAAGTTTATTCTTTGCATGCTCAAAAGTAGTTTTTAATCTTTCCGCCATACTTCCTTCCGCTTCAAAGAAAAAATCTGAAAAATCTCCCAGATGCTCTCTGGCTTTGGTAAAAGCATCGTCGCAGGAAAGAGATAAAATGCCCAAAAATATGAGGTCCTCGCCTCTTTTGGTAAAAGAGGATAGAGCAGCATTCTCATCCGTATTTATTCCGGTAACTTGAACCAATTTATAGATCATAAAATAACAAACACCAGAATGATCAATCCCAGGGCAAAACCTGCATGAATAATAGATATGGCTTTAACAACAGGAGACAGTGGCGCGATTAAGGTTCTACTCATCAGGTCAACCTGACGGAAAATAATCAAGGCAAATATAACGTAAAATAGCAAAATTAGCAAAATACCAAGGCGAACATACGGCAGTAAAAACACCAGGTCCAAAAAAGGGGGGTTAAGGGGCATTGGGTCCTCCCAAGTTATGTGATAAATCTAAAATTATGTCTGCCACTCTGGTGGGGTTGGGCACCTTATCAAAATCCATACTTACTTTTGATCCTGCTGTCTGGATAAAAACATCGCCAAAATTAAAAATCACCCCCATTAGACCACCCACAGACCCGGATGCTTCCTGAATAGATTGCAAAGGGGCCAAATCCACATTTTTTAAAAGCAGGGAATGAAAATCTATATCAATCACTCTTTTGTTGGTAACTATATTGACATTAAAATACCAGCCCAAAAAACCTTCAAAAACAATCACTCCCACCAAAAGATAGTTAAGTATTAAAAAAGCGGCTGTAAAGTTAACAGGCAGGGCAGGCAGAGCTTGGCCTAAAAGGGAGGCTATTTTGGGCAAAAAAAGAGGTAAAAATGCCAAAATAACAGCAGAAAATATCCAGGATAAATTGGTGATAAAGTGAGGCCTAAGCAGCAGGATTATTTTTTCATCAGGATCCTGCCCCTCAAACTGACAGTTTTGAGGTTGTTCCAGATAGGATGGGAACATATGGGTTTAGTATAGCACCAGTGTCATTTTCTTTCCACATTAAACAATGGCCCCACAATTTGAATATTAGCCGGAGCCCTTAAATTAAATCTATTTTTAAAATCAGCTCCAGAAAAATTACTTGTGCCCCCATCACCTGATATATTAACCGAAGTGGTGGCTCCTGCCCCAAAATCCGCAGAGACTGACACAGATGAAATATTATTGTAAGCAGTCACTCCTTTATTCCTTAACTCTTGTTTGACTTTTTCTTCATCCCAATTGTCAGTGCCTGCAGGATTAGCTTTATCTGTCTGATAAAGATGCTCTGTGGTGGAAGAATCTGCCTTAACTAAAAGCAGGGTGTTGACAATGTCTGCCACTTCTGAAGCTTTAAGCCAGGCAGTTTTATTATACTGTGCCCTGGAACCCCAGTCACAGTAAAACCAGGGCGAATCTTTATCATAAGCTCCGGCTTTAAGATCATCAAACCCTGAAGCATTGCCGGAAACAGTATCAACTCCATGTTTGGTCCAGGAAGTTGAGGACCAACCTATTTCCCCCGATGAGAGAATATAACCTCCGTGGGTGGAAGAATACCAGGCTTTCACAGGGCTACCACCAGTTACCATCACCCAACCCCGGGTATCATTAACTGCACTTTCCCAAGCCCCGCCTTTTGGATCAGACTTAAAAACCTGACATTGTTCGCTGGTGCAAATAGAACCTGCACCATTATTGGTATAGGCCAACCCGTAAGAGCGGGCTGCCACAGCTTGAGCTTTTAGTGCCTCCGGATGAAAACTATTGGGCATCTCATAAATTCTTTTGACATAATCCTCAATGGAGCCGGACCAACCGGTGGTAGTGGAAATTTGGATGTTGGTATCATAATCTTTTTTAAGTTCAAAATTAGCATAATAGGCATTAAGAATTGTTTCGACATTTTGGCCGCTTCTGGCTCTACCATCTGCCCCAAACTGATTCATGCCGGTCCTATTAGGCACTCCATAAGTAAAAAGGGCGAGCCTGGGGGAAAAACCAGGATCTTTATCCCGATCATCCACACAAGCGCCTAAAGTGGCAGCTGACCTGGATATATTAAGAGAAGCCAGTCTTTGAGATAAGATTTGTTGCTGTCTGGCTGTTAGTTGGACAATTTTACTGGTCAGCTCTGCTTGATAAGCCTTAGCTTTACCAACCTCACCTCCCAAAAATTTAGCATTTTTATCAACCTGAGCTTGAAGAGAAGCCAGAGCAGATTTATCAATTTCTAACTTTTCTTTCTGCTTTAGCAGATCCAACACCTCCCCGGTGATGAGGGAGATAATCTGTCTGTCTTCTCTGGTGGCTTTTTGCCGCAAAGATAACTCTCTAAATAAATGGCTGGGGTTTTGAGATGATAAAATTACCAGCAAGGGTGAGGATAAATAGGTACGGATATAATATGAGCGGACTCTTTGCTCAAGCAGGGCTTGTTGAGTAATAAGTTTTTCTTCTCTTAATTTGAGCTCTATTTGTTTTTTGCGGATGTTGGTTGAGAGCAAATCCAAACTGGCCTGAATTTGGTTAAGCTGTCTTTTTAAACCCTCCAGCTGTCCTTCCAGGGGTTTGGTAGCAGAAATGGACAGCTCACGGGCTTTATTTAACTCATTAATTTGCTTTTGTAAATCCTCTATTTCATCAGCCTTGACAGGGGTAAGGGTATAGGGTATAGGGTATAGAAAAACAAATAATAGAAATAAAAAAAGAATAATTTTTTTCATAAATTTTAAGGTTTTAAACTACTAATAAGCTTATTCAACATCTTTTGAACCTCTGTAAGTAAATCGCTAATTTCATTAAATTCTTTCATAGTTAAAAAACCTAATTCTTTTGTAAGCGGTTAACTGTTGATAAGAAGTTAGCATAGGTTTATTTTACACTAAACCCTAGACCCTAGCTTATCTTTGTGCTAAGCCACAATTAGTTACATAATTGTGGTAAGCTAGATTTAATGTCCAAATCACTATTAAATATCTCCACATCTTTGTTAATTATCCTGGGGTTGTTTATTTATTACGCACCAAATATTGAGGCTGCTTCTGGCACGTGTATCAATAAAGATAGAAAGGGGGTAATTATTTCTACGGCCATTTGGCCAGATGATGTTCTTATTAATTTGTCAGTAAACGTCACTGTTCAATTTACCAATCAAACAGTTGCGGGTAAATACTTTGTTATCCTAAGCGACGGTAAACCAATTGGCGCCCAAGACTACTCATCTCAAATAGTTGATCTTACCACAAGCCAGCTACGAAATGGAATAGAAGTGACTTTCCCTATTGGTCCTGTTACTGAGTATAGAGATTCTTACTACGTCAAACTACAAAGAGAGGGGTTTGGAGATATTTGTGAGCCTAGTAATTTAGGCACTATTGCAGTAGCTAACATCAGCGATAATAAGCTAAAAAAAACTCAATGTTCCATCTCTGTTCCCGGCAATATTCAAATAGGTGATAACTTAACCATTAAATATAGCGTTTCCAATCCTCCCTCTGAAAATTCCAGATTTATTCCCCTAATTTTTAAAACAAGTAATTTTGCCAAAATGCCTACAGGTGTTTATAGAGCAACCGGGGCTCCCTTGGGAGATTTTGCCAATACCTTAATCACCCCAAAATACTTAAAACAAGACCAGGTAACAGATCTAACCTTTCCCACTGATACAGGCACATTTAATCAAATTGAAAATTTTACAGCAGCGATGGCAGTTCAGGATGACTCCTCGGTACCAGGAGATGAAGCTAGATTATATATTTGTAAATCCGCTAATTTTAGTACCAGTAATAACCCTACGACTCCTGCCGGAACTCCTGCTACATCTGCACCTGCTGGTTTTCCAAAAGCCGGTACTGGATCAGGGGGAGGAGAAAAATGTACTTCAGGGTTTTTAGATGAAAAAAATAATCCTGTGCCGGCAATAGATACTGCCATAGGCTGTGTGCCCACAGAACCGGTGGCTTTTATCAAGGCTTTTTTGCGATTTACCCTGGCCACTTTTGGAGGGATAGCCTTTTTAATCATGGTAATGGGAGTATTTCGGATGATCACCTCTGCCGGTAACCCTGATGCGCTGAAAGCAGGACAGGAAATGTTTACCAGTGCCATTATTGGCATTTTATTTATTATCTTTTCCGTACTGCTTTTACAAATAATAGGAGTTGGTATACTAAATATACCTGGATTCAGATGAAACTAATCGCCCAACAAATTCCCGGAATTCCATATTTATTAAACTGTAACCCGGTCAATCAAACAGGCTGTCCACCTGGCCAGAGCGTGCCCAGGACTGGTGCTTTAAATTTTACCAGCCTGGGGGATTTTATCTTCGGACTCTTAAACATTGTCTTTTCCATTGCCGTATTTTTGGCCTTTTTCTGGCTGGTGTGGGGAGCTTTTCAATATATTACCTCAGGAGGGAATAAGGAAAGATTGGCTGCTGCCAGGGCCAGAATCACCTGGGCCATTGTGGGATTACTGCTGGTGGCAGTTTCCTTTCTAGTAGCCCAATTTTTGGCTCAGGTTTTACCTCCCCAAAAAGGAACACCAATTTTGTCAGTACCGACCGCTTATGCTGCTGTTGATATTGGCAAGGAGTATGGTTTTGGAGATATCCGGTCTTTAGGAGAAGGGGTCACTAAACTGGTTGCTCCCACCTTTTCCATTGCCACCACGGTGGTGATAATATATTTTTTAATGGGAGCTTTTAAATTTTTAACCTCAGGAGGGAATAAGGAGGCCACTGCTTCTGCCCGTGGTATGATTACCCATGCCATTGTGGGATTTATTATTTTAATGTTTGCTTTTTTGATTTTACAATTTATTCCACAAGCTTTTGGCTTAAATTTTTCGTTGTTTTAATGATAAAAAAAATAGTTATTGTAATTTTAATAAATGTCTTTTTGGGATTAGGGACATCTTCTGTCTATGCTCTTCATGTGCCACCCGGCGCTACTTGTAATCCAATAGACCCGGCAGATCATTGTAACATTGGCTATTCTTGTCTACCGGTAACAGGTACTCCGGGCCACCAATGCTTAAGACCCCAATCCACAGACACCATTGGTAAAATCAGTGCACCATTAGCCATACAAGCTTTGGGTATAGGTAATATAGGCATCAGCAAATTTTTAAATAATTTAGTCACCCTAATTTATATTTTAGCCACTGTTGTTTTAGTCTTTATGTTTTTATGGGGATCTTTGGAGTGGTTAACATCAGGAGGGGATAAGGAAGCTGTAGGAAGAGCCAGAGGCAGGATTATTAATGCCCTGGTGGGAATTATTCTTTTCGGGGTGGCTTATGCCATACTGCGGCTGTTGGGAACATTTACCGGCTTTACATTTTTCCAATAAATTAAGAACCTCCTCCATAACGAGGTCCTTGCCCTCCACCGCCGCCTCTTCTACCCTTTCCGAAGAATCTGATAACTCTGATAACCAGGTTCATCAAAAATACCGGTATTGCTATAACTGCTACCAAACTGCCTATTACAGCAAGAATGGCGCCTGCGGATATACCTACAGTCTTTCCTATCTCCACCACCATCTTGGGTACACCACCTGGTGAGTCAGGTGCTATTTTACGGCCTTCTATATCTTTGATAAATTCAGCCTCATACTCTTTAGCTTCTTGCTCTGTCTCCTGTCTTGCCCGCTCAAATGCCTTTTTATTTTCTTCCTGCTGTTTTGCATCAGCCTGAGCAGTTTTTTTTGATTGTTCCCAGATTACTCGCTGCTCAGGGGTCATTTTTTCCAGTAGCTCCATTTCATATGGAGTGAGTGTGGGAACCCTTTCAGGAGTGGTTACCCCTGGCCTTTCTGTTGCTCTGAGTGTGGAAGTTTTTGTTTCCACTATCTGAACACCAGCTGGTTGTTTTGGCGCCTCTCCCACTACTGGTGCGGGTTGGCTGGTAGTGTCAGCACTAAGATCCAGACAGGCAGCTGAGAAAAATACCAAACCCACCATGGGAGCTAATAAGGCTACTCTTGAAGCCGGGAGCGCTTTTCTGGTTCTTACCACAATATCATCTGCCGCTACTATGGCGCTGGATGGTTCTATCAACTCATTTAAAACTGCTGGTTCTGTTTCTTTCATATCATCCATTCTTAGGTCCTTTTAAAGTTTCCAGATAATCTTTTTTAAAATTTTCCAATTCATGCAAAATTTTTGTCTGAAGAGATGGAATCAGACTGCCTAACATATTAATTATCACCTTACCGTCTTTCTGCTTAGTAATTTTCCCCAGTTGTTCTGTGGTAAGATCAGCGGAAAGCCTTAATAACACATACTCGCCTATTTTACTGTTTAAATGCTGCCGCATCTTATCTGTCTCCTCTGTTGATTGAGAGACGGTATTAATATTCAAAAAAATAATTGGATCAAAATCTTTTAGACTAATCAACATATTAATCCTATAGATATATTATACCACAAATTTAGCACTTGACAAATAGATAACTTACTGCATATGATAAAATTAAGATATGAAAAAAGTTGCCTCAATTTTCTCTGCCTTTGGTTATCTAATATCTGCAGGAGCAGCTTTTGCTCAAACCATTACCATTGAAAGACCTGAGATCAGCGGCAAAAAGGTGGGCTTTTTAGATGTCAACCAATTCATCAAAAATGGGGTGACCCTGGCTTTTATTATTGCCCTGGTGATTGTTTTTATTATGCTGGTGTGGGGGTCAATTCAGTGGATTTTTTCCGGAGGATCAAAGGAGAATCTGGAGGCTGCCAGAAATAGAATCATTCACGCTCTGGTAGGCTTGGCTATTTTGGCGGTGGCTTTTGCCATTATTCAGCTTTTTGCCACCTTTGTGGGTGTTAATCTACTTGATCTAAAAGTACCATCTCCAATATAATTTTAGAATATGGGGCCACCTGAAGCTGGTTTAACTCAAATTGAAGACACTTTTAAAAATGCCATCTCTGTTTCAGTGGGACTGGCTTTTGTGGCTTTGGTGGTGGTGCTGATCTGGGCAGGCATTAAATTTTTAACCTCAGGAGGGGAGGCTAAAGCCCTACAGTCTGCCACACAGACCGTCACCTGGGCTCTTCTGGGAATTTTATTTCTGGCCATAGCCTGGCTGGTGTTGCTGCTGATTAAAATCTTTACCGGAATAGATGTGACAACTTTTAACATTCAGGTTTTATAGTATCAACGTATGTTGCAAAATAACCATTAGTTGTTTTAAACTTAAATTATGTCTGTTAAGAAATTAATCTTCAGCTTAGCGGTATCTTTGGCATTTCTTTTGCTACCTGCTACCAACCACCAGCTATTAACTATCTCTGCTCAAACTACCACTTCCTCTGCCACTGCCTCTACAGCCATCAAACCATTGGGCATAGTCAGCTTTCAATCCCCACAATATATCAACCTGCAAATGATAAACCTGATGCACTCTGCCAGTTGCTTGATAAGCGGCATCTCTCCCATAAACCAACCTTGCGTGGAATACATTGGGGGTATCCCCGTACTTTCCTCTGTTAACCTATCAGGCGGTATGTTGGGTACTATCAGCACAGGATTGGCACTACTTTATACAAATCCTCCCATCAAAAGCATTGAATACCTGGGTAGTATAGGGGACAGTTTAAGTTTTTTTGAAGTTAAACAGGCCCAAGCTCAGGTGGGAGGCTCTGGCAGCAAGGTATTATCTCCGGTTTTGGACCTTTGGAAAGTTTCAAGGAACATTGCCTATCTAACTATAATGATCATTTTTGTGGTGATTGGGGTGATGGTGATGTTTAGGAACAGAATCAATCCTCAAACAGTCATCACAGTCCAGGCAGCCCTGCCAGGCCTGGTGATTGGACTCATACTTATTACTTTCAGTTATTTTTTGGCAGCACTATTGGCAGATATTGCTTTTGTGGGCTCAAATATAGTCGGCCATTATTTTACCATTGCCCAAAGTCAAGCCATCTCTGTCAAAGGACCGGTGAACACTCTAGAAAACGAAAATGTCTTAAGTATCTTTAGCAGATTTTTTAACACCACCTCCAAAGAACAGTTTATTCCCCTATTTGACACCATCTTTAAAAACCTGCCCACACCAGCCGCTTTAGATATTTTGACTCCTGCCCGTATGTTTACTTATGTTATTGTGGGAATGACTAACCAAATATTAACCTTAACTGGTATATCCTCTATACCTGTAGCAGGCACTGCTACAGGTATATTTACAGGTATTAAAGGACTAACAGATGCACAGGCTACAGGATCATTTTTAGTATGGCTGATCTTAATACTAGTACTGATGTATTCCATGTTTAGAGTACTTTATCGTTTGATAATCAGTTATTTAACCATCATCTTTTTAACCATCACCGCCCCTTTTCATTTTTTAATTGCCGCTTTCCCGGGAAGACAAGAGGTGGTGACTGTTTGGGCCAGAAACATGCTGGCCAATATCCTGGTTTTTCCCGGAGTGTTGGCCATATTTTATTTTGCCGGCTATCTGATGGGGCCCACATTATTAACAAGCGCCGGTGGAGCAGGAGGATTAACTCTTAGTGATCTACTCAATATTAACAATCAATTGGGTGTGGCAGGAGCAAAAACACTGCCGCTTTTGGGAGGATTGGATCAAACAGTGATCCAGTTAATTCTGGCTTATGGCGCGCTGATTGCCGCACCAGCCATTCCGGAAATTATCATCAATGCCATAGGTAAAGTTGGTCCTGCCGGACAGACCATTGGTAGAGAGGTGACTGGAGCTATACAAAGCGGCAGAGGATACCTGCAACAAGGAGCCGGGGCAATTGGTGGAGCCTTGGGAGGCGGTAGACGTTAAAAGCTCTTAATCACTTTTTGCCAAATAAATTTCCCCATTCCCTTAAACAAGAATCCATCAACCAACCATACCCCGTTAACAAAAAAGTTTGTTCCTGCAGAAGCATTAAAATGTCTCATTAAATCCTCGGCTTGATCCTCACCAGTAGCTCCCTTTGTCTCATTAATTGCCCAGTAAAATTGTGGTCTACCCCATCTATTATAAGATTTGGTGAATTCATTGCGAAGTTTTAGTACTCTTTGGCCCTCATCTGTATTAACATAGTTTAAAATCTGTCCCAGAACAAAGGCTCTGACTTTTTGTGGTTCTGCAGCACCATAATAGCTCAGAGAATTAAAATTACCAGCAAGCTCATTAAATGATTTTACTATATCAGGCATATTCTTTTCAGGATCATCCAAAGCTCTAGCAGGTGATATCAGGGGACTGTTAATAAATCCACCAAGAAGTTTATCTACTAAATCGTTTGTTCCATTAACAATTACAGACCAGCCGTAAAATGAGGTGTCCGGATTATCTTTAAGTTTATCGCGTAACTCAAGCAGATTTTTACACTTGAGAAAATAGCTTAAAGATCTGGCATGGGTATCAAAGGCCCCAATCAACTGTCTGGCTTGAACTGCAGAATGTTCTCTACTTGCCAAAAACTCCGGGGTAAATATCAATTTGGTCCAAAGATAGGGGGAATTGCCTGATAACTGAGAATATTTACTCCTATCACTACCACTATATTCAAAGTGGTACGCTGGATTTGCCCATTGATTAACCCACTCTCTCCAGTACAGATTATTTGTCATATCTATTTTTTGACCCTTAAATACATTATTTAAAATTTGCTGTTCAACTAATTCTCCATCTTTTGTCAGGGGACCAGTAAAACGGGTGATGTCTGCGGTGGCTATATATAACCTGTAAGTTAACACAGCAGCCAATTCAGCTTGTTTTTTATCTAAACTTTGATTTTTTTGCAGTTGTTCTGATATTTGGTTTATTATCATCTCTTTTTCTTTATCACTTTTTTTATAACTTCTAAAAACCTGGCCATTACTTTTTTCCACCCACTCAACTCCCTCTCTGACTCCCTCTATATCCCATGTCCAATTAAATGCCTCTCTAAATATAACAGCTGCCACCAATTCTGCAAATTTTGGTCCAGCTCCAAAATTAACAGTCCACTCTGCACCACTCAGACATGCTCTAACCATGAACATCTTTTGTGCTTTTTCTATTTCCTCTATTTCTTTTTCACCAGCACCTGATCCCATTTTAGCACTCACCAACGTATCAAATAATTCCTGATATTTATTTATCTCAGCCAGAGGTGACATGTCCTTCGCGCCTACAATATTAGGCATACGGTCTTCTAATCTAATGATTAAAGCATCAGCTATTTTCTTAATTTGCTCTGGTGTCTGATCTGGTCTAAATGGACCAAGACCTGCAAACATCTCTGCCCCACCTTCCATCCTGGGTATTCTGGCTACTTCTTGACCGGTTTGTGGATCAAAATAAACATGGTACTTCCCTTCTACTTTAGAAGGATAATCTACCTGGGGATTTAGTTCTGGAGAACGAGTCGCCCCCACAACACTTTTTCCTGCTTCAGGAACCACCTCTTTTACTATTGGAGTAGGATTAGGTGATTCATTTTCCGGACTATCTGATCCCTCTGCCATAATCTCTCTAGCCATCTTCCTTTCCTCCGTCTATAGTATATTATACCATACTTATGGCTTCCAACCGCATTGGGGACAATTGGTTAACTGCCCTGCCTGAATTTTTTTCACTTCTTCATCATTGGCCACCCAAGAACATATGTTACAACAAATCTCAGGACAGTTCTCTGAGGAGTTGGAGTGGGCCAAAAAGGCCTTAAAAGCAGTTAATCCATCCATTCTAATGGGACAGCTGATAACCACACCCTGTCCAAACATATCTCTTACTTGTTCTGCATTAAAAAAGCTATCATAGATCCTCTCAGCTTGTTCCAAAGCTTTTTCTTGATCTTTTAAATCCTGACCTGTTTTTATCTTTTCCCAAATCTCCGGAGCTACAATTAACTCTTTGAGGGTGTCTATCCAATCCCCGGCGCTGAAAATTAAAGGAGTAGATCTGACTGAATTTAAGCTCAACAAAAGAGGCCTATTTTGACTTCGCTCAGCCAAAGCTTGAGCCCGCTCCAAACAATCCTCATATCTTAAGTTTAATATGATGGCTCTGTTAAGCAACCTTTTTTGACTGTTTGGGTGTAAAATTTCACTAATAATTAGTTTAGATGTGGGATAATATACTGAGTCCTGAGGACTGATCCAAACCGCTGCACCTGCCTCACTATCCCTAAACCATCTATTAATAAAATCAAAAGCCTGACCTTCTAATTGACCCACCAAATTATCTCTTTTAATAATACTGGCAACTTTACATTCCGCGGTTGGGGAATATAAATCACCATCTTTATCTTGCACAAAACAGTAAGCATCGGGAGATCTTCTTGATTCCTGGAGGCAGGAGGTTATCTCCGGGATCGCTTGTGTTCTATTATCTTTCCAGGAAGGAGCGAAATCTTTAATTAATGTATCAGCTTCAAGCATGTTAGCGTCCTGCGACGCACCAGACAGTGCATCGTCATGAACCTTACATGGTTCGTCACCGCTTAGTCAAGATATCAATCATAAGTTATTAGTTTAAAACTGATTGTCATAGATTGCCCTATAATGATACTTTTTTAGGCTCTTGCACAGTACTTTTTCACATTGTATGATCGTGTGAGTATGGAACCGCATCCCATTCCCCAAAATGTCACCTCGTTTGAGTTTCATCTGGTGGGTGACATGACCTTAAAACAATTTATGTTTTTATCATCAGGTTTGGGGGTATCTTATCTGTTATTTGTTTTTCTCTCTCCCCAAAACCCGTTTCTGGCCTATCCTTTAATTCTGCTGTTTTCCTTTTTAGGAGTGGCTTTTGCTTTTATGGGCATTGCTGACCGGTCTTTAGATCATTGGCTTTGGGTTTTCATCAAAGCAGTTTTCTCCCCCACCAAAAGAGTCTGGGGAAAGGCAGGTAAATCGTATGCTCAAAATAACCTGTTTTCCCAAAGGAGCGCTTTTTTTAACCAGGTAGTCCAAACATCATCCTCCCCTTTTGAGCCAATAACCTCTCCTGTTGCTCAAACAAATGTCCAGCCCCTGCCCACAGAAGAGGAGCTGCAAAAAACAGTGACTTTGGCCAGAGAGGCCCAAAGTTTGCAGACTAGAATTATTGAATCAGAAAGACAGCTGGAAAGCATCAAGGTCACTCCCCAAAATATTTCACCCCAGCAAATTGAGGCAACCTTATCAACCTTACAAAAACTGGTCACTGAAACTTCCGGTATTAAAGAACAACTACTCAGAGCCACTCACCAAAAAGAGCAGCCAAAGCCTTCTGAAGTCAAAATCACTCCCGCCTCTTTTCAAAGACCAATACAGGCGGTGCTAACTTCCCTGCCCAATGTGATAAATGGTGTTGTCAAAGATGCTTTGGGCAATTTTTTGGAAGGGGTGGTGGTGGTAATTTATAACAAAGAAGGCCTGCCAGTCAGAGCCTTAAAAACCAATAAACTGGGTCAGTTCTCAGGCTCCACCCCCTTGCCAAACAACAGTTACAGAATTGAACTGGAAAAGGATGATCTGTTATTTGATATTTTGCAAATAGATTTAACAGGCCTGGTTTTACCTGCCATGGAAATTTTATCTAAAAAAAGGGTTTTTCAGACATGAATACCACCCAGCAACATCTTCAGATGGAGGATATAAAAGATGATCTGATGATTTTGAAAAATGGCGGAGCGGCTTTGATTTTACAAAGCTCAGCTTTAAATTTCGGGCTGTTATCAGAGGTTGAACAACACTCAGTGGTGTTGTCTTTTGCCCAGATGCTCAATTCCCTGTCTTTTCCCATCCAGATTATGATTTATTCCCAAAGGCTCAATATTAACTCATATCTTCATTTGTTGGAGCGAGCCCGAACAATGCAGAGGAATCCCCTTCTTTCTCAAATGATTGACCGTTATAAAAACTTTGTGACTCAGGTTATTAAAGAAAATGATGTTTTGGATAAAAAATTTTATGTCATAGCCTATACCTCTTCTTTGGAGATGGGATTTGGTTTTAAAAATAAGGAGGCAAGATTAAAAAGAGCTCAAGCCATACTTTGGCCAAGAAGGGATCAGCTGATAAGGCAACTGGCCCGAGTGGGGCTAAAAGCAAACCAGCTGACCAGCCTGGAAATGCTGCAGCTTTTATATGATATTTATAACGGGGCGCAGCAGGATGTTCTACAAATTCCTCCTGTCAAACTTTCTCCCCCTCCACCTCCCCCAAACCCACCCCGGCCAAATCCAGTTCAAACAGCAGCTGCGCCACCTTCGCAAACTATTATAAATCAACCTAAAAATCACCCTTTTGTGGTGGAGGAACTGGAGGATAATGTTTAAGGGCACACCCCAATTAACCCTGGAGGATATCATCGCCCCCCAAGAACTGGAGATTGATTTTAATCATCTTAAAATCAATGACAGATTTTACCGCACCTATTTTATCTCCAGCTACCCGCGATTTGTGGAGCCTAACTGGCTGGAACCTTTAATTTCTTTTGACCATTCGCTTTTTATCTCCATGTTTGTCTATCCCACCTCATCCAGGGGGGTGCTGGATGATCTACGGCGCAAAATTGCCGAGATGGAAGCCACCATAGAAGGTGATGTTGAGCGTGGACGGGAAATTGATCCAACAGTCAGAGTGGCTTTGGAGGATGCCCAGTCTTTACAGGAAGAACTGGTTAGGGGGGTGGAGAGATTTTTCCAGTTTGCCCTCTATATCAGCGTGCCTGCCCAAGATAAGGAGGATTTGCAAAATACCTGCCAGCTTTTTGAATCCACTGCCTCCTCTTTGTCTTTGAGCGCCCAGCCAGCCAGCCTGCAAATGGAAGATGGCTTTAAATCCAGTCTGCCTTTGGGATCTGACCTGTTGTATCTGACCCATAATATGGACACCCCAGCTCTCTCCACCACTTTTCCTTTTGCTTCGTCGGAGCTGACAGCCAATGAGGGAGTGATGTATGGCATCAATGCGCATAATGACTCCCTGATTCTTTTTGACAGGTTTTCTTTAGAGAATGCGAATTCAGTGGTGTTTGCCAAATCCGGCGCGGGAAAATCATATTTTGTTAAACTGGAAATTTTAAGGTCTTTAATGTTTGGCACGGAAATTTTGGTGATTGATCCTGAGAATGAATATTTAAACCTGTGCCAGGCAGTGGGAGGCGAATATATTAACTTTTCCGCCACCTCTGCTGTTAAGATCAATCCTTTTGATCTGTCTTTAAGCTTATCTCCTGAGGAAAATGAGCTGGGCAGAAAGATATTATCTTTGACCGCCTTTTTAAAACTGGTGTTGGGCCAGCTAAACCCCCAGGAGGCGGCCATTTTGGATCGGGCTTTAAAACAAACCTACAGGTTAAAAGGCATCACTGATGACCCTAAAACCCAAATTCAGCCCCAGATAAGCACCCCTTTAATGGAGGACCTTTATAAAATACTCATCGGTATTGAAGAAAAACCGGCTCTGGATCTGGCAGCACGCTTAGAAAGATTTATCAAAGGCTCGCTGACCGGTATTTTCTCCTCTCACTCAAACATCAATCTGTCCTCCTCTTTCACTGTTTTTTCCATCCGGAATCTGGCAGACCAGCTGCGGCCTTTGGCCATATTTATGATCCTGGAATATATCTGGACTAAAATACGCTCACAGCTTAAAAAAAGAATCCTGGTGGTTGATGAAGCCTGGTATTTGATGAGAAATGAGGATTCGGCCAATTTTCTGGTGGATATTGCCAAAAGAGCCCGTAAGTATTTTTTGGGACTGACCACCATCACCCAGGATGTGGAGGATTTTTTAGGTACTGACCGGGGCAAAGAAATCATTGCCAATTCCTCCATTCAGGTACTTCTTAAACAAGCCCCATCATCCATTGAAAAAGTGGGGGGGACATTTAATCTGTCAGAGGGAGAAAAAAGGCTGCTTTTATCAGAAGGGGTGGGAGAGGGACTCTTTTTTGCCGGCAATACTCATGTGGCCATGAGAGTGGTGGCCTCACCAGAAGAACACAAATTAATTACCACCAGTCCGCAGGAAATATTGGCAAGACAAAACATTTAGTGGTAACCTAAGGTTATGGCTGCCAGAGACACCCAACTTTTTAGACTGCTTTTTGAACCCAATGGAGTGATCGTTCAGTTTTACAAAAATCCCCAAACAGCTTATGTGGTGGCTGGTGGACGCTATTTTAGTAAAAGAGCTACTCTGAGACTGCTGCGTTTTCTACTACCTGGCTATAGAGTCTATCAAGAGGATAATCAGCTGGTTGAACAATTATACAGAAATCAGGCTGTTGATTTTAACATCAAAAGTTTAACATTTTACACACCAGAACCCATCCTATCAGAATTTGCTCACAATCAGTTAGAAAAAATAGACCAACTACCTATTGAAGTCAGAGAACAAACTCAAAACCTATGGGCAGAAAGGTGGCAACTACCACAAAACCAAAAAGAAGTTGATCTTCATTATTTACTGAGACTTCCCCACCGAATCCCCATAATAATAAAAAGATTAATTATCCATAACATCCCCCCATTAAAAGCGTTGAGGTATTATCAGGTTAAAGCACAAATTTTTGCCAAAAGACTTCTCAGAAGAGTTATTACAACAAGACTGACTACAGGTTTAATTGGGGCGGGGATAGGGGGTGGTCTGGCAGGACTACCCGGAGCATTAATGGGGGCTGCTTCAGGGTGGTTTGCTCCCTCTTTTATTGCCGGCGGTGGTGGTAGTTTACTTTTCAGGATAGGTGGACTTTTGACGGGTGGGGGCAGCAATATTTTATTGGGGCTGGGTAGATTGGCTCTTGTCTCTTTCCCTGTTACAGCTGTGGTGGTGGCTGTAGGACTGACTGTATTACTTATTATTGTTGTTATTATTTTACCCACCGCCCAACTAACTCCATCTCCTATTGTCGAAGCTGGATTGGTTGGCAATCTTAACAGTTGCCGGTTTACCAGGGATGCGGTGTTAAGACCGGTTAAAAGCGCCGGGCTTTTGAAAATTTTTCAAGAGGTAGCTGCTCAATCCGGGGTTCCCGCATCAGTGCTTGCTTCGGTAGCCATGCATGAAAATCCCATTTTTACATCTTCGGCCGAAGATAGTCACGATGTTTTTGGTAATGTTGGTTTTAGTGGCCTGGATTGTTTACCGCATTTTCCCACCTCAGATACCGGAGCTTTGGGACTGATGCAGGTACAGCCTCCCAAAAATATTCACGATCAAATCAAGTCAAAAGCAGTACCCTCTTTTGAAAAAGTAGCAGCTTATTCTGAAACCGGGGTAACAATTGGCGCACAGTTTGTGGGTAAAACTGCAGATTCTCTAACATTTCAGGATTTTTGCGATATTAGAACCAATATCTACCTGGGGGCTGGAGTTTTAATCAGTAAAAATGGCGGTAAACCACCTGCCACTCCAGATGAGGTGGAGGAAGCTGTCTGCCGTTACTTTGGAGGAAGCTGTTTTTACCCTCATCCTGTAAGTGGACCGTATCACTATGGTACAGAGGCCAGAAAAGATTTTGACAGCTGCCAGCAATTATTGATAGCTTCCACTGCTTGCCCGTCACAGGGGGGAAAGATCAAAACACCATCTTATCAAATCAATCCCTCTATTGGCCACTGCAGTCCATTTTATGGAGTATGCCCTACCAACAGTCGCAGAGCCAAAGCCATTGATGTGGATACCAGAGGACAAGATATCATCTTTCCCACCATTTTAGGGCAAAAAGTAAGTTGGCAGTACCTAACACAGTTCTTGCTTAATAAATCAGGTGATTGTGAACTGGGGCTTTCTTCTTGCGGGATTGGGGTGGTCTTCCAAACCAGTGTGGACACTGATACCTGGGTACTACATTTACTTCATCTGGACAGTAACAACACCCTGTCCTTTAAGCCAGGATTATTGGCTGATTCTGGAACGGTTGTTGGTAAAACCATCCCCGGGGTTTTCCTGCATGTTAACATAGGCAAGAATATTAAAAACCCCGACAGTCCTTCCGGGGGTGATAAAGACTTAGATCCTGGCTGGATAGCGGCAGATTTTATGTGTAACCAATGAAAAGCCAATGAAAAAAGTAGTTATAGTTTTTATAATCATCTTTGCTATTATATCCATAACCAGAATTATATCCATAAACAGATCTGTTTTTCTAAAACCAGAACAGCTACCCACTGTTGCACCAGAACAATTAAAAATTATCTCCACCAACCCCCACCCCCTGGATGAGGCAACCATTCTACCCACCCAAAATATTGAATTTACTTTTAATAAACCCCTGTTTAGAAGCCAGTTTAAACACAAGTTTGATCCGGACATTGAACATGAGGTAGAAGTTATTGACGGCCGGGATAAAGAGTTTGGACAAACCTTCAAAATAGTTTTTAAAAAACCACTGGAACTGGGCCTGGGATATGCTTTATTTGTATTTACCAACACTAAAACAGAGGGGGGTCTATTTTTAGATAAAGAGTATGTTTTCCATTTTCAAACTATTAAATACAAAGGCTTTTAAGAAAGCTTTACCGGCATCAGGATATATTCCAAACCCTCAACTCCCACCGGCCGGATCAGGCAGGCTGACAAGGATCCGGAAAAATTAAGGGTTATTTTTGAAGAAGGCGCGTTTGATATAGCATCAATTAAAAATCTGGCATTAAAGGCAATGGTTAACCCGTCACCTGAAACATCAGCTTCAATTTCATTTTGCTGGCTGCCCAACTCTTTAGCAGAGGAGCTCAATACCATTTTATCTTTTTCCAGTTTAAGCACAATAATATTGGCTTCGTTTTTGGCAAATACCGCCGCCAGTTTGACAGCCACCAGCATCTGCTCTTTGTTAATGATGGCAGTTGTTTGAATTTGGGTGGGGATAATCTTCTCCCAGGAGGGGAATTGTCCTTCTATCAACCTTGAGGAAATGATGGTTTCTCCGATATGAAAGATGATCTGATTTTGGCTGGAGATGTCTTTAATAACCACCTCATCAACTCCCTCCTCTGAAATGATTTTTAAAACCTCTTCCAAAGTTTTTTTGGGTATCAGGCTTCTAAACCCTTTGACGGAGTTTATCCCGAGCGGCTTGTCCTGAGATTTGTCGAAGGACTTGTCCTGAGATTTGTCGAAGGAAGTCAAGGGACTCAGGGCAAGCTGTATTTGCCTGTGGGCCAGCCTAAAACCGTCAGTGGCCACAAAATCAAGCTTACCAGCGCTGCTTTGGGTTAACACTCCTGTTAAGGTAGGCCTTCCTTCATCGGTGGCCGCAGCATATAAAATCTGGGCGCAGGAGTTGAGCATATTCTTGGGCAAACTTATGCCTTCACCCCCTCCCACAGGAATTACCGGAAATTCAGATGAGGATCCTGCTGAAATCGTGGCCTGGAATTTTCCCGCACTAACAATTAAGCTGTTTTGATTTGTGGAAATGTCGATTTTTGGCTCTTTTAAAGAGGTTACTACCTCGAGGATGGTTTTGGCAGGAACCACAATCTCACCAGGCTCTTGAATTTGCGCCGGGACAAATTTAATCACCCCAATTTCTAAATTGGTGGCAGATAACCTGACCTTAGACCCCTCTGTGGTAAAAAGGATATTTTCCAGTATAGGGAGTGTTGATCTGATACCTGTTGATCTGACAACTGTTTGTAAGGGTGGAAGTAAGTCTTGTTGTAATATAGTAAACTTCATGGTTTTTTAGCAGTTATAAACTTTTGTATTTCCTCTTCGGTAACTTTTATCAATCTAAAATTAACCCTTCCCTCTGTTATCAGGTTTTTAATATGTTTTTCTTCTACTGTCAAGTCCCCTAATCCTGATTTAACTTCTATAAAATCTATTTTTTGATTATTTTTAATGCCAATAAAATCAATTGGCCAGCCTAAAGGAATAATCCGGTCATAATCATAACGCAGCTCAGCGTATATTAACAGTTCAGCCATTTTTCCTTTTTGAGGGTTAATAGATCCTTGAATAGATTGCAGTATTTTACCTGGTAAATCCTGTATAATTTTGTAAATTTCTATAAAATCAGTAGTTGTTTGGGGAAGGGATTTTTGGTGTAATCTTCCTAAAAGATAAGCTACTACAATTGCTGATAAAATAATAATAGCTAAAACCAAGTTAAAGTTATCCACTATTATGTTCGATTATACTACAATTTAATAATAATAGTAGTAAATAATATAGTTGGTGGATATGTTGAAAAGCCTAAAAATGATGCTGGAGATTCGCATAAAATTTGTGTTGAAAGTAGGTTGATTTCTTGTTGATAAGTTGTGGAAAAGTGACTTATCCGGTGGATAAATTATTTTTGACTTCCCCCAGTATCCGCTGGACATCTTTGTCAGTGTCTGCCAGTTTTTTTATTTTATCCCTCCCATGCATGACAGTGGTATGGTCCCTGTTGCCTAAAATTTGTCCTATTTTTTCAACTGTTAAATTTAGGTGCTCGCTTAAGATAAACATAGTTATATGTCTTGGTAGAACCAACTCTTTTTGTCTTCTTGATCCGATCAAATCTTTTTGGCTTAAATTAAAGTAATCGCAAATAGTTGTTAAAACAAGTTTTGGGTCTACTTTTAGATTATTTTTGGGAGTTGTTTGTAAATGCAGGCTGATATTTTCGGTGGTTGGGGGTAAGTTCTGGGTCTTTAAAATCTGCAAAATCTGAACAAGCCGCCCCTCCAGCTCTCTGATGTTTGTATTATATGATGAGGCCAAAAGCTGTAGCGCTTCCTCTGATAAAACCGCTCCCTGCTGCAAACATTTGGCGCGCAGTATGGCAACTCTGGTGTCAAAATCAGGCGGCTGGATATCAATCATCAGCCCTCCTGCAAAGCGTGATTTTAGCCTGTCCTCAAGTTTTGCTATCTCATTGGGAGAGCGATCTGATGTTAAAATAACCTGGGAATTTTTTGAAATTAGCTCATTAAATGTGTGGAAAAACTCTTCCTGTGTTCCCTCTCGTCCTGAAAAAAACTGGATATCATCTATCAGTAAAACATCCAGGGAGCGGTATTTGGCACGCAGAGCACCCATCTTGTGTGTTTGTATTGCTTCAACATAATCGTTCATAAATTTTTCAGATGGAGAGTAGATAATTTTGATGTGTGGTTTTTTGTCAAGGATGGCGTTGCCAATGGCAAGCATCAGGTGGGTTTTGCCCACCCCTGTGCCGCCATAAATAAAAAGAGGATTGTAAGATAAGCCTGGATTTTGAGCCACAGCCAAAGCTGCCGCATATGCCACATTATTGGATAACCCTACCACAAAATTTTCTAAGGTGTATTTGGGATTAAGCGAGTGGGAGGCAACAGGCTCAATAATCTGGAAAAAATCCTCCTCTTTTTGGTCAGAAAATTTCTCCAACATCCTCACAGTTAAATCAATCTTAACCTTTTGGCCTAAAAGCTTTTCAAAGGTGCGCTCAATTAACTCCAGGTGCCTTTGGCTTAAAGTTTCTTTGATAAAGGCGTTATGGGCAGACAGAGTGGCAATTCCGTTGTTAAGTGATTGTAGGGCGGTTTTTTGGAAAAAGGTTTTAAAGTTGGCAGCAGAGACCTGCGGCTTGATGCCCTCTAAAAATTTATGCCAGAGCTTTAAGTTGTCCATGTTGTCCATCAGGATAAGTTATCCACAATTTAATCCACAAGTGAGTTTTCCACAATATAGAGAAACTATTAAAAAGTGGATCAAAAATTTTGACAAATCCCAACAAATTCTGGTAAAATTAAAGCATGCCAAAAAGAACCTACCAGCCTAAAAAATTAAAAAGATTAAGAAAACACGGGTTTAGAAGCAGAATGGCAACCCATGATGGTGCTAGAGTTCTAAAAAGAAGAAGAGCCAGAGGTAGAAAAAGACTAACGGTATAAGGTTTTCGTCATTCCTGCGAATGCAGGAATCCATTTAACAAAAAACGTAAACCCATGCCGCTCAAGTTAATTGGATCCCGACATTCGTCGGGATGACACCGCTATGTTACCTAAAACCAAAAGACTAAATCTCAAAACAGATTTTAAATGGGTGGCCTCTGGTAAAAAAATAGACACTAAGTTTGTCAGGCTTTTTGTTAAAATGGGAGATCCTTCGACCCATTCGATTAACACTCAGGGTCGTACTGAGTGGAATCGAAGTACGACTCGCTCCGCTCGCTCAGGACCTTTGGTTGGGATTGCTGTTTCAAGTAAGTCTTTTAAAAAAGCAACTCAGCGCAATAGAGCCAAAAGACTTACCTCTGTCGCACTTGAATCACTTTATCCTCTTCTCCCTTCCCGCTTAAATATTGTGGCCCTTCCCAAAACTGCCATAATTGGTGTAAAATCACAAGATGTGTTGTTGGACTTGATGAAATGTTATGAAAAAAATACTGATTGGTTTAATTAATTTTTATCAAAAATTTCTCTCCTTTGACAGAGGTATGCTGGCTATTTTTGCTCCAGGAGGTGCTTGCAGATTTAGTCCCAGTTGTTCAGAATACACAAAACAGATGATTAGGGGGTTTGGGGTGTTTAGGGGAAGTTGGCTTGGTATGCAAAGAATCTGGAGGTGCAGATGAGTGGCATAGGCGATATTTTTAATTTAGTATTCTTTGGACCGGTTATAAATGCTTTGGTGCTGATTTACCAGGGATTTTCAGCTTTGCATATCACAGGAGCCTTAGGTTTTTCCATAATAATCCTGACTGTCATAATTAGGCTTTTGGTTTGGCCGTTTATGAGTAGTCAGATTAAGGCCACCAAAAAAATGGCAGATTTAAAGCCACATCTGGATGAATTAAAGAACAAGCATAAAGATGATAAACAGGCTTTGGCACAAGCCCAAATGGCTTTATATAAAGAACATGGAGTCAATCCCGCAGGAGGTTGTCTGCCCGCCTTAATTCAGATTCCGATTTTTATAGCTTTATACCAGGCCATTATCAACATCTTGCCCGGAGCTGGTGGGAATATTGATCATATTAACTCTTTACTCTACCTCACTCAACTTAAACTGCCCTCATATCTTGATCCTAATTTTCTTGGCCTTAATCTAGGGCTTAAGCCATCGCAATTTGTAAGCCACGGAGTATTGTTGCTGCTGGTGCCTGTTCTGACAGCTGGTTTAACTTTTGTTCAATCAAAAATGACTATACCAAAACCGATAAAGCACCATAAAGATGAGCTCCCCAAAGAGACAAAAGAAAAAGAGAGTTTGGAAGATAGCATGGGGGCAATACAATCTCAGATGGTTTTTTTAATGCCCATCATGGTTGGTTATTTTGCCTTTTCTTTTCCCATAGGACTGGCAATATATTGGAATACCTATACAATACTTGGGATTATCCAGCAGTATAAAATTACCGGCTGGGGAGGGGCTGCTGACTTCATCAGCAAATTTAAGGCAGGTTCTCGCTAATCGCCCGAACAATAAAATTATGGAAAATCAACTATCAGAAGTGCTTGATAATCTTTTAGGATTACTTCTTTCGGAAGGCGCTTATGAAATTGGTAAAGACGAGAATGGAATAAATGTGGTTATTACCACAGAAGATGCTGGCAGGTTGATTGGTACAGGAGGGGAATTTTTAGAAGCCCTGCAGCTGATTGTTTCCCAGATATTTACTAAAAAGATGGGTAAATTTGAAAGAATAATTATAGATGTTTCGGGCTGGAGGAAACAAAGAGAGGAAGATCTTAAAATAATGGTGCAGGATTGGGCTAAACAGGTGTTGGATTCAGGTCAAGGGTTTGATCTTGAACCAATGAATCCCTGGCAAAGAAGAGTTGTTCATCTGGCTGTGCAAGAGGTTGAGGGAGTTGAATCAGAAAGTGTGGGTGAGGGAAGAGACAGGCATATTGTCATAAAACCAGCTGGTAAGAAAACCAAACAGATTAAAAAATAAAATTATGCATTGCGGTTAGACTAGAATGGGATTGTGCAAAAGTTATTAAAAATTTCCCAGCAAACTCTATGGCAGATTATAGGCAAAGTGGTCTTTTCCCTGGCCACTTTTATCATCCTGGCTTTGATTGCCAGAAATTATGGTGAGGAAGGAACAGGTGTTTTTACTTTAGCGCTTACCTATTTGGCCATCTTTTATCTTCTGTCGGACTTTGGATTTAATGCCCATGTTCTTAGAAAAGTCAAAAGGCAAAACTCAAAAGTCAAAAAAGAATGGCAAAAACTTTTAGGAACAAGAATTTTATGGTCTGGAGTTTTAATTGTATTGGCCATAGGACTACTTCCCTTTTGGCCATTTACAACTCCTGAATTTGCTCAGGCTGTGGTCATGGGAGCTTTGGCAATTATGGTGACAGGCATATTTGTGACATGTAATTTAATTTTTCAAAGCAGTTTGCGATATGATCTGTCAGTTTTAGCCTCAAGTTTAGGGACAGTTGTTGGTTTGGCAGTGTTTGGCTATCTAGTCTTATCAAAATATCCGGTACCAATTTTACTACTGGCTCATTTTTCAGGTTGGTTGGTGATAACAGTTGTAGCAGTTATATTACTCAGGAAGATGGTTCGATCGCTATCCCCTATCTTCGATATTCCATATACCATAGACTTATTTAAAAAGTCCTGGCCCATTGCCGCAACACTTACTATAAATGTGGTTTATTTTAGGGCTGACTCTTTTTTAATTGCCTATTTCAAATCTGTTTCGGAGGCAGGAGTTTATAATGTTGCCTACTCTGTTTTTCAATCAGCCCTGGTCCTACCCACTTTTATTATGAATGTTTACTACCCGATGATGCTTAAATCTTTTAAGGGCATAAAATTTGTGGCCTTAGGATTGTTGGGTTTGGCCTCATTTGGAACAGTCATCACCCTACTCCTCTCTCCCTTTGTGGTGAATATTTTAACAGGAGGCGGATTTTTTGGATCCGCCCAATCTTTACAAATATTATCTTTGGGATTCCCTGCCTATTTTTTATCCGCTCTTTTGATGTGGGTTTTAGTGACTAAAAGTAAATATAAAACTTTGCTGATTATCTACTTGATCGGACTTTTGGTGAACTTGAGCTTAAACTTTATTTTTATCCCACAATACTCATTCATGGCTGCATCCTGGATTACGGTAATTTCCGAGTACTTAATTTTGGTGATGCAAACAGTGGTATTATTGTTTGAACGAAGTGAGGACACTTCTTAAAAATATTAATATGAAACTGATTATATATACAGATGGGGCATCAAGAGGTAATCCAGGCCATGCCTCATATGGTTTTACCATCTCTGATGAAAAGGGAGAGTTGATTTATCAGGAAGGGAAATATATTGGTATAGCCACCAATAATGTGGCTGAATATATGGCTGTTTTAAAAGCGCTAAAGTATGTGGAAAAAGAATTTTCGAGCAAAACCCCTGTTCAGATAGAACTTTTCGCAGACTCAATGCTGGTTGTAAAACAGCTTTCAGGTCAATTCAAACTTAAAAATGAAAAGCTTAAAGTTTTTTTTGATCAAATCAAAATACTGGAACTTTCTTATGAAAGGGTTTTTTACAACTACATTCCCCGCCAGAGGAACAAACTGGCGGATAAATTGGCCAATCTGGCATTGGATCTTAAGCTACATTAAATTACTATCAAAATCCTTCGACTTGTATACAGTTTGTCACCTTTTATCTCTCTTGAATTATCCAAAGTTAATGATACTATTTACCCGTGAGCGATGATAACAATAATATCAGCCAGAAAAAGGGCATTTTGCTTGCACGAAATACCCCTATTGCTTTAGTCGTGGGCGCTGCTGGTTTTTTAGGATCGCATCTTGGAGAGATTTTATTAAAAATGCGTTTGCAGGTGTTGGGGGTGGATGATTTTTCAACAGGAGTCAGAAGTAATTTGGATGAAGTAACCAGGAATAAAAATTTTCATCTTATATCAGCCGGCATTGAACAACTTTCCTTAAATATTCCCAGGTTGGATTATATTTTTATAGTGGCAGAGGGGGATTTTCAGATAGAAAAGATTTTAAAAATGGCTACTTATTATAAATCAAAAATTGTCCTTGCCTCATACATAGAGTTATATGATCGGGAAAAAGAAAAAGAAAAAGAATACAACTGGTTTAAGACTGCTGAAATAAAACTGGCCCGTCTGGCCAAAGAACATAAATTAAATGCCAGGGTACTCAGGATGGCAACTGTCTATGGCCCCAGAATGCGCTTTAGGGGGTCAGATCCTATGGTCCGTTTAATAAAAGCATATCTTTTAGGACAGTTGCGCAGTGAAACTGAATTTGAGTTTTCCACACGGGCGCTTTTTATTGATGATGCGCTAGATCTTATGGTAAAGAGCATATTATCAGGCTCAACAGCTCTAAAAATTTATGACGGGGTGTTACCTGCTCCCATAAAACTCTCAGAAGTAAAGCAAATACTGCTTGAGCCAATCTGGTATGAAAATAGGGGATTTAAACCCACCCCCCTACCTTCCTGGCCAACTCCAAATTTAGCCAAAACCCAAACAGAGCTGCGCTGGCAGCCCAAGATAGATCTGGTGGAGGCTTTGAAAAAAACTGTCAATTTTTTTCAGGATTATCCGGAATATGTTCCTGAACAAAAAGAAGATGAAGATCAATGGGAAGCTCCAATAGAAGCTCCAATGGTTAAAATAGAACAAGATCAACCAAAAAAGGATAGAAAGGGCCTTAAAAAAGATTTTAAATGGCCGTTTGACAAACAGGCGGTGTTTGTGTCCGTAGGACTTATGATAATCTTCTATGCAATTTTTTTTCCGCTGATATCTTTGGCAGTGGGAGTTTTTACTTTTAAGTGGCATCTGTCCCAAGCTTACTTTGCTTTAAACAAAGGGAAGTATGAAGCCAGCCTTAATTTTGCCACCCAAAGCAAAAAAGGAGTTGATGAAACAAGTATGTTTTTGGATCAACTCAGACTATTGGAAAAAATTGGATTATTTACCGTTCAGTTTAGGGTAGCTGATAAACTGGTTAATATTGCCACCCTTACATCTGAGGGTGCCATTCATGCTATTTTGGGTACCAAAGCGCTGGATGAAAGCTTAAGGTCTATCAGCGGAGAGAGGAGTGGTTCTCTAGAGGATTCACTTGATCTCACAAATTTGGAAATGGCGGAGGCAGAGGAAAAATTTTCTCAAGCTTTGTCTCAAATCTCAACGATAGATCTATCAAAAAATCTGCCGACTATTTTGACTAACAGGATAAATACTTTAAAAGACCGGCTGGTGATTTATACTGATATTGCCAGAAAAGGAGCAGTTGCCAGTTTGGTTTTGTCTAAAATGATTAGTCTTGATGGTAAAAAAAGCTACCTGGTGCTTTTGCAAAATAATATGGAACTACGGCCGACAGGCGGTTTTATAGGGTCTTTAGCCCAGATTGATTTTGAAGGAGGTAAACTTAAGAAATTACAAGTTAATGATGTTTACTCAATTGACAACAATTTAAAAATACATGTTGAACCCCCAAAAGAGATTAAGGAGGATTTGGGTCAAACAGACTGGTTTTTGCGCGATTCCAATTGGGAGAGCGATTTTCCCACTTCAGCCACCCGGGCAGAGTGGTTTTATGAGAGAGAAACAGGGGTCAGGGTGGATGGGGTAATAGCTTTTGATATTTCAGGGGTGGCAGCGCTGCTTAGGGTTTTGGGGCCTCTGGAGCTGACTGATTATCATGAGAAGATTACTGCCGATAATTTATTGGAAAGGGTAGTAACTCAATCGGAAAAGAAGAATTTTTTGACAGCCCTATCTACTGCTTTGTTTAACAAACTATTTTTTGTGCCAAAAACCAACTGGCCGGAAGTTTTGGGAGTGTTGGGAAAATCACTGGAAGAGAAACACGCCTTAATCTTTCTTGATGACAGGAAACTTTTTTCCTACATGGTAGCTCAAAATTTAGCAGGAGTGTTGCCCAGGCCGGCAGCTGCTAAAGATAGTGAGATTGATGATTTTCTGGCAGTTGTTGAGGCAAACTTAGGCGCTAATAAGGCCAACTATTATCTTGACAGAAGCTATTTTTTAGAAACAGTGATTGACAAAGAGGGGGAGATTAGTCACAGATTAAGGATCAGTTATACAAACCACAGCCCTTCCAATACTTTTCCTGCAGGTAAATATAAAAATCGGTTGAGGATTTATCTGCCTTTTGGCTCAAAAATCAGCCGGGCGCTGTGGGGGGAAGTGGATGTGACCAAAGACTTGTCTCCTTTTGCAGATTATGGCAGATCAGTTTATTCAATACTTTTGCTACTTGATGAAAAAACAACTAAAAATTTAGTGCTGGATTATCAGCTGCCCCCAAACATCCATTTTAAAGATAATCAGGCTGTTTATAAACTGGATGTTATCAAGCAGGCAGGGACGCTGCATGATCCCTTAAATTGGAAGCTAACCTACCCGATCAATATGCAAGTTGTGTCTACCCAAACGGAAAAGATAGGCCCGCAGGAGTTAAATATTTCAACAGATCTGTCAAGGGACAGAAGTTTTGAGGTGGAATTTAAAAAGTGAGGCTTTGCCTCATCTCCTGCATGTGAGAAAACAAGAAAAGATAACACTGACGTTGCTTGTAAGATTAGTTTGTGGTAAATTACCTTGACCTATATGGACAGATTAAGTTTACATGCCGAGGAGAGAATAATTCTTGGTAAAAAAGTAAAAAGGTTGCGCAAAGATGGCCTTTTGCCTGGCCATGTCTTTGGCAAAGGACTGGAAGGTGAGACGGTGGCTGTTTCTTCTCGCGATTTTCTAAAGACCTTCCACCTTGCCGGAGAAACCGGATTGATAGATTTAAAGATTGGCAAAGAAAAGGTCAGGCCGGTGCTGGTTAGGGAAGTGCAGTATGATCCTGTGTCAGGTCATCCAATCCATATAGATTTCTACCAGGTTAATTTATCAGAAAAAGTTAAAGTACCTGTTCCTTTGGTTTTGATAGGTGAGCAGCCGGAATCAGTTCATTTGGGTGAGACAATTGTCCTGCAAACTTTAAATGAGGTGGAAGTAGAAGCCCTGCCCACAGATTTGGTGGAAAAAATAGAAGTGGATATTAGTCCTCTTAAGCTGGTTGACGATGCCATTACTGTGGGACAGCTCAATTATGATCGAGACAAACTAACCATAGATGCCGGTCCAGAGGAGATTGTGGTTAAACTGGCCCCGGCTGTGACTGCCGAGATGGAAAAACTTTTGGAAGAGCAGGCTGCTGAAACAGCTGCGGCTGCTGTTGAAACTGAAGAAGAAGGTGCTCCGGCAGAAGGTGAAGCAGTGGAAGGTGCAGAAGCTGCGGAAGGTGCACCAGGAGCTGAAGTTCCAGCTGGAGAAGAAGTCAAAGCAGAAGCTGGAGAGCCAGCCCAGCCTGAAGAAAACCCCCAATAAGAACCCTCGCTTTGCTCGGAACCTTGCCCATTTGACTTCGTCAAAGGGTAAAGCGGGTAATTTGCGTTAATTTTGCGTTTAATTTAGGCACGAGGCCAATCAGAGATCATTATGGATTCCCCTTTATGAGGTAGTTTTTGCCATAATTCTTCTGTAATAAAGGGCATGAATGGATGAAGCAGTTCTAGGCTGGTTTTGAAAACATACTCTAAAACAGGTTGAGCTTCAGCTCTTCTTTCTTTGGTAGATTCAATATATTTATCTGCAAACTCATGCCAGATAAAATCATATAAGATATTGGCAGCATCATGGAATCTGAAAGCTTCCAAGGCTTTAGTAACCTTTTCAGTAGTTTCTGCTAATTTTTTAATAATTTCTTTATCATCAGCATTGTCATTGCGAGGAGTCTGCGACGAAGCAATCTGGATTGGAGATTGCCACGGTCGCCCAGGCGACCTCGCAATGACGTCTTTATTTGGATTAAACTCAATGATGAAGCGGCCAATATTCCAAAGCTTATTGGTAAAATTTCTCATAGCCTGGAGTTTAGGATGAGACAGGGATTGATCATGGCCCAAAGCTGTGCCGTAAATTAGAGCCATCCTGGCTGCATCTGCCCCGTATTGATCTGTAACTTCTAAGGGATTGACTACGTTATTTTTAGATTTACTCATTTTTTTGCCTAAAGGATCTAAAACCATGCCATGTAAAACAATATCTTGAAAAGGGATTTTGTTGGTAGCGTATAAACCCAGCATGATCATTCTGGCCACCCAGAAAAATAAAATTTCTCTACCTGTTTCTATAATTTGAGTTGGATAGAATTTTTCAAAATCTCCGCCAGCTGGCGGATTGGTGGTCTGCAAAGTAGCGAAGGTCCACTGACCTGAAGAAAACCAGGTATCAAAAGTGTCTTGATCCTGTTCCAGGGTGGAGTCATTACAAGAGCTGCATGTATCCGGCTTTTCACCTTCAGTAACAGTCCATTTTTTGCAAGAATCACAATACCAGGCAGGAATCTGTATTCCCCAGATAATTTGCCTGGAGATATTCCAATCCCTGATATTTTTAAGCCAGTTAAAGTAAATTTTGGCAAAATTTTTGGGATAAATTTTTATTTTCCCAGATTTTACTGCCTCAATTGCTTTTTTTGCCAAAGGTTCAACTTTTATAAACCACTGCTCCAAAGGCAGGGGTTCAATTACATTTTTACACTTATAACAAAGGCCAATTCTGTGTTTGTATTCATAATCAACTTTTTCTAAAAGTTCTTTTTGCTCTAATTCTTCTACAACTGCCTGTTTTGCCGCTTTCACACTCATTCCGGAAAACTTTCCCGCACTAGCATTTAACCTTCCATCAAAGCCAATCACCTGAACAATAGGTAGGTTATGGATTTGAGCTCTTGCAAAATCATCCATGTCATGGGCTGGGGTAAGTTTGATAATTCCTGTTCCAAAAGTAGGATCAACAGTGTCATCCGCTATAATTTTCATCTCTTTGTCTGTTAAAGGATTTTTTACTTTTCTACCTGTATACCGGGAATTTTTCTTATCTTTTGGGTTAATAGCCAGATAGTCATCAATCATGATTGGCTCTGGTCTGGTGGTAGCAATAACTAAATATTCTGGCTCGCCAGCTTTGCTGTTAATTAGTGGGTAGCGGACATAATATAGCGGATCTTTTCTTTCTTCATAAACTACTTCTAAATCAGAAAAGGAGGTGCCATTTGTAGTGCAGTAATTAACCAATCTTTGGGTTCTGTAAACCAATCCATCATCAAACAGTTTTTTAAAGGTTTTGTAGACAACTTTGACAATATCAGGATCAAGAGTAAATTTTTGTCTGGACCAATCAAGAGAAAACCCCAGTCTTTTGAGTTGCTGTTCCATATTTCCTCTATTCTCTGCCACAAAATCCCAAATCATCTGATAAAGGGTGGTTCTGTCGTAATCAAATCTGGATTTTCCTTGATTCTCAAGATGTTTTTCAAAAACAAATTGTGTTTCAAAACCGGCATGGTCTGCTCCGGGCAGCCACAAAGTAGCTTCACCTTTCATCCTATGATATCGGATGAGAATATCTTCAATGGTATACATGGCATGGCCAAAATGTAGGGGGGCATTGGCATTGGGTGGAGGTAAGATGATGGTAAAAGGTTTGCCATCAGGATTTATTTCAGGCTTAAAATAGCCTGCCTTTTCCCAAAATTTGTACCATTTTTGTTCAACCTTAGTTTGATTATAAACTTTGTCCATCAGCATAAGTATAGGGTGCTTGTAGTAGTTGGTCAACGATGACTATGCCGGGGTACTGGTTTAAAAAAGATTTTATTTCTTTCTTTTTGAGAAAAGGGAGTTCTCCAGGTGGCAAACTGTAACTGTTCATCAACATCTTCAAAGGCAACAGTCATAGTGTTATGAGTACGGTTTAGAAAGACTGTTCTAAGTCGGTAAACAGCGCCTGGTTGATAGGGAGTAGCTGGTTTTTTATTGGCATAAATATACTCATCTCTTCCAGGTATTTTAATAGTGACACTATTCAAGCCCACTATAATACTATTACCTTTATCTTCATAAATAGTATGCACTACCCTCACATTAGGCTCTTCTGATTCTGGTTTATCCCAAAGTTCAGGATTTATTTGTCTTGCTACTTCACTAATACCTTCAATATTCATTTTTTATAAAAAATAACCCCAGAAGGGTTAATTTAAGTATGATTATATGATTTAGGTTCATTATTGTCAAGCGAGGGATAAATTGGGATCTGCCTGAAGTTTTAAAGGATTTGGGATGGGTTTTTGGAAAAATCCAGCTGCTGCAATCATGGCTCCGTTATCTGTACACAAGTCTGGTGGAGGAATATATAATTTAATATTTGAATTCAAACTGTCCACTGTAACCTGTAACCTGTCAACTAACTTTTTATTTGCAGCCACACCGCCGGCAATCATGATATTTTTCACAGGATGAACTTTTAATGCCTGGATTACTTTTTCTACTAAAGATTCAACTATGGTATTTTCAATAGCAGCAGCCAGATCTTGCTTCACCTCCGAGGAGTCAAAGCCCACCTCGGAGGTGTGTACCAGGTTTGCTACTGCAGTTTTTAAGCCTGAATAAGAGAAATCAAAATCTTTTGATCCCTTCATAGGAATGGGAAGTTTAAATCTATTTGGATTACCTTTTTGAGCCAGTTTGGAAATTTCCGGTCCTCCTGGATAGGAAAGTCCTAATAATCTGGCACATTTATCAAAGCACTCACCTGCCGCATCATCCCTGGTGCCACCTAAATAATCATACTTGCCATGACTGGTAAAAAGCACTAAATCCGTATGCCCACCTGAAACCAGTAAGCCTAAACAAGGAAATACTGGTACTTCACCTCCGGGATGTTCTGTTTGAATCCAGTTGGCATAAAAGTGGCCAAGTAAATGGTTAACTGGTATTAATGGTTTATTCCAAACTAAGGCTAGAGTTTTGGCTGTTTCTACTCCCACCAAAAGGGATCCAATCAGTCCTGGACCGTATGTGACAGCTATGGCATCAATTTTCTTTATTCTGTCATCCCGACGAATGTCGGGATCCAATTCCGAACGTGACTTTGTTAATTGGATTCTCCTCGAGTCTGAGCGACCTCGGAGTCGAAGACCTGCATTCGCAGGAATGACATCGGGAAAGATTTGACTTAGTGCTTCCTCAATTACCGGAATAATGCTTTTGATCTGTTCCCTGGCAGCTTGTTCCGGAATAATTCCTCCATATTTGGCTTGTAAATTAGCTGATGATGCTACGACATTGGATAATATTTTTACTCCATCTTTATCCTTTATCAATATAGCAACTGCTGTCTCATCGCAACTAGTTTCAATACCGAGTATTATCATGCCGGTATTGTACTTTTTTATCCCAGATTTGACAAATATCTTATAACCATGCTAGGATTTGGCACAATATGACAAATATAGAGCTTCCTAAATATTATCCAGAAATTTCTTTAGCAGATGAGCTGGACAGACAAAGGCAAGAATCCACTGAAAGAGTAGCTGTCCCTTTAGGGATAGATAGAGCTACATTCCAAGTTAAACTTCCCTCAAAATGGCCTGAGAGGGGTAAAAATTATGATGAATATGCTCTAAAAGTTCCTTTAATCTCTTTGGATTTAACCCCTTTCGGTTTTAGCTGGTTACAGGTTACAGAAGCTGCTTTGTATTATGATCCGGAAAATCCTAATGAGGTAATTAAACCCTTTATTTGGGATGAGTTAAGGAAAACTGATAATGGCAAAGATCGGTTAAGGGTTTGGAGAGATCCCAGAAAGGGAATTGAGCCTTTTCCTCAAGTTCCTCATGCTGTCTGGATTCAAGATGGGACCAGATATGCGCGGGGGCAATCACCCAGGGATGTCAGAAGAAATCTAAATGTTGTGGAAAGGGCAGGGGACCATTTTAAGGGTACTAGTTTGAACTTACTTCGCCCTGATATGTTTAAAAACATGTGGTGGTATTTTGTTGGTGGACAGCTTGGGTCCGGTGGCGTGCCCTATGGTTACTGGGATTCCGGGCCGGGGTTCGGTGCTAGCTGGGATGCCGATCCTTATGATGGCTTCCGCCCTCTTGTCTCTGGGAGTGAATATTCTGTAGCTTGATTCTTTTCGACGCAATTTTGTCGCTTAATCTATTTTAACAGAGTGCTCTTTTAGCCATTTGGAGATTTGTTCAACTGTTAAATTGCCATTGTCTACTCTAACTGCAAACTCTACTTCTTCTTTATGTTGATTTATTAATTTATACTCATTTTTTTAAGGAATAAACCAGCTGAAGTTAAAGCGGCGCGTTTGTTGCCATCTACAAAGGGATGATTTTTTAAAAGTGACTGTAGTAGGGCTGCAGCTTTGTCAAAAATGGAAATATATAAATATTCGCCTCCAAATGTAGCTTGTGGTCTAGCTACCGCTGATTCTACCAAACCCATGTCCCTGGTTCCTAAAGAACCGCCAAATCTTTTTACCATTTGATCGTGAATAAATAGAACCTGTTCTATTGTGAGAAAAATAATTTTTGTTTTCACCTATGGGAGAGTTCTTGTAAGACGTCTTTGTGATCTTCAATAAACTGATCCACCATTTTGGCGAATCTTACATCTACACCAGGTATCTTGATTTTCTTTTGTGGAATTAAGGTAAGACCCTGATTTGTTTCTTTCCACTCAACCTTTGACCCATCCCGTATAGAAAGCTGGTGGGCATAGGCTTTAGGTACAGTAACTGCTAAAGAGTTACCATTTTTAAATACTTTTCTCATGCCTTAATGATACCATAAATGTACTGACAAGGTACTGACAAATTAATGTGGGGTATAATATTTCCCAGTGATTACTAAATCAAAACAGGAATATATTAAAAATGCTATTTATCTTTCCTATACTTCTTTAAATGATTTTTTGAAGTGTCCCGGGAGCTATTATTTAAAAAACATCTACAGAGATCCCAAAACCGGCTTTAGGATGCAGATTGCCTCACCTTATCTTTCTTTAGGTTCAACAGTCCATGATGCTATAAAGTGGCATATAGAAATGGCAGGCCCGCTTCGACTCGCGTCGAGCGAGGCGAGACAGGTAACATATGAACAATTGGAGGGAAAATTTAGAAATCTATGGCTAAAATATACCGGTAAAAGAGGGGGTTTCTCCACCAAAGAAGATGAAGCAAGTTTTGGTAAGCGCGGCCTGTTAATGTTGGAGAATTTTTTTAGAAATGCCAAAAACTTGGAAGATAAACATCACAGTATAGAATTTCCTAAATACCCATTATTGGATAATGTAATTTTAATGGGGAATTTTGACTTTATTGGGGAAAAAGAGGATCAGACCTTACATGTTGTGGATTTTAAAACCGGAGCAAATGATGAAAAAGATCCAATTCAGCTTTATATTTATGCCATTTTGGCAGAGGCTAATTTGGAAAAATCAGTTTCTTCAGCTTCATTTTGGTATTTGGACAGGGAAGATAAACCGCGTGATATAGTTTTAGATCCGCTGGAACCAAAACTGGAATGGTTAAAAGAAAAAGCCACAGAGTTAAAAAAGGCAATTGGGGAGGGAATGTGGGTTTGTCCTTCGACTCGCTCCGCTCGCTCAGGATTATGTAGAGATTGTAGAGACTATCATGCCATTTTGGATGGAAAAGGTGAATTTCAATTTACTGATTATAGATACAAGAAAGATGTTTATTACCTTCCCAAATAGTGGCTAGACTTCATGAGTAGTTTAACCTGTTTTTTTAGAATCTGGGATTATGACTGAAATAACAGGTTTTTGATCTAACAATTCTACCACAAAAAGCCCATGCAAAAGAGTGGCTGTTTTAAGCACTTGCTCAAGAGGGACTCCTGTTTCTTTGGCAATTTGTTCAGCAGGTGCGCTCCAATGATGATCTTTTAAAGAGCGGGTAAAAGCTCCCAAGGGCTGGTTTTTGTAAGCTGCCATTCTGGTAAGAAAAGCCAGAGGTTCTGCCAGTTCACTAAATGGCTTGGGGGCACAAGGTGTATCAGGTATGGGTACTTTAGTTAGATCAACAGGAACTGTTAATTGCTCAACAAGCATCATTTCTACTGTAGATCTATTTTCCAAGCTTGTCAAAAAAGCTGTTTGGTTAAGGTGAACTAGCCTCAAAAAACGTGAATTAATACCGCAAAACACCTTAAATTCACGCTAAATTGACAAAAGTAAGTGAATTTCAGCTAAGTTGATGGACCATGTCTTCTACCATTTCTCTAACTCTTGCTTGCTGAGGATAAGTTGAATCTTTATCTGAGACTGCTTTATCGCTTGTTAAAGCTACAAAGCTGTGTTCAATATATCTACGGTCTATAGATTGCAGATAACCTGCTTGATGGCAATAACTAAATCCATCTTGGGTAATATTACCATCTTTATGCCTAACAGTAACCTCTTGACCACTTGCTGTAGCAGTTTTTCTAGTAGGGATCCATCTTAAAAACTTTTGGCCCAGATAATTATCTCTAACTAAAAAGCCTTTCCTAAACTCATATAAAAATTGGCCTACATTTTGAGCTGTTGTTTCATTTAGTGTGCCTGATTCAAGATTTAAGATAGTAGTATCATGAAGATGCCAATTGGATAAAACATCCTGTATTCTATTTCTACCTGCTACATCCGCTACCTTGGCAATTGCTACGTTATCAGAAAATTGAATAGAGTATCTTAGGAGATCTTCTAAAGTCTTTGTTGGCAGCATGTCCCTTCTAACAGCTTTGGACATAGCCCAGAGAGGAAGAAATTCTACTTTAAGTCTTCCAGTACCATGCATATTTTCCTGATACTCGTAAGGGGTAATATGATATCTTTGTTGTAAATCAAGCACCTCATCTTCTACTATTTTTAGAGCTACAGCCACTATAAAAAGTTTACCCAAAGAAGCAGCAGGTTGTTTCTCATGAGAATTGTATTCAGTAACTACTTGGTCAGTTTTTAAATTCTGTTGGAAGAAAGCAGTATGTAACTGACCATAAGTTTGTATACCACTTGCTTCTTTAATTGAGCCTGTCATGGTTGGATTGTATCATAAAAGTTTAACTTCTGCTAAATTGTTATATTTGTGGAAGCCTACCTGTATTATTCTCCGGCTAATTTAAAGCCCGGCTTAGGGTACCAATCATCAAAAGAAAATATCAAATTTGTTTCAAACTTATTGGCAGTTGCAGCCACAATTGCGTCAAAAATAGTATTTTGCTTAGATTGAGACCTTGTTTCAAAAATAATCGCTGCCTTAGTTTGAATTTCTAAGTTTACGTACTCCACAGTAAAAGCTCCTGCCAGATATTGTTTATTTATTAATTTTGCTTTATCAGGTAGGTTTTTAGCACGAGATAAGGCTGTAATTGTTTCCAGAATAGCAGTATTAGGATAAATTACTTGAAATCTTTTTAAGTTGAGCCACTGACTGATTCTCTTTGCTTTTTGGTGATTAGCATCTTGCTTATCTGCTAAAGCTATTAAGGAATCCGCATCTCCTATAATAATATTGTTCACTTTTGTCTTTTCTCTCCACCCCAAGCGTAGTAGTCGTGATTTATAGATACATCCGTAGGAGAACCTTGTTGGCTGGGCATTTGTTCTGCCATCTTAGCCAGATCAAGTAAAGCCTGGGCATTGGATTTAGGGTGATTAATCTCCAAGCCCTTACTCAGGGCCTCTCTTATAATTTCAGCTTCAGCCTTATTCTTATCTTGAGCTATTAAGCTAATTCTTCTTCTGGTATCATCCGGGATGTGAACACTGATTCTTTGCATATGTATTACATCATACATCATACAAACAGGTTTGTCAAGTGCCCAACTTAACTTCAGCTAAAGTGTTGTGTTTATGAAATCCATTAGAGGGGATCGACTCAAATAGCTTAATCGACGATATCCGTATTGGATTAAAAGGCATGGCCATAAGTTTTTCCATTTCCACTTCTAATTTTTGATCTACTTTTAAATGGTTGTTGAGCTTGGAAATATTGAAATCTTCACTTTTGATAAAGACTTAAAAAAGTTAAGGTAAAAATTACCAGGCTATTTTAGAGGGGAAAGGTGAGTTTCAGTTTACAGACCACCGCTACAAAAAAGATATTTATTTCTTGAAACGTTAATAAATAGGCTCGAGGTCTTTTTCTACAACTTTTTCTATTAAAGTTTGTCCAGGGAAGATATAAATAAGTCTGATTTTGCCTGAACCGACCTTGTTCAGTTCGTCAATAATAGTTGTAACTTTACTTGACTTAATATCAGTAAAAGGTTTGGCGACGGAATGGTATCTGCTGATAAAACCTTCTAGTTCGGAAGCTGCCAGAATCACCACTACATTTTTATCCAGAAGTGTGGTCATTTCGCCTTTAAGCTTACCTTGTTCTCGTAATAGGTTTTCAATTACTTGATAAAATTGGTTAAAATCTTGGGTGTTTGATTTACAGTTAATAATAAACTGTTGGACCTTTTCTTGTGTCTCAGAATTTACTGCGATAGACCCCTCTAGGATGTGACCTTCAAAGGCTGAAGTACTACTGTTGTAGACAGAAGGTAACCCAAGGAGAATAGTATGTGCTACCTCAATTTGGTGTTCCGCAAGCTCTGCTAACACGCTTCTTACTGCTTGTTTTGGGTCAATATAGTCAATTCCAGGTTCTTGTTCTAGTAATTTGCCAACGCCTCCGTGCATAGCGGTGGAGCTAAAAGTGATTATTGGGGGTATTCTTCTCTCCCTAGGTAGTGCTTTCGCGCGAGCCATTAATTCAGGCATATGAGCTTTTAAACTTTGGCCATATAAATTAGTGTCAATTGAGCCTGATAGTTTTGGATCAGAGATCGGATAAATCTCAGGAAACGAGCGATCGCCAAAATAGTTCTTCCCCAAGGCTGTAATTAGAGAGTTCATCAGGGCTTCGGTGAAATGGGCAGTATCACGACCGCTATCTCCACCAACAACAATAATTGGTCTTCTAGCAATCACTCTTGTTTCTTCTGGTTTACTAATATCCGGAGTAATGGTTTGTATTGGTAGTCTTTGAATACCCTTCAGGTAGCGTCTAATATCAAATCCAACGTAAAATCTAGGGTCTCCTGAAGAAGAAAATACTGTATCCTCATAAGGATAATCTGCTCCAGTAATTAGGTCACGATCAAAAAAATGCCTTATGGGAATATCAGTTTGGGTAAATGGGTTAACGGTGCCATACTCAAGACCTAGCTTGGTCACATCAGCACGCTTTAGATCAGACTCACTAACATCTAAGTGCTGGGCCAATTTGGTAAAGTCTAGCTCTCGATCAGCTCTGGTATGAGTTATAACTAGGGGATAACCAGGAGCTGTTAGGGCATTAGATCTCATAATTCGCCATAGTTCTACTCCTTGCTCTCCCTCGAAAATCGCAGCCGCAGCATTTTCTCTTACAGATCTGGGACGGCCTTGATTTTTACCAAAAAAATAATGAACTCCGTATTCAAAACGCAAAAGTGGCGGGACTGGAGTTTCTGTATATATCTCATCTCTAATCTCTGCCGGGACATCAAAAATGGTCAGGCAAAGTGAATCAAAATGGCTGGCGATTTGAGCCAGTCTTTCCACCACAGGATCGCTTTCTTCAAGGCCAAGTTGCTTTGGGTTAAATCCAACCTGTAATAATTGTTCCATATATCTATTATCTATGTGATAGAGCAGGTATTATACACTATAAGGCTTATTATGTCAAAATGATTAAACTAAGGATTTTTGTGTTTTTAAAACACTTGTTGACATATTGTCATACAGATGTGTTATACTTAAGTTATGGCATTAAAAAGAACTACCCTAAGGATAGATGAAGACTTAAAAAAAGATACTCAACAGCGAGCCTTAGAGGAGAATACCACTCAACAAGAAATTCTCAATAGAGCTTTAAAGAAATATTTAAGAACTGAGGTTCAGAAAGAGCTTGCTAGGGAAACAGTGGCCGAGCCACAGGAAGTAACTACAAAAAAGGCTAGTTCGAGTAAACCAGCAGATGTAATTGATTTGATATTTAGCTCACTGGATATCGAAGCCAGGGGTTTTATTAAAAAGGGAGATTTGATAGATGCCCTTAATTTTAGAGGAATTCTAGAGGATGACATTAGGATTAAAAATGTCATGGAGGCTTTGAGTAAAACTAATAAAGACGATGATATCCCCCCCCAAACCTTCCGCAGGATTGTTGGGCCGTACATTACATTAATTGAAAAAGCCCTGACTGGTAGTCTGGTTATCCCCGATTTTAAGAATTTCTGTAGTTTTATTACTAATCTTTATAATCGCACAATTCAAAACAAAGATGGCGAGGTTTCAGATTACATACCTGAGCTAAAAGGAGTTGACCCAAATAACTATGCTATTTCCATTTGTACTATAGACGGACAGAGATTTAATTTGGGAGATTACAATACTCCCTATCTAGCCCAATCTACTGCCAAACCCATAAATTATTGTCTGGCCTTAGAAGAGCACGGCGAAGAAGTAGTTCATAAAAAGATTGGCAGAGAACCTTTAGGCAAAGGTTTAAATCAGTTGACTCTAAACAGTCAAGGATTGCCGCATAATCCTTTAAATGGTACAGGAGCAATTATGTCGGCCTCCTTGATTGGCCAAGAACTTTCCCTGGAAGACCGTTTTGAACAGGCTTTAAAGAAATGGAAGTCGCTTTCCGGAGGAATTAATCCTGGATTTTCAAAATCAGCTTACGATTCAGCTAAACATGTTGCGGATAAAGATCTGGCGCTAGCTTATTTTATGAGATTGAATCAGTTGTTTTCCAAAGGATCAAATTTAGAAGAATATTTGGACTTTCTGTTTAAATGCTTATCTATTGAAACTACCACTGAAGCTCAAGCAATTATTGCTGCCACTTTGGCAAACGCCGGAGTTTGTCCGACCAATGGGGAAGCCGTGTTAAAAATGGAGACTACAAAGAATTGTTTATCTTTGATGTATTCCTGCGGTATGGAAGATTACTCGTCTGAGTTTGCTTTTGCAATAGGACTTCCTGCTAAAAGCGGTATTTCAGGATCGATTATGATAGTTGTGCCTAATGTGATGGGAATTGCGATTTATTCTCCTAGGGTTGATAGTAATGGCAATAGTGTTAAAGGATTAGATTTATGTAATAAATTAATCCAGAGATTTAATTTTCATAATTACGATAGCTTAACTAAAAAACTGGATAAAATTGATCCCAGGCTTTTGAAAAATGAAAATAAAATGAGGGGCGTGATGGCTGTTTGTACTGCTGCTTCTCAGGGAGATCTATATGAGATCCAAAGGTTAGAGGCCTCGGGGGTTGCTTTGGATGAAGGTGATTATGATGCCAGAACCGGCATACATCTGGCAGCCTCGGAAGGTCACGAAGAGGTAGTTCGCTATTTTATTGAAAGAAGAGTGGATATTAACCCTAAAGACCGTTGGGGTGGGACACCTTTAGCTGATGCCATGAGAGGTAACCACACTGCGGTAATTGAACTGTTGGAGAAAAATGGAGCCAGGCTATGAAAAGTGATATTAAGACAACCGGAGTAATGGCGCTTGACTGGGCAGCGGCTCAGGGAGATTTGCACGAGATTCAAAGGTTAGTCGCATCCGGCGCAGATTTGAACGAAGGTGATTATGATGGGAGAACCGCAATACATCTGGCAGCCTCGGAAGGACAGGAAGAAATTGTCAGGTATTTAATTGCGAAAGGTGTAAATATTAATCCTAGGGATCGTTGGGGTGGGACACCTTTAGCTGATGCCATGAGAGGTAACCACACCAAAGTTATAGAGCTTTTGAAAAAACATAATGCACAGAAATAATCTAATTTCCTATGAATGATAAACAAATTTCTCCTCCCAATAAAATAAAAGTTTATGTATTAAACACAGGTGGAACTCTGGGAATGGTGGGTAAACCGCTTCGTCCCGCTAAATCAGCTGCAGAGCTTTTAGAGGGAATTAATACTCCGCCTGAAGTGGAACTTATCATAGATGATTTTAAGTTTAGGCAGGATTCTACTAATATTTTGCATGCTGAAAGGCTAATGATGGCTAGGCAAATAGCCGAAAATTATAAAACCCATGATGCTTTTGTCATTATGCACGGGACTGATTCTATGGCAGAAACAGCTGCAGCTTTTTGTATGTTCTTTAAATTATCTTTACAAAAGCCTTTAATTTTAGTTGGTGCTCAGATGTCTAAAGATGAGCCTGGTTCAGATGTACAACTGCAGTTATCAAATACTTTTAGAGTTGCCAGCGCCTTTCATAGATATAATATTGTGGGTGTTTATAATGTTTGTATCGGTGATATTTGGGATGGGTCAAGGCTTAGGAAAAGAGCAGAGTCAAATTTCATGGCTTTTTACACTCCAGGTCGTCATCCGGTGGCCAGAATTTGGCCTCATATTCACTTTGATGAAGGGTTAAGATATAAAGATCCTGTTTTGGCAGTTCAGGATTTAAAGATTGATGGTGTGCTAGAGCGTAAAGTAGCTACTTTTAAAGTATCAGCAGATACACCTCCATGGGTAGTAATGGATCAAGTTTTAAAAAATCGCCTCAAAGGGGTCATTTTAGAGTGTAAAGGTGCAGGAAATATTCCAAATCGTGAATGGGAAGATTATGAAAACGGGACAACTTATTCATGGATTGATGTAATTGCGGCAGCAACTAAAGCTGGAATCCATGTGGGGATTATTTCACCTTTTGAAGATGGCAGAGTTATCCTAGGTCGTTATGAGCTGGGAGCAGAAGCACTTGAGGCAGGGGCAATTAGCTTAGAAAGTCTGACTCCAGATATGGCAGATATTAAGTTTAGACAGGCTATTGCTATGTTTCCTACAGATAGAGAAAAAATTCAAGAATTTATTTCAACTAATATTATTGGAGAATTACTTACCGGAGCAGAAGATTCTGAGGAATTCATTTAGAGTAAGTTTTTTACCCAAGTTTAACTTCAGCCAGAATGTTATGTTTATGGAAGCCATTTTTGTAGAAATCAAAGTAATTCTTTAAGTTCATCTATGGAAATTTCCACTGACTTTAAAATACTCATTAGAGTTTTTCTTTTGAGAGCTTTAATGACCTCCTTTGGCTTAACAACTGGAATTTTGGGCATTTAAGAAAGAGTTTGCTGGATGGGTATATCAATTGTTGTCATAAAGCTGGGACCTTTTTCTTCAGGAACTATTTCATTATGTTTTTTTAAACTGGCAATATATACGCTGATAGCATCTTTAACCATCTCCACAGCTTCTTCCAAACTGTTACCTTCTGTGACACATCCTGGCAGAGCAGGTACAATCACCACATACCCACCTTCTTCAGCTGGTTCAAAAATAGCAGTATATTTTAAGATTTTTTGAGAGATTTTCTTAGCCATGGAGTTATTATAGCATTTTCAAACTAACTTTACTTCAGCTAAAGTATTATGTTTGTGGAAACCTTCTTGGGGAACTGATTCAAACAGTTTAATGGAGGAAATTTTAATGGGATTAAAAGGCATGGCCATAAGTTTTTCCATTTCCACTTCTAATTTTTGATCTACTTTTAAATGGTTGTTGAGCTTGGCAATGGTGATATGAGGAATGAAACGACGTTCATCTGCTGTGAGCCTTAAAGTGGCCAAGCTATCTTTGATGCGCTCACGAATAAGTAAAATTTTATCTATATCCCCTTTGACTCCAATCCAAAGAACTTGAGGATGGTGGAGGTTTGGAAATCCATCAATATAGGCAGGGGTAACTTCAAATGCAGGAATATTCGCTACAGCATTTCTGATAATTTCAACTAATTTATCCTTTAATCCATCCGGTTGTTCTCCTAAAAAAGCTAAAGTCAGGTGAATTTTGTCTAAATCAGTAATTCTTACTTGAGTAATTAATGTATGCAATTTAGCTTGTATAGCTTGAAACTGCAATCTATTCTCTTTCGGAATTTCAAGTGCTATGAAAAACCTTATACCCATAAATCATACTATATTTGACAACGCTTTTAAAAAGTGCCTACACTTAAATAGTATGGCAATGGCGGTTGAAGCTCCCCCTCAGCCAAGAGCAAAAGCTGAAATAAGAGTTATTAAATCTGATCCTGAAGTTTTGGATGAGCAAGTACTCTATCAACAAGGAGCTTATAAAAGAGTCAGGCAATATCTACGAGGCTGGTATCCTAAATTGGGAGTTTTACATATGGGCTGGCAAGGTCAAGAAACCATTGTAGAAAGAGATGTTATTACAGCCAGTGTAAGATTTAGAGTAAGCCAGGGTATTGATAGGTATACCTTCACTGACTTGACAAATAGACCGGGATTTCTTATTGTTAAAGCAACAACTTAATATTTAATCAAGAGTGATGGGGAGGGAATTGGCCCGTTGATCCATCCAGCAACTGATTCGAGTTTTCGAGAATCCTTAAGCGACTAGCGAAGGACCTCTAGAAACCGACCGCGGTGCTACACCCAAGCCCGCAAGGGAGGATTAGGTCTTTTAAAGGCAAAAATTGAACCTCTCTTGATGAGAGGTTTTTTAATGAGAAGGAGGTGAAATATGGAAAGAAAAGAATTAATGCAGCAGTTAGTAGCTGAAGGAAGAACAAAACCTAGGGGTTTACTGACTATTATATTTGACGAAGAGAGTGAGTATGTCAGATTTGTGCGTGAGGCATATAATAGGTTTGGTGGTGAAGGATTAGAATTTACTAACGTTCCGATTATCCTTAGTGCCCGTGTTAGACCCGGCCTATTGGAGCAAACCTGGGAAGAATTTAACTATAGACCAGTTACTAAAGAGGATTTAGATAAAGTTAGGGAGGAATTAAAAAAATGGAAGCCATGGGATCCGGCAATACTAAAAGATGGACATGTTCCAGGTTTTGCAGAACCAAAGGAAATATATATTGATTGGTAAATGCTTTTTAAGTTCCTTCATGCCAAGCAAGACTGAAAAGCCAATATAGGCTGCCTTAAGACGCATTTTTGGCATATCTTATAGTATACCAGGTAGCTGTTTATAAATCAAATAATGTTTATTTAACAGAAGTTTTTGTGATACTATTATTTTAAGCATTTATGGAAGGAAAAGAGTCTGCCCCTATCAAAGTTAGGGCTGCTAATACTGTTGCCAGTTTCCTACTTTTTGCTATGTCTGCAACAGGTTGTAACCTAAACTTTCCAGGAAGCTCATCAGAAGATTCTCAGGAGTTACTAAATAGATCTACCCCTGTTGATCCGGAATTAGGCAAAAGATATAGGCAAATAATTGAGGAATCTGTAGGACAAGACTGTGAATTACCAGAAGTAGGATTTAGGTCAATCAGAAGACCGACAGTATTTCTACCACGCTTTAGAACAGAAGGATATATGATTCCACCTCTTTCTGATGGAGAAACAGCCAATATAATAATCCCCACCTTAAGTAAACGTGACCCGATAGTGGCTCAAAGTGCCAAAGAAGCAGGAGTCACCAGAGAAGAATATAAAAAAGCAATGGAAAATGTCACAATAATTCATGAAGGTATCCACCTTTGTTCACCTTTTGAAACATCAGATCAAAAACATCCAAATCCGGTAATAGTTGATTATACAAAGCCTGATGTGCAACGGGATCGTAGAGGAGTATATAAATTAAATTATCAAGTCCGCAGATTAGAAATTGCACCCTTTTCAGGTTTGGGTTTAATGATTGAGGAAAGTAAAATATACTCTGATGGGACAGTTGAAATTCATAAGCTATATCAGGAAGAGGGAGATACAGAGGAGCTTATTACCCACTCTATCACTCCTCAAAGAGTATTAAAAAAATATGGAGCTGATTCTTTAGAATATAAAGCCTCTCAAGAGTCAGGGTATCCAACAGGAAGGACGGTTCTGACAAATATTTTTGCAACAAAAGAGGTAGGATTTGATGATATTATCGGGGCAAAACAGAAAAATGATGCTAAAGCTATCTTTGAGATGGTAAAACAGGGGGTTGAGGAGATAGGCAAAAGAGCCGGGATTGAAAGAAAAGTTACTGATGAGAACCACTCTAATTTTGTGCTATATAACTTTTTCAGTCAGCTTTCTACTGAAAGAGCAGCTAAAAATGAAATTAACCCGAACCTGCTTATTGATTATTTAAGTAACTATTTCTTTGGTAAAAACTTTAATAAAACAACTGCTAAAGAGAGAGAACAGATGATATCTGTTTACAATCAAGTTTTCATCAAACGATAAGTTAACAGAAGTGATTACTGTGTTCCCACCAGATACACAGCTTGCCAGGGTTTGTAGTTAGATTTCCAGGTTTCTTTGATCATCACCTCCCCTCCTTTGGTGACAGTTCTGGTAAATGACACATCAGCCCCCCAGGCTGCAAAATCTATCTGTTTGACCTCACCTTTGGGCAGCTCGGGGTCATCCTGTCGCAACTCCGGTGGAGGCGGAGTCTGGTTGGTAATAATTGGTTTTGTTAAAGTGGCCACCCTGTTATCAGAGGTGCCATATAAATCAACATATAAACTGTTACCCACTGTATATGCTTGGATTAAAATATGGGATGGGGTGTCATTTTTAAACTTAAAATCAACAGAGGGAGAAAAAACTGTGGCATCCAGTCCGGCAGGGAAACCCTGCTCATAATAACCCACTCTGTAGGCATGAGCTACTCTTTGGACCACTGGTAGTCCCGCATTTAAGACTGCTCTAAATAAAGTAGTTGAATCCTGACAAACTCCTCCTCCATCATCTAAAACAGTCCTGCCGGATTTAATCACATAGGCCTGTTTATAACCTGACTGCGCCGAAATATCCCCAACTTTGTCGTTAAAAGAGAATGTTTCTCCTGGGGGGACTAAAATACCGTTGATGCGTGAGGCAGCCAGTCCAATATTATAGATTCTGTTGGGGATTGAACCTGTAAAATGAGAAATACCGCGACCAATTAGCTCTTTGATCCCCAAATCATTGACCTGTTGGGTTTGGATTTTAGGCTGGGTAATGGTAACTGGCAAGGTGATGGTTTTTGGTCTTTGGTTGTCCAAAGCCAGTATGATAAGTTGAGTTGTTTTTTCCATATCAACTCTTTTACCTGCCTGGGCAGGTTTGAAAGCTGTTACCCGTGCTATTAATGGATCAAAATTAAACAGCGCCTCAATCACCGGTTGGTCAATTTTGGAAGCTACTGCAGTTGTTAAATATTTGGATAGCTTATTTTTATCTATTAACTGATTATTTTGTGTAAAATTCAAAAGAGGGATTAAAATTTTAGCATCAATCAACCAGCTATTGCCATCAAAGGTAAGTTTGATTGGTTCTTTGATAGCATCCTCCAGATATTTTTTGGCCAGTTCTGCCTCTTTATTGGTAATGTCTGGTTCAATTTGCCTGGTGGGAAGTGTGGCAGGCGAGTTCCCAAATAAAAGGTAATCCTCAAGGTAAATTAACAGTTGGTCTTTATCCAAAGCAAGACCTGTTCTGCCTGCTGTTATTTTAATTAGGGCAGATGGGGTTGACTGCTCTATTGTAAGAGTGGCATCTTGGGGAGGTTGATATATGGTTTGAGCTAAGGCGTTAACTTGTTCGTTAAGATCAATATCAATTTTGGGTTTAATGGTTCTTGGGGAAACTGTCAGTTTTATTTGATCGAATATTTTTTCTGCCCAGGTACCTGTATGGCCGATTAAAAAAGCCTCGTCTATGGCCTGAGAACTATTAATTTTGGCAGAGGCGGTTGACAGGTCAATGGTAAGGATCCTTTGCCGCAGTCTTTGGTGGAATTTTGCCTCAATCAGTCTTTGAGATTGAGTTTTGGTCAGGAAAAAAAGATGACTATCCCCGACAAAAATTCCGGGAAAAAATTTATCGTAAAAAATAAACTGACAGCTGGTGAGAATAAGTATGATCAGGATAAAAAATAACACCAGCGGTCTTTTTGCCATTGAGCGCATTTTACGTTAGTTCCAAGCTTTGGGCAAGTTATGAGATATAATTGAAAGGTAGACCTGTGAAGAGCCCTTCGACAAGGCTTCGACGGTGAGTCTTTCGACCCTGAGCTCAAGACCGAAGGGCTCAGCCGAACCGCTCAGGGTAAACTCTGTCGAACCATGAAAAAAATTATTATTTTGGTTTTAGTTTTGGCCATTATTTTGGGAGTTTTAATATGGCGTTTTGGGCTGAGTAACAATTTAAAAAAAGTAGAGCCTGTTAATTTGACTTATTGGGGACTGTGGGAAGAAGAAAATTTGTTAAAACCTTTGATTTTAGAGTATCAAAAACAAAATCCCAATGTGACAATAAGTTATGTTCGGCAATCATCAATCAATTATAGAACCAGGGTTCAGGCTCAAATCAAAGAGGGGGTGGGGCCTGATATTTTTAGAATTCACAACTCCTGGCTGGGCATGTTTTTAAAAGAGGACAGTTTGGCTCCTGCTTCTGATGTGTTTACTCTAGCTGATTATAAAAATACCTTTTATCCTGTGGCAGCTGATTCTTTTATAACAGCTGATGCCATTTATGCAGCGCCCATGGAAGTTGATGGACTGGCCCTATTTTATAATGAAGACATGTTAAACGGGATCAACGGAAAACCACCTGAGAATTGGCAAGAATTTATAGAGATAGCCTTCAAAATGACTGTCCGGGATGCATCAGGAATAAAGACAGCAGGCGCCAGTTTAGGAACAGCCTCAAATGTTGATCACTTCTCGGATATAATAGGGTTGCTACTTTTACAACAACCTGGTGTGGATTTAACAAATGTGGCAACCCTTCAAGTTGCGGAGGTTTTAAGATTTTATACAGGCTTTGTGACAGATCCAGGGAAAAAAACTTGGGATGTCAATTTGCCTTCCTCAACTCAGATGTTTATAGAAGGACGCTTAGGTTTTTATTTTGCACCTTCTTGGAGAGCACATGAGATAAGAGTGGCCAACCCCAATTTGAAATTTAAGGTGGCACCAGTTCCACAGCTGGCAGGCAGGACAGTTGCTTGGGCTTCTCTTTGGGGTGAGGCTGTATCCAAAACCAGTAAGAATAGGGAGGAAGCCTGGAAATTTGTCAAATATTTAACATCTGCTGAAGCTCAAAAACTTTTCTATACCGAGGTCTCAAAAGTAAGGTTTTTTGGGGAGCCTTATTCAAGGGTGGATTTGGCAGGGGAGATCTCGGAGGATCCTGTTGCAGGGGCTTTTGTGTCCCAGGGCCCGTATTATAAATTCTGGTATTTATCATCCAACACCTATGACAACGGAATAAATGATGAGATGATTAAATACTGGGAGGATGGCATAAATGCCACCCTGGCTGGAACAGATCCACAGGTGGCCTTACAAACTGTGGAGAAAGGTGTAAAACAGGTGCTGGATAAATATACCAAAGCTGCTACTCCAAACACAAAATAATTTTTGTGTTAAAATACGCTTACTATGCAAAAGAAGATTTTAAATTATAAGCAAAGCTTGAAATTCTCGCAGAGCTTAAATTATAGAATCATCATTGAACCGGAAAAAATGGGCAAAAAAATTGTCTATAATGCAGCTTGTCCTACACTGGGGGTATATGATTATGGTAACTCCATTGATGAGGTTTTAGAAAGCATTAAAGATGGTATTGAACTGGCAATTGAAGTGTTAAGAGATGAGGGTCAAGAGGTACCAGTTGATGATACAGAAAAGGGTGTAGTGGTGGCTACTCAAGTAGAGGCTCCTGATAATGCTAAGATAATGACTGCATGAGCAAATTACCTCGCAATGTTAAACCACAGATATTAATTAAATTTCTAGTTAAGCTTGATTTCAAAGAAGGTAAGGGTAGGGGTAGTCATATCAGATTGACTCACCCCGATGATAGGTGGACTCAAGTGGCAGTGCATCCAGGTCCAGTACCACCGGGAACTTTAAGAAAAATAATCAAACAAGCAGAAATTACAGAGGATCAATTGAAAGATTTAAAATGAAAAATAATAAATTAACAGTGTTAATAAATAAACCTGTTAGCGAAGTTTTCTCTTTTACCACAAATCCAAAAAATACTCCTAAATGGATAGATTCCATTGTCAGCGAAGAAACAAATGAATGGCCAGTTAAAGTAGGAAGTATTTATAAAAACCAAAATATAAATGATGATTGGTCAGAATATGTAGTCACAGAGTTTAAAGAAAATGAGATGTTCGTTTTTTCTAAAAAAGATGGAAACTATCATGTTAGATATATTTTTAAACCAATTGCAGATGGGACAGAACTAGAATATTATGAATGGGTGGATAAGGGAGATTTGGAAGAACCATTTACTCAAAATATTTTGCAAAAACTAAAAGAGGTAATAGAAAAATGAAAGTAATTTTGTATATGGGGATTAGCCCAAATGGATATATTGCTAAAGAAGATGGGGATTCTGAGTGGACTTCAGAGGAAGATTTGCAAGGTTTTTATAAGCACAGTAAACAAGCAGGCAATATTATCATGGGTAGGCATACCTATGAAGCCGCTTCAAAGTATGGGTATTTTCCATTTCCGGATGCTGTCAATGTAGTGGTTACCCATCAACCCCTAGAAAATAAATGGGGGAATCAAGTAATGGTTACTGATAAATCTCCAAGAGAAGTTTTACAGATGTTGGAGGAGAAAGGTTTTAATGAAGCTTTTTTAGCTGGAGGAGGGAAATTAAATAGCTCTTTTATGAAGGAAGGCTTAATTGATGAAATATATTTTGATGTAGAACCAATTCTTTTTGGAAAAGGAATTCCAGTTTTTGCGCCAACAGATTTTGAATGTGATCTAGAGTTATTAGAGATAAATAAATTAAATAAAAATACAGTTCAGTTACATTACAAGGTTATAAAATGAAAAGAGTGCTCATCATTCATGGATGGGGTGGCAGGCCTGATGGAAATGATTGGTTACCATGGGCTAAAAAAGAATTAGAAGCTAAGGGATATGAAGTAATTTTGCCATCAATGCCAGATCCTGTTTATCCGAAAATTGAAACTTGGATCCCATTTCTGGCAAATTTAGTAGGTGATGTGCAGGACACAGATATTTTTATTGGTCATAGTATAGGTTGCCAGACAATTTTAAGATACTTAGAAACTTTAAATAATGAACAAAAAGTAGATAAAGTTATTATGATAGCTCCCTGGGGAGTAAGTTTATCTGAGAAAGCTTATGAGGATGAAGAGGATAAAGAAACTGCTAAACCTTGGCTTCAAACTTCCATCAACTGGGACAAAATAAAAACAAAAGCTAGAGGGTTTATAGCAATCTTCTCTGATGATGATCCTCTTGTGCCACTAGAAGAAAACAGCAAGCTTTTTAGAGAAAAACTAGAGGCAAAAATTATTGTGGAACACAATCAAGGTCATTTTAGCGGAGATGATGGGATACAGAGTTTGCCAGTTCTACTTAAGCTTTTCTAATAAAACTTGACTTTTTGTTGTATAATTCTTTCTTATGTCTGAAAGGCCAGAGGTAGTTTTATCAACAAAAATTGAAGGTTTAAAATTTGCCTGCTGGAGGCAGTTACCGCTTGATGCTCAGACCAGATTTTATCCTGGGATCAAACTTTTTCCCAATCCCTCGGATGCTTTATATAAAGTAGCCGGCGCTTTTGCAATTTTAAAAACACTTACTCCACCCCTGAGCGGAACAGTTGTGGCGCATGTTGGGTTTGATATTACAGAGGAATCATTTGTTATTACCAATTCTCCCCAGGGATGCTCAAGAAATTATTTAGAAGGTTATCCTGATGATTTAAAAACAGCAGTTTTAACAGAGTTAAGAAATGGTTTTAGAGAGGAATTGTTGGGAGCTGTTTTAAAAATAGCCTCTGTTTTTAAAAATACGGGTATCAGACAAGTTAAGGGTATATCTGCTCACAATGATGAAAGAGTTGATATAAATGGCGGAGTAATGCCTTATCATCAAGCCCTCAGGTCAATGGATGAGCTTTATCGAAAGTGTGGATTTGATCAAGATATTTATGGTGATTTTGTCTTGTCCTTAATCAGTCCTTGACAAGTAGTGCTAGTTTCTGGTATATATATGAACCAGTTTCCTGCCTTCTTGATTGCATATGCCAAAAGTAAAAAAAGCAAAAACTGCAAAATTAAAAATTAACCCTTCGACTTCGCTCAGGGTGAAGCCCTTAATGGGTTATGTGTTAGTGCAACCTGGTGAGGCTGAAACTACTACTTCCTCAGGTATTATCCTTCCAGAATCAGCTCAAGAAAAACCGGCTCAAGGAATGGTTGTAGCTTGTGGTGAGGATATGGTTTTGGAGGGTGGCAAAGTTATAAAGTGTCCGGTAAAAGTAGGAGATAAAGTAGTTTATAAAAAATGGGGCGGGGATGAGATAAAAATAGATGGGGTAGAATATAAATTAGTCAAATTCGATGATCTAATGGCAATATTGGAGTAAAAATATGAGGGAAAAACTGATAGGAGATATAAATAGATTAGCTAATTTGGGATCAGTTATAACCAGAGGCTTAGATAGAGGAGTTAGTAGGCTCATAAAAGGTCTACCAATCAAGAGAGAAAATTCGACTGTAGAATCATTTGATAGTATTAGTGATTATAGTTTGAGTTTTTTAAGATGGGGAGGGCAAATGGCAAGAGATGACGTTTTCCTAAGAGCATTGGGTGGTGTTACGCTAATTGGAATTGGTATGGTAACTGATAGGATGATTACAGGCGTTGGAATTTACATAACATTAAAAAATGCTAAAGCATTTCACGATTTAAGTAGAGACATAAAAAGAATAGGAAATGCAGAATCAGCAAGAGGAATCGTCTAAAAGGAATTAATATATGGCAAAGATGTTGAAATTTAACCAAGAAGCTCGTGAGAAATTATTAAAGGGTATTAATATCCTGACAGAGGCTGTGGCTACCACTTTGGGGCCTAAGGGCAGAAATGTGGCTTTGGATAAGAAGTGGGGAGCACCAGCTGTTGTTCATGATGGAGTAACTGTGGCCAAAGAGATAGATTTGGAAGACCCGTTTGAAAACATGGGGGCACAACTTATTAAAGAAGCAGCCTCAAAGACCAATGATGTGGCAGGAGACGGAACAACAACAGCCACCATTTTGGCCCAAGCAATGGTTTCAGAGGGCTTAAAAAATATTCAGGCCGGAGCCAATCCCATGATTTTAAAACATGGCATGGAAAAGGCTGTGACAGCTTTGGTTGAAGAGCTCAAAAAGATGAGCAAAAAAGTAACTACTCAGGAAGAAATTGCTCAAGTGGCCACCATTGCCGCGGCAGATGTACAGATTGGCAATCTAATTGCCGAAGCCTTGCAAAAAGTGGGAAAAGACGGGGTGGTTACAGTTGAGGAAGGTAAAACTATGGAGATGGCTGTTGATTATAAAAAAGGGATGGAGTTTGATAAAGGTTTTGTTTCACCTTATTTTATAACTGATACGGATAAAATGGAGGCAAGTAATGATGGGGAACCATATATTCTAATTACTGATAAGAAAATTTCTTCTGCCGCTGATCTTGTTCCATTTTTAGAAAAATTCGTACAGTACTCTAAAGATTTAGTAATAATTGCAGACGAAGTTGAAGGAGAAGCGCTGGCTTTATTAGTAGTAAATAAACTTCGCGGTACCTTCAATATTTTTGCAGTTAAGGCTCCAGGCTTTGGTGATCGCAGGAAAGAGATGTTGGAAGATATAGCAATTTTGACAGGTGGTACTGTTATTTCTGAAGACACAGGGAAAAAATTTGAATCAGTTGAAAAAGAGGATTTAGGAAGAGCTGGAAGGGTAACATCAGATAAAGACAACACTTTAATTGTTGATGGTAAGGGCGTCAAAGCCAGGATTGAAGGAAGAATTGCTCAAATAAGAAGGGAGCTGGAAACTTCAGATTCAGAATTTGACAAGGAAAAGCTACAAGAAAGATTGGCCAAATTAACAGGTGGAGTGGCTGTAGTTAATGTTGGAGCTGCCACAGAAATAGAACTGAAAGAGAAAAAAGAAAGGGTAATTGATGCAGTGGCAGCCACCAAAGCAGCAATTGAGGAAGGAATTGTTCCTGGTGGAGAGGTAGCTTTAATTAGAGCAGCTAAAGTTTTGGACAGTGTGATTGCTGATGGGGACTCTTCGACAGGTTCAGGGCAAGAGGAAAAAGTTGGTGTAGAGATTGTCAAAAAAGCCCTGGAACAACCATTTAGGCAGTTGGTTAAAAATGCGGGAATGGATGAGGGTGTTGCCTTAGCAAAAGTTTTGGATTCGCAAGGCAATATGGGTATTGATGCTTTAGATGGTAACCTGAAAGATTTAGTTAAGGCAGGAATTATTGACCCGGTCAAAGTGACCAGATCAGCTCTTCAGAATGCAGTATCCGTAGCTATTATGGTAATGACGACCCACGTTCTAATTTCTGACAAGCCTGAACCCCCAGCACCTCCCCCAATGCCCCCGGGCGGAAGGCCTGAGTACTAAAGCGCCTTTACTTCTGAATTACGATATAAAATTAAGTTAAAATAAATCATATGAGTGTTTACTTTGATTTTCCTACTGGTTGGTGGGTAATTATTCTTTTTATTTACGGATTATATCTTTACCTTTTCTTGCAAAGAAAAAGTTATCAGAGAAAAGGAGAGATTAGAAATCAGCTAATATTTGCTACAATAATACTGATTATTTCTTTTACCATAGAGGTTATAGCTGTAAATCTTAATGTCTGGACATACTTTCCAGGAAATTGGCCAATTATTTTATGGGTGGGATATTTTGGTTCAGGACTTTTGGGTTATCAGCTAGTTAAAAAGATTGAGGAACTGTTATCATAAAAATACGACGACCGTCGCAAAAATGTTTGAGTCAATATTTATGTTAAACTTTATTTGATGGTTAAGTTTCACTACAGGGAATCACCTTCTCCCGGGCAAAGACAAGCTTTTGCCCCATATTTATCTGAGGATGAGGAGCTAATTTTGGCAACCGGTTTTTCCAGAGCATACATCCGTTCCAAGTTTATCATATACCTGATGTTTCCGGGACTGTTATTTCTAGGGATGGGATTAGGAGTGGGTTGGCTTCTGGGACTGACTAAGGTCTGGGCTGCTATTTTGGCAGTAGGACTGATGATTTTATCAGCCATCTTAAAAACAATGCACATTTTTCATGCCAATAGGTATTTATTAACAACAAAACGGGCCATGATCAAACACGGACTTTTCTCAGTTAAACTGACAGCCGCCGTTTATGATAAGATTACCCACCTGGAAGTTGATCAGTCTTTTATAGACAGATTATTTTTCCATCATGGGCATATTATTGTCAATACAGCAGGCTTAAATAAAGGCGACATTAAGCTGGAGTATGTGGACTATCCAATGGAGCTTAAAAACTTACTGGAAAGGCTGATTAACAGGGAAAGAGAACAATATGGGTTACGAGGTGGGGTAACTACCACTATAGAGGGAGAGATAATCTAGTCAAAATCGGGGATTAAAGTCTTTTTTAAATCAGTCTTCTTGGGTTTGCTTCCACCCACTGGTTTAAAGTCCTCTTCTCTGGGGAAATTAGGAATTTGGGGTAAGATGGTCTGAGGATCAATATATTCTCCATTGAAAGTAACCTCCAGATGGGTATGAGGACCGGAAGTGGCGCCTGTTAATCCCACCTCGCCTATGATATTTGACGGACTAACCTGCTGTCCTCCTTTGACAAATACTCTTCCCATATGGCCATAAGTTGATTTAAAACCAGATGAGTGGGAGATCACTACATGATTTCCCAATCCCCAAAAAGAAAAATTAACTTCCTCAACTACACCTGAGGTGATGGGATAAATTGGCATGCCCAATCCTGCCGCAATGTCCACTGCCTTATGAAAGCTGGAAAATCGAGTAGATAGATATCCCGGGTGAGGAAGATTGATTGGTTGAGGCAGATTCTCAGCTGTAATTTGTTGCTGTTGTTCATCTGCTGAAACTATCACCTTCTTGACAGGAGGAAAGGTAAAAGCTGGCTGATATCCCATCAGAGTTAGGATCAATGTTACTACCAGTGTTATTTTTTTAAGCCGCTGAAAATCCTTCTCCCGCAGTTGGCGTAAAAGGATAAGCCTTGGCTTGATGTTGGCAAAAACAAAGTTTAGGGCGTCCCGTTCTTGGCTTTTGTTAGGCAGCAGGCTTTTGTCTTTTCTTTTCAAAGAAATCTAAGCCTATATGCTTAGAATAGCTTATTATTCTAGCACAAGGTATAATAAAAGTCAACCCTAAATGCATAAATAATCTTATGAAAAAATTGAAAAAATGAAAAAAGCAATATTCATAAGCTTTATTTTTATAAGTCTGGCAATTATTTTTGTTCAGGTTGCCACAGTTACTCTTGGCTCAATTTTGGATTTTAAGCAAAAAGCAGGACTTAAAATCTTATCACAGCCAAATTCCGCGCAAGTTTTTATTGATAATGTTGAGGAGGGAAAAACGCCTTTTGAGAACGGGAATCTTTCTCCCAAAGAATACCTGGTGAAAATTAAAGGAGAGGACTCTTTTTGGCAGGGCAGGGTTAAATTAACCGCAGGAACGCTAACTTATGTCAACCGCGAGCTATCAAAAGATAACATCCTATCCTCCGGTGAGATATTAACTTTAACAAAGGGTGAGGGTGTGGTGGTAATTTCTACTCCTTCAGGGGCGGATGTTGAGATAGATGGGAAATTGACAGGCCAAACCCCGCTCTCTATTGATGTTTTAGATGGAGAACACATGTTTAATATCTCTCACCCGGGTTATTTAAGCAGGAGTTTTAAGGCATATCTTCCGCAAAATTACAGCCTGACACTTAATGTAGATTTGGCTCTTTCAGAGACAGATTTAACCAGTATTGTTATTCCGTCAGTTAAAGAGACTGAAGAGGTGGTGGTTAAAAAAACCCCCACCGGTTTCCTGCGAGTGAGGGATCAACCTTCAATTTCGGGAAAAGAAATAGCCAGAGTCCTGCCGGGGGATACGCTGATACTTTTGGGAGAAGATAGTCAGTGGGATAGAATAAGGCTTAAAAGTGGAGAGGAAGGATATGTTTCCAAAATTTATGTGGAGAAAAAAGCTCAGTAATGTCATTCTGTTTGTTATACCCCCAAGTAATAGATAATTCCCACCACCATTGAAATCCATAAAATTACGGTAATAAGCAGAGGTTTGTCAGTGATCAAAACCCGCTCAGGAGATTCCCCTTCTTTTTTCTCATAGATGATATATAGATATCTCATTACTCCATAAATCACCACCGGTACTGTAGCCATTAAATATTTGGCTTCGGTAATAGGAATATTAAGTTCGTCAAAAAGACTGGTGATTGGTCCTTTTACCAAAATCGGCGGTTGCAGAAAAGCAAAAAATGCGTATGTTAGCCAGGTTGAATTGGCAAACATAGAGGTTAATATGTCAAGCAGATTTTCCGGATAATAAAGAAGCGTTTCACGGTGTTTGGGGGCATGTTGTTGCATCAGGGTTCTTTCTGATCTTCTTTTCCCTATGGCCAAAAAAAGAGCGAAAGAAATAATTGACAGTAAAAACCAGACGTTAAGATGGGCATCAGTTACCCAAATTCCGGCAAATACCCTTAAAACAAATCCTGCGGCAATTACCATCACATCAAGCAGGATAATCTGTTTAAGATACGCGGAATAAAAAAGCTGCAGGATCAGATAAAGTAGTGAGGCTATGAAAAAAAGGGGGGATAAATTATAAGATAAGGGTAAAAGGATAACTATTAATATCAGGGATATAAAAACCGCAACTTGAGGAGGGATTATGCCTTGTGCAATTGGTCTTCTTTTTTTAAATGGATGGTTCCTATCTCTTTCAATATCAAAGACATCATTTAAAAGATAGCTGGCTGATGAAAGTCCGCAAAATATTAAAAAAGCAAAAATGGCCTTATTTTGATAAATAGGGTCAAATAAAGATCCTGAAAATATTAAACCTGCAAAAATAGCAAAGTTTTTTACCCATTGTCTGGGTCTTGTCGCTCGGATAAGTCCCCAAAAAAATTCAACCACAAAATCCCTCCCAATATAATTGTTGCCACCAAAACAGCGGCAAATAATTTACCTTTGCTGTCTAAAGTTAAAGCAATTGCTCCCAGAATAGCACTTCCCAATATATAAAACAAGGTAATCTGCCTATGGGATAGCCCTAAATCAAGTAAACGATGATGCAAATGGTTTCGATCTCCCCAAACAGGAGATTTACCGGATAAAATTCTCCGGAAAAAAGTATAGACAAAATCAGTAGCAGGGACAAGCAGGGTTAGTAAGGCTGTTGCCAACTTTGCCCCGGATAAAATAGACAGAGTGGCAATTAAAAATCCAAAAATAGTGGAACCGGAAAAACCGGGGAAAATTTTGGCAGGGTACCAATTCATTATTAAAAACCCCAAAGCGCTGCCTGCTGTTGCAAACGCCAATTTGGTGACTGTCAGTTGGTTGGGGTCACCATCAAGATATAGTTTGAAAGATAAAAGTCCTAAGACCAGCGCGGTAATTACTACAATCCCGGGCATTTGGCCATCTACCCCTTTTGACCAGTTAATCATATTCATCACCCACACAATCCAAAGAAGAGTTAGAAGATTTCCAACTGTCTGGTCAAGGGGAATGATGCCGCCTAAGGGATTGGTTATAAAGTTAATAGTGGTGCCGGTGCCAACAATGATGATGGCTGCTATAAACTGGGTAAGCAGTCTGATATAGGGAGAAAAATTTTGATATTTATCATCCAAAAGTCCAGTTATGAGCAGTATCAAAATTCCCAGCACAAGCCCAATAATTTGTTTTTCCAGAGGAATAAATAAAATAATGGTAATGACAATGCCAATAAAACAGGCCAGCCCCCCGGCGCGAGGCACTATTCTTTTCAAAACTCTTCCCGGATGAGGTCGTTTGCGGGGATCATCCAAAAGTGTAAACCGGCGGGCAATTTTAATGGTGGGGAAAATGGAAATTAAGGTAATGACAAAAGCAATTGTAAGAATTATTAAAAGGATCATTTTAGATAAAGATGGTAATAATTTTTAAGCCGGTTATAAAAAGGACTATATCAACCACTGCTGTGGAGATGATAAGGATGCGTTTGATAAGAAACTGAGACGGGTGAAGCTGAAGGTATAGCAGGATATTACATAAGCTAATAAGGGCAATATTGGCTGGTAAGATTAAAAATTGCAGTTTTTGAGTAAGTTGAGCCTCTCCCCATGAAAGAGAGTAAAAAAGAGGCAGTTTTGCCGGTAAAAACGCATAAAAAATCAGCAAGATTAAACAAAGAAGTAGCGAGCAAGCGATAGAAAATAGAATAGGCAATGTTAGGTATTTATCTTTACGAGCTAAATTCATTAGGTAGCCCTTACTCTTACTTTGGTGGTGACGCGAAATTTTAAATACTTCCCAAACATCATTGATGTTTGGGCATCAAGGGCTGGGAGGGTGGAGATGGTGACAATGATAATAGGTATCAAAACCCACTGAATATAGGACCATAGTTTTTGTAAGATAGACCAAGACTCCGGCCTTTTGGGAACCGTTTTTTCGTGGACATAGATGGTGGCAAATATTCCCAAAAAGGCGATAGTTAATATCCAGGAGGAGATAAACGGCAGGTTATAAGAAACTACAGATTGAGCATAGTCAGGATTAATCAATGGAATAAGCAGTCCGGCAAAAGTGACAAATAAAGCCAAGATTCCCCAGCGCAAATAACCCCAAACGACAAAAAGCAGTTTATCTGTTTTATCCCAAAAATCCAAATCTTTATTTTTAAAATACTGTTTAACAATAAAAGGAATGTGTTCTACCCCATAAGCCCAGCGTTTTTGTTGTAAATATTGATTTTGTAGAGTCTTAAATAAAGTGACATCCAAAACCGCATCGGCGGAGATGGGTAAAAAGTGGGGGATCACTTTGTAGTCTCCTTTAAAATGAAAGTAAGCCTTCCAATAAAATCCGGAATCATCATTAACTTTATCGGGAATCCACAGGCCCACATTCAGCAGAGATTTTAGATTAATAGACAAAGAGGCAAAATTCATATATTTATCAGAGCCCACCATCTCTGATAACTGCCAAAATGAAGTACCTGCTGCCATCAGTCTCATGGGGGTAGGTACCTGCCAATAGTTGTTATGATATAAAAACATTCCGGTGTAGCTTCTTTTATCACGAATGTTGGCCGGGGTGGACAGATACTTGTGCAGCGCTCCGGCTAAAAATTGAGGATGAATCACAAAATCAGCATCTAAAGTGGTAACAATTACCTGTTCCTCTTTGATGCCTAATTTTTTAAACTGCTCCACGGCATTATTAATCATGTAATTTCTATTAGTTCCCGGGCCTGGTATTTCTCCAGGTAAACCAAAGGGGTGGATGGTGGTAAAGACTCCACCGATCTTTTGGCTTAAGTTATTCAAGTAAGTTTGAGTTTTTTTAATTTTTTCCGGATCATTTTGATACTCTCTTTCCTCAAAACCTACTGCTAAAAATATTTTATCTTTGGGATAATTAGCAGAAACAACGGCATCAAAGACTGGCAGCACCACCTCTAAAGGTTCTTTATAAGTGGGTACGGCAATTAAATGATAGTAATTTTGCCAATTGTCAGAAAAATCTTTATCTAATTTTTGTAGCCAGTTTTGTTTTTTGGCTTCTTCCATCTTTCTATAACCGATGATGATCAAAACTGCTATTTTTAAAGAGCTAATCAGCCAATAAATATCGGCCAAAAGTATCAGATATGCCACTGCAAAAGGTAGAGTAAATGATAACCAGATGGGAGAGGTGAGGGCAATCCAGGTTAGAGCTCCCGGGAATATCTCTAAAAACCTCTCTACTGTTGTTTCATGTTTTCTGACAAAGTCTTTTTCTAACTTTTCTGAAAAAACAAAACTTTCTCGCAGCAAATGATGAACGATCATCCCTATACCGGAACCGGTCATGAAGATAGATAACAGAGTGCGGCTGGGGTCACTGATGATGATTTCTCCCAAAAAGAGGATTGTCAGTCCGGTTAGTACTAATATTAAACCTAGGACACTGCGGTGTAAGTGCCGTCCTCTTAAGATTACCTCTGATAGGTAAAAGGAAAGTACGCCACCAAGAATAAAAAAGAGAACGATTCTCATGCCTTAATTATGCCAATTTTGCTGACGTTTTGCCACATCTGATCCACAATTTGATCAATTGGTTGATTTTTTATCCGGGCAATTTCTTTAACCACTTCTAAAACATAGGCAGGTTCGTTTCTCTGTCCCCGTTTTGATTGTGGCGGTAAAAAAGGAGAATCAGTTTCGATGGTAATTTTTTCCAAAGGTAGGATCCTGGCGGCTTCTTGTAGATATTCATTTTGGGGATAGGTGATATTGCCGGCAAAGGAAACCAGGAAATTAGTTTGCAGTATGCGGTTGGTAGTTGGTAGTAAGCCACTATAACAGTGGTAAATACCAAAGTAGTCTTTTGTCATCTTCAAGACTTCATCCCAGGCCGAAGGAGACGAAGTCTCCGCAGGTGGTGAGCCACTCGGCACTGAGCTCACGGCCGAAGTGCCTGTCGAACCGCTACTTTTTGATCTGTCATCCCGGCAGTGAACAATTAAAGGAAGGTTAAGTTTTTTTGCTAAATCAATTTGAGCTTGGAAAAGCTGCCTTTGTAGGTTTTTAACAATAAACACCTCCGAGGTGGGCTTTGACTCCCCGGAGGTGGAGAAAGCATAATCCAGGCCGCACTCTCCAACAGCTACTACTTTATCTACATTATCTAAATATATTTTTTCTAAACTTTTTATATCTTTTTGGATAGATATGTCTAGGTTATCTTTATACTTAACTGCCTCATGAGGATGAATGCCAATCGAAGAATAAAATTTTAATTTGTTAGAATTTAACTCTGCTGCGATTTTGGAAGTTTCAACATCTACACCAATATTAATGATAATGCCTACATCAGCATCTAAGGAATGTCTAATCACTTCGTCAAAGTCTTGTTTAAAACTATCCCAATATAAATGTGCATGAGTATCAATTAACATTATTTTTTAAATACTACCCACCAATAGTAACGGTCATATATTTTATCTCCAAAACGAGTTGGTCTATGAACTAAATCAGAGTACTGAACTTTAAAAAAAGGAAACTCTGTAGTTATCTCTTCTAAATTAAAAGTTCTCTCTTGGTGACCCATCTCAGGTATCACATAGGTATTTGGTTCGGGTCCAGGATGTTCTTGCAATAATTTTTGAGCCTCTTTATCATTGGTTCTGTCTAAAGTATAAATTACAAATAACCCGTCTTTTTTTAAAACTCTAGCAAGTTGTTCTTTGTAAGATTCTAATTGTTCTCTTGTTAAGAGGTGTGAGGTGACGAAATCTAATACATAATCCATTGACTCATCTGCAAAAGGCCATCGGTCGGCAATATCTAGAACTTGATAACGAGCAACTAAACCCAGACCTTCAGCTCTACTTTGGGCTTGTTGGATTGCCACTTTAGAAAAATCCACTCCTATTGCATCAAAACCTTTTTGGGATAACCAATTGCTGTTACGTCCCATACCGCATCCTACTTCCAGTAAATTGCCTCTTAAAGGGATCTGCCTTTCCTCTAAGTATCTAACAAAAGTGATTGCTGAAATTGATGGTTCTTCAGAAGATAAGGCTCTAAAATGTGGGCTGCCTTGTGTATATTCAGTGTTCCAATACTCAGCGCTATTTTTCATATCCTGGGAAAAAGTGGTGGAGCAGATTTAATACTACCTGAAAATTGCTTCAAAATCTTCTCACTAGTTTCTGGTAAAAATGGTTGGAGGTTGTAAGCAATATCTCTAACTCTCATCCATAAGTCATCTTCTAAATACTCTGTGCCATCATCTGTAAGCTGATTTGCAAATTCTTCTTTCCCTAGTTCCCATGGTTTTTTCTCATTGAGTAATTTATCAGTCTCTCTAATTTGATCCCACACTACAGCTAGTGCTTCATTAAATTTATACTCCCTTAGCTTATCTTCAATTCTGGAATCAAGAATGGAAGGATCGTCTTCACCCATGATTGTAAACTCTAAATTATTATTTTCAAATAATTTAGCTATCCTAGCCACCAAATTCCCTAAACCATTAGCTAAATCTGCATTATAGACTTCTTTAAATCTTTCAATGGTAAAGTCTCCATCTGCATCTATGGGGATTTGAGAAAGCATGTAGTATCTTAAAGGTTCCAGTCCATATTCTTTAACAACATCTTGAGGAGAAATAACATTACCGACTGATTTAGAAATTTTTTCTCCCTTTAGATTAACAAATCCATGAATCAAGATTTGTTTTGGAAGAGGCAACTTGGCAGATAAAAGCATAGCCGGCCAATAAACAGTGTGGAACCTATTTATATCTTTCCCAATAATATGTAAATCCGCTGGCCACCACTTTCTCCACATATCCTCATCCCACCCAAAACCTACACCAGTCATATAAATATTCAAGGCATCGTACCAGACATAAATTTTTTGATCGGGATCATCTGGAACCGGTACACCGATACCTTTTGCTCGTTCATTTGACCTAGAGATACTGAAGTCCTCGAGTCCGGATTTGATAAACGACAGAGCCTCCTGTCTTTTATTTTCAGGGATAATTTTGAATTCATTTGTTTCAATGATTTGAATCAATTTATCTTGATATTTTGATAACCTAAAGAAATAATTTTCCTCTTTTATAAGATCTGGCTTTTGTTGATGAATAGAGCAAAAACCATCAGTTAGCTCTCCTTCAGTTTTGAAAGCCTCGCAACCCACACAATAAAGACCCTTATATTCTTTTTTATAAATATCTCCATTTTCCAAACACAAGTTCCAAAATTTTTGTACCCCAGGCCAATGTTTTTTTTGGTCGGAGCCTCGCTGGAAAATATCTAAATGCACACCTAAAAATTCATAGGTGTCATGCCAAATTTTGGAATTTCGATCTAAAAATTGTTGAACCGGTAAACCTTCTGCTTCTGCTGCCTGAACATTTTTTAAAGCATTTTCATCTGCTCCTGAAAGAAGTAAAGTTTCGTAACCCTTGAGCTGATAATATCTGCGGATGGTATCTGCCTGAAAATATTCCAGTGAGTGGCCCACATGGGGTAGCCCATTAACATATGGTATTGCTGTAGTTATAAAATACTTCACGTTTTTTGAATCCTTTCAAAAAAGGCAAGGTTCTGCGAGCGAAGCAGGTCCTTATCTCTTTCTCTTGATGAGATGCTTTAGTTTAGGCACGTTTGAAGAAGAAGTCAAGCGAGATTTAGGTTTTTTAAAGTAGCTAATAAAAAGATAAACAGAGATAGCTGTTAATGTTACTGTGACAAAATTTAAAACATCTAGGGCTTTTAATAAAAGAATAATGATTATCCCAAAAGAGATAAAGGCAGAAATTAATAAAAAATCAGCAGCTATATTAATAGTAAGGGTTAAAGCAAAAAAAAGTGGAGTCAAAAAAGCTAATAGTTGTAAGGGTGTAGCTTGAGTTAAAGTTTGAGGATAAGGAACTCCTTGAAAGATGACAAATAAAAAAATTCCCCAGCAGATTAAAGCCAGTAAAGCTTTGGACAGCAGCTTGAGCATAGTTTAATTGTAGCTTAAACTCCTATTACTTCAAAGGTTGAGCCCACTGAATTTTTAGAAACCTCAAAGTAATTTTTTAAGTTCATCAATAGAAATTTCAGCAGATTTTAAAATACTCATTAAAGTTTTTCTTTTGATAACTTTATTATGATAAGCAATAGTGGCTCTGAGAGTTTTATCAGAATTGTACATGACATAATGGCTTCCACTAATATGATCTATTATAAAGTCCTTTCTTTGTAGAGCTTTGATAACCTCTTTTGGTTTAACAATCGGAATTTTTGGCATTTAAGAAGGGGAGGAGATGGGTATATCTATGGTGGTCATAAAGCTGGGCCCTTTTTCTTCAGGGACAGGTTCATGATGTTTTTTCAAACTAGCAATATACCCAGTTATAGCATCTTTAACCATCTCTACAGCTTCTTCTAAACTGTCCCCCTCTGTGATACAACCTGGTAGGGCAGGAACATAGACTACATAGCCACCTTCTTCAGCTGGTTCAAAAATAGCAGTATATTTTAGAATTTTTTGAGAGATCTTCTTAGTCATAGTTTAATTTTACTACTTTTTACTTTCAAAAACTAGATGCTTGACATCCAGAGAGAAAGAGAGTTAAATAAAGGTAATATGGAAGAAAAAAATGACGGTGAGCCTGGAAAAGTATGGGAGGGTTTTGATAGTTTAAGTGCTAGAGAAAAAGAAGGAGTAATTCAGGATCTAAAAAGCAGTTTTGAAGAAAAATTGGGTAATACAGATCCTAAAGTTAAAGAGATTCTTGTCGATAACTGGGAAAGCATGGTAAGAGTAGCAGCTGGTGTAGCCAAACCTCAGAAGAGTTTAGGTAATCAAGAGGAATAATATTTTAAGTTCCTATTACTTCAAAGGTGGAGCCAGTGGCATTTTTGGAAACTTCAATTCTGACCGGAAATTCTTCCTTGAGTTCTTCTAAGTGAGTAATCACTAAAATCTTTTCAAAATCATCTTTGATTGAGTCTAAAACCTCAACAATCCTCCCTCTTCC
>CAYHYM010000005.1:0-49467 GCA_964360965.1 uncultured Gammaproteobacteria bacterium
AGGCTATTTTTACTGCTTTAGATAAAGAGTGGAGTAATTTTCCCAGAAAACAAGCTGAAAAATTTTCCTGGAATAAAATAGCAAATCAGTATCAAAAATTAATTATGGAGATGTGTTAGATGAAAGTTTCTATAATTATTCCAACCTTTAATGAAGAAAAAGCAATAAGGGATTGTTTGAATTCACTTGCCAAACAATCATATTCTGACATGGAAATTATTGTAGTTGATGATGGGTCTACTGACAAAACTGTGGAAGTTTTGTCAAGTTTACAGTTTACAGTTTACAGTTTACAGACATTAAAACAAAAGCATCTTGGTCCAGGAGAAGCGCGAAACCTTGGCGCTAAAAATGCTTTGGGCGAAATCCTTGTTTTTGTGGATGCTGATATGACTTTCGATAAGTATTTTATTAAAAACTTAGTTGCGCCAATTGTTAGTGGGAAAACAATTGGCACATTTAGTAAAGAAGAGTATGTTTTAAATAAAGATAATGTATGGAGTAGGTGTTGGAATATTAATAAGGGATTACCGCTGGATCGGATGCATCCAAAAGATTATCCAGATACCCAGAGCGTTTTTAGGGCTATTTTGAAAAAAGAGTTTGATAAGGTAGGGGGCTTTACACCAATAGGTTATGTTGACGACTATACTTTGTCAGAAAAATTAAAAGCTTTAGCAACCGAGGCACCGGGTGCCATCTTCTATCATAAAAATCCGCAAAACTTGTCTGAGGTTTTTCAACAAGCTCGATGGATTGGGAAAAGTGTGTATAAAAGGAGAAAAATAAAAAATGAAATTTTAATGAAGTTTTTCTCTATTATACGTTATTCTCCCCTATTTACTTTGATCAACGGAACGGTTAAAAGTTTGCTTTTTGGCATACCTCATTTTTTAGTTTTTAAATTTGTATATGATTTGGGAGTGGAAATTTCCCTGCTGGGATCTTTTTTTGGTGAACAAAAATACAAATAAAATGATTTGGATAATTTTATTGCTGGCATTAATGCTTCGTTTGATTAATATAAATCAAAGTCTTTGGCTGGATGAGGCAACGCAAGCTATTTTATCTTCTAAATCTCTAGAGTATATCTGGTTTCAAAGAGGAGGAGATTTTCATCCGCCGCTATCTTATATTTTAACCCATTTTTGGTTGATGCTAGGTAGCAGTGAAATTTGGTTAAGGTTTCTACCAGTGCTATTTGGAGTAGGAACTGTTTATGGAGTTTATCTTTTGGGTAAAAAAATGGTTGATCAAAAGTTGGGATTACTAGCTGCCTTATTTTTAGCAATAGCTCCATACCATATTTATTATTCACAGGAGTTTAGGATGTACTCTCAAGTTACTTTTTTTGCCACTTGGTCAATTTATTTTTTACTTACCACCGGAAGGCGGGCGTTTATCAGTACCACTGGAGCATTAATCTATACTCACTACATGGGGCTTTTTGTGATAGCAGCCCAGTTTTTGTATATCTTGGGATATCAGAAAAAACAGCTGTCATTGTATCTTAAAAATTCATCTCTAGTTTTAGTATTGTACCTACCTTGGTTGCCCCAATTTCTAACTCAGCTTCAAGTTGGAGTGAATATTGACCAATATTTACCCGGGTGGCGAGATATCCTAAGTTTATCACTGGTTAAAGCATTACCTCTAACATTTATAAAGTTTAGTCTGGGAAGAATAGATTTTGAGAATGTAGTTTTTTATGGTTTGGTAGCTATAGTAGTCTTGGGAGTTTTTGGTCTATTACTTCTCAGGGGAGTACAAAGCGCGTGGAGACAAAATCAGCTGCTACTGTACTGGTTAGCGGTTCCAGTTTTGCTTTCTTTTCTAATATCTTTTAAAATTCCTCTTTATCAACCCTTTAGACTGCTCTTGGTTTTACCAGCTTTTTATTTATTAATAGCCTTGGGGATTTCATCTTTGGGAAAATGGAAAAAATGGGCGATTACTGCAGTGATCTTTGTATCATTATCTGGTCTACTCTTATATTACACTGACTCTAAGTTTCAAAGAGAAGATTGGAGGGGGGCTACGGAAGCATTTCCCAACGCGGTTTTTGCTTGGCCAGTTCCATTTGATCCTTATATTTGGTATGGAGGAAAAGGAATTGGCGTGGTAAAACATTTTCCAGCCAAAGAGAATGAGGTAGCGCAAAATTTGGCTAATGCTAAATTAGAAAACCGAGTTTATGTTTTTGAATACTTACAAGCTTTATCTGATCCGCAGAGAATTACACAGCTAGAATTAATTAAGAATGGTTATAAATTAATAAAAACTCAAAATTTTAGAGGAGTGGGCTTTGTAAATTTATATCAAAGATAAAACACTAAGTTTATAGATATGGATTATTTAACAGATCAGCAATTGATAGATAATTTTGATATTAAAGAAGGAGACAGAGTGTTGGATATTGGAGGGAGTACAAAACAACATGATGTTATTGCCGTTGATACCATAGTTGATATTGTCAGGCCAGAAGAAGCACCTTATTGGCAATCGAAGATTAAAGCTAAACATTTTGTCAGATTGGATGTAACTAAGCAAAAATTGCCCTTTCATGATAAGGAATTCGATTTTTGCATTTGTACTCATACTCTGGAAGATCTTGATACGCCATTTCTTATAATAGATGAAATGTCCAGGGTGGCGAAAAAAGGTTATATTGCTGTTCCAACTCGTGGTCAGGATTCGCAGTTTACACATTTTAACTTAACAGATTGGTTAAGTGGTCCAAGAAGGATTCCAGGATTGGCTCATCATCAATGGTTTTTTGAAATCATAGGTAATGAACTTCAAATAACACCTAAAAGTTATCCACTGTTATATACCCAAGAATTTAGTATAGTTAAATGGATTGGGGATGAAGAGCTTCAGTTTTATTGGGAAAACAAGATTAGTCATAAAGCATTTGGAAGTGTTAATTTTCATGACCTGATTAAAAATTATAGGAATTTTATGTTAAAAAACAAAAAACTGATTAAAAAAGGTAGACCGGTGATATTTTTGGATAATCCTTATTTTATATTCAAAGAGTTAATTAAATTAATGCTTAAAAAGGGGGAAGGTTTTAAAAGTGGCGGATAAAATTAAAATTGGAATGGATATATCTCAAGTGGCTCACAGTGGGGGAGTAGGAATTTATACTCAAAATCTAGCAGAACACTTATCAAAAATTAAAGATTTAGAGATGGTTTATTTCTATTCCTCACTGCGACAACCATATAGAGGATCTTTAAAAAATGTGAAAAAATTTAGACTTCCTCCAACTCTGTTTGAAATGCTTTTTAATAGGTGGAGAAATGTACAAATTGAGAAATTTATTGGTCCTGTGGATTTATTTCACAGCAGTGATTGGATACAACCCCCCTCAAAAGCTAAAAAAGTCACTACTTATCACGATGTCGTTCCCCTAAAATTTCCCCAATGGTCACATCCTAAAATAGTGACTGTACATAAAAGGCGTCTCCAATTAGTTGAGAAGGAGGTAGATATAGTAATTGCAGTATCAGAGTCTGCTAAAAAAGATTTGGTAGAAGTATCTAGTATCCCTGAAGAAAAGATTGTGGTGATCTATGAAGCGGCTGGCGACCACTTTAAACCACAACAGATAGGTAAGATTAAGGAGTTTAAAAAGCAGTTTAATTTACCAGATGATTTTGTGCTGAGCATTGGAGGAGTAGGTGAAAGGAGAAATTTAAAAAGAGTTAAGGAAGCTACTAAAAATTATTCCTTAGTGATTGCCGGGCAAACAGTTCCCTATTTACCAAATGAAGATTTACCACTGCTTTATGCTAGTGCCAAAATATTACTTTATCCCTCACTTTATGAGGGATTTGGTTTGCCTATTTTAGAAGCTCAAGCTTGTGGCTGTCCTGTGATTACTTCTAATGTTTCATCTATGCCTGAAGTAGCTGGCGAGGGAGCTATATTGGTAAATCCAAACTCTACGGAGGACATAATTAGGGGGATAAGGGAGATTGGGGAAATAAGGGATAAGTTAATAGAAAAAGGTTTTGAGAATGTTAAAAAATTTTCCTGGGAAAAAGTTGCTAAAGAAACAGCCGAAGTTTACGGAAGATTAGTCAATAAATAGTTGAACCGGGGTATTTTTGTTATAATCTGCGCATGACGGAATTTGATTTGAATATTCCAGAGGTACCAGAATTAGCCGAGAAAGTACCATATATAACTAGAGGGAGAGTTGCACGAAAATTGTCTGTTATGGCGATGAGAAAATTTTTAACAAATGATATAGTGAGAAGGGGCATATTACCTACTAAGAGAACTAAATTAGTACTGAACAATTTAGAGTCACATCTCAATCCCAATTCAACCCCAGATCAAATAGTTCTGGATCATCTTTTCGCTGTAAGAGATGAGATTTTTCTTTTGGCAAATACTAATGAACATTTTGATGAGTGGATGAGGGATTTTGAATACTCGCAGGAACACATAGATGATCCTCCTCTCCACGATCATGTTTTAAGGTCACATGAGAAAAGACAACGACCAAACGGTCAAATTCCGACAGCTGTCGGAATTTGGGGCTCAACTCCTTGGCACTTTGCCGATGATGAATCCACTCTTTTGTATATCATTTCTGCAACCTCTTTAATTAGTAAAGATAAAGAAACTTTCCTAACGCCAGAAAGAGAAGAAGCAGTTGATAAGGCAGTATGGTTTACGAAACAGCATGTCCACGACAGTCTATATGTGACTCCAAAGGGAGAAAGGAGAGGTTGGATTGATGCATTTATTCATCCAAGATCTGATGTAATAACACAAAATCAGGGATTATATGCCGTAGCTTTAATGGGACTGAATAGCGTAGGGTATGGAATAGGGGGTTGGGAAATAGTGAGAGCCAAGGATTCCTATAGAAAGTTGGCAGAAAAAAGAGGGTATTTGCCTTATAGTGGGGTGTTTGATGAGGCAATAGGTCCTGGTTCTTTACACCCAGAATACTACGCTATAACAAGGTTTGGACAACGAATGCTTTCCGATCAAATAGTTGAAGATACTATTGCGAATTTGCCAAGAAGTAGATATGGAGTTAAAGTTTTGGCAACCTCACCAAAAGGTGATTATTTTGACCCAACATGCTTTGTGAAGCTTAGAGGAAAACCATATGAGAAGGGGGATTATCAAAATGGGGGAATTTGGAGAAAGTGGTGGAATGATGCTATGGTAGTTGGTGAACTGCACGGAGTTTTGGATGGGGAAGATAGAAATTATAGAAAAGTAATTTTGGATCAGGAAGATGCCACAAATTGGTCAGAGTACTCTCCTACGGGAGGAGAATATGAAGAAAAATTAATCGGTATAAGACCCTGGCATGTATGGGATGTTTCAGTACCTGCAACTCATAAAGTAGTAGATAAAGTTTTATCCAGGGCTGCTTAAGTGAGTTCTTCTTCTGACTGACCAAACTGGCCAGAAGCGAGAAATTCCATCGGGGAAACGCTCACGCGACCCTTCCTCAGCTTTAACTAGTGTTTCGTACTGTTCTCTTTCTAGCTCTAGGTGTCGGCTAAGTGGGAGGTAAGGATTTTGAGCTAATGCTTGAATGAGTGTAAATCCTGAGTAGCGATAGAGATAGCCTTGAAGAATTGGTGGTTCTATTAGACCTTGATGTGTGTCAGCTTGATCTGGAGTAAGTTCCTCATATTCTATACCAGTTTGACTTATGATTTCTTTGACTATTTGACTCTCCTGGGAATCATCTACCCATAGAATTACATGATCCATCTCTGCCTCTGTGGCCATGGACAAATATTAGCATAACAGGGATAATCTTAGTAGTATGAGAATTTGGATTGATGGGTATGAGGCTAATCAAAAAAATAGGGTAGGATCCGGGCAATATGCTTTTGAGATTTTAAGAAACCTGGAAAAAATTGATCGGGCTAATGAATATACTATTTTGCTGCCTCATCCTCCTCTTGATGATCTACTCAAAGAGAGAGATGGTTGGAAATATAAAGTTTTAAAACCATCAAAACTTTGGACCAGAATTGCCTTACCCCTAGCTTTATACCTGAGTAAGGATAGACCTGATGTGATGTTCTCTCCTACACACTATATCCCCAGATTTTCTCCAGTCAAAAGAGTGGGAGTGATTTTTGATCTGTCATATTTACATTTTCCGGAGATGTTTAATGGAAAAGATTTATGGCAGCTTAGGAATTGGTCAAAATTTTCTATAGAGAATGCCAATCATATTATTACCATTTCTAATTTTTCCAAAAAAGATATTATCAGGGAATATGCAGTTGATAAAGATAAAATTACTGTGGCCTATCCTGGATTTGATAATCAACTTTTTCATCAAAATCAAAAAAAACAACAAATGGATAAGGTTTTGAAAAAGTATGGTATAAAAAGTGACTACTTTATTTTTATAGGTACCATCCAGCCCCGTAAAAATCTGGCACGACTGATAGAAGCATTCAGTCGTGTTGTCAGTCGTGACAATGACTTAAAACTTGTGTTAGTTGGTAAAACAAAGGGAGAGGGAAGGCAGGGTTGGATGTTTGAAGAAATATTAGAATATCCTCGAAAACTTAGTATTGAAGATAAAGTTATTTTTACCGGATTTGTTCCCACAAAAGAGTTACCTCCCCTTCTTTTTGGATCTTTAGCTTTTGTTTTACCTTCTCTTTGGGAAGGATTTGGCATACCTGTTTTAGAAGCCATGGCTTGTGGGGTACCTGTTTTGGTTTCGAATACATCATCTTTGCCGGAAGTGGTGGGTAAGGCAGGATTAACTTTTGACCCCTACTCAGTTGACCAGATTGAACAGGCGCTGCGAACTGTGATGTTTGATCAAAGATTAAGAACCAAACTTATTTCTGCCGGACCTGCTCAGGCCAAAAAATTCTCCTGGGATAAAATGGCAAAGACTGTTTTAAAAGTGTTTGAAAAGGTTGGAAAATCCTAAAGGTGTCAGCTAACCCTTAGGGTGTGCAATACATATATCAAAATTAACCTAATACAGAAACAGTACTCTCGTATTGCTGAGTTATTGCTTTTCTCATAGGCATAGGTATACTAAGGTTCCTAGACTGAGTCCAAAGAGCATGAGCTAATTGCCGAATATCTCTTCTATTACCTCTTGTGGACATCAACACCACATTAGCTCCAGTTGACATACGATCCTGCTCCAAGTCTCTCACATCATCTTCTAAATCCCATAATGCCTGTCGTATGCGAAATGCTGCTGTTAAACCTGGATAATCAATACCATCAGTTCTTAATATCTCTCTATAAACAATAGAATCTGCTCCCCTGGATAATAAATAATGTACAGCTTCATACATAGTAAATTGTTCTTTTCTTCTAATTCTTTGCCCAACATATTCCTCAAAGTAAAAATAAGTCATTGCTGCTTTTGAACATCTTCGTACCGTTTCAGCAACCTCTTCTGGTAAAACAGCTAATGCTTGTGCATAAACAATGTCTGCCTGATCAATATAATCCACCACACCAGTTTCTGACCAGAAATCAACTAAACAAGCAGCAACCGCAACGCCTTTAATAGCTGCAACAGTTACAGGAGTGGCTCCCAAGTCCAAAGCTATTTTTGGGTTAATTACCTTTGCCATTATTGACTCAACAGAGGTATCCGGTGGAAGATAGTTTGATTCTTCTTGTTTAATCAATCCAAGTGCATTATATATTCTACGAAGAGAGAATGGTTGAAATCTATCATTTCTTATTTCAGGATTTGGAGAACCTGTTTCATGCGATGCCATAACCACCTGAATTATAGCAAAATTTAAGTTAAAATTCCGATTTAAGAGATTCTTATTAACTTATATTTGAAAATCACACTAAGCAAAATCAAGGTAATTAAAGAAACAGGTAAACTGATCAGTGAAGTTAGAGGGTTTATGTAACCAAAACCAAGTAGTAATATCACACTAACGAAAGCTAGCAATAGACTAAAAAAGACGGCCATTTTGTTAAGCTTCCAAAAGAGAGATCCAAATACAATAGGAAAAAGACCAACTGAAAGACTTGCTAAAGATAACATAATGCTAATTATGTTTTGATAGAGAATTGCTGTTATAACTGCTAATATTAGAAGTATTCCAACAAATATTCTTGTCATGAACCTCATTGAAGTTTTCATAAATGATGGTGAATAATTTTTAAGATCTCGGGTTAAAATTGAAGATATAACAAATGTTACAGTATCAGTTGATGAAAGAGATACAGCATAAAGCAAAACCAGACCAAACTCTTTTAAGAAAAAGGGTAGTAAGTTAGAAAATCCCACTACCAGCGCCTCTTCTGGTTTAATGCCTGGAAAATATTGGCGGGTGACTATACCAACAATACTGATGACAAAGGCTAAAAAGATAAGTATCACTGATGCACTTTTCAGGCTATTTTTAAGAATAGATACATCCCGTGCTGCGAATATTCTCTGCCAAAGATCAGGAGCAGTAAAAATCACAAAGACGCCAAGAACTATAAATGCAATAAGGTCAGTAGGATTAATACTACCAATATTTACACTAGATAATGCTCTTGGATTTCTGAAGATTAAATATCCACCAACTGTGATAACCATCAAGAACATGAGAATTACTTGGAAAAAGTCAGTCCGTATAACAGCCTTAAATCCAGACAATGTTAGATAAGATAAAACGATTACTCCTCCAATTATAACAGCAAGAGTATAGGAAATAGGAAAAAATGCAGTAAGGACCTTCCCACTGATAATAAGATTGACTATAAGGATGCCAATAAATTGTACTATTATCATGATTGAAAAAAGTAAACCACTAGATTTACCAAAAAGTCTAAAAAAATATTCTGGCATAGTATAGGTATGCATTTCATCTGCTTTTGATTTGATTTTATGAACCAACAATTGAAGTAAGAGAAAACCCACAATTAAACCTGAAAAGAGCCAGATTGCAGAGAAGCCAAATTGATAGATGAAGGCAATATATGTAGCAAGGATTGCTCCATCAAAAAAACCAGCAGCCAGTGTTGTAGGAAGAAAAACACCTCCTACCTTTCGGTCAGAAAGCATGAAGCCTTCTTCTGTTTGCTTTTTAGAAGTAAAAAATCCTATCCCAACAAGAATCAAGATATATAGAAAAAATAATGAGAGAGCTAAAATCATAGTTTCAGTCTAGCACAAAATCGGCCAATTTCCACCATTATTTAGGTTATCAGTAAATGTTTGCTTATAAGTTGCTTTCCCCATATAATTAACCTTATATATGGCTATTTTTTATGACCGGATGGGGAGAGAACTAACCACGAAAGAAGCTGGTGGTAAAGCTGTCAATCGGACTGTCAATATCATTTTAGATTTTGAGCTGATGATCCTTAGGTGGATAGGTCATATTCCAGTTCACTCAATTAGAAAATTTTTCTATGCATTAAGCGGCATAAAAATTGGTGAAGGTTCAACCATCCATATGTGGGCAAATTTCTTTTATCCGCCAAATATCTCAATAGGTGATGATACCATTATTGGTGATCATGTATTTTTAGACGGCAGGGATATTCTTAAAATAGGTAGTCATGTTGATATTGCCTCACAAGTTTTAATCTATAACAGTGAACATGATATTAACTCTGAGGATTTTCAAGCCACCGAGTCCCCAGTTGAGATTGGAGATTATGTATTTATAGGTCCCAGAGCAATAATTCTTCCAGGAGTACGGATTGGTAAAGGGGCGGTGGTTGGGGCAGGAGCAGTAGTTACCAAAGATGTTGCAGATTTCATGATAGTGGGAGGGGTACCTGCCGAGGTAATTGGAGAAAGGAAACTTAAAAGTCTACATTATCGGTTGGGAAGATCAAGACTATTCCAGTGAAAGATGAAATTTTCAAAAAAATCTTTAATTTTAATTACTTTTTTTTTGATCGGACTTATTTATATTTTGTCTCCCGGTCCGGATTCTATCGATGATTTTGAGGCTATCCCCGATTCTTTAAAATCAGATGAGCCGGGAGATACTTATCAGGTGCCTGAAGTTGCAGCCTATTTCTCTGACTTTAATCGGGAGAGTATAACTAATTTTTATAGGGATGACTTTAGGGAAAAATTCATTTTTGGCTGGATTTTCCCTCCAATATCCCTTAATTATCCCCCCATTGCTGCTTATCAATATGTTCGTGATCTACTACAGCAGAGCACTTTTTTAGAGGAATACATTTACCCTCTGCGTGGATCAATTTTTGTAAATGGATATGAGCCTCATGTAGAAAAAGAGATTAAGAAATTTACACATGATAAAAGTGGTGGCCCGATGCAAATTAAAGGCCAATATTTTAAATCTAAAACTACCATCCGTTTTTATCCTGTCAGCGCTCATTTGGCACTTTTGACCTATCTGGGGATTTGGGTGGCTTTAATCCTGCTTTTTAGGCTGTTTGAAAAGGTAGTAGGGGAGGAAATATGACTGTTGCATTAAGTATTGTTGAATATAATACCAAAGATCTGCTTCGGGATTGTTTAAAAACAATCTTTTCCCAAAAGTGGCAGAATCAGGTTAAGGTCTGGGTGGTAGACAATGCTTCAAAGGATGATTCTGTTTTGATGGTTAAAAAAGAGTTTCCCGAAGTAAGGCTGATAGAAAGTAAAAAGAACTTAGGCTTTGGGGCAGGGCACAACCTGGTGTTTAAAAAAGCAAACTCAGATTACTTTCTGATTTTAAACTCTGATACCAAGATGGGCGCTGGAGCGATTGATGGGATGGCTGCCTTTTTAGAAGAAAATCCAGATTGCGCTATCGCAAGCTGTAAAATTTTGGGATTTGATGGGTATCTCCAGCCAAACGGTGGCGATTTGCCTATTGGTTTAGCTCTTTTTAATTGGCTTTTCAATTTAGAATTATTTGGTTCTATTAAAGCATCTTTTCATAGAAATGATAAATCATATTATCAAAATGCCCATAAAGTTGGTTGGGTTTCCGGAAATTTTATGATGGTCAAAAGGGAAGTTTTCAAAAAAATTGGATTTTTTAATGAGGATTATTTTATGTATTTTGAAGATGTAGAGTTTTGTTACAGAGCAAAAAAAGCAGGATTTGAGGTTTGGGTTAATCCTAATGTTAATATTTTACATCTTTCAGGTGGCAGCCAGGATGATCCTAAACTGCGGCAATGGCTGGGTGAATTTAGAGGGTTGGTACTATTTTATCGGCAAAATTTTGGGATATTAGCCTCATATTTCATTAAAATCCTGGTTTATTTGGCAATCATGGTGAGAATTATTACCTTTGCGCTGATGGGCAGGTTAAATTATGCCAAAACCTATGCTAAAGTTATCTTTACTTTGTAAAAAATATCTTTTTTGGTGGGTTGTTTTTATATCGGTTTTTATACCGCTATATCCGAAATTTCCCTTATTTAGTATACCGGGCACTTATGTGGCTGTCAGAGTTGAGGATTTTTTAATAGCGGTGGTGATATGTTGGTGGTTGATAGCTATTTTCCCCCAAATTAAGACTTTTGTATCTGAGACTGTGACCTTAACCTTCCTACTTTTTTTTAGCATTGGCGCCCTGTCACTATTTTCAGCCATATTTTTAACCCAGACAATTACTCCTCATTTGGGATTTTTTCATTTATTAAGAAGGATAGAGGTGATGATGCTCTTTTTTGTATCCCTTTCTGCCTTTACCAGTCTTAAGCAGGTCAAAATTTGGCTGGGGGCGATGTTTATAGCTACTTCGGTGGTTATTTTGTATGGTTTTGGACAACAACTTTTATCTTTTCCGGTTATATCAACCACCAACAAAGAATTTTCCAAAGGCCTGGTACTTTTTCTATCTCCTGAGGCCAGAGTTAACTCAACTTTTGCCGGTCATTATGATTTGGCCAGCTATTTGTCGCTTTTTTTGACAATGGCTTTATCTTTCTGGATATTTCACAAAAGGTATTTCCAAAAACTGGGCATTGCTGTGGTTGGTCTTGCCGGTTTTATTTTGCTGTCTTTGACTGCTGCCAGGGTTTCTTTTTTTACTGCCATTCTGGGTCTTACCAGTGTGCTTTTTATCAGTGGTCATAAAAAATTAATTCTGCTGCTTTTTATTTTATCTATCCTCTCATTTCTTGTTTTTCCGGAACTGAGGCACAGGACTGTGGCTACTTTGACTGTAAATTTATTAGGGGGTGGTGGACCTAAATATAGTATCCCCCCCCAAAAGGAAAATCCCACCAAGACTTTTTCTATAGAGAATGCTGCTTCCGGTTTAGGCACGTTGTCAGGAGTACCGGTTGATGTGGCTCCTGGTGAGCCGCTCAATACCATGGAACTGGGTGTTTACAGGTCATTTGGGATAAGGCTTAATGAGGAGTGGCCCAGAGCAATTAGGGCTTTTTGGAAAAATCCCTTTTTGGGAACAGGATATTCCTCAATCACCATTTCAACAGATAATGATTATTTAAGATCACTGGGTGAAACAGGACTGCTTGGTACCCTTTCTTTAATGTTAATATTTTATTTGATTTTGAAAAAAATAATAAAATTTCTTAGAAAAAGAAGTTTGACTTTAGTATACTATTTAAATTTAGGAATATTTTGCGGACTATTGGTTATATTTTTAACTATCATTTTTATAGATGTGTTGGAGGCTTCCAAAATAGCTGCGCTTCTTTGGCTTTCATTGGGAGTAGGCCTTTCCGCAATCAGGATAGAGGAGAATCGGGCCAAACCATTGGTTCACCCATTTAGATGAATATAATCAAAAGTCCAATTTTATATTTAACACTAATTTTAATTCTGGCTTTTTTCTTTCGGTTTTATAAAATTTCCTCCCCCATTGCTGACTGGCATTCCTGGAGACAGGCAGATACCGCGGCTGTTACCAGAAATTTTATTAAGGAAGGATTTAATCCATTTCTTCCAAAGTATGATGATATGTCCATAGTTTCAGAAAATTCCATGCCTAACTTATCAAGATTTCGTTTTGTGGAATTTCCTGTTTATAATATTGCAGTTTATCCCCTATATTTATTTTTTGGAGTTAATGAAAGTTTGCATCGTTTGGTATCAGTGATATTTTCTTTGCTGAGTTTAATTTTTCTATATTTAATAGTAAGAAAATACCTGGGAGAAATTCATGCTCTGCTGTCAGCTTTAATTTTTGCAATTTTGCCTTTTAATGTATTTTTCTCAAGGACCACTCTTCCTGAGCCAACTTTTGTTTTCTTTTGTCTGGCAATGGTATATTTTATTGACAAATGGATTTTTCAAGGAAGTAAAATTTATTTTATTTTGGCATTATTTTTTACAGCTGCTTCATTTCTGATAAAACCCTGGGCTTTCTTTTTCTTGGTACCTTGTTTATATTTGGCAGTAAAAAAAGAGGGGAGAATTTATCAGCCGCCCAAAAAATTTATAATTTTTTTCGTTTTGGCTATTTTACCGTTTGTTTTATGGAGGGTTTGGATAATGCAATCCCCTGAGGGTATCCCCGCTGCTTCATGGCTTTTAAATGGGGATGGGATACGTTTTAAGCCCATTTTTTGGTGGTGGATTATTTCTGAAAGACTAGGAAGAGAAATTTTGGGAACAGTAGGTTTTGCGCTTTTTGCCTTGGGACTTATCATCAGGCCAAAAGACGGAAACTGGTTTTTCCATATTTGGGCCTTGTCTATGTTTTTATTTATTATAATTTTTGCCACTGGCAATGTCAGACATGATTATTACCAGATAATTTTTGTGCCAATTGCCTGTATAATTTTGGCAAAGGGATTTATCTTTTTAATAAAAGGTGAATCATTATTTATCCCCAGGATTTGGACTATTATTATGGGAGTACTTTTTCTACCGCTGACTTTTTATTTTGGATGGAAAGAAGTTGGAGGATTTTATCAGATTAATAATCCCGCTATTTTAGAAGTTGGGAAAAGAGCAGATGATATTTTACCTAAGAATGCCGTGGTTGTTGCTCCTTATAATGGAGACACGGCATTTTTGTATCATATTAACAGACCAGGGTGGCCGGTGGTGGCTTTCCCAATGGAAGAATTGATAAAAAAATATGGTGTAACATATTATGTTTCTACCACCAAAGATGCAAAAACATCCTGGGTAATGAGGCATTTTGCAATTATCGAAGAAGGAAAAAATTATGTTATTGCTGATTTAACCAAACAAAAAAAAGAATATGATATAGGTGATCCGGAACCACTATAACATGAAAGTATTAATGCTGACGCCATATTTACCATATCCGCTTTTGACCGGAGGGCAGACCAGGTCCTTTAACTTAATAAAAAGACTATCCGCCTTAAATCATAAAATTACTCTTTTTTGTCTTGTCAAAAATGAGGATGAGAAAAAATACGTTCCACAGCTTAAAAAATTTTGTCAGGATGTCAGAGTTTTTTATAGATCAGAAAAACCCTGGACACTGGGAAATATTCTGCGTACTGGATTTAGTTTCTTTCCATTTTTGGTTATCAGAAATTGGGCAAATGGAGAACGGGATGCCATTTTAGATCTGCTGCAAAAAGAAAAATTTGACCTGATCCATGCAGAAACTTTTTATGTGATGCCCCATATTCCAAAAACACAAATCCCCATACTTTTGGTTGAACAAACAATTGAATATTTAGTTTATGAACATTTTGCCAGTGAGTATCCTTTAATCCCCGTAAAACCTTTACTTTTTTTAGATGTTTTAAAGATGAAATATTGGGAGCACAAATTTTGGCAAAAAGCCCAGAAAGTGGTGGCTATGTCTGATGATGATAGACAAATTATGCAAAATGATATACCAGGTCTTAATGTAGACATAGTGCCCAACGGTGTAGATTGTACTTTTTTCAGTCAAAAAGTTACAGATAAAAATTCTGTTCTGACTATACTTTATCTGGGAAATTTTACCTGGTTACAAAATCATGAGGCAGTAAATATTCTGGTTAAAAAAGTTTGGCCACTGATTAAGCTTAAATTTTTAGATGCTAAACTTTGGATAATCGGTAAAGAAGCCAAAATTTTTTTCTCCGGTTTAGAAGGAAGTGATGTGACAGTTGATGAGATAGAAGATGTAAGATATGCATATCAAAAAGCTTGGGTTTTGGTTGCTCCAATCTATGGAGGAGGAGGAACCAGATACAAAAACTTAGAGAGTTTTGCCTCAGGACTGCCGGTTGTGACAACATCTTTGGGTATTGGGGGAACAGAGGCAAGGGATGGGGTGGAGGTGATAATCAGAGATCAGCCGGAACAAATTGCGGAAGCTGTAATAAATCTTATAAAAAATACAAATCTTTATCAAAAAATTGCCAAAAATGCCAAAAAAATGGTGAAGCAAAAGTATGATTGGGATTCAATAGCTAAAAATTTAAGCTCAATTTATGAAGAACTTGGACAAAAGCCTTAGTATTATTATTGTTAATTATAACGGAGGAGACTATTTACTTAGGTGTTTAACATCTGTTGTGGGAATATCAGATGAGGCTGCTTTGGATATTTGGGTGGTAGATAATGCTTCTTGGGATAACAGTTTAAAATTAGCCAAGCAATGGTATCCTAAGATTAACTATATTAAAAATAGTCAAAATTTAGGTTTTGGAAAAGCCAATAATCTAGCATTAAAACAAGTTAAAAATGAATATATTTTATTGCTTAATCCTGATTCTGAGGTTATGAGTGGGACTCTAAGCTCTATGTTAGATTTTATGGATCAACACCAAGAGGTAGGTGTTGCTTCTTGTAGAGTAGAAAAAGAAGATGGTTCTATTGATTTTGCATCTCATAGAGGATTTCCTACACCATGGGCCTCTTTTTTATATTTTATTGTGGGAGATAGTAGTTTGTATCATTTAACAAATCAAGATATGGAAAAACCTCACGAAGTAGATGCTATTGCTGGAGCTTTTTTCTTAACTAGAAAATCAGTTTTAGAAAAGACGGGTTTATTTGATGAGGATTATTTTCTTTACGGCGAAGATTTAGATTTATGTTATAGAATTAAACAAGCTGGTTTTAAAATTATGTATGTACCTGATGTTAAAATTATTCATCATAAAGGGATATCATCCGGTATTAAAAAGCATAGTCGAGATGTGACCACTGCCACCGCGGAGTCAAAGAAAAAAGCTCTCAATTCCTTTTATGAAACTATGAAGATTTTTTATAAAAAACATCTGGAGCAAAAATATCCCTTTTTCATCAACTGGCTGGTTTATTTAGGAATTGATCTAAAATGGTGGTTAGCCAAAAGGAGCATGCAAGTTTAGTATGCGGATAGTGATTGATGCCAGGATGTATCAAGAGTCTGGAGTAGGCAGGTATATTAGAAATCTACTTGAACAAATACAGATTCTGGATAAGAAAAATAAATATTATATTCTTAACTTACCCAATGAGTCCAATAATCAAGTCTATCATACCAATTTTAAAAATGTGTTAGCTGATTTTAAATGGTACAGTGTTAGTGAGCAAATCAGATTACCAGGTATTCTGAATAAATTAAAACCAGACCTAGTCCACTTTCCACATTTCAATGTACCAATTCTCTACCCGGGAAAATTTGTAGTAACAATTCATGATTTAATTCATCAACATTTTCAGATGAGACGCGCCAGTACTCTTAACTTGCTAACTTATAAAATTAAACAGCTGGGATATAACCAGATTTTTAAGGTAGCTACAATAAAGTCTGTACATATTTTGGTGCCTTCAAATTTTGTTAAAGGACTTTTAGTGGATGAGTGGGGAGTGGATAATAATAAAATTACAGTTACTAAAGAAGCAGTTGGTGACAAACTACTTAAGATCGCGAATAAAATGTCGCAAGTGAAAATTAGTCAGGTAATGAAAAAGTTTATCATTAAACCACCATATATTTTTTATGTTGGTAATGCTCATCCTCATAAAAATGTGGAAGGATTAATAAAAGCCTTTTTGCTTTTAAAAAAGAAATATAAAAATTTACAGCTTGTTTTATCAGGTCACGACCATTATTTTTGGCAAAGAATTAAAAAAGAAAATAAATATCCGGGAATTTTGTATACAGGTTATGTGAGTGATGAAGAGATGGTAGCCCTTTATAAAAATGCTTCATGTTTTGTAATGCCATCTTTGGAAGAAGGATTTGGTATACCACTTTTGGAGGCGATGGTATGTTCTTGTCCGGTTGTTTCCTCAAATGCTGAATCACTGCCAGAAATAGCTTCTGATGCAGCCATTTATTTTAACCCCCATGATGTGGGAGATATAGGGGATAAGATAGATGAGGTGTTGAAATCGGAGAAATTAAGAAAAGAGTTAATAGAAAAAGGCAAAAAAAGAGTAAAATTATTCAGCTGGAAAAAATTAGCTCAGCAAACACTGGAGGTATACCAAAATGCGGATAGAGCTTATTAGGAGATTCATATGAGAGTAGCTCTTGTCCACGATGATTTAGTTCAGTGGGGGGGAGCAGAAAGAGTGCTTTTGGGACTTTGTGAAATATATCCTGATGCGCCAATTTATACCTCGGTGTTTGATGGGGAAAATAAAATGCTGCGGCAGATGTTTGGCTCCAAGAAAATTATTACCTCTTTTTTACAGAAAATCCCCTGCTGGAGGAGTTTATACAAAATATTACTCCCCTTCTATCCTATTGCCTTTGAGCAATTTGATTTCTCAGAGTTTGATTTAGTGATTTCCCACACTACCCGTTTTTCCAAAAGTATCATTACCAAACCCGAGACAGTACATGTCTGCTACTGCCATACTCCGCCCAGATTTTTATGGCATTTTTCCGGAGAGGGAAATTATGGTTTGGCAGAGTTACTGATGAGCAAACTCCGCTTGTATGATCAGATTTCATCAAGGAGAGTTGATGCCTATATTGCCGGATCCGAAAACGCCAAAAGGAGAATCAAAAAAGTTTATGGTGTGGATAGTAAGATAGTTTATCCCTGCATAGATCTTAAGAGATTTAAAGACGTAGATACTTTTAATGGAGGATATTTTTTGGTTATTTCCAGGTTAAATAAATATAAAAAAGTAGATTTGGCAATTGAGGCATGTATTAAGTTGGGGATACCACTTAAGGTGATCGGAAGGGGACCCGAGCTTGAGAGACTTCGGGGAATTCAGGGGGTTAGGGGAGAGATTGAATTTTTGGGTAACTTAGGTGATGAGATGGTAGTGCAAGTTTTGGCAGGATGTAAGGCTTTAATTATTCCCGGAATTGAGGATTTTGGACTGACTGTTTTGGAAGCTCAGGCTTTGGGTAAACCTGTGATATCATTTAATCAGGGAGGAGTTTTGGAAACCGTGACAGATGGGATAACAGGTATTTTTTTTGACAGTCAGAGTTCAAAAAGTATAGTTTTGGCTATTAAAAAATTAGAAACTTTAAAAATTGCTCCTAATAAATGTAGGGAAAATGTCAAGCTTTTTAGTAAAGAAAATTTCATTCACGAATTTAGGCAAACTGTTGCCGGTTTAATGTAAACTATATAGAGTCTGATAAATTATGGTCTACAATTTTACAAAAAGGATATTGGATGTTTTAGGTTCTTTTTTGGGGATAATTTTATTATCCCCCATTTTTTTGATTGTGGCCCTGGCAATAAAAATTGACTCTGCGGGGCCAGTTTTGGCCAATACTCCCAAAAGAGAGGGAAAAGACGGTAAACTTTTCACCATGTATAAATTCCGCTCGATGGTTGAAAATGCTCAAGAAATTCTACAAAAGAATAGAAAACTGATGGAAGAATACAAAAAACATAGTTATAAAATAGTTAACGATCCAAGAGTAACCAGTGTGGGAAAATTTATCAGAAGATTTTCTATTGATGAGTTGCCACAACTGATAAATATTTTAAAGGGAGATATGAGTATGGTGGGACCAAGGGCCTATTATCCTTTTGAACTGGAAGAACAGCAGATAAAATATCCCACCTCCAGAAAATTTGTTAAAATTATTTTGTCATCTAAACCTGGAGTAACAGGGGTATGGCAGGTTTCGGGGCGTTCTCAAATTAATTTTGATAAAAGGGTGGAGATGGATGCATGGTATGTTCAAAAAAAGTCAATTATTTATGATATCTGGATACTTTTAAAAACTATACCTGCAGTCATATCAGGAAGGGGGGCAATATGATTTATCAAAGATTTTCCAGAAAAAACAAAAGAAAAGTTGGTTTGAGGTTTGGGGTAGCAGTTTTGATAACTGCGCTTTTGATTATCATACCCTTGTGGCAGGCCTACTTGGGATTTAAGGATGTTGGACAACATGCAAAGGCCCTAGCCTCGGCTTATCAAAATCAAAATTTTGGCCAAATTCAAGCTCAGGTTTCTAATATCAAAAAAGATTTATCTAAAACAGATTTATCTTTAAATTTCCTCTTTTATTTAAAATTTGTCCCCCTTTTAGGTGGTTTCTATGAGGATGCCAAAAAGTTATCTTCTGCTTCCGTTTCATCTTTAGAGGGTGTGGAAATGCTTTTATCTAAATTAAAGGCAAGTGAGGAAGAGTTAGGGTTTTTAGGACAGCCAAAAGTGGGCGAGCAGCGCATAACTCAGGCTCTTAAAATTTTGCAAAAATCAATCCCCTATCTTGATAGCATTGAGCCAAATTTTAAAAGAGCAGCTTTTGAGGTTGAAGGGATTAACACTTCAAAATACCCTAAGCGTTTTAAAGATTTAGAGTTAAGAAAAACTATTGAGACAGCTAAAAATTTTATAATAGGGACACACTTTGGCATATCTGAAGCAAAAGATGCTCTGGTAATATTACCCTCTACTTTGGGGAATGAATCTGTTAAAAATTATCTTTTGCTTTTTCAAAATGACAAGGAAATTCGTCCCACAGGCGGATTTATTACTGCTTTTGCATTTTTAAAAGTGGATCAGGGTAAAATTTCCGCTACCACCTCAGATGATATCTACAGACTTGATGAGCGGCTTTTGGCCACATGTGAAAGTAAAATTTGTCCTCTTACCCCTCCTGATCCTATTGTTAAGTATTTACCGGAGGTATCCGGGGTGGAAAGATCAGCCTGGAGCATGAGGGATTCAAATATCTCGCCTGATGTGCCTACATCTGCCAGGGAATTTGAGCGGATGTATCAACTTTTAGGATCCGGGCTTCCCTTTGATGGGATTATCTATATTGATTCACAGGTTGTGGAGGAGCTGATTGAGGGAACTGGCCCAATTGATGTATTTGGCAATCCATATTCTTCCAAGATTGATCACAGGTGCAATTGCCCCAATGTCATTTTTGAGCTGGAGTCTTATGCTGAGATTGCAGCCAAGGGTACCCAGGACAGGAAAGCCATCCTGGGAGTTTTGATGCAGCAGATTCTTTCAAAGATGATAGGAGCAGATTCTGAGAAAATTCCTTTATTTTTAGAAACAGTGGTCAGGCTGGCCAATCACAAACACATCTTACTTTTTATGCATGATCCAAAAGTACAAAATTCCCTATACAAATTAAATTGGACAGGCCAAATTAAAGATTTTGAGGGAGATTATCTTCACATTAATGATGCCAACTTTGCCGGAGGCAAGTCTAATTTATATGTTGAGCAGACTGTTACTCAAGAAATAACCACTCAAAAGGACGGAATCAGAAAGAAAATCACCGTTGAATATAAAAATCCTCAGCCTTTTGGGGTTTGGTTAAATGGGATCAATCGGGATTATGTCAGAGTTTATGTACCCAAAGGGAGTAAACTGATTTCTTCCAAAGGGTCTGATGATCAAGTAAATACCATAGAAGATTTGGGAAAAACAGTTTTTGAGGCATTTATTCAAGTTAGGCCGCAAAATTCCAGAAAATTAGAGATAGAATATATTGTTCCTTATCAGCCAAAAGATAAGTATAAATTGTTAATCCAAAAACAACCGGGGGCAAAAGATTTTCAGTATAAAATCAAAATAAATGGTAGACAGAAGGCTGATTTTAAACTGGATACAGATAGAGAATTTAAATTTGACTTGTAATAGTAGATTTTCCTTATTATGCATGGTTTTAAAACTGAAGGGATTATTTTAAAGAGGAGGAATTTGGCGGAAGCAGATAGAATCCTTACAGTTTTTTCACTTCAAAAGGGCAAGATTTCTGTTTTGGCAAAAGGAGTCAGGAGAATTACCTCAAGACGAGCAGGTAATGTAGAACTTTTAAACAGAAGCATTCTGTATTTATACCAGGGGAAGGGCATGCCGATTTTGACTGAAGCAACCACTCTGGATACTTATTCTAAGCTGAAAGAGAATTTGACTTTATCTACTTATGCTTATCATATCTTAGAACTTGTTGATAAACTGACAGCTGAAAATCAGGAAAATAGAATCTTATATGGATATTTGATGGAGGTTTTACAAAGACTTGCGAAAAATGCCCGCCAGATTTTGGTAAGAGCCTTTGAGGTAAAAATCTTGACTAATTTGGGGTTTGCAAGTTTCACGGAAGGTGTAATCGTAAGACACCTTCGAGGTGTAATCGGGAGTCTGCTGAAACAGCTGGAAACTGCATCTTGGGGGGAGATTGAGAAGATAGAGGTAAACGAAAAAGAGGCTATGGAACTGGAGAAGATATTACGATATCATGTAGAAAGAGTGATTGAAGGATCACTTAAAAGTAGAAAGTTTTTGAAATGGACAAGATAGTAGCATTGTGTAAAAGACGGGGATTTATATATCCGGGTTCTGAAATCTATGGAGGTTTGGGTGGGACTTGGGACTATGGTCCACTGGGGGTGGAGTTGAAAAATAACATTAAAAAGATATGGTGGCATGATGTGGTACAAGTCCGTGAGGATATGGTGGGGATTGATTCTGCCATCATGATGAATCCTAAAGTTTGGGAAGCCTCAGGTCACTTGGAGTCATTTGTTGATCCTTTAGTTGAGTGTAAAGAATGCCACGAAAGATTTAGGGCAGATAAGGAAGCAGAGATTAAAGAACATGAGGAAACTCATCAGGGTGTTCGAGGAGTTCAGGGAAAGGTTGAATGGACAGAGGCCCAAAAGTTTAATCTTTTGGTAAAAGCTTATCTTGGAGTGATTGAAGGTAAGCAAACAGAAATTTATCTTAGAGGAGAAATTACTCAAGGTGTACATGTTAATTTTAAAAATGTGCTAGATTCAACCAGGATTAAAATTCCCTTTGGTATCGCCCAAATTGGCAAGGCTTTTAGAAATGAAATAACTCCGGGTAATTTTATCTTTAGATCTAGAGAATTTGAACAGATGGAAGTTCAGTATTTTGTAAAGCCCAATGAAAAAGAAGGTAAGAGATGGTATGAGTACTGGAAAAACTTCTGGATGGACTGGTATGCTAAATTAGGGATTAGAAAAGAAAATTTGCACTTTAAAGATCATGAAGAAGGAGAGAGGGCGCATTATGCCAGAATGGCAACTGATATAGAATACAAAGGTCCCTGGGGCTGGGCAGAATTTATGGGGATACATCACAGGGGTGATTGGGATTTAAGCCATCACCAGAAGTTTTCCGGACAAAATCTACAATATGGAGATCAAGAAAGCGGTAAAGAATATTTGCCTTGGGATATTGAATCATCAGCAGGAGTAGACAGGTCAGCGTTATTCTTCTTATTGGATTCTTATAGAGAGGATGGAAAAAGAGTTTTTCTAAGCTTGGATCCAAGGTTAGCTCCCTTAAAAGTTGCTGTTTTTCCCTTACTTGCCAATAAGCCGGATTTGGTGAACTTAGCCAGAAAAATCTATCTTGACTTAAGGGAAAATTTTATGGTAGTTTGGGATGAGAGGGGTAATATTGGGGGCCGATATGCATCAGCGGATGAGATTGGCACCCCTTTTTGTGTAACAGTAGACTTTGACAGTTTAAAAGATCAGACAGTGACAATTCGGGATAGAGACAGTACCAAACAGAAAAGAGTCAAAATTAATCAGTTGCTCGAAGTTTTAAATAATAAAATAAATGGATAAAGAGATCCTAATTTTGTTACCCACAGCTTTGGTAGGGTAACCAAATGATAAATAAACTTAAAAATACTCTAAAAGTATATAAAACTACCGTTTTTCTTATAACACTTTTAATCCTGCTTATTTTAACAGGATTTTTGGTCTTTCAAAAATTTGTTCCGCAAAAACAAGAAGCTTTTTTAGAGGAGGTGGATTTATCTTTTGATTCTGAGGGGCCTTTTGCGCTTTTATTTCCCAGGCGTGATGGCAACGCATTGATTTTAAACTTAAAGAGGACTTTTTCATATGGGAGGATCTCTTATGAGCTCGCATATAACGCCGAAGGAATAGACAGAGGAGTAATGGGGGAGATTGATACCAAAGATAAAAAGGGGGAATATGAACAGGAAATTTTATTTGGCACCTGCTCAAAAAAGGTATGTAAATATGATCAAGGAGTTGAAAATGGTACTTTGATTTTGCATATAAAAAGAGGTAAAGAGGCTTTGCGTATGATTACCCAGTGGCACTTGCAGCGGCCTGATGTGGCTTTGGGGCAACTTAGCTCTGGTGATGGACATTTTATCTACAAAGTTGATGCGGATAGACAGGCTCTTTCCAATGTGGGATTTTCTATCATAAATGATTTAACAGGGGTGCAAAAATTACCTCAAGATAAAAAGATTGTGGGTAAAGTTTATGCTTTAAATACTCCTTTAACAAGGGGCATACCTGAAGGGGTTGTAGAAATTGAACTGGCTGAGAAACCCCCGTTGGATGCAAAAATCGCCAGGTTTAATGAAAGTGAAAATAAATGGATAGAGTTTGAGACAAAAATGGATGGATCTAAATTATCAGGTAAAGCTGACGGTTCTGGAATATTTGCAGTTTTAGTTAGCAAGTAGCTTGTCACGGCAAAAAGCACCGCTCTAGTCTCACTACTTTCATTTTAATTTGGGTATTGACAAACAGATTTATAAAGGTGGAGAATGGTTATGGATGGTGAATTAAGGTTAATCCACCTACGCTAAAGCTACGGTGGACAAGTATTCTGCCCAGAAAGATCCGCCTTCGGGTCGAAGTTTCGATCCTTCGGCGAGATAAAAGAGGATGTCCTCATGTTTTTGGGCGAATACAAAGCTAAATTTAGCGGTCAGGGAAGATTAATTTTGCCAAAGAAGTTAAGAGAAGATATTTTAGGCAAGAGAATAATTTTAAGCCGCGGTTTTGAGGGATGCATTTGGGGTTTTGATGTTAGCGCTTTTGAAAAAGAGGCCGGCAAACAGCTTGAAATATCAGTTACAGAAGAACGGGCCAGATTTTTGAGGAGGTATCTGTTTTCATTAAGCGTTTCAGCGGAGTTGGATAAACAGGGGAGATTTATTATTCCCCTCACCCTGCTGATTTATGCTAAGATAAGACAAGAGTTAGTGATTATTGGCGCCGGAGATCATTTTGAGATTTGGGATAATAAATTGTGGGAAAAGCATTTGAGGGAAATAGAAAGAGACTATGGAAGGGTATCATAAACCCGTTCTTCTGAGGGAAGTTATAGAGGCTTTAGTTGTTAAAGAGAATCGTTGGTATTTAGATTGTACTTTGGGAGACGGAGGCCATTCTTTAGAAATTCTAAGGTTGGGTGGAAATGTTTTGGGTATAGATGTAGACCCCCAGGCTTTGGAAAGAGTGAAAAAGAGGTTACAGGCTGCAGGTCTTCGACTCCGAGGTCGCTCAGACTCGAGGAGTTACAGTGGACAGGATTTTAGATTAGTTCAGGGTAATTTTAGAGACCTTAAAAGTATATTACAAAATCAGACGGAAACTAAGGGTTTAAAGTTTAAGGGTTGTTTATTTGATCTTGGGGTTTCCAGTCTGCAACTGGAAAGACCTGAGAGGGGTTTTTCTTTTTCAAGGGAAGGACCTTTGGATATGAGAATGGATCCTGCCCTTTCTGTTTCGGCCCTGGATTTGATCAAAGGTTTAAATAAAGGAGAACTATATGAACTATTTGCTAAACTGGGTCAGGAAAAATTGGCTAAATCCCTGGCTGCTGCTTTGGTCAGCGCCCGTAAAGTAGGGAATGGGGAAAAGGGAGTAGGGATTAGTAGTACAAGACAATTTACAAGTTTAGTGGAGGGTGTATATCGAAAGCATGGTATCCATAGACAAAGGATACATCCTGCCACCAGGGTGTTTCTGGCCTTAAGAATGGCAGTAAATGACGAGCTAAATGCACTTAAAGAGGGACTCTATCAGGCAGTAGATTTAATTGAAAAAAATGGTCACATTGTAGTTATATCTTTTCATTCACTGGAAGATAGGATTGTTAAAGATACTTTTAGACAGTGGCAAAATGATGGATTGGGTGAAACTACGATAAGAAAACCGATCACTCCTGCAGAGGAAGAGGTAAGGATTAACTTAAGGTCCAGATCGGCAAAGATGAGAGTATTCAGAGTTAATTAACTGTCTATGACTATCATAAAAAAATTTGAAAAGGAGCAGCAGAGGGTTATTCCCCAAAAATTTATCTTCATCTCTTTTTTAATTTTACTGCCTTTAATTTTACTGCAAATTTGGGCATATAATACTTTGGGTTCATTTGGGGAAAAATTATCCCAAATAACTTCTTTGCAAAATAACCTAAATTTAGAAAATCAAATTATTGAGAATGAAATTGCCAAAACTTCCTCTTTACAAAATTTAGCCTCACAGTCTGCCCAACTTGGTTTAAGTTCTCCAAAAGAGGTAAAATATCTCCACTGATGCGTGTACAAGTTATCAAAATAGTTTTATGTTTATGTTTGATAGCTGTGGTGGTAAGACTTTTTTATTGGCAGGTTATTCGCAAAGACGATCTGGTTGCAGCTGGCGAGGGACAATATTTAAAAAGCGTTAAAGTGGCAGCCCAAAGAGGTAAAATTTTTTTTTCTGACGGTTCGGTTTTAGCTTCAACACAACCCTCATTTACTCTTTTTGCAGAGCCAAAAGTAATAAAAGATGATGACAAAGGTAGAATTGCCCAAGATCTTGCCAAAACAATTTCTCAGGATCAAAATGATATTTTATCACAACTTAAAAAAGACTTATTTTGGGTACCGATTAAAAAAAATATTGATCTTAGTTTAAAAAAAAACATAGAAGCCCTTAAAATTAAAGGGATTGGTTTTGAAAAGGAAAGCCTTAGGTTTTATCCTGAAGGATCATCATCTGCTCACCTTTTGGGGTTTGTGGGATACAGCGCCAAAGGAGAAAGAGTGGGGTATTTTGGTTTAGAAGGATTCTATAATGGGGAACTTAAAGGATTTGCCGGAAGATACCGTTTTGAAAAAGATGCACTGGGGTTGCCAATTTTGATTGGACAATTTATAAATTTTTCTCCAGTAAGAGGTAAAAACCTTTTTCTTAATATAGACAGGACTGCCCAATTTATTATGGAGAAAAATTTAAAGGCAGGTATTGAAAAGTATGGGGCCAAAGGTGCCCTGGGATTGATAATGGATCCTGGGAGCGGGGCGATTTTGGCAATGGCAGCATACCCCAATTACGACCCTCTAGAATTCGGTCAATTCCCAAAAGAATATTATAAAAATCCTTTAATAGCTGACCAATATGAACCTGGTTCAACCTTTAAAGTTTTAGTGATGTCAGCTGCTTTAAATGAAGATGTTATCAAATCTGATACTAAATGTGATATTTGCGCAGGCCCAATATCTTTGGGGGGGTTTTTAATAAGAACATGGAATAATAAATATTTTCCGGAAACTTCTATGCAGGATGTGATTGTCCATTCTGACAACACCGGCATGGTATATGTTGGTAAAAAATTGGGTTTGGATAAGATGTACTCATACCTGGAAAATTTCGGATTAGGCAGCTTGACCGGGATTGATCTGCAAGATGAATCACTGGTTGATCTTCGTCCCAAAAATAGCTGGCGCGAGATTGATCTTGCTACAACTTCTTTTGGCCAGGGTATTGCTGTTACTCCCATCCAGATGATAAGAGCAGTGGCAGCAGTGGCAAATGGAGGGTATTTAATGGAACCTCAGGTGGTTAAAAAAATTGAGGATGAAAGAATAAGTTTTGAGATCAAGCCAAAAGTTATCAGAGAAGTTATTAAAGAAACTACAGCCAAAATTATGACTGAGATGATGGTTAGGGCTGTCTCGGAGGGTGAGGCAAAGTTTGCCAAACCTAAAGGTTTTAAGATTGCCGGTAAAACCGGCACTGCCCAAATTCCCATTGCCGGGCATTATGATCCCAATAAAACTATTGCCTCATTTGTGGGATTTGCCCCGGCTGATAATCCAAAGTTTGTTATGCTAATAAAGTATGATCATCCCCAAACTTCACCCTATGGCTCAGAAACAGCCGCCCCCACCTTCTTTGAAATAGCTAAGGAACTTTTTGCTTACTACAAAATTGCTCCAAGCGAATGACATTAAGGTATAATTAGGGGCTATGGAGCAAATAAAAAGAGTTCTGCGACCGCTGCTACCGCAGCAATTTATAAATATTTTTTATCATTTACCTCAAGCTGTTTTGGCCAATGTTTTTTATGGCTTCCCCGCCAGAGGCGAGGCTCGCCAGGGGCGGCCCACCAGGGGACTGACTGTTATTGGAGTGACCGGAACTGACGGCAAAACTACCACAGTTAACATGATTTATCAGATAATCAAAAGTGCTGGATTTAAATCTTCCATGGTTTCAACTGTTAATGCTTATGTTGGCGGAAAATCTTATGACACCGGATTTCATGTCACCTCACCTGACCCATTTATGGTGCAAAAATTTGCCAAAGAGGCAGTTTCTCATGGTGATAAATATCTGGTTTTAGAGGTAACATCACACGCGATAGACCAGTACAGATTTTGGGGGATAAAATTTGATATTGGAGCAATTACCAACATTACCCATGAACATCTGGACTATCATAAAACTTTTGAGAACTATAAAAACACCAAGCTTAAGCTTATTAAGGAGGCTAAGTTTGCTGTAGTTAACCAGGGGATTCAGGGAGTTCAGGGGAAGATAATTAGCTTTGGTTTAAACAAGGGAGATTTTAATCAAAAAGAAGTAAAGTTAAAGTTAAAAATTCCTGGAGACTATAACATTGAAAATGCCCTGGCCGCGCTTGGTTGCGCCTTCGCTCTAAATATTGACAAAAAGATGGCCCAAAAGGCTTTGGAAAATTTTCCAGGTTTATCAGGCAGGATGGAAGAAGTAAAAAACAGCAGAGGGATTAAAATAATAATTGACTTTGCCCACACCCCAAATGGTTTGGAACAGGCCTTAAAAACTTTACATTTACACCTGAAAGGTGCGAAGCTAATATCTTTGATCGGGGCAGAAGGCTTAAGAGATGTGGGAAAGCGTTCCATGATGGGTGAGATTGCCCAACGGTTATCTGATATAGTAATTGTGACCTCTGTTGACCCAAGAGGGTTGCTTAGACAAATTAATGAGCAAATTAAGCGGGGGTCTTTAAGAGCCGGAGCAAAAGTTGGAGTTAATTTTTTCATTATTGACGATAGAGAAAAAGCCATAGATTTTGCTATAAATAATTTAGCTAAAAAAGGAGATATTGTGGGAATTTTTGGTAAGGGGCATGAAAAATCGATGAATTTAGATGGAAAAGGGGAAATTCCCTGGTCAGATAGAGGAGTTGTACAAAAAACACTCAATGGACAATAAAATAAAATTGATAGCTGGTTCTTTTGGCCGGGAAAAGGTAAAATTTAATGAGCTGTTGTCAAATCATACTGCCACCAGATTTGGAGGTCCTGCTAAAATGTTTGCTGTGGCCACAACTTTGCGTGAAATTACCAGGCTGGTAGAAGACTGCAAACAGCTAAATGTGCCCTTTTTGGTGATTGGAACAGGCAGTAAAGTGGCTTTTTCAGATTCAGGCTTTTTGGGTGTGGTCATTAAAAACAGGACGCAAAATATTAAAGTGGTTTCAATTAAGGGTAAAGTGTCCAAAAAAGGTTTGGGTTTGGATTTTGCCTTGATTGAAGTTGACAGCGGATTGACTTTGGAAAAATTTACTCAATTTTTATCCGTTCAAGGTCTGGAGGACGGGCAATTTAAAGATTTGACAGGCAGTATCGGCGGCAACCTGTTTTTAAATCCTGCCCTGCAGGAAAGAGTTGAAAATATTAGAGTTTTAGATGAAAATAGTGAGTTACGACAAATTATTTGGCAAAATTTAAGTTTGAGAAAACACGTAATTTTATCTGTTGTTTTTAAGATAAATGCAAAATCCAAAATATGAATATCTTAGATCATCCCATCTGGAGAAACGTTACCCCCTATAAAAGTAGAATTTCATCCTTAAAAAGACCACTTCATCTTTTTTTAATGTCTCTCTCAAAAATATACGCTCATTTTTATTCTGCTGATATGTTTGTGGGTGTGACAGGTTCTGTGGGGAAAAGCGCCACAGTTTCAGCCTGTTTTCATGTTTTATCGCAAATGTATAAATCACTTCAAACTTTGCCCAATCTTGACCCGATTTTAAATATTCCCCGGACTATTTTAAGGCTTAACCCAACAATTAAAAGAGTAGTTTTGGAAATGGGAATTGAGTATAAGGGGGAGATGGATTTTTATTTATCGCTGATTAAGCCCAAAAAGGTTATTGTCACCAGGATTTATTATGCCCATAGTGAATTTTTGGGCGGGATAGAAGAAATTGCTGCTGAAAAAGGTAAACTGGTCGAGAATTTGTCTGAGGATGGAGTAGCTATTTTAAACTGGGATGATTTATTCTGTCGAAGGATTGGATCAAAAACAAAAGCACAAGTTGTTTACTTTGGAAAAGATGAAAAAAATTGCTTAATTTGGGCCGGTAATGTGAGAATAAAAGATTTCAAGACCATTTTTGAACTAAACTACGGAGTGGAAAGGGTTGAAGTTAGATATAACCTGTTGGGTGAACATCAGATCAACTCAGCCCTGGCAGCAGCTTGCCTTGGTGTTTTAGAGGGTATTCCTCTTGTTAAAATAAAAAGGGGACTGGAGAATGTAACAGCTTTAGAACATCGTCTTACTCCGCTGCTGGGTCCTAACGGTTCAATTATTTTGGATGATACTTATAATTCATCTCCTGCTGCGCTTGAACAAGCTCTTTCCACATTGCTGCAAATCCCCGCCAGAAGAAGGGTGGTGGTGTTGGGTGAAATGAGAGAATTAGGTAGTTTTTCCGAGAAACTTCATAGAGAAATAGCCGGGTATATTTATAAAGAAAAATTCGACCTGGTCATTTTAGGCATGGGTGAGGTGCAGATTATTGCCGATGAGCTTTATAAATTGGGATTTTTAACTGAGAGAGTAGAGTCCGGTTTACAAAATGCTCAAATTGTGTCCCGCCTTTTGAAAATACTGGGAAAAGGTGATGTTTGTTTGATCAAAGGATCAAGGGCTGTTCGGCTGGATGAGGTAGTTAAAAGAATTGCCAAAAAAATACCATGACTCATTTATTAGGCTTAGTGCTGTTGTCATTTTTTATCACCAGCTTTTTTATGGTTCCATTTATAAATTTTTTGTTTTATTTGAAAGCAAGATACAAAAGGCCTATCCCTAAAGGTTATGATGACAGTAAAACTCCAATACATAACAAACTTTTGAAAGGTAAGGATGTTAATACTCCGGTGGGAGGGGGAATACTTATCATAGTTCTTCTTATTATTTTAAGTTTAGGATATACCCATTATTTTAAAATCCAAGAGCCGACAGATATTTATATTTTGATTTTAACGCTTGTTTCTTTTGGTTTTATAGGGTTAATTGATGATGTACAAAAAATTTTGATTGCCTTTTCCGGCAAATATGCGGGAATTAAGGCTTTACTGATATTGGTGCTTCAAACAATTTTTGCCCTGCTTTTAGGCACAATTTTATATTTGCAAGTGGGCCTTAATAATATTTACATTGCCGGACTGGGAAATTTTGTGATTGGATTATGGTACATTCCTCTGGCTGCGTTTATGATTGTGGCTTTTTCCAACGCCTATAATGTCTCTGATGGTTTGGATGGGTTATCCAGCGGGCTGTTGCTTATTTGTCTTTTTGCCCTGCTTGTTTTGGCTCAATCCGGACTTAACTTAAATCTGGCAGTATTTGTGGGTATTTGGATTGGGGCGTTGCTGGCATTTTTGTACTTTAATGTTTATCCGGCCAGAATTTATTTGGGAGATGCGGGAGCGCTGTCTTTTGGAGCAACTCTGGCAGTGGTTGGACTTTTGACCGGTAAAATTTTAGCTTTGGGAATAATTGGAGGCGTTTATGTAATTATTATTGTCTCATCTACCATTCAAATACTTTCCAAGAAATTTTTCCAGCGTAAATTTTTCCCTGTGGCGCCCATTCACATGTACTTTAAATATATTGGATGGGAAGAGCCTAAAATTGTTTTTAGATTTTGGCTAATACAGGCTCTTTTTGCAATTTTAGGCTTATGGCTGGCACTTATATACTAAATTCTCAGAAAAAAAGTGTTGATTTACCCCTTGTTATTTGTGTTGTAGTGCTTACCTTATTGGGTCTTTTGATGGTATTTGACGTGTCAGTACCTCAGGCTTTAAAGGATTTTTCCGATGGCAATTATTATATTAAACAGCAGCTATTGTGGGCGTTTTTTGGGACTCTTTTAGCATTTTTTTTTACAAACTTTGATTATCACTTTTTTAAAAGGATATCCTCTATTCTTTTCTTTGCCTCTTTTGCCATGCTGGTGGCTGTTTTTATCCCTGGATTGGGTATTTCTGCGGGGGGGGCTCACAGGTGGCTTAATTTGGGTTTTATTACCATCCAGCCTGCTGAAATTATCAAATTAACAGGAGTGATATTCTTATCATCAATTTTTGAAAAATCTGCCAGGTTTATACCTTTTCTTGTTACTGCAGCTGCAGTAACTTTGGTCACCGCCATCTGGCAAAAAGATTTGGGGTCTGCCACTGTTTTTGTAATAGTTTCAGCAGCTCTCTATTTTTTAAGCGGGGGACCAAAACTGCATTTTTTAATTGCCGCTCCTTTGGGGATTTTAACTTTTGCTGTTTTGGTATTAACTTCAGGGTATAGGAAAAGTAGAATTCTGGCATTTTTAGATCCTTTTTCCGATCCTCAAGGTTTTACTTATCATATTTTACAAATACTTATTGCACTGGGAACAGGAGGAATTTTCGGAGTAGGTTTGGGGCAATCCAGGCAGAAATTTGAATATATACCTGAAGTTACAACAGATTCCATCTTTGCCATTATTGGGGAACAATTTGGTTTTTTAGGCAGCACTCTGGTAATTGGTCTCTTTATATTTTTGATCTTGCGAGGGTTTAAGATTGCCCAAAGCACGGAAGATAATTTTGGCAGGATTTTGGCTTTGGGAATTACTGTCTGGTTGGGAGTTCAGGCAGTTATTAATTTATTCTCCATGGTGGCCCTGGTGCCCTTAACCGGTGTGCCCTTACCGTTTATTTCTTATGGAGGCTCAGCCCTGGTGGCCAATTTAATAGCCATTGGCATACTGCTAAATATTTCCAAATCCACCCAAACTACAAATTAAAAAGGCAAGTTGAACAGGAGAAGGTAATGGCGTATCATACTTTTATGAAAGTTTTAGTTACAGGCACACATTTTACACCGGCAGTTGCTGTGATTGAGCAGTTTGGCAAATACCATGAGGTGGAGTTAATTTATGTTGGTAGAAAAACTGTCATGGAAGGTGAAAATATTACCTCCTTAGAATCAAAAATTTTACCCAAGATGAGGGTTAAGTTTATTGCCCTGATAACAGGTAGACTGCAGAGAGCTTTTACCATATACTCCATCCCCTCTCTTTTTAAAATCCCCTTAGGGCTGATACAGTCATTTTTTATTATTTTGACGGAGAAACCTGATGTTGTTTTGTCTTTTGGAGGTTATGTGGCAGTGCCGGTTGTTATAATAGCTTGGCTCTTTTCAATTCCTATTATTATTCATGAGCAAACTTTAGTGGCAGGATTGGCCAATAGCATAAGCTCATTTTTTGCAGATAAGATCGCCATATCGTTTGCCGGAGTACATTTTAATAATAAGCCAACAGTTTTAACTGGCAATCCACTAAGAAATGAAATTTTAAAGGTAAATAACAAAACACTCCACAAAGAAAAATTACCGCTGATTTTAGTTACTGGCGGAAATCAAGGTTCACATATCATAAATGTGGCGGTAGAGAGTTGTCTTAAAGAGCTGCTTAAGATAGCCTGTGTAATTCATCAGACAGGTGATTCACGGTATAAAGATTTTGAAAGGCTTACGTATCTTCAAAATGACAGGTATATAGTTAAAAAATTTATTGATGATATGGGTAAAGTTTTATCAATGGTTGATGTGGTAATTTCCCGGTCAGGGATAAATATTTTAACAGAACTGGCTTACTTTGGCAAACCAGCCTTAGTTATCCCAATTCCATATCTTTTTGCTGATGAGCAAAACAAAAATGCCCAGTTTTTTAAAAAATTAGGTTTGGTAAAAATTCTGCCTCAATCGCAACTTTCTGCTAAAATTTTATTGGCAAATGTAAAGTTGATATTAAATGATTTGAATCATTTTAAAAAAGAAGCTAAATGTGCCAAGGCTGTAGTTATTCCCGATGCTGCCAAAAGATTGGCGTTGGAGACTATACTTTTGGCCGGGCAAAAATTTAAACAATGCGCAAAAGAATAAGGAAAGACAATGAAATTTTTATACCGGGAGAGAAAAGAAACATTATTATTAATTTTGGGCTAATTTCCCTGAGCGGATTTTTTATACTGCTTATTATTTCAGCATATCTTTTTATTCGATCTGATTTTTTTGTTATTAGGAATTTAATTATTAAACTTGATAAGATTGAATGTGCCAGTGAAAGTAGTATCAAAGAAGTAGCCGGAATTTTAGGACAGAATTTTTTCTTTTTAAATTCTTTGGAAATTAAAAAAAAATTTGATCAAAAATTTATTTGCATTAAAAATATAAATTTTATAAAACACTTCCCTGATGCTATAGAACTTCAAATATCCGGAAGAATTCCTATTGCTCTGCTCATAAATACCATAGAAGCCACCAATTCCTACACACTTGAAGATTTTATATCCACCTCATCTTCCAGTTTAACTGTAGGAGTCTCAAGCAATCTTGCATCTTTAGTGGTAGATGAAGAAGGGGTAATTTTTTCTGATGATACGGGGAAAAATCTGCCAAGAATTTTTTTTGAAGGTGAGAAACTGGAAAAGGGGAAAAAATTATCCGGGGGAGGAGTAAAAAAATCAATCCAAATTTTAAATAAAATGACCCAATTAGGCACGGAAGTAAATGATGCCAAGATTTACTCACAAGGGCTACTTTTGATAAGCGGGAAGCCTAAAATTGTTTTTAGCCTTGATGGATCAATTGATGTTCAACTTGCTTCTTTACAACTTATACTTGATAAGGCTAAAATAGAAAATGAAATTGTTGAATTTTTGGATTTAAGATTTGACAAACCAATTGTAAAATATGGCAAAAGATAAAGTAATTTGTGGAATTGATGTTGGGTCATCAAAAGTTGCTACTTTAATTGCATCTGTTTCAGAAGATAAGAGGATTAACTTGATTGGTGTGTCCTCCACTCCCTCAAAAGGGGTTAGAAAAAATCAGGTGGTGGATATTGAAGGGTCTGTTGGTAGCATTACTGAGTCTGTAGAGGCAGCTGAGCGAATGGCAGGATATTCTATTTCATCTGCTTTCGTGTCTTTGGGCGGTCCACAGATAGAAAGCATTAATCAACACGCCGTGGTGGCAGTTTCTCAGCCGGAAGGAGAAATTAGAGGATCTGATGTCACCAGAGTAAATGAAGCGGCCAAAGCAGTGCCACTGCCTCAATCCAGAGAAATCCTGCATGTTATATCCCGTACATTTACGGTTGACGGGCAGGAGGGTATTAAAGATCCGATTGGTATGACCGGGGTCAGGCTGGAAACAGAAACACACATTATTACAGGTTCTGCCACTTCAATGAGGAATTTGGTTAAGTGTGTTCAAGAGGTTGGTATTGATGTTTCAGAGTTGGTTTTTTCAGGTATTGCAGCGTCTCTGGGGGTTTTAACAGATACAGAAAAGGAATTGGGAGTAGTTCTTGTTGATATTGGAGGGGAAACAACAGATGTGGTTATTTTTGTGGATGGATCTGTTGCTTATTCCTCTGTTATTCCAATAGGAGCCAGGCACCTTACTTCTGACTTGGCAGTTGGGTTACGGGTATCTTTAGAATCTGCTGAAAAAATTAAATTATCTTTGGGCAAAATACCAAAAACTCCTCAGATGGTGGAAGGAAATAAGGAAGATAAGAAAAAGGAAGAAACTTTGGATATTAAATCACTGGGGATCATGGAGGATATTCAAAAAATTTCCAAGAAAGCAGTGGTGGATGGTATTATGCGTCCAAGGCTGCAGGAGATATTTAAATATGTGGCAAGAGAAATCAAAAAGAGCGGGTATGGAACACAAATACCCTCCGGCCTTGTTATTTGTGGAGGAGGAGCCTTGACTGTTGGTATTTTGGATCAGGCCAAATATGTGGTGGGGTTTCCTGCCAGGGTAGGCAAAATTGAGGGATTATCCGGTTTGATTGATGAAATTGATTCTCCCCAGTTTTGTGCTGCTGCAGGACTTATTCTTTATGGGGTAAACGTTCAAGATAAAGGTGAGATACATTTGCCCGTACTATCTGCCAGTATACCTATTAGAGGGATGGTGCAAAAGGGTATTGAGCTGATAAAGTCTTTTTTGCCTTAAGTTGAGGGGTTGTCATGATAAAAATAATTTGTTAATATACTGCCAAGAGAAATGTTAATCAAACCAGACGTACAGAGATTTGCCAAAATTAAAGTGATGGGGCTTGGCGGCGGCGGTTCTAATGCCTTAAATTCAATGATAGCTCTGCAGCAAATCCAAGGTGTTGAATTTATAGCTGTTAATACCGATGCTCAAGCTTTAATGACCAACTCCTCTCCCACCAAAGTACAAATCGGTGAAACCATAACTCGTGGTTTAGGAGCAGGGGGTGATCCTGAGATTGGCAGAGAGGCTGCGGAAGAATCCACTCAAAAACTGCAGGATGTTTTAGAAGGCGCGGATATGGTTTTTTTAACAGCGGGGATGGGTGGCGGTACCGGCAGCGGATGTATACCTGTTGTTGCCCAAATTGCCAAAAGCCTGCAAGCTTTAACTGTGGCGGTGGTGACCAAACCTTTTGCTTTTGAAGGCACCAGAAGAATGATGGTGGCAGAGGAAGCGGTGGAGAAGTTGAAAGATAAAGTTGACGCTTTGATAGTAATTCCCAATCAAAGGTTACTGGAGGTTATTGAAAAAAATATGACTCTTCATGAGGCTTTTAAGTTAGCTGATGCTGTTTTGGGTCAGGGAGTGCAGGGAATTTCCGATCTGATTACTGTACCCGGTCTTATCAATGTTGATTTTGCAGATGTCAGAGCTATCATGTCTTCTGCCGGGTCTGCTTTAATGGGCATTGGAGTGGCAGGGGGAGAAAATAGAGCTTCAGCTGCAGCCCGTATGGCTATTGCTTCACCACTTTTGGAGGTATCAATTGAAGGAGCCAAAGGTGTGCTTTTCAATATAGTTGGCGGTTCGGACCTATCCATGTCAGAGGTAAATGAGGCAGCTCAAATTATTGCTCAAGCTGCAGACCCTGATTGTAATATAATTTTTGGCGCATCAATCAAAGAAGATCAACTTGACCAGGTGAAAATTTCTGTGATTGCTACAGGTTTTGATGAGACTAGAAGAAGACTTCGGGAATATGTTGGAGTAGCATCATCACCTTTAATTCCCTCAATTGATGAGACAGATGAAGATAAAGGAGAACCTTTGGGTGTTGAGGATTCCGAAGAAGATAAAATAAAAGAAGATGATGATTTGGACATCCCCACTTTCTTGAGAAATATCGGCAAAAGCTAGTACCATCCCATTTTTTCTGTTAGAATTAGCTCATGGCTAAATTCAAACCTGTTTCATCTCAAGTTGATTTTGCCAAGCTTGAAGAGGACTTAATAAAATTCTGGAAAGAAAATAAGATTTTTGAAAAATCTATTGAAAGTAGACCAGAAGATCAAAAATGGACATTTTTGGATGGTCCGCCATTTGTAACCGGCACTCCTCACTATGGATCTTTGCTATCCAGTATTCCCAAAGATGTTTTTGGCAGATACTGGACCATGAAAGGCTATAGAGTCAGGAGAGTTTGGGGATGGGATGGTCATGGTTTACCGATTGAAAATAAGGTCGAAGTAAAACTTAAGATCAAAAGAAAAAAAGATATTGAAGAAAAAGTTGGAGTAAAAAAGTTTATTGAAGAATGCTTAGGCTATGTTAATCAAACTTCATCTGAATGGGAATGGTATATAGATCACATTGGACGCTGGGTAGATTTTAAAAACGCTTACAAAACTTGGGATTTACCTTATATGGAATCTGTAATGTGGGTTTTTAAGCAGATGTATGAGAAGGATTTAATTTATAAAGGGTTAAGAGTTTCTTTATATTGTCCTCATTGTGCTACCCCGATTTCTAATTTTGAGGTGGCCATGGATGCTGATAATTATAAAGATGTGACTGAACCCACTGCTGTTTATAAATATCAGATAAAGGATGAAAAAAATACCTATATCTTAGCCTGGTCGACAACTCCTTGGAATAAAATTGTCACTCCAGCTTTAGCTGTTAATCCAAAATTGACTTATGTCAAAGTTAAGCAAGGGGATGAAAGCTATATTCTGGCAAAATCCACCATAAAAATGCTTAAAGGTGATCACACAAAGATAAAAGAATTTAAAGGTCAAGAATTAATCGGAAGAGAATTTATTCCACATTATACTTTTTACAAGATTGAAAGAGACAAAAAAGCATTTTTAATTGTGGGGGATGAGTTTGTAACTGCAGATGAAGGTACAGGTGTAGTGACTTTAGCAGTCTATGGAGAAGAGGATTTAGCCGTTATGCAAAGAGAAAATATTCAGATGGTTTTCCATGTTGATGAAGAAGGAATCATAAATGAGGATGTGCCTTTATTTGGCGGCAGTTATTATTTACAAGCAAATGATAAAGTTTTGGAGGATTTATCAAAAAGAGGTCTTATCTATAGAGTAGATGATTATACCCATAATGTGGCTCACTGCTGGAGGTGTGGTACCAGACTTTTTTATGCCCCAAAAGATGCCTGGTTTGTCAATGTCCAGAAAATAAAATCGCAATTATTTAAAAATAATGAACCTATCAATTGGTTTCCTAAACATTTTAAGTATGGCAGATTTGCCAAAAGTATGGAAGCGGCGCCGGATTGGAATATCTCTAGAAACAGATATTGGGGTTCACCAATTCCTGTTTGGGAAAGTGAGTGCGGAAATAGGATTGTGCCAGGATCCATTAAAGAGCTGGAAGAATTATCAGGCAGAAAAATTACCAATCTGCATAAGCCGGAAATAGATGAAGTTGAAATAAAGTGTCCCTCTTGTGGTAAGATGGCCAGAAGAGTGCCGGAGGTTTTGGATACTTGGATAGAAGCAGGTTCTGCTTCTTTTGCTGAAAGGCATTTCCCTTTTGAAAAAAATGTTAACTTGGAAGATTTTTTCCCTCCTGATTTTGTAGCGGAATATACCGGACAAATCAGAGCCTGGTTTTATGTGCTTCATGTCATCGGGACAGCTTTGTATGATTCCCCCGCTTTTAAAAATGTGTTGGTAGAAGGAGTAATGCTGGGGACAGATGGTAGAAAAATGAGCAAAAATTATGAAAATTTTCCGGACCCTAAAGAAGTCATGATGAAATTTGGCGGTGATGCATTAAGAATTTATCTTTTAGGCTCACCGATTATGAAAGGGGAGGATGTTAATTTTTCAAATGAAGGTGTGCCGGAGGCAGTACGTGGCTTTCTATTAATTTTATGGAACTCATATAAATATTTTGTTGATTACGCCAACACCTTTAATTTTGATTGCAATTCAAAAGAAAGTAGAGAAGTTTTAGAAAATTTAAATATTTTGGATAAATGGATTTTATCGCGCTTAACAGAGCTGACTCTGGAGTTGAAAAAGAGTTATGAGAATTATGATACCTCCACAATTGTGAAGCTGTTAAAAGAGTTTGCAGTTAATGATTTATCTACCTGGTACATCAGAAGATCCAGAGACAGGATCAGCAGTAATGATAATGTTTCTGATAGAAATACTGCTTTGAGTGTGCTTTATGGAGTTTTGGTGGCATATTCGCGCCTCTTAGCGCCGATTGCACCATTTATTTCCGAAGGGATTTACCAAAATCTGACATCTGATCAATCAGTACATCTGACCTCTTTTTCAACAGGCGATAAAACTTTATTAGACGGGCAGCTTACTTTTGATATGACTAAAGTCAGAAAAATTGTAGAGGTAGGACATGCTAAAAGAAAAGAGGTTAATATTAGGCTTCGTCAGCCACTTGCTTCTCTAACTTACTTAACTGGAGAGAGATTGGATAAACAATTAGAACAAATTTTGGCAGAGGAATTGAATGTAAAGAGTGTTGAGTACAAAAAGTCATCATCAACTGATGTGAAGGTAGAATTGAATACTAATCTTACTCAAGAGCTGAAAGAAGAGGGGGGGTCGAGGGATTTGATAAGAGAAATACAGAAGTTAAGGAAAGACCAAAATCTTACTTTAACCGATAAAACTGAAATTACTGCTCCCAATTGGCCAAAAGATTTCGAAAAACAAATTTTATCTGCCACAGCCTCTATTTCCATAAAAAAAGGGAAAAAGATCAAAGTTTTAAAAGTATAAATGATTTTCTTTATTGTCCCGCTTTTATCTATAGGGATTTTCATAATATTTTCCTGGTCACTGGAACTTGGAGTGCAACAATCTCTCTTTGCCATTTTAGGTATCTTTTTATTTATATTTTTTTCTAAATTTGACTATAGAGCTTTAAAGGGTTTAACAACTGCCTTATATATATTAGCAATAATTTTGCTTGTTATTGTTTTGATTTTGGGAGTTGAGACCAGGGGATCTGTGCGATGGATTAGTTTGGGAATATTTAATATCCAACCGTCAGAACTGATAAAACCTGTCTTAATTCTCATTCTGGCGCGGTTTTGGTCTGCCAACTTGCCAACCTGGGGTAATGTTTTAAAAAGTATTGGTTTGGTGATTCTACCAATACTTTTGATTTTTAAACAACCGGATTTGGGAACATCAATTACTCTTTTAGCTATCTGGTTTGGGACATTGCTTGCAACGGAAGTTCATTTAAAAAAAATTATCAGTATATTTATACTTTTACTACTAATCCTGCCGCTTATCTGGAGTAGTTTGCAGGATTATCAAAAAGTAAGGGTGATAAATTTTTTATCTCCCGGAAATGAACCGCTAGGTGTAGGATATAATATAATTCAATCCAAAATAGCAGTTGGGTCGGGTCAATTTTGGGGCAAGGGGCTGGGGCAGGGAACTCAATCAAGACTTAAATTTCTGCCCGAATACAGAACCGATTTTATATTTGCCTCAATTGCCGAAGAGTTAGGATTTTTGGGTAGCGCATTGATCTTGTTAATTTATTTTTTCTTAATTTTTTACATTCTCAATATTTCCAGAGATGTGTCTGATTTATTTGGGCTTATATTTGTGTTTGGGACTATATCAATGCTTCTTTTTCAGACTATAGTTAATATTGGAATGAATATGGGTATTTTTCCTATTGCAGGTATACCCTTGCCTCTTTTATCTTATGGGGGGAGTTCTTTGGTTGCCACTCTTACATCTCTGGGGATAATTTCCTCAATTGTAAATTTTAATAAGAAAATTGACACTGAGTCCTCTTTGAGTTAAAATTTGACCATGTTTCAATATGCTGTTTGTAAGATTCTGGGTAAACTTTACAAAATTTATCCGGGAAAACCCCTGTGGATAAATTGGGATATGAGTGAAAATAAAAATATCGAAGCTGATCTTTTAATGATTTCAGATGATGGAAAATTAAAAATAGGCAGCCCTTTTTTAAAAGAAAAACTTAAATTTAACGTTTTGGAAAATAAAGTTAAAAAGATCCGGGTTGCCAAATATCACGCCAAATCAAATTATAGAAAGGTTAAAGGCCAAAGAATAAATTTTGCCAAAATAGTCACCTTGTGATAGTATATCTTTATGGCGCATAAAAAAGGTGGAGGTACAGTCCGAAAAAACAGGGATTCCCAAAGTAAAAGATTGGGGGTTAAAAAGTACGGTGGAGAAAAAGTAACAGCCGGTAATATTATAGTTCGCCAAAAAGGAAACAAATTTTTTCCGGGAATAGGCACTAAACAGGGAAATGATTTTACCATTTTTGCAGTTCTCTCCGGGCAAGTTGAGTTCAAAAAGAAATTTAGTAGAACCTTTGTTAATGTAACTTAAAATGGACGAAAAAATACACGAACTGGAAACAGAGCTGCTTGAGCCAAATCCTCTTCAACCAAGGGGGCTTATTACTCCGGATTCCTTGGCAGAGCTGGCAGCATCAATGAGAGCTCATGGAATTTTGGAACCTTTGGTGGTGGCAAAAACTCCTGCAGGTTATCAGATTATTGCGGGGGAAAGACGTTGGAGGGCTGCCAAAATAATAGGACTTTTTAAGGTGCCGGTAATCATTAAAGAAACCTCTCCCCAGGGTATGCTGGAGATGGCCATTGTGGAAAATGTGCAACGAGTTGACTTAAATCCCCTGGAGCGTGCCCAAGCTTATAAAAGATTGATGGATGAGTTTGGGATAAGCAATGCCGATATTGCAGTTCGTGTTTCCAAAAGCCCATCCTATATTTCAAATACCATCAGACTTTTGACTTTGCCTGATGCCCTAAAAGATGCCGTAATGTCTTCTCAAACAACAGAAGGCCACGCCAGGGCCCTTTCAGGCCTGGAGGATCCCCATCTGATGATTGAGGCATACAAAGAGGTGCTAAAAAGGAATTTATCAGTCAGGGGAACTGAGGAGCTGGTTAGGCGTTTTAGGTCAAAATCAGGGATTGGGCCCAGGAAATCCGCGGGTTTGGAAACTATGAGAATTATTTCGGATGAGATAGACAAGTATGAGGGTGATTTGACAACCCTGCTTTCCAACTATATAAAAAGTAAGGTTAAATGTGTTCAAACAGGTAAAAGCGCCAGACTGGAGCTTGTTTTTGAGGGTGATCAAAATTCCACCTCAGTGATGCTAAGGGATGTTGGACAGGCCATTTCCGGTTATTTTAGACTCAAAAACCCTGCTTAATAAATCCCAGCTTGCCTATTGGCCAGTACTTGAAAAAAGCCTTGCCAATAATTTTATTGGGGGTGATCGGTCCCCATTCTCTGGAGTCGGATGAGTGCTCGCGATTATCCCCAAAAACAAAATATTGATCCTCCCCTGCCGTAAAATTAATTGCTTCTGTTAAAAAATTTCCAGATCTTGAAGATGTACTCTTGGGAAGATATGGCTCGTTTAGCTTTATGTCATTTACAAAAACTTCTCCATTTTCAACTTTGATAATGTCTTCCGGGGTAGCCATAATCCTTTTGATAAAATCTTGAGTTTCATCCCGGGGATTTTTAAAAACAATGATATCTCCTTTTTTGGGAGGATTGAGTTTATAACTTACTTTTTCTGTTAAAATATAATCTCCATTTAAAAAATTTGGTACCATAGAGTTACCGGAAACTTTGTGAGGTTGAGCTACAAAAAGATAAATCAAGGCAAAAATGGCTCCAAAAACCACTATGGTTTGGATAAAATCTACAATGTGGGAGGGAATAGAGGAGAAAAAGCCGTTTTTCTCTCTGCCATCATCATTTAACCAGTCATCTGTTGATTTTGGGAAGTCCCGGGCCATAAAATTATTATCTCAAAGGATGAAGTTGAGATGCAAGGGGATGGGTGTTATCATTGGTAGGGAATGGACGGCTAGCTCAGTGGTAGAGCGCCTCGTTCACATCGAGGAGGTCGTTGGTTCAATCCCAACGTCGTCCACAGACTAAATGCCATCTGTTACAATTAACTTGTGGAAACTATCCTAAAACAGACTTCCTGGTTGTTTTTGGCTCAATTTTTAGGCAGGATAATTGGCTTTTTCTATACCATTTTTTTGGCCAGGAATTTGGGAGTGGCTGATTTTGGTTTGTTTACAGCTGCTCTTGCTTATTTTTCTTTGATATCTTCAATGGCTGATTTTGGTTTTAACAGGTTTCTAATAAGGGAAATAGCGCTCGATCACAAAAAAATCCCTGATCTTCTTTGCAATATCGGTTTGCTAAGACTGACTTTGGTATCTGTGACATTTTCTCTTTTTGCGGTAGGATTATATCTTCTAGACCCTGATAAGTTAAGGGTATCTTTGACGCTTTTGGCAGTATTGGCAGTACTCCCTCAGGCCATTTCCCAAACCTTGGATGCAATCTTTATTGCTTTGCAAAAATTGCAATATTCGGCTGTTGCTCTTTTAATCTTAAGCTTAACTACTACAATTTTGGGGATAGCTTTAATTAGCGCCGGTTTTGGACCAACAGGAGCAGTTATTGCTTTAATCCTGGGTCAGATAATTTACCTTACAGTATTAACATTCATTTTGAAAGCTCAAAGATTAAGAGTTCTGGCTAAAATAACAACTTCCACCATAAAACAGGCTATATTAGGATCACTTCCTTATGGTTTATTAGGAATACTAGGACTTCTTTATTTTAGGATAGATATATTCCTTTTGACATATCTTCGTGGCAATTTTGACGCAGGTATTTATGGGGCAGCATATAGATTCTTGGAAGCAGTCGTTTTTGTCCCTTCATCTTTAGCCGCTGCCTTCTTCCCCATCTCAATAAAACTTGTTACGCAAAGTCCAGAAAAAATCTATAGACTTTATAAAAAATTTATTTATTTATTATTTTTAATTGCCTTACCTGTAGTTTTAGCTTATTGGTTGCTATTACCTTTTATTATTCTGAAATTTTTACCCCAGTATTTACAAGCTATAAAGGTATTACAAATACTATCACTAACCATACCCTTTATGTTTATGATTTCTATCCAAGGCATGTTACTTTTTTCTCATGAAAGATTCTTGCGACCACTTCTTTTAATGGGCTTTTTTAATCTGATGATTAATATATTATTAAATTTATATCTGATTCCCAAATACAGTTTTGTAGGTTCGGCTTGGGCTACCCTTATCTCTGATATAGTTGGTTTCTCTATCTTTTTATTGTATATTAGGGCCAAATTTATTGCTGTAAGATGAGGTTTGCATAAATGAAAATAGAAGCTTCAGTCATTATTCCTAACTGGAATGGAAAACACTTATTAAGGGTTTGTCTGTTGTCTCTACGCAAACAGACTCTGAAAAATTTTGAAATAATTTTGGTGGATAATGGATCAGTGGATGGATCAGTAAGCTACATCAAAAAATACTACCCGGAAGTTAAGGTAATAGGACTTGATAAAAACTATGGTTTTGCCAAAGCCGTTAATGTGGGAATAAAAGCTGCCCAAGGTGAGTATCTGGCGCTCATAAATAATGATACTGAGGTAGATAAGAACTGCCTGCATTATCTTGTCAAAGCAGCTGATGATCATCCAGAAGTTGGTTTTGTGGCAGCTAAAATGCTTAATTTTTATCAAAGAGATATGATTGATTCTGCGGGAGACTTTATTGATGTGGTGGGGCATGCTGACAATATTGGAAGAGGGCAAAAAGATGGGCCACAATTTAACAAGCCTGGTTATGTATTTTTAGTAACAGGAGGCGGGGGACTGTTTAAAAGAGCGGTTTTTAAAAAAGTGGGGTATTTTGATGAGGATTATTTTGCTTATTTTGAAGATGTAGATCTTTGTTTACGGGCGCAGATGGTAGGTTTTAAAGGTTGGTATGAACCCAAGGCTAAAATTTATCATATTCATAAGGCCACAGCAGATAAGATAAAGTCAATGGTGGAATATTTACAATTTAGAAACTTGACCCAAACTGTTATTAAGAATTTTCCCATCAGTCTATTTTTGAAAGATTTTAACTGGCTAAAGGCATTACTTGTTAACTTAAATACCATTAGATTTTTAGCTTCACAAGGCCAGGCCTTGCAAGCATTGCAGGCTGAGGCTTGGATTTTAATTCACTTACCAACTCTTTTTAAAAAAAGATTTGAAATTCAAAAAAGTAAAAATGTTTTAGATGAATATTTAATTTCAAACTTTAGGGAAAAGAAGATTAGGACTCTAAGTTTTCTGGGAAGGGCTGCATACAATATACGCTCAAAGTTTTTCAAAACTGGAGAAGATTATCACAGGGAGCAGGTTGAGAATTGGTTAAAAAGCCATCAGGATAAAATAACCGGAGTAATATGGGATGTTGGAGCAGGACTAATGAAGCGTGATTGGATCAGGCCCTTGGGGGATTATAAGACCTTAAATGATACTTCCTATGGTGATCCAGACATAATAGCTGATTTAGAGGATTTAAGTCGATTTCCAAATGAGTCAGTTGATATTATAATTTGTACCGAGGTATTAGAGCATACGCCCCATCCTGACAAAGCAGTCGCTGAAATGAGACGTGTTTTAAAAAAAGGAGGGTGGATTTTTCTTACCTCTCCTTTTTGGTGGGTTTTCCATGGCTTAGAAGATTACAAAGATTACTGGAGATTTACTCATCAAGCATGGGAGTATTTAACCCGCGATTTTTCTTATAGAGAAATCAACAAGTGCGCTTTTAAAAAAGAGTCTATAAAATTCTTTATTAAGCTTGTGGCTTCAGAGGTGATGTTTATTCCAGCTGAAGATGGGGAGGCTACCACAGCTTATCTGTGCTTGGCCAGGAAGTAGTACCTAACAATTTAACAAGCCTGGTATGGGGTTTAATTAGCGTTTTCTTACCACAAAAAAGTAATTTTGACAGAAAGGAGAAAAAATCAGGCTTAATATGTTATCTAAAATGTCCCAAAAATTGGCCAGGGCTTTTGAATAGGCCAATCTCTTGGGCAGTCTTCCCAGGGAATTCCTGGGAAGGAAACCGTATCTTCCCTTCTCCAGTAGTATAAAGCCAGTTGCTGCAGTAAGTTTTTTAATATCAGAGAAGGTGAAACGATACTGATGATGGAATTTATTTGTCAACCATTTACCTAAGTATTCAATTGCGCTATAACGATTTGGCAGATGATAACAGATAAATAATCCCTTATTTTTTAGAATTCTGGCTATTTCTTTCATACTGCCGCCTTCATTACCGCCGAATTCATGAACATGCTCCAAAACACCTACTGAAACCACACAATCAAAGGAGCTGTTTTTAAACGGCAGTAGTGTTGGTTCGTTTATCCTGCCTTTTACAAATTTATATTGAGGATACCCTTTTAACCAGTCTTTAAAAATGAAATCCTCCATTGAGAAACCTACTGCTTGATATCCTGCCCGGCAAAGAAAATAAGAGAAATGGCCATTACCTGTTCCCCAGTCAAGTACTTTCCGTTCCCCAGTCAAGTACTTTTGAAACAGTTTATACAAAAGCAGGTACTGATGGCTACTTGCCAAACTACCAATCTGGACCAGATGGTTATTTGCTTGACGGGTCAGTGTTACTAACTGTTCCAGGATGAGGTGATGTTTGTTTTCTCCAGTCATGATTTAAGATCCTTTTTGGTGGCCATCAGTATCAGCCAGATTAAAAGAAAAGGGTAAAAAAGACTATTGGCAAAAAAAGAATGGGCTATTAATCCCAAAAGAGCGCTCCATATTATCACCCCCAGGGGTTTAAAAGAGCTTAAGAAAAATAGGTAGCCGGTTAATCCTACCACCCCAGTGGTGGCCATTACGTGTAGTAAACTGGAATCATTGCCAGAGGCCCCATGAGTTGCCAGATAACTTTCCGGCGCAAGATTATATTCCTTTAGGGCGTATCGGTAAGTGTTATATCCCACCCCCAAAACTGGAGATTGAGTAAAAATTTGCCAGCCGCGCTGCCAAGAGTCCACTCGATAGTGAGCAGATTGTTCTCTGTCAATACCTCGCGGTTGAGCCACAGCTTGGGAATAAATTTGGAATCCAACTAGCAGAATAATAAATAAAATTATAGTCGATATAAAAATTTTTCTGGATTTTCGCAAAATTGCAAAAGTTAAACCACTTACTAAAAACATTAAATAGCTGGAACGGGAGAAAGTTGTTAAAAGAGCAAGGTATGTAAGCGTCATTCCTGCGAATACAGGAATCCAATTAAGTGAGTCACGTTCGGAATTGGATCCCCGCCTACGCGGGGATGACATAAAGAGGATTAATGTTAATACAAAAAAAGCTCCGGTAAAATTCGGATCTAAAAATGTTGACACAGTTCTAAAAAAATGTGGATCCCAGCCAAAACTTTCTAAAAATCTTAAGTCTGGTAAAAAAATAAACTGTAAAAACCCTAAAATAGCCAGTCCAATTCCTGACCAAGTCAGAATCCGCAAAATATTTTTTTTAAGATCTGGAAAGGCTTCTGAGTAAATTATCCAACTCAATAAAATAAAGCTGGAAAATCTGATGATATATGAAAAGCTAGTAATGTATTGGGTAATTACCAAATTAAGCGGGGTTAGTATAAGAGACAAAACTGCAATAAGAATAAAAAATAGGGAAGCTGTTATAAACAGTGGAGGTTTTTTGAGTTTAAATTTAAGTTTGGCAAGTCCTACAAAAGTTAAAAAAATTACTGTTACATCGAGTAAGGTTGCTCCACCATGAGTACCCACTGGAATCTTAATGATCTGTCCCGCTAAAATCGAAACAATTAGTAGAATGCTTGGTAAGTCTATCATTTGGTCAGCACTTTTCTTTCTGTCTCAGTTATATTGGCGGCTTGATCCAGGGCCCTGATGGTGATTAAATTTTCGCCCTCGTTTAGATTAACAATAGTTGAGAATTTCCCTTCACTATCTACTATAACTTGAGTGTTCGTGATAAAAACTTTAGAGTTTGGTTCTGTTTTACCGGAAACTGTTACCCTTTTTTCACCTTCAATAGTTTTGCCATCATCAGGTTCGGAAATTTCCAAAGGTGGTTTTTCGTTGTCATAGATTACCCTGATGGTTTTGGAGGGGAGAGATATTGTATCAGGGTCAACAGTTTTTCCATAGATATTATTGATACCAAGTACCAACTCAATGTCTTTTACTAAAAAACTGCCGTCATCTTCCGAAATAATTTCTTTTTTAAACTGATCATCAATAAAAATTTGAACTTTTGATTTAGATATGGCATAGCCCGTGATATCTATTTTGGCGCTGTTTGTTGCCTCATATAGAATACTGAGAACCGGGGGAGCCAGAGTAGAATTTTGAAAAGGTTGCTGAATTTCTTTATTTTGGGGGAATTTAAAAATGTCTGTAATAAAACCCAGGGTGTTTATAAATGAAGGCAGAATCCAGTTAACGGTGGCATATAAAAGGAAAATAATTATCGCTGCCGAGAATATGAAGTTTCTCCTGCTTTTGCGGGCCAATCTTCTTGATGATCTAGACCTGTAAGCCATGATAAAATAGTATACCATGCGGGTATAGTTGAGCGGTCCAACATCACCTTCCCAAGGTGGAGACAGGGGTTCAACTCCCCTTACCCGCTCCCAGTCCCAAGTTGGTGTACAATATGTTTTGCGCCGAAGTAGCTCAGTCTGGTAGAGCAGTCCCTTCGTAAGGGAAAGGCCGGAGGTTCAAATCCTCTCTTCGGCTCATATGTTTGGGTGTAAATCTATATCACCACGGGTGTGAAAGATGTTATCTGGGGATAGTAAGAGTCATTCCCGGAGTGATGTGATCCGGATTTGGGATATTGTTGGCTTTTGCAATCTTATCATAGGCATAGATGTCACCATAGGCTCTTCCTGCGATCTTGGACAGCCAGTCTCCTTCCACAACCATGTATGTATCCCCTGAGAGCCTTGGTCCCCAGATGGTGGTGTCACCTCCACCAGTTCCAATCTCCTTTTCCATTTCCAGTTTTGGTATTTCAAGAACCTGACCTGTTTCTATAACATCAATGTTTGTTAAATTGTTTGCATTGGCAATTTCCGTATATTTATATCCATCCTGATAATATTTCTGGGCTATTGTAAAAAGTGTGTCCTCCTCTTTGACAGTATATTTTCCCGGTAAATTTTGAGGTGAAACATCTTGTTCTATGGTGGTAGTTTGGGCCGGTCCTATTTCCTGTTTGCCTCTATTAAAAAAGTTAAATATCAATACTCCCACTACTATGACAATGAGGATTCCCAAAACCATGCTTATTTTTGATTGATTAGATTCAACTTCTGTTTCTATTTTTTCCAGGTAATTTTGTTCGACTTTTTTAGGCCTTGGCATTGCTTAAGGCAGGGGAATAATGATGTATCCTTTTTAACTGAATATAGATAGTTTGTCAAGAGGGTATTTATTTTGTTACAATACTTAAGTTTTGGGGCCGTAGTGAACCGGTCATCACGTCTCCCTGTCACGGAGAAGATAGCGGGTTCGATTCCCGTCGGCCCCGCCACGTTCAGTTCACTACGTTCATGAACGTGGCAGGCCTCATTTT
>CAYHYM010000006.1:0-4354 GCA_964360965.1 uncultured Gammaproteobacteria bacterium
AGACCCATTCCACAAACTTCCACCCCTCCTCCTGCTGAAAGAGGATCAGTTAGGTTGGCTGTACCTTTCAGTTTATCTTTAGCTGCACTGGCTGGACTGGGTCTGGCTTATCAGATGTTTACAGGCAGAGACAGAGGTCCATCTGCCAGCCTGAAAATAGAGCCAATATTATAAGTATCCAACACATTATCCAAAACAATATAGATTTGCTGTTTTTTTACTGTAACCTGTAACCTGTCCACTTCCTCAGCTGCTTGGCATTTAACTTGCTATTCATCGCTAAATTATATATCATAAATTTAATGCCTTTTTTACAAAATAAACGTCAAATCATTATTGGATTAATCTTAATTGTGGTATCTATTTTGGCCCTGGCTGCTTTTCTGACTTTTAAAAAACCCTCTCCCCAAGTGGAAAAACCCTTAACTGTTGATTTGAAAAAAGGAATTTATAGGTGCCCAGCTGCTAAATTGTTTTGTGAGGGTGGTAAAAATATCTTTAAAGATGCTTCTTTTGTGGGCTTTGGAGGGACAGTTGCCACAGGTAGTGCAGTTTTAGCCTCATTTGATGGACTGGCTACCGGTCAAACCCTGACTTTACCTGCTCAATTTAACAATGAAAAATTAAATGTCATTTATTTGGATAATCAAGAAAATAATCTGAAAGCCACCTATTATTTTAAAGGGGAAAGTTTAAATTTTAATAACATAGCAGTTAAAGAAGATACCAGCCTTGGTAAGATTGAGGGCAAAATGGATTACTATAATACTTTCCTGATTTTTACAATCACCAAAGATAATATACAAATAGATTTAAGTCCCCAAAATTTCATTTAGTATGGATCAAGATAATTCCCAAGCCACTGTGCAAATTGTCAAAAAAAGCTTTTTTATAAACAAAAAGCGGCTTACTATTCTAGCCACTGTCATAGCATTGATATCTTTTGTTATATTAATGATTATTATGAATTATTTTGATATAATTAGTTCTTTAGTTTTTCCTTCCCAAAAACTGCTGATTAATTGCCCAATTGCCGGTCAAACTTGTAATCAAACTACTGCTATTGAATTTAATAACCAACCAGCAGCAGGTTATATTGTTGCTTCAAAATCTGCAGTTTTAAGTCCTGTTAAAATAGTGGATACCAGACAATTTGTACTCCCCCCTTTCAGGCAGGAGGATCCTATCGGACTTAACCAGTCATTTATCCTGGGGGATAGTTGTTACACCATCACTTATACTGTGCCCAATGATGCCAAAATTGCCCAAATCACTAAACTGCCTTTAAATAAAAGTTCTCAAATTATTACTTTGGGGTCAGAATTAATTAAAATTAATAACCAGAGTTTAAATTTAATCTTGCAGATTCAAAAAAGGCCTTTGGAAAAGGGTAAAACTGATTTGGAAAAATGTCCGGTTTATTATCTTGATCCCAAAAACTTTGGCCCGTTTGAACAAATCACTCCTGATTTATTTAAAAAATAGCATTTGTGGTATAATATTTTGTATAAAACTTGCCTATGGCTGTAAGACCTGAAACTGCACCACATCTTCCTGATACCTCTTTACCTGATCCAAGCAAAGGAACCCTTAAGTGGGCTTTCCGTCACTTACCACTAGTCAGTAGTGCTATTATGCTTGGTATAGCAGGAACTGTGGTTTTAACTCATGATAAAGTTTCTTCTGCTGCTCCTGTAGATAATGCCCCCCTTTCAGATACTATTAAACCACCTGTAGGTGATCAACCATCTTTAGGTGAATCATTTGATTGTGGCATTCTTTCACCTGAAGCAGGTGCTGGAGAATATATAGAGTTTAATACTAAACCTGCCACAGGATGTAACTTGACCTCCCAATCTGAAGTTATAAGTCCAGTTAACATAGTGGACACTAAACAATTTGTTTTGCCTCCGTTCAGGCAGGAGGATCCTATCGGACTTAATCAATCATTTATCCTGGGAGATAGTTGTTACACTATTACTTACACTGTCCCCTATGATTCAGAAATTGTTCAAATTACTCAAGTGCCTTTAAACAAGGGTTCTAAAATTATCACTTTAGGATCAGCTTCTTTTAAGGTTGAGGATAAAGATTTTAATTTGATTTTATATCTTCAAAAAAGGCCTTTGGAAAATGGGCAAACAGACCATCAAAAATGTCCTGTTTACAGTATTGATCCTGCAAATTTTGGAGAACATCAACAAATAACATCTGATTTATTTAAAAATGAGTTAGAATAATCATTCTACCACCTTCCAGATATCCCCCAGGAGTTCAACCAGGCCAAGCTTGCAGAGAGTGCACTAGCCAAACTTGTACTGAATATTCATAATATATCTTAATATATCAAAATATTCCTTGACAGGGATAAGGCAAATGTTTACAATAAATTTATGCAAATAATGTTACCTTTGACTATAAAAATTATAGGAGATAAACATTCTAAAGATGCCCCTTTTGTGGCATATACACCAGAACTAGATATAGCATCCTGTGGCCCTTCTGAAACAAAAGCTAAAGAGAATCTTCATAAAGCAGTGGAAATATTACTTGAAGAAATAAATAGAAAGGGAGGGCTGACTGCTTTTTTGGAAGAATCAGGGTTTCAAAAAGTAAATAAATCCTGGGTTCCACCCACAGTGAGTTTTGAATCCTTCTCGTTTCCCCATTCAGCATAAATTTTAAATGCCTAGGCTCACACCTATTGATTATAGAAAGCTGGTAAAAGTATTCGAAAAGAAAGGATTTATTTATGTACGCACTAAAGGAGATCATCTTGTATATCAAAAGGCAGAGTTACTTAGACCAATTATTATTCCAAAATATAAACATGTTCCAGAATTTATTATTCTTAAAAATCTTAAAACAGCCGGAATAAGCCGTGAAGAATACCTACAGTTATTGCAACAAATTTAATCCCTCCAAATTTTCCCAAATATGGTATAATATATGTATTAAAAAGGCCTAAATTATGGCTGGTACAGTTGAAAGACCCATTCCACAAACTTCCACCCCTCCTCCTGCTGAAAGAGGATCAGTTAGGTGGCTTTTACCTTTAAGTGCAGCTTTGGCCACACTAGCAGGAGTAGGTTTGGCTTATCAGATGTTTACAGGCCAAGACAGAGGTCCATCTGCTCCACCAGTAGATAATGCTCCCATTTCAGATACACTTAAACCCCCTGCTGACTCTGATGGACAACTTGGGGTAGTAATGAATCCTAACCCAGAAACTCAAATAAACCCAGTTGATGAGGCTATCAAAGCTGGAAAAATTGAATTAAATGGCGCGCAAGACTGGGAAAAATATTTTACAATGATTACTGCTCAAGAAGGACGGACAATGCTTGCTACAGCTAAAGAAAGGGGAGAGTTTAAATACTTATTGCCTTTTGATCCCAGAGGTCAAAATGTTACACTTGAGAATTTTACAATTATCAATAGACAAGGTATATCCTTTACTTATCTAGGTGTAAAAAACCTACCTAGTGGGAGAGATTTTTATAGTTCCATTGATGGTAATGGTTTCATAGGACAATCTGGGAATAGAGATAGTAGTGGGCAATTTGTTGCTACCGAGTTTAATCCAAGAATTTCTAACAATGATATGCAGATGAATGTTTATGCACCACTTGATATTACTCTAACATCCCCATTTAAAGAACAAAAAGTGGCACAAAGTGTAGGGATCAGTATAGGAAACCCAATGTTTTCTTTCACACCTAGTACTATTGAGCGTAATAATCAAAAATATAATGCTGTACTTTATATAGCAGGTGGTCCAGTAGTACAAAAATTAGATGGCATCCTTCTTAAAACTGATAATCCTAATGATGTGCAAAAACTCCAATTTAATGGAGCAGATATGAAGAATTTGTTGACAAAAGGCAGCAAAATAGCTGTAGTTGAAAAAACAAATTAATCATAGTTTCCTAAGTCTATTGCGGTATAGCAAATGATTAATGATTATAGTAGAGTAATTTTATATGCTCTTTTCTGCTCAGCAATATTGGCTTAGCCGATTTATCCTCATTTTAATCTATTTTTTTATTTTATTTAGCTTGTCTGCTAAAGAAGTTTTTGCTATACAATACTATCCACCAAATAGTCCGGGAAATCCTTCAAGTCAAGCAGTCTGTATAGACGACGGTGGTGCAACATGTAGCACCACTTCTGATATTGATGATTGTACTAGTTATGGTGGAGAAACTAAAAATAATATCTGTTTTCAAAATCCCTGGAGATTTCAATATGCTGCTAGCTGTCTAGTATGTCTTGGCGCAGGAACATCTTGTGATTTTTCTTACCAATATCAATACAATAACTGTGATACATCTGATAGATGTTATGGAGCAAC
>CAYHYM010000006.1:4454-6595 GCA_964360965.1 uncultured Gammaproteobacteria bacterium
TCTGTTAATGGGGGTAATCCTGTTTGTAGTGGAGGATCATATCCTGCCACAGTCAGTTTTAGAAATGATGGTACATCCACCTGGATCAATTCCGGCTCCAATCCTTACCGGTTAGGTGCCCAAGATCCACAAGATAATACCATCTGGGGCTTAAATAGAGTTAATTTACCTGTCTCTTCTGTTTCCCCTGGCAACAGCACCACTTTTAACTTTAATGTGACTGCTCCTCAACAAGTAGGCACCCGCTCTTTTAACTGGCAGATGGTTCACGAAGGAGCAGCCTGGTTTGGATCACAATGTTTTTATGATGTGACTGTTCAATCCTGCTCATTTACCCCCTCTTGTACAGGTACCCTCACCAATGCTCAAAATAGAACTGTCAGATGGGATGCAACTGTTAATCCTTCCACTCCTCCCACCGGATCATACAGCTACTCCTGGTCAGTTGATGCTGCTGGTACTAGTCAATCTGTCACTCAAACTTATTCATCAGCCGGTACCAAAAATGCCACCATTAATGTCACATCAGGATCAACCACCAGGACAGCCTCCTGTTCAGTTAACATCCCTCCTACTTTTGATTTTAATCTGACCAATGGAGGCAATAAAAGTGTGGCCAGGGGATCATCTGTTAATAATAGTATGACTGCTACTTTACTTTCAGGTACCATCACCTCTACCACTTTTGTAGCTTCAGGCTTTCCCACTGGTGTAACCCATTCATTTTCTCCCACCTCCTGTAATCCCACCTGCTCATCTAATCTGGCTATGACTGCTTCATCAACTGCCACCACAGGTACCTCAACCATCACTCTCACTGGCACAGCAGGCAGTTTAACTAAAACCAGCCAATTTACCTTAAATGTGACTACCCCGCCTGCCACTTGTGGAAATGGGGTCTGTAATCCTTCAGAATCATGTTCATCTTGTTCTCAAGATTGTGGAAGCTGTCCTGCCCCACCCCCTCCACCCCCACCTGCTGGCCCTCCTCCACCTGGTAATTGTCCCTGGATCCAAACCACCGGTGGTGATGTGCATTCCAATACCAGTATTAATACACCTTGCGGGCCATGATATGATTTAGACTATGAATAATTTTAATTTAAAATATCTGGTCATAGTAGTGGTAGTTCTATCTTTCCTGATGATAGCAGGTGCTTTGATATTGACCCTGATCAATAAACCCCCACCAATCTCCTCTGTAAATGAAGAAAGCCAAACCCTACCACCACCAATTCAGCCTCCCGAACGTGAGGGGGGAGGATCAGGGTTTGGGTATCCACCAGCAGATGAATAAATACAAAAAAATTTTAATTGCAATATTTATAGTTTTAATCTGGCTTTTCTTATATCCCAAGCCTACTTTCGCCCAAAAAGGTTGTAATATTGTGGTTGATTCTTATTCTTTATCTTATCAGGATGTTAATAACAATACGGTGACAATTTCACATCCCGGCAGTGTAGATCCACCTCCTACTCCGGATCCGGCAATTGTTGATCAAGCTACATTTGGTGGAACCGGCCAACTGGTAGCTAGAGCGGAAGCCCACGATGCAGGTCCCTGCAATCGCATAGGCTATGATATTGATCTGCGTTATTATAATCCTGATACTCGCAGTTGGATAAGTTCAGTTAATGGCAGTTTAGGACGTTCAAATTCCATAAATTTCACTCCTCAACATGGAGCAAGGCAATATAGAGTTGAATACTTCATAGTAGAAAGAGGCGTAGTTGGCCGGGATGCAGCTTGGCAAAGAAGATATATATATTTCTACTATATGACAGTTGATCCTAACAAACCCATTTCGGCAAATTCTGACGGCATTATTACCGGTAAAATTACATTACCTTGGTATACTCCTGTTGCCGGGCCTTCTGATTCAAATCCAAGTTACTATCTTCTTTTCGGCATAGATCCAACAATGAGGACTAACCGGTCAATTGATTCAAGAGAAGTCCTGATAGGAGGGGTGTCCGGATCAGATTATATAGGTTCCCCAGATTGGAGATATTCAATGAATTTTAATTATTTGAAAACCGGATTAGTAGATGGCACTATCTATTACTGGAGACTGCGTCAACAAGGTTCCCAAGTGACAGCCTATATTCCCGGCAATACTTTTGTTACCCCGCAGGCCCCC
>CAYHYM010000006.1:6605-44264 GCA_964360965.1 uncultured Gammaproteobacteria bacterium
CCCTACCCCAACTCCAACACCCACTCCAACACCCACCCCCACCCCTACTCCATTACCAGGTGCAGCTGTCAGCTGTGGCTCTAGTGGCCCTGCCAGAGCAAGTGGGTTAGTTTCTACTCCTGTACTGACTTCTCCAAAATTTAGTACTACCGGTGCTTGTGTTGTTGACCCAAAAGCAGCTTTTGTACCCTTTAAAATCCCCACCTATGATGATTTACAATCTTTATATTACACACAAAAATGAAAAAAATTATCACCATACTGCTAATTTCATTCATATTATTATTAACAGTGCATAAAGAAGCAGCAGCTGCCACCTATAACTTTACTGCGGCTTATTCCAATACCCAAGGTCCAATCTGGTATTACTACTACAAATATGCGTATGGTAATTTTGATCCTTCTCCAGCTATTTTCGGCAATACCGGCACCATGCAGCCTCAATCTTGGTATGGCCAACCCAGCAATAATTACTGGTATGATTGCACAGGTTGTTGGGGCATGATAGCTCCTTCCAAAATCACTGGTGGGGATTCTAATATGGCTGTGATTTACTGGAAAGCACCTGCTGCTGGGAAGGCCACCATGACCTTAACTCAAACTAAAACTGATGGTCTAGGCCCAATATCTAGTTGGAATAATGGCTATAAAATTGGTATGGGTGCTGTCACATTTGGCAGATGGTTTAGCAATAATCAAAGACCGAGCAATGAAATTTCAGTGGCAGCCAATGATAATTCCACTAAAACCATCACTTTTACCCAGGATGTAGTCCCAGGTGATGCTTTAATTTATTACAATGATAGTAATGGCTTGACCTATTATGATGCTGCCACCTTATCTCTGACTGTTACTTTAGACACTGTTCCCGCCCCTCCTACCAATTTCAGCGGATCAGCTGTTAGCTCAACTCAAATAAATCTGTCCTGGAATGCTGTGACAGATGCCAGCTCTTATAAATTAGAACGCTGTGCTTTTGCTGTGGCTGCTACCTGCAATAATTTCGGCCAGATAGCTACTCCAACCAACAATTCTTATTCTGATACCAATCTCTCCTGTGCCACCTCGTACCGTTATCGACTCACCGGCCAAAATAGCGCCGGCTCCTCCAACCCCACCAGTCCCATCACTGTTACTACTCCTGGCTGTCCTACCCCACCTTCAGCTCCCACTAATTTACGGGTCACTGAAACTACTCAAAATATGGTTGGATTAGCCTGGAATTCTGCTACCGGTGCTACAGGATATGGTGTGGAAAGGTGTACCGGCAGTGGTTGTAGCGCTTTTTTCCAGATAGCCACCACTGGCAGCAGCTCAACTGCCTATTATCACACCAATCTATCCTGTGCCACCTCGTACCGTTATCGAGTCAAAGCCACTAACTCTGCCGGTAGTTCTTCATATTCAAATGTGGCCTCTGCTACCACTAGCCCATGTCCTGCTCCGCCTCCTCCTCCACCACCTCCACCGCCAGCTGCTCCAGCTTCATCTGGTGCTGGAGTGACTAAAGAGCCTATTATCTACGGCGATGTCACCACCCAAGGAGGTAGTACAGATAAGATCCAACTAACAGGTAGCAATGATCATATTTATCAGATCCAAAAATCCTCCCCTACCTCAAATGATGGCAACTTGACTCTCTCTGCTGCTATCCCGGGCAACAGGATTGGGGTAATTTTTGTAGCTGGCAATTTAATTATTAATCCCTCATCAGGCACAGTCGGTACTACTCAAGATGGATTGGTCTTTGTGGTCAAAGGGGATGTGTTTATCTCTCCTTCTACTACTAGAATTGATGCAGTCATTATTTCATCAGGCAGAATTTACACTGCTGCCAGTAGTGGTTCAACTTGTAGTAGTAGTGCTCCGGTATTAACCACCTCACCACTAATCATTAACGGCAGTTTGGTGTCTATTAATCAAGAACCAGCAGAACAAACCCCAATTAAATTCTGCCGCACCCTTGCCAATAATACCCAGGCTGCGGAGCAAATTAATGCTCAACCTAAATATCTGGTCATACTTAGAAATATGTTGTCTGATACCTTGCAAAGATGGTCAGAGATTCCATAAAGCTCATCACTTGCCAAAATTACGCTTCTGGCTCTGGTACCACAAAATAGCTTTTTTAAGCTCCCCTTCATCAAAATCAGGCCATAAAGTTTTAGTAAAATAAAGCTCGGAATAGGCTGTTTGCCAAAGCAGGAAGTTAGAGAGTCTTATCTTGCCCCCTGTTCTAATCACCAGCTCCGGATCAGGAATGCCATTGGTATATAAATGCCTTGATATCATCTCCTCATTAATTTTGTCAACCTTAACCCCATCTTTGACCAAATCCTTAACAGCCTCCACCAGTTCTTTTTTACCTCCGTAATTTAGGGCAATATTTAATTTTATGGATTCATTTTTAATATAAGTCTTTTTAATCTCAGTAACAATTCTTTTGATAGTTATAGGTAAACCCTTAAGCTCGCCCAATACAGCCACCTTTACGCCATTGTCCATCATTTTTTTTAATTTTGTATGATAACCCCTTCTCATCAGGTCAAAAAGACCCCGGATTTCTCTTTTGGCCCGCTCTTTTAAATTTTCAGTGGACAGCGCATAAACAGTGACAGTATCAACACCGAACTTTTCAGCAGCCTCCACCACCTTTTCCAAAGTATCTGCACCTTTTTCATGACCTTTAAGGTCAGGTAAATGGTGAGCCCGGGCCCAACGTCTGTTGCCATCCATCACAATGGCAATATGTTCAGGTATGTTGTTTTTGTCTATGCCGTTTGTTGAATTTGTTTTGATCATCTGTCTCTTTCAATTAAAAAATCAGCCATATATGCAAGAAGCTTGGCTAGTCTTTTATCCGGGGTTATTTTGACAATAACCTTTTTGGCCTGATTTACATATTGTAAAGCCTTTTGTCTGGAATAAGCAAGTGAGCCGCTATCAGTAAACACTTTACGCACTGCCTCAAGTCCCCTATTCCCCACATTACCTTTTCCATAATATTTATCCAGAATTTTGCGTTGGCTGGGATTAGCCAATTTTGCCGCCTGAGTTATCAACAGGGTATTTTTACCTTCCTCAATATCTGAGGTGGCAGACTTCCCCAAAGTTTTCTCATCCCCAAATACCCCCAAAATATCATCCTGAACCTGAAAAGCAATCCCCAAATTCTCTCCAAACTCCTCTAAATTATTAAGTAACTTTTGACTGCCTCCTGCCAAAATGGCCCCCAGCTGAAGAGGATCAATAATGGTGTAATAAGCAGTTTTGAGCTTGTGGATGATGATCACCTCTTTGTCTACCCTATCCCCTTTTAGATGAGGCAACTCTACATCTAGAACTTCTCCTAACCCGGTATTTATAACTGTTTGAGCAAAGGCAGATATAGCTCTATTTTTTCTATCCTCTGGGAAATTAGCTTCACTTATCAACCTTACAGTTAAGAAAAAACCAATATCAGCCAAAGCTATAGTTTGAGAGATGCCATAATGACCTCCACCTAACTGTTTGTAAATCGTAGGCTTACCGCGTCTTAAATCACTCTGGTCAATAATATCATCATGAGCTAAAATTGCAGTCTGAAAAATTTCATAGGCTGCACCAACCTTTATTATCTCACCTCCGAGGTGGTCTTCTCCTATCTCATACCCCAGCTTTACTAAAGTCCCACGCAATCTTTTCCCTCCAGCACAGTTTTCTATTAAAACTTGGGCTAAAGGAACCAAGGTGGGACTAACTTCCCTTACCTCTTCCAGCCAAATTCTAGAAAACCGTTCAATTTCTTGATCAATCTCCTGCGCAACATCTTTTAGATAGACTTTAAAATCCATGTAAAGCTAAATCTACCACAAAAACTCAGTAAGTTCTAGTTAAAGCTAACAGTTCTTCTGGAATTTGACCAGATCTAAAATCATAGACCTTGGGTTTAGAGTTAGGAAAAGTTAGTGGTTCGGGTTGCCCAAAGACATAATCCATAGGTTTATAACCCCAACTTTTGAGTTTATCCATAGCTTTATCTCCCTCATCCGGTAAAACAGAGGCTCCTCCATGAAGACCCACCTTATCAAATCCTCTTACCATCTCTTCTTCTAATAACTCTCCTCTTTCTAGAAATTCTACTGGTAAACCATGGCTTTTACCTATTTTAACTAACTCTGTTGTATTAGAGCTGGTCGGAGAACCTAAAACTACTAACATCTTTATCCCGTTTTGTATTAAACCATCTAATACTCCTTGCCTACCATAGGTAGCAAAACAAATTCCTACTCTAGGCAATCCTCGCAGTCCCGTAAATTTATCCCTATATTCCTCAATCATAGCCATTCCTTGTTGAACATTTAGAGTTGTTTGACTATCAGCAAAGTACATCTCATTATGATGAACTTGATAATCTTCTAATACAGATCTATCTGTTACTGGCACTACATGAGAAGGAGCTTGTTCTATGACTGCTTTAGGTTCGGGATGAGTTACATCTTTACAGTAATAAAGAACTTTAGCTGTTTTGTCTTTTTTTCTAGCCTCAGTAATTGCTCTTAAAACTCGCTGATGAACGTTATCTACTAAAGGACAACTTAAATCATAATGTAATAAACTTTTGGCTATAGATGATCTTAAATCTAGTGGAGATAACCCATGCATGGAATTAGCTACCACAGCTCCTTCTGGAACTTCTTTAATATCTTCAACAAAAACTGCACCTTGAGTTCTTAATTCTTCTGTAACTCTGTTGTTGTGAACTAAACCATTTTTATTGGGAATATAAACTGTACCATGTTCTCCCAAAAGAACTTTTAGTTGCTCAATCCCCCAATTAACCCCAGCACAAGTAAAAGATGGGTAGGCTCTTAAAGCTACTTTTTCAGCTGAGGTTTCAATAACCACAAGTATCAACAATATACACTTTGTTGATGAATCTGTCTATAAGTGATATATTAGTGCTTTATGAAGCCAAAATCACAACCAGAGAGTGCAAAGGCAGTTGAAAAAAGAAAAGTTGAACATATTAATATTCAGCTAAAAAATGATGTTGAATATCAAAATAAAACCAATCTTTTCGAAGATGTTTTTTTAGTACATAACGCTCTACCAGAACTAGCTAGATCTGATATTGATACCTCTACTAAATTTTTAGGCAAAAAGTTATCTGCACCATTTATGGTAGCCGCTATTACTGGTGGAGCTAAAGAAGCTGCAAATATTAATAGAAATATCGCCAAAGCTTGCCAAAAATTAGGTCTAGCCATGGGATTTGGCAGTATGAAGGCCATGATAGTAGAACCTACGCTTACCTATTCTTATCAAGTTCGAGATGTAGCACCAGATATTCTACTGGCAGGTAATATTGGAGCTAATGATTTAAAACATTTTTCTCCCAAGGTCTTAAAAGAGGTTATGAAAAAAACAGGTCTAGATATATTGGCAGTTCACTTAAATCCAGCTCAGGAATTAGTTCAAAAAGAGGGCGATGCTGATTTTAGAGGAGTTTTAGAGATGATAAAAAGATACTCTGAGCAGTTACCTATCTATGTTAAAGAAGTAGGACAAGGGATCTCCTTTGAGGTAGCTAAAAAACTAGCCAAAACTAATATTAAAGCCATAGATGTGGCTGGATCAGGAGGAACTTCTTGGATTGGTATTGAATATTTAAGAAGGGGTATGAAAACTGGACCATATTGGGATTGGGGTATTCCTACTGCCCTAGCTTTAATTCAAACTAGAAAAGCTACTAAATTACCTATAATTGCCACAGGTGGTATAAGATCTGGCGAAGAGGTGGTTAAAGCATTGTCTCTAGGAGCTAACATTGCTGCAGCAGCTTTACCCATGCTTAGAACAGCTGCCAAAGATGAAGAGGAAGTCTTCAATGAACTTCAAAGAATAGTCAGAGAGATTGGAGATATCATGTTTTTAGTGGGAGCAAAAGAAGTAAATGATCTTAAAAAGACTAAACCAATAATTACCAGAGTACTAAAAGAACTAACAGTATAAAAAATGAAACTAATAATACTAAAACTAGGCGGTAGTATTCTTACTTTAAAACACAGGAACATCCCCATTTTTAGAACCCGGATCGTTCACAGAATAATTAAAGAGATTAAAAGGGCACAAACTGAGAATAATTTTAAACTGATATTAATACACGGGACCGGGTCTTTTGGTCATCCGGTAGCTAAATTTTATAATTTAAACAAAGGCCTACTATTTGATTCCACTGGCATGGGTTTATCAAAATCGAAGAGATTGGGTTACTTATTGAACGGGTTAATATGGCAAGTTCTTGAGCAAAATAATTTACCAGGAATTACCATTCCCCCATACTCAATTATTACTTCTATTAATGGACGAATAAGTTCGATGAATTTACGGCCAATAAAAACAACTCTAGACATTAACAGGATCCCAATACTTTTTGGGGATGAGGTTATAGATCTTAAGAAGGGGTACTCTGTGTGTTCAAGTGATCATATCTCTGCATATTTAGCACATAAACTAAAGCCAGATTTATTACTTTTCGCTTCAGACGTAGACGGCGTGTATGATCAAAATCCTAAAGTTAACCCTGAGGCTGATAAGTTTTCAAATATAGAGCTCAAAAACATTAATCAACTCCAATCCCAAATTAAACCTTACAACTTATCCGATATTTCGGGAGAGATGGCAGGTAAATTACGATCTTTATGCGACTTTACCTTCTCTAGTAGAACCAGAATTAGGCTTTTTAGTGGCTTAACCCCTAATCAGGTTTATAAAGCACTTAATAACCAACCAGTGGGAACACGCATCTCTTTCTAGCCTTACCTGCCTAGTCTTTTTTCATAACCTTCAAATTGTTTAATTGTTTGAAGAAGTTTTTCTGGAGTTAAGTTAGGAAAAAGGTGAGGCAAAAATATCCAAGCAGAATTAGCAGTTTGCAGCGGCATGAAACCAGAGGTATGCGGTAGCTCATTTCTATCAACTCCTGTCCTAATGACTAAATCTACTGATGGTTGACCTGCTGTATCTAAAAAGTGGCCAATCCCCTTACTCTTATCTTGACCATTTAGCAGTAACTGCCTGACTGCCCTATCTATCTCATCTTTACCACCATAGTCTAGGGCTAAATTAAGATTATGTCTTTGAAAATGAGCAGTGGAGCGCTCTAAATCAGTAATCACTTCAAGTAGATCTTTAGGTAACCTATCTTTGCGCCCTAGATGAATAAATCTAGCTCCAGCTTCATACAGCTCCTGCCTAAAATCAGCCCGTGATAAATGCTCCTTAGCTAAACCCATGACAAAACTAGATTGCTTACGATCTCTTCTCCAATTATCAGTGGACCAGACCCAAAAAGTTAGGGTGTGAATTCCCCAAACTCTGCCAGCTCTGGCAATACCCTTAATCACTTCTACCCCAGCCATATGCCCAAGGTATGGCAAAAGGTGCATGTTGTAAGCAGCTCTTCTATTTCCATCGCAGATAATAGCTACATGTCTAGTTTTTTGGGGATCAACTTCATATGAAGGGATTTCTGCTTTTTCCCAGGTTGAGGCGATATCATCTGCCCAACCTTGAGCTATTTCAACTCCATACATATAAGCTGATTATATTAGTGGGCTGCAGTTCCTTCAAGGGTGGAGATAGCTATAAAGACTACTAGGACGCCTAAAAGTAGCAATACTGTTTCCCAAAAGGCCACTTTTTTATTATCTCTTGAGTGAATTTCCGGGATTAGATTGGCCAAAGCTATATAGATAAAAAAACCAGCAGTTATTGATAACATAGCTGGTAATAAACCCTCAACAGAATCTTTATAAATGTAGGTCAAAATAGCTCCCAATAGAGCTGATAAAGCTGAAAAAAAATTAATCCACAAAACCTTGCCCCTTTTAACACCTTTTGAAAGCATTAATCCAAAATCTGCAATTTCTTGAGGAATTTCGTGGGCGGCAACTGCAAAAGTCGTGACAATTCCCAAAGGTATACTTATTAAAAATGTGGCTGCAATTGCCACCCCGTCTATAAAGTTATGCAAAGTATCACCCACCACAATTAAAGGAACAATAGTTTTCTTCTCGCCGTAACTTTTGCTTTGATCATGATGATGTATGAACCTTTCAAGAATAAAGAAAATTAAAATTCCAACCAAAGTCCAAAGAAAAATATTGATTTCACTTGGCTCTTCAAAAGCCTCAGGTAGCAGGTCAAAAAAAGCTGTCCCCAGCAGTGCTCCGGCTGCAAATGAGGCCAAAAGATGAGAAATTTTGACCGCAAACTTCTCTTTCATCAGTAGAATAATTCCCCCAATTAAGGAAACAATGCTGCCTATAAAGGTAAACAAAATTATGTAAGCTAAAGTATCCATATTACTCCATTGTACGCTCAGGGCCTTGATCTCTATATGTATCAATAAACTGTCCTATTCTGGCAGCATCTAATGAATCAAACTTATCCAAGTATGTCCAAGCTGTTAGGGCAAAATTGGTATCAAGATTTTGTCTGGGAACAACTATTAATTTTCTTTGACCTTTTTTCTCGTAAACTTGAGCCAGTTGATCTTTCCTTCCTTCACACTCGTCATTGCGAGGAGCCGCAGGCGACGTGGCCCGCTTCGCCGACTCAGCGAGGCGAGCAATCTCTTCATTTTCCGAGGAAGATTGCTTCCCCCTCGCTTCGCTCGGGGTCGCAATGACACATTTGTAACTCATGATAATATACCCATGCTCCAATGAATGAACTAAGTTTCTATCATCTTTGGGCTCATCATAAACTCCTGCCCGAATCCAGTCCTCATAATGTTTACCGGAAGTTGGAGGATTTGAATTATACTCAACTTGTTCCCCTATTGGTACATGTCCTCTGCCTAAATCATCCAGCTTGGTGCCAGGCAAAGGTTTTGAGGATTCAATAAACAGCCAAGCAAGAAAAACTACAACCAAGGCAGCTATCACCCCTGATATAACCCATTTGTTACCCATTAGAAGATATTTTGTTGATTCTGGAAAACTAAATCATGATACTCCCAATACTTATTCTGGTCCCCGGCACATCTGGCTGCTTCTGCAGACTTTTGGGCTCCCGGGTGAATCTGGGGTAATGGAAAATCCCGATAGTAAAACTTTACTTTACCGGTATCTATATATTCCTTATTTAGTTGCTGTTCAGTTTGAGTAAAATGCCTGGCGCAGAAAGGACACTGGTAATCAGAAAACTCCACCAAAGTCACTTTGGCAGAAGCCTTCCCCAGTGAAGGTAAATCACCATTTCCCACAGTTTCTCTTTGAACACTACCTGCTGCTGAACCAGAAAGTTCTTCTTCTATCACAGATTTAAATTGCTCAAAAGGAACTGCGCCGGAAATAAGCCTGCCATTGATAAAGAAGGCAGGAGTGCCATTAACCCCGGCTTTGGATCCCTCATCTAAATCAGCCTGAACTAAAGAGGCTTTATTACCTGAATCCAAACAAGAGTCAAATTTACCTTGATCTAATTTTAGTTGTCCTGCCAGACTCTTCAAGCCCTTAACAATGTCTGCTTCAGTCTTAGCTTGTTGAGGTGCAGCAGGTTGAGCAGCAGTAGGAGCAGCTTGTTGTGGTTGAGTTGGCTTACCCAGTTTGATAATCCCACCATGCATTAAAACAGCCACAGCCACCATCACAGATCCCAAAAGGATTGCAACCTGGGTAGATTTTAAGGGATTTAGGGAATTTTGCATGTTGGCTTAGTTTATCAATTGTACTGATTTTGTGCAACAGTCAAACCTTTTTCTAAAAGTATCTGTAAAGCCTTTACTGCTTGCTTTAGCATATGTTTAACCTGCGATCTTTCTGAATGTATAAAAGGCCCTAAAACAAAATGTTCAGCATTAAAATGTATTGCTTTGTGCTCTCCGCTTTGAGACTTTAAATTGCCAATTCCAAGTCTGACTCTGATAAATTGATCAGACCCCAAAGCGCTGATTACGGATTCTACCCCATGATGTCCTGCTGCTGCACCTCCCATTCTTACCTTAATTTTCCCCAAAGGCAAATCCAAATCATCATGAACCACAATTAGATTGGTAGGTGGCTCGCCTCGCGAAGCGGGTAGCCTGTAGTAGGTAGTAAGCAGTTTAACAGCTAGACCAGAATTATTCATGTAAGTTTGAGGACGAGCCAAAATTATCTCTTCTTTTTTTACTATTTCCGACTTAAATTTCTCTTCCATTCCCCAATCTCCCCAATCACCCTTACTTCTAAATTCCTCCACTGCCAAAAACCCTAAATTATGTCTGACACCTTCATATTTTTCCCCAGGATTTCCTAAACCAACTATTAATTTCATGTTAACAATTTTACCACCTCTTCATCTAAAACAGGGTTAAATTCATTATAAAACTGGCCAACTGCTTGAAAGTATTCCGGGGTCTCTAAAACCACCACTTCCCCAATCCGCCGGCTGGCGGACCCTAATTCCCTAACTACCCTATCTACAGCTTCTTTGCTTGCCACAGGTACAGCCAAAATTATCTTTTTAGCCATATGTCTTTTTAAATATCTAATAGCTGAAAGCATGGTGGCTCCGGTTGCTATCCCATCATCAACTAAAATAACAGTTTTCCCCCTTACCAGCTTCACAAGGCCAGGCCTTGCGTGCCTATATTCTTTTTCTCTCCTTTTAATCTCCTCTAACTCCCTTAATACCCCTAATTTTAACTGCTCAGGCCCAATTCCAAGTTCACTTAACAATCCTTCTTCCCAAAACACCTCACCATCCGGGCCTACAGCTCCCAAAGCCAGTTCAGGCTGATTAGGGGCGCCAATTTTTCTGGTGACGACAATATCTAAAGGTAACCTAAGCTGGCTGGCCACTTCTTTGGCCACTGCCACCCCTCCTCTGGGAATACCTAAAACAATTGCATCCCCAACATTCCTAAACTCCCCAAGTCTTTGAGCCAGTAATTTTCCAGCTGCTTGTCTATCTTTGAATATCTTCATAATATATCAGGAGCAGCGAAGTCACAATCCCACCCTGTGACGAGCTACGACCTTAATCAAAAAGCCCTAATTGTGGAGCTTCAACTTGCTCCTCTTTAGCCGGATCCACTCCATCCTGCCATATCTTCACCACTCCATAAACTCCATCATAGCCTGGGTCAATCACCAAATCTCCTAATCTTGCCTTTTCCACTCCTTCTGCTATTTTTGAGTCGGATATTTTTGTTATTTCAGAAGTTTCAATCTTAGTTAATATTTTTAGCTCATTTCCCAATATCTTTGTTAACTTTTTATACTCATTTAATACTTTTTGGCTTGTTACAGAGGACTTTAATGCTTCTGAAATAATTTGTAAAAAAGGCACCAACATTCTATATCCGGGCCTATTTGCCATTGTTTGGCTTTTTATTACCCCATTCTCCCTGATCACCCCCAACTCACTAACATCCCTAACTGCAATCTCCTCCACTCTTTCCATCACCCCCACAGTCAAACCCCGACCGCATTTGGGGCAGGTAGCCCCTTTGGTTTTGGTATCCTCAGGAGAATATTTAATATTGCAATTTCTATGCCCGGTATAATGATACTTCCCTTCTTCAGGATAAAACTCAATAGTTCCTGCCACCTTGTCATCCCCGCGTAGGCGGGGATCCAATTTCGAACTAGAGTTGTTTAATTGGATTCCTGCATTCGCAGGAATGACGGTAGGGCTTTTAATTGCTCTATATAAACCATAATAGCTGAACTCTCCTTCTATGACTGTTGCCTCCCTACCCAAATTTGGTAAAGAATGAGCATCAGAAAAAGAAACAATAGATCTATTATCCAACTCCTTTATCCGCCAATTCATGGCCGGGTCGCTCGAGAGTCCTGTCTCAATTCCATAGATGTAATCTGTCAAATCTTCAAAACAGTCTTCCAAAGAATCATACCCTGATTCTGAACCAAATATTCCAAACCAGGGAGTCCAGGCATGCGCCGGGATAAAAAGGGTCTTTTCAGATGCTTGCAAAGCTAAACTTAATAAATCTTTGGAAGAAATCCCCACAATCGGTCTTCCGTCAGAACCTAAAGTTGCCCTTCTTGATAAGAGGGCTTTTTGAAAAGCTTCAGCTGAAGCAAAATCAGGCATAAAAACCAGATTGTGAACTCTTCTTACTCTACCTTTATGAGAATAAATAGAGGCAATCTCCACAGTTAAAACAAACTTGACCTCACTTCCAGCCAAAGGCTGGTCGTCCTTTGGACGAAAAAACCCTGATCCATCTTCTTTAAGCTGGCTTTTAAGTTCTGCAAACCAGAGAGGGTGTAAAAAATCCCCTGTCCCCAAAAGATCAATTCCCTTCAGCTTTGCCCACTCTGCTAGGTTCGGAATATTCAATTGTGGCGAACATGCCCTGGAAAACCTGGAATGAATATGCAAATCAGCTACATATGCCATATTATTTTTGGTATTGTTGATTATACATCTCAATTAACTCTTTAACTGTAGTGGCATCTTCAGCTTTTTTATCAGCCTCACGGAATTTAACTAAACGAGGAAACCTTAGGGCATATCCAGCCTGTCCTGAGCCTGCCGAAGGAGTTCTATCCATCCCGGCTGTATGATTTGGGGATCTGGTAATTTCATCTGCCAAAACTTCTATTACAATTTCCGGAGCTATCCAGACAGAAGGAACCAAGATAGCATTAACTCTGGCTGGTTTTTTATCTACCTTGATTTTGTCTGCTTTTTTGTGTACCTCCCTCCATTCCTCATCTGTTAAACCTGTGCCAATTTTAGACACTGTCACAAATTCATCTTTTTTATCATCATAAACTCCTACCAATAGTGCCCCGGCACCAAAAGCAGACCTCTTTCCTTTTCCAAAAATATATCCTAAAATTACACAATCAATGGTATCTTTTAACTCCCCGCTTGAATGTCTTTTCAGTTTTACCCAGTTAAAATTCCTGGCCCCTGCCTCATATTTGGAAGTGGGCCTTTTAACAATTAACCCCTCCAAACCTTTAGTGAGCGCATCATCAAAAAGTTCCTGTATTCTGTCTGATGAATCCGTAATCTCACCTACTTCTGGAATTAATACTTCATTACCCTTGATTCTTGATTCTAAAAGCTTGATTCTCTCTCTTAATGGAGTATCCATTAAAGATTTACCATCCAAATACATCACATCAAATACAAAAGCTTTTAATGGAAGCTTTGCCGCCATTTCCTCAATTCCATATTTGCGACGCCTTTTAGTGGTCTCCTGAAAAGGTAAAAATTCTTCAGATACCGGATTAAAAGCCAGGGCTTCTGAATCTAAAATTGCAGTTTTTGCTTTTACTTGTGACAAAACTCCTTGGATAATATCCGGAAACATGGGGGTAGTTTCCTCTAAATTTCTGGAGAATAACCTAATTTTATCCCCGTCTTTGTGAATCTGTACTCTAAACCCGTCAAATTTTTGTTGCACATGAGCCTCCCAGCCAAATTTTTCCAGAATTGTTTTTGGATCCGGTAATCTTTCTGCCAATTGTGATCTGATGGGTCGACCTACAGTTACATCCAATCCCCGAACTCCCCGAATCCCCCGACTCCACAAAATTTCTCCAATCAAACCTAAATCAGAAACGCGGTTATAAGCAGCCTCAAGAATGGGTCGTTTGGCCCTGTCCCGAGCGAATACGAGGGCAAAAGCATCCAAAATTGTCGGGTCACCAATTCCCAATCTTGACACTCCCAAAGGAATCCTGACTAAATGCTTGGCACCTATTCCGTCTACTTTTTGTAAAAGTCCAGCCAAGCTGGATATTTTCTTTTCCACTGTTCCCTCCCCTGTGGTCTTTGCTATATTCCTAAGTGTTTCGAATACTTCATTTACTGTCATCCCGAATTTATTTCGGGATCTCTTTTGAGATTCTGAAACAAGTTCAGAATGACGTTCGGCTACCAATCCTAAATCCCCTATCCTTCCATATTCTTTGAGTACCTGCTCACGTTCTATTCCATAAGTTCTGGCCATGGCAGCTGCCACACTTTTCTCTGCCATGCCAATCTCTAATGGTTCATAAAATGGGGCCACCCTACCTTGTAGCAAATAACAAACCTTGGCTATCTCATCAGACTTTACTTTAGAAAAAAGCTCAGCCAAAATATCAATCAGGACCAGTCTTGATGAGGTTCCTTCAAGTTTTTCAAAATACTCAGTCAGTTTTGCAAATAACATAAAGTTTCCTTGCCTTCGCAGGGACGACACTATGTGTCGATTGTAATAGATTAAGCAAATATTGTAAAATATGTTGCTATGAGTTACCCTATAGAAGCTATGGTAGATGATGTAGAAACTGAAGTATCAACACCCGCAAATGGTGCTGACCAATTAGATGTAAGTGACCCTAGAATACGGGAACTACTTGATGCCAATCGAGTGGTGAGAAAAATTGTTAAAGAGAATGGACTATTATTTGAACAATTCCATTCTCAAGTAGACCCTAAAAAGCTTGATGAAGCCAAATATAGATCTGCCCTACATATTATTGAGGCTATGGGCTTAGATTCCTTAATTGAAGAAATTTACAATAAACGGGGGTTTAACACACAATTAAAAATTGAAGTTGGACGAGCTCTTAGAAATAATCTACCACTTATTGTTTTGCTTCTAGATCTGGATGATTTTAAAAAAGTTAACACAAATTATGGTCTTCTAGAGGCAGACCAGACACTTGTTAGAATAGGTCAAGAGATTAAACAACATACCAGGATGGTTGACACGGTAGCCCGTTGGGGAGGAGATGAATTTGGTATCATCTTACAAGATACCACAGCAGTTGAGGTTGTTGCAGTAGCGATGAGATTGCTTAGAGCTATTCCTTCTTTAGCACCAGAATACTCAGAATTAACTGCCTCAATAGGAATAGCCCAATTTGATGCTCCCGGTGATAAAGATGGTCAAGCTCTTTTTAGTAGAGCAGAATCAGCATTACGTGCAGCTAAAGAATTTGGTAAGGATCAGATAGTTATTGCTGGAACAGCTAATCAGGATTTATCAATTGAAAGCCTTGATGCTGGAATTCAAAACAAAGTTACTTTAATACATAAGTAGCTTTTTTGGTGCCGCCTACTTTTTTAATCAGGCTCTTTTGTTTTAAAAACTTCATTTCTCTCAAGACCGTATCATCGGAAAAATCAGGGAAAATTTTTCTGAAATCTTTATTCCTCATCTCTTTATGTTTGTGCAGATATTCCATGATGGCCATCTGCCGCTCATTTAACATCACCTGTCCGCCTAATTTGTCCTTGACAGCTGCATCAACAGATATTCTTTGAACCTGCTCTTTAACCCGGTTAAGCTCAATGGCCACTCCTTCCACAAAATACTCCATCCAGGGAGTTAAATCTCGCTCATGCGTATCTAGTACGAGCTGATTTGATACAGCTTGCAGCGTTAAGTAATAGTTCATGGGATTTTGATCAAAATATTCTTCAAAGGAGAAAAATTTGCGGATATCATAGCCATCCAAAAACATCACCAAGGTGGTCACCGCTCTGGCTACCCTGCCATTACCATCAACAAAAGGGTGAATTCTGGACAGTTCATAATGAACAATACCGGCCCTGATAACCGGATGAATAGCTTTAGCTTCATCGGAATTGATCCAGTCAACCAAATCTTCTATCAAAAATGGCACCTCGGCCGCCGGCGGAGGAGTATAGGAAATTTGACCTGTTAAACTATTGCGAATGACCACCTGACGTATTCTAAATATCCCCATCACATCCTGAGGTTGGATTTTTTCCACCACTAATCTGTGTATTTCTAAAACAGCTTCTATGGTCAGTAAGCTCACCTCATCAATAAATTTTAATACATTTCTGTAATTTAATATCTCTTGAATATCTCTGTATCGGGCTATTACCTCTTCTCCGGATAAAACCTCTTTTACCTGTTCTTCGGATAATGGGTTTCCCTCCAAATGGGTTCCGTGATGGATACTTCTCTCCAGCGCCTCTTTTCTAAATTTAGCTTCCCAAACAGGTACCAGAGGAGCATTTATGATCACCTCACGAGCTGCATCAATTCTGCCAATATTTTTTAAAATTGAGTTAGTTATGGTATATTTGGGCACAAACATGTTATTTCCTCAACATTCTTAAAAGCACTAAACTGGCAATAACCACAGTCACCACCAAAAAAGAATAACGGGTCAAAATAGTCAAAAAAATCTCCCCTACCGAATAAATTAAAATACCCCAAAGTGGTATCCAGAATAAAGAAGATATGGCAGCCAAAAAGAAGAAATATAAAAATTTAAATTTTAAAGTGCCTGCTCCCAATGATAAAAAAGAGGCCACATTGGGATAGGCAAATCCCAAAATTAAGCCTTTATCACCAAATTTGTCAAGCTGTCCCCGGGCTTTAGTCAGCACCCAGCCATAGCCAATTTTTTTTAAGATATCCCCAAATCCAAAATAACCCAGTAAAAAATCTATAGTATAACCTATCACTAACCCTGAAATTGCAGCAAGAATTACCAGTGTCAACTCCAAATGGCCGGCTCTGGCAAAAATAGCCCCCAAAGACATGGCCATCAGTCCGGGCACAAAAAAATTAATCACCACCAAAGCTTCCAGCAAGGCGCTGACAAAGATAATTTCATAACCATAGCTTTGATAAAGTTTGGTAAAATATGCCAAAATCTCCTGCGCGGTGGGGATGACCCCTTTAACTGCCACCAAAAAAACTATATAAATGGCAATTAAGAAAAATGGAACAATCAGTTCTCCGCTTAATCTGGCAGATATGGAACTTACAAAATTCTTCACTTGTTAATTTTTGCACAATTCCCGCAAAAAAGAAAGACTTTAGGCAAGGAGCATCCTCAAAAGAGCCAGACATTCATCATGTAGTTTATAAGCCTTAGAGAACTTTGTCAAATATGATATTATTTAGTTATGGCTAAACATACTAAAAAGGTTGAAGAGAGATCCTTTCATAGAGAGCTGATCCAACAACTAGTCACTCTTTCTACTTCTGGATTTGGTCTAGTAGCAGCGCTGGCCTGGAATGAGGTGGTACAAACCTTTGTCAAAGAGTACATTCAAAGGTTTTACCCGGACCAAGCAGGAGTGATCTCCAAATTCATCTATGCCATCATCATTACAGCTTTTGCTGTCTTTATCACCTATCAACTGTCCCGCCTGGCATCCCGCTTTTCCAACAAGAATTAGTATTGCGTAATTCTTCCATCCTCCACCCTTAAAATCCTGGCTTGATCTAAAAAATCCTTAGGAATATTTTCCAGTTCTACTGTGGCAATGATAGTTTGCTGTTTACCCACCACCTCCACCACATGAGCTCTATGATCAGCATCCAGCTCTGAAAAGATATCATCCAATAAAAGTATTGGTCTTTTATCTAAAATTTTGGCCATGTATTCCAGTTGAGCCAGCTTATATGCTAAGGTGGCTGTTCTTTGTTCACCTCGGGAACCGAAATGTGCTAAATCACGACCAGATCCCTCGACGACAAAGTCGTCTCGGTGTGGCCCAATTAATGTGGCAGCTGCTGCCACTTCCCTACCATTAGTTTCTACCAACCTCTCAACAGATATTTCACTTTCTCTGTATTCAAACCTAAACTCTCCCAACGGGCTCTCCAGACTGTTAATAAACTCAAAAAACTCCCCTCTCCTGTCACTGATCATTTTCCCCAACTTAACCAGCTCATCTGTCCAGAAGTCTAGCTCATCCACCTTACCTTGTCCTTCTCTAATTCTTTTTAATACCCTGTTTCTTGATGACAAAAACTGCTCGTATAAAGTCAATGACCGCTTGTACTGCGGATCAACTTGGGCCAGCGCCAGATCCAGATGCCATCTTCGCAAAGATGGAGAGCCTGTGACCATATTTATATCTGAAGGATAAAAAATTACTGCCGGCAGATTCCCTATAAAATCAACCACTCTTCTTAAGATACCATTAACCAAAACTTTCTTTCGGGCAGGATTGACCTGATCTGCTCTATTGAGAACTGCCAAAAGTTTCCTCTCTCCACCATCCACCACAAACCCTTCCACTCTGGCAAATTCCTCACCCCTCTTTATTAACTCATCCTCATTTTCCACTCTTTGAGACTTGCCGGTCGAGAGAAAATAAATAGATTCTAAAAGATTGGATTTACCGACTCCATTATTACCTACTAAAATGGTAGATTTTTGATCAAATGTTAACTTAATTGCAGAATAATTTCTGAAATTTACTAAATTTAAATTTTTAAGAAACATTACCTCTCCCAATGTCCCAAGCCCAAAAATTCTCTGATTCTAAAAGGCAGCCTGTGTTCTGCAAAAAAGATGGCCGGTTTCCCAGCCAGGATTCCTGTGATAAAAATAATCACTCCCAAGCTCATAAAAATAGGGGTAACTCCAAAAAAATCAGATAAGGCTCCTGTCAAAAGTACCGGAATGGCGGCAAAAGCATTCATGGTCACAAAAAGGGTGGCAAAAACTTTACCTCTTATTTTTTGATTGGTATTTTCCTGAAGTATTGTTTGCGAGGAAATAATAATTACCACACTGCAAACTCCCATAATAAAAGCTCCCAAACTAAAAAATGTGGAAAGAGTTGGCGCTGCATGGAAAAAACGCAACTTGGGAATTTCCAGGGGTAAATCAGCTGCTTGGATCAGTTGGGCCAAAGTCGGGGTGATTCCCGCCAAAAAAAATAACACCCCAATCAAAGTTATGGCAGGAAGAACAAAGGCTCTTTTGGGTATTCTGGCGCCAAATTTGCCTAAAAAAAGAGCCCCCAATACCATCCCCAGTCCCAAAGGAAGCATTAAAACATATGAGGCATCAGTGGCATGAATTTTTAGCACCCTTTCCATATAAGAGGAAAATACCACTGCCAAAATGCCAATCACTCCCTGAACCGCTGACAGCAGTATGATGGACGTGACCACATTTAGCCTTCCCCTGATAAAACTTAAAGTATCTTTAGTCTCCTCCAAAACCACCCCAATTAGTTTTTTCAGATTAACTGTCAGTAAAAAGTTTTCCAAACGTCTGTTGCTTGAGGCCACAATTTTTGGCAAGTTACCGGATAAAAGAAAGGCCAGAAAAAGACATACAAAACCAATCAGGAAAATGGCATTGATACCAAAAAAAGAAAGGATTGGCCCGGCCATTGAATATCCCACCGCCACAGAGCCATACAAAGTCAGAGAAAATAAAGAATTGGCAGGCAGCAGTTGTTTTTTCTCAACCACCATGGGGATTGATGAGGATTCGGCAGGGGCAAAAAATTGAGATAAAGAGCTCATAAAAAAAGTGTTCAGTAAAATTAAAGGGTATGAATTTTTAACAAATAGAAAAATAAGCATGGAGAGAGCCAGTAAAAAATCAATCCAAAGAATAATTTTTTTTCTGTCTGCCATATCCACAAAAACTCCTGCAAAAAAGCCAAATAAAAATGAAGGAACATAAATTGATAAAATCAGGGCAGAAACAGCAAAATTGGAATCTGTCAGTTTAAAAACCCAAATAATAAGGGCAAAGTTTAAGGTATTATAGACCAGCTGAAGCAATAGCTGATTAATCCATAAATATCTAAAGGCTTTATTTTTTAAAACATCAGTAAAAGTTGGCTGAGAGGACATAACAAGAATTATACTCTATCCTAAATATTTTGCCAAAAAAGATGGGGGGAGTACACAATCCAGTCGTGTCCTTGATCCTTTAGTACTATCAATTTAGACCTTGGAATGGCTTTTTGTAGTGCTCTACCTTGCCATAAAGAGTTTAAAACATCCTTTTCACCCCACATAATAATGGTGTAGTTTTTAATTTTAGATCCTTGTTCTTTTAAATCTACTTTAAAGGCATAACGCCCTAGTTTTATATGCATGGGAAGTTTTCTTATAAGATATCCTGAATTGGTGAAAAACTTGACTAACTTCGTATGCCCCCTGGTGAATAAATTTCGCAGCAAATTATTGGAAAGTTCAAAAATAGTCTCTTGACCATAAACTCCAGCTGAATCTACCAGATATAACTTATCAACCATTTCAGGATAGTGCATAGCAAACTCCATGGCCATAGCTCCACCTAAAGAATGTCCTATTAAACTCACCTTATTAAGATTTCTGGCTTTAAGGAAACTGACAAACTGATCTATAAAATCATCGATATTGCCAGTAGGGATAATCTCATGGTGATTGGCGACAATCACTTTATAACCCTTGGGGGCACTATCAACTAACCTTTTATATGATCTCTCACTCCTAGTCCATCCAGGAAGAACAACTAAAATTTCTGACATTTTGGACAAAAGTATGTTCCCCTTCCTCTCAATTGTACCTTTTTAATTTCTGTTCCACAGATCTTGCACGGATGTCTATCTCTACCATAAACAAAAGCATAGTCTAAAAAATAGCCTTTGTGACCCTCAGTATCCACAAAATGGGCCCTGGTGGAACCACCATGCTTAATACCATCCCTTAGCGCCCTGATCAACCCGTCATACAGTGCTTGAAACTGTTTATCAATCAGATTAACCACTTTAGTGCGGGGATCAATTTTGGCATTAAAACAAGCCTCGTTGGCATAAATATTTCCCACTCCGGAAACCACTGTTTGATCCATAATCGCCACTTTCACAGGCATATTTTTATGTTTTAAAAGATTTTCTTTTAATACTTGCCAGCTAAATCCTTTTTCCAGGGGCTCTGGCCCTAAGTTTTTTAGATCCTTCGCTTCGCTCAGGATGACAGTGGGCATCACTTTAATCCAGCCGAAGCGCCGCTGGTCATTAAAATAAAGATGGGATCCATTACTGAAGCTAAAAATAACCCTGGTATGGGAATTGGGCATTTTACCCACCATATCAGGAGTTGGATGGCCACCAACAAAACGTTTGCCGTCCTCATATATGAGCTGGCCTGTCATTTTCAGATGAAAAAGTAAGGTTACCCCAACGTCATTCCCGCGGAGGCGGGAATCCAATTCCGAACTAGAGTTTTCTAATTGGATCCCTGCATTCGCAGGGACGACGTCCACTCCTATATACTTACCTTTTCTCCAGATATTGAGCACTTTCTTACCCTGTAAGCCCTGAGTGAAGCCCGCCCTGAGCGAGGCCGAAGGGTCGAAGGGTTTACCATTTTGATTTAAGAAAGATTTAGCAGAAAGTATTTGAATTTTCTTAATGATTAAACCAACTATTTTCTTTTCTAAACCTAGTTTGATAGTTTCTACTTCAGGAAGTTCTGGCATGTTTTTGGACAAGATCTAAAATCTCTTCCTTAAACCTTTCTTTGGAAAATTTTTGAGATTGCCTTAGGCAGTCTTCAGGTTTAAATTTGGCAGGATCAAACTTTTTTAAAGCTGCCATAAGATTGTCTGTTGTTACCGTGCCAGGACCTCCGTAAAGTAAACCAGTCTTACCATCCACCACACTTTCTAAAAACCCACCAGCCTTTGGGGCTATTACTGGAGTTCCTGTGGCCATACTCTCAACAGGCACTATACCAAAATCCTCATCTTCGGATGCCACAATCAATGCTTTGGCATTTTGCAAAAGTCTTACTCTCTCCTGATCAGACACCCATCCTAAAAATTCAATATTTTTGAACCCCGCGGAGCCTTGGCGAAGTGGGGCAATTTCCGGTCCATCCCCGGCAACCTTAAGTGGTAAACCCAACTTCCCACAAGCTTCCACCACTACATCCACTCCCTTTCCCCTTACTAGTCTACTTAAAACTAAGAAATATTTTTTGTCATCCTGAGGCTTTGCCGAAGGATCTCCAGGTTTAATCTTGAGATTCTTCACGGAGTTTAGAATGACAGATATATCCACAGGTGGATATATCATCACCGAATCCCTTCTGTAAAATTTTTTAATTCTTTGGGCCACATTTTTTGAGTTAGCCACCAAAATATCAGGCCTCTGAGAGGTTTCAAAATCATAAATTCGCAAAATATGGTTGGCCAGTTCCCCAAACACCCTGGTCCACCAGTGTTTTTTATAGTTAAAAGAAGTTGCATACCCATATAAATAACGCGGTGGAGTATGGATATAGCTGATATGCAGGCTTTCTGGTTTGGTAATAACAGCCTTGGCAAAATAGGTGTTACAAGAGGAAATCACCAAGTCATATTCAGATAGATCAAAACTTTCAAACATCATTGGCGCAAATAATCTGAAGGGAGAAAGAAGTTGATTTGCAAATGGAAATTTTTGCAAACCTGATGTTCTTATATCCCAGTCTTTAAATCTCTTTCCATTTTCCCCCATTGCATCCAAATTTACATAAGCTGTATACAAAGGAGCATCCGGCCAAATCTCACGTAAGGCTTCCAAAACCCTCTCAGCGCCACCATACTCTTTTAAATAGTCATGTATCAAAGCTACTTTTAAATTTTTATCCATAAAAATTTACCCTGAGCGAAGTCGTACTTCGATTCCACTCAGTACGACCCTGAGTGTTAATCGAATGGGTCGAAGGGCTTCCTTATGATATCATTTTTTTTCGCCATTTAGTAAGCCATAAATAGATCAGTCCATAAAGTATGGTCCCTATTACTCCTACTACCAAATCATTGACCACATCAAAAGTTCCTCTGACATTGTGAGTTTTTAAAAATACATCAGTGTAATATTCTTGGGCTTCAAGTAACAGATGAATAATATTTGCCAGCCCCACCCCACCCCAAAAACTCCAGCCGAAAGCACCCAAAAGTACTGCTGCTAAAGCAGCTGTGGAATGAAAATGAGGGATTAAATCAAAGTAAAAGTAAGAATCATATAAATTAAAAGAGTTCCCGGCCATATCCAGCCAGAAAATGGATAAATAAAGATTATCCCACCAAAATGGATACTTGTGGTGAGCGAACTTGTGGTGAGAGTAACCGAACCAGTCGAACCATTTTTTCTTCCAAAAATACAATACAGGAAAAAGTAAACTTAAAGTGATCACAATAATAAAATTTCTAATGGGAATAGCTTTGCCGGCAAATCTGGGATCATCCGGAAAAAGCAAAACTTCTCCTAAAAAGTAAAGGATAGAAAGCCTGATGACGATGTTAATTATTAATCCCCAGTTCATAAGTTTAGTATATAGACTTTTTGCATGGAAACAAAATATACACCCATACGTATGAGTGTATAAAAATGAACCGAAGAATAAATTGTGTTATTATTAAACCATGCAAAAAGGGCAAACACAGGTTTTAATATTGGCTGGAATAGTAATTTTACTAGCTTTGGCCGGAGGGATATTTTTCCTGGGCAGACTAACTGCACCTAAAACTCAGACTCCAGTGGTTACCTCCTCTCCTCAACCATCCCCCTTGTCCACCGAAGCTTCAGCGAAGGTGGAGAATCCCACTACCAACTGGAAAACATATACAAATAGTACTTATGGTTACTCTTTCAAGTATCCGGAAGATTGGATCTTGGATACATCTAAAGTGGAACCCGCAACATATAATAATGCTATTGCCTCCCCAAATACAAGTTCGGTTATTTTAACAAAAGATGGTTATGAATTTAGTTTTTCTTACTACTTAGAGGGAGTAGGCGGTGTATGCTCAATAGCGGCAAAAGTGGAGGAGGTGGATATTAGTGGCAGTAAGTTTTTGAAAAAGTATGTGAATACAAAATCAAATCCTCTCTGCTTCCCAGAAGGAGCGGGCGGGGAGGGCTACAAACCAAAACAAGAGTGTTATGATCATTTCAATGTAATTTGGATAAATAGCTTTCCTGATACGTATTCTTGTGCTTCATCATTTGTGCATATAAATGGAAAAAATTCAGAAATATCATTTAGCCTACCTAAATTAATAAAAGTAGGTGATAAAGAATTCTCTCTATATGAGGAAGCATTTAACCAAATCCTTTCCACCTTTAGATTCACCCAGTAGAAATTGTCCAGTTACGTAATGAGTTACGTAATGCATTACGTAATTAAACAGATTTTGCCACATCCATCAGTTGTTCAAACGACAGCTTGGTTGGTTTTGCATCTGGGGCTGCTGAGGAGCCGCATAAAACCATGTGGTGAGATTGATGTAAATACCACTCTTCCTCTGGTTTAATTTCCTTAATTTTTTGATAAATTGGTTCTAGATCTATCTCCTCTACAGGAGTAAAAAACTGAACACTACCATATTTAGGATCATACATTAAAAATAATTCCCCACCCTGTTTTTTACAGAAGGCTCTGTTTACAAAGTGAGATTTAATGGCAAAACTTTTGCCAAATTTAGATTTAAATTCTATCGCAGAATGCCAATCGATCAGCGCTTGTTGCTCTTTTTTTACAACCTCTAGAATTCTATCTAAAATAGCTGCTCCTAATTTCACTCCCTCTAGAGAATCTTCTTGATTACTTTTCATGGGTCTAATAAAAGCAGGCACAGAAAAAGAGTCAAACTCGTAAGGAGAGATTCCCAAATCAATCATCCTGACCCATTCTACTAGTTCATTTAGGGCTAATCTTTCTATCTCATCTTTAGGTTTTAAATCACTTTCTCTAATCTCTTTCCAAAGTAAAGATGTAGCACAATCTTTTAAATCTCCTTTATGTTCATCATATTTACCTCTACCTACTCCAAAATAAACTAGATCTCCCCTTTCTTCTAGGAACTTACCACCAGCAGTTTGAGAGATAAATTCAATCTTGGCATTAGAAAAGTCAGGATGAAATTTTTTAAAAAGCCAGATAGCTGAGATGTCATCCAGATGGGGATTAATGTGGGTTACCAGATAATTAGGCATTACTTATTCTACCACAACCTGTCCAGATTCTTCTTGATGACGACAATCATTAGGATCACCGAGGTTTAATTATCTTTTTTTTATTGTCTGGCTCTTCATTACGTCTGTGAAGAGCGACAGCTACTGTCACTGCCATCCCAGTCGCTGCTACAGCTGTCGCTCCTGCTGCAATCAGTAGCGCTTTTCCATGACCAGAGACAAAAGCAAAAATATGTTTACCCTCCTTAACCTTAGCCAAAATGCCATCATTATCTGGTCGTATTAAAAATTCAACAGCCTTATCCCTTACTCTCTCCACAGTTTCTGGCCTATCGGGGTTTAATGGAGTAGCAACATTATCAATCAATACAATTCCAGGAATTATCTCTAAATTAGGTGGATAATCTCCCCATGATTCTGGTAAATCACTTTTTGTTTCTCTCATAAGGGTTTCATTTCTCCCCAGTTTGGGCCTATTTTCAGGTCCACAACCACTGGCACAGATAACTTTATAGCATTTTCCATTTTGTCTTTGACCATCAAGGCCACTTTGTGGACTTGTGGTGAGCTTGTCGAACCATCACATTCAAATAACAATTCATCATGCACTTGCAGGATCATTGAACAAGATTGCTTTGCTTCGCTCGCAATGACAGAGGAGATTTCCACCATAGCTTTTTTAATAATGTCAGCTTGGGTTCCCTGTACTGGGTGATTAATAGCCATTCTCTCCCCTGCTGCCTTGATCATTCTATTGCTAGTTTTAAGTTCTGGGATATATCTTTTTCTTCCCCAAATAGTTTCTACATAGCCATTCTCATATCCAAATTCCAAAGTTTTTTGCATCCATTCTCGAACCTTTGAGAATTGTTCAAAGTATTCAGTAATATAAGTTCTTGCTTCCTCAAATGAAATTTTTAGCTGACGGGACAAAGCATGTGGACCTTGGCCATACAATGTTGCAAAGTTCATTGTTTTCCCCACCATTCTTTGCTGTTTGCTTACTTTATCAATAGGTACTTTAAAAATCTTTGAAGCTGTTGCTGCATGAATATCCAAACCTTCATCGAATGCTCTTTTTAAATTAGTATCATCAGCCAGATGAGCCATAATCCTCAGCTCAATCTGGGAATAATCTGCTGCCAAAATTATCTTTCCTTTTGGAGCAAGGAAGGCTTTTCTAATTTCCCCACCCTCCTCCCCTTTCACGGGAATATTTTGTAAATTAGGATTTTGTGAGGAAAGTCTACCTGTAGCAGCGCCTTCAACATTAAAAGTGGAATGTATCCGACCATCCTGACCCACTGATTTAGGCAGAGCATCAATATAGGTGGATACCAGTTTAAAAAGCTGGCGATATTCCAAAAGCATCGGCACCACAGGATGGGCCGTTGCCAATTCATGTAGTGTTTCCTCATCTGTTGATCTACCGGTTTTGGTTTTTCTAAAAACAGGTAAGTTTAGCTCATCAAAAAGCACTTCTGATAATTGCTTTGGACTGTTTAAATTAATCTGATGGCCTATTTTTGAGTAAATTTCTTTCTCAAGTTTTTGTAGTCTGCCTTTTAAATCTTTCCCTAATTTGCTTAAAAACTTCAAATCTATTAAAACTCCGGTTTTAGACATTTTCTGTAGGACTTTTTCCACTTCTTGATCTAAATTTGTTGTTTTGTCATTCTGATCCTGAGCATTAGCCGAAGGAGAAGAATCTCTAGATTTTAAGTCTTGAGATCCTTCACTAGCGTTCAGGATGACAGAAGCACCTGGGATCCTTCCAATCAAACTTCTAAACTCCAGCTCTTCAAACAACTTAATCACCTCCTGTTTATCAAAATCGTGCACTTCACATGCTTTTAAATCCAACCTAATTGGGGCTTTCAAATCCAAAGTTGCCAGTTTTTTACTCATCACAGCTTGCTCTACTCCCTCAGCTAGTAGAGTTTGCAACCTAGTAGGCAGAGTTTTTAAATTTTTTGGTTGATAGATTTTTTCCACTGAACCAAATTGTTGGATTAACTTGGTAGCCCAAGTTTCCCCTATCCCATTCACCCCAGGGATGTTATCAGATTGATCTCCAGCTAGGCCCTTATAATCTATTAACTTACTTGGTTCAAAACCATATCTTGTCACAAACTCGCTGACTCCATAAAGCCCCACATCTTGGAGAGTTTTCCTAGGCATTAACACCTTTATATTTTTATCAATTAACTGCATAATATCTCTATCCCCCGTGATCACTATCACCTCGAGGTTTTTTTGTTTTTTGGCTTGGGTAGCTAAAGTACCTATCAAATCATCAGCTTCATATCCAGAAAGACTAAATTGAGGAATATTAAAAGCTTTGGCTACTTGATAAACTCTGTCAAATTGAGAAGATAAACCATCATCAGCTGGACCACGGGTTGCTTTATACTGAGTGTAGGCTTGATGTCTAAAGGTAGGTCCTTTTTCGTCCCAAGTTAAGCCTAAAAAGTCTGGCTTCAGATCAGCTAAAGCTTTTAAAATCATGGAGGAAAAGCCATAAACCGCATTAACCAACTCACCCTTGGAGGTGGTAAAAGGAGGAGTGGCATGATAGGCCCTGTGCAACAGAGCGTTACCATCAATCAGAACCAGTCTTCTTGTCCTGAGCAAAGCCCGATTCATGCTCAAATTGTAACACTACTTGGGGTTAAATTCTAATGATCATTGAGCAGTTGAGGATGGAGTGGAACTGCGGCGATCTCTTTGTTGATTGATCACTTCTTCCTTGATATTCTGGCGTTTTTTTCGTAAATCCAAAATCTCATCTTTAAGCTTCTCTCTAACATTTTCCCTGCACCCTATTACTCTTTCTTTCAAAGCCTGTTTTTGATCATCAGCCAAACTTGAGGTTGTTGCTTCCCTGGTTAAGAATCTGCAGGCAAGGGCCTGATGAGCAGCAATTTTTCTGATCAGTTGCTGTTGTCTGGTAATATCCAGTTTTGTAAGAAGCTCTCTGTTGTGCTGCTCTGCCCGCTTTAAACTTTCCAATATAGCTGCCTTGGCAGAAGGATTTCCCACCTGATCATAAACCCGGGCCAAAACATCCACATGCCTGGAAATAGCTTCACCTGCTCTGACTGAACTGTCATTACCGCTTTGTGAAAACTGCCCAACTTGAGTAATATGCCTGAGATATTTATCCAAAGTGGGCTGGATCATTTCCTGCTGTTTTACTTTGATAAGAGACTTAACCTCTCTTAGTCTTCTTTGGGCAAACTCCAGTTCTCTGTTTAATTTAGCCTCACTGCTGACAGAGAAGGCCAGTTCAATTTGCTCTCTTAAAGTTTTTAAAAAATACAGCGGGGAGGCCGGATGAACCAAAGATTCACCAATCTCCACAGCCTCAGGTTCAGGAGCTACGGCAACCAAATCTTCTTCCTGGGCATAGGCTGTTGAGCAATTGGATAAAAAGAGGGTTAAGGATAAAGCCAAAACTGCCAAGACAATGGTAACGCGCATCTTTAACACTATATTAGTCTACCTTAAATTAAATGTCAACTTTTTTTCTTTCCCACCAGTTTTTCAAATTCATCAGTATCCAGAGTTTCTTTTTCAAGCAGGGTTTTGGCCACTTTATCAAGCTTGACTCTTTCCATCTTTAAGATTTTTTGAGCTTGTTTATAACAGGCATCAATAATCTTTTTTATTTCCACATCTATTTTTGATTGCATTGATTCGGAAACATCCCCTCCTTCATCCGACATCCTGGGCCAAAGACCAAACATGGACCGGGACTTGATATTAATCGGCCCCAAAGAAGACATGCCATACTCCACCACCATTTCTCTGGCAATGGAGGTGGCAATCTCAATGTCATTGGCAGCCCCGGTTGATAAATCCCCAAATACCATCTCCTCTGCTGCCCGACCACCCAAAGCTGTTGATATTTGCTCCAACAGTCTTGATTTGGTTTCATTTGACCTGTCCTCTGTTGGAGGAAACATGGTGTGACCCCCGGATATACCCCTGGCCACTATGGTGATTCTATGAACCGGATCAATATTGGGCAAGTGGTGCCCTACAATGGCATGACCTGCCTCATGATAGGCTGCCAATTTTCTGTCTTTTTCAGTCTGCATCCTTTTTCGCTGTGGCCCCAGTTTAACTTTAGTGGCAGCCTCTTCCAAATCTTTAGCCTCGATTGCTTTTTTGCCCTCCCGAGCTGCTAAAATTGCTGCTTCATTTAACATGTTACTCAGATCCGCTCCGGAAAAACCAACTGTACGTCTGGCCAGTCTCTCGATGTCAACATCATCTGTAAAGGGTTTACCCTTCATATGAAGTTTGATGATATCTTTTCGCTCCTCAATATCCGGCATATTTAAAACCACCCGCCTGTCAAATCTGCCTGGACGGACCAGGGCCGGATCCAGCAGATCTGGCCTGTTGGTGGCTGCCAGCACTATCACGCTCTCATTAGGAGTAAATCCATCCATCTCCACTAGTATCTGATTTAGGGTTTGCTCTCTCTCATCATGCCCTCCTGACATGCCAAAACCGCGCATTCTGCCAATTGATTCAATCTCATCTATAAAAATAATGGCTGGAGCGCTCTTTTTGGCTTGAACAAACATATCACGAACGCGGGAAGCACCAACACCTACCAACATTTCCATAAACTCAGATCCGGCAATTGAATAAAATGGCACTCCGGCTTCTCCTGCTACGGCGCGCGAAATTAGCGTTTTTCCACATCCGGGTGGACCCACCAAAAGTACTCCTTTGGGCGTTCTGGCCCCAATCTCTTTATACTTTGCGGGACTTTTTAAAAAATCAACTATCTCTTCAAGTTCCTTTTTGGCCTCATCTGCTCCTGCCACATCGGAAAATTTAATCTGTGGAGCATCTTTGGTAAAAAGGCGAGCCCTGGATTGGCCAAAAGAAAAAATTCCCCCTCCTGCTTCTTTGGCGTTTCTGAAGATTAAAAAGAAAAATCCCACCATCAAAAGAATTGGTAAGATCGCCCCTAAAACATTAAGCCAGGCCTCTTGAAAAGAAATATCTTTAATCTCAACTGTGGTTAATTTGGGATCAACTCCTGAGGAATCCAGGATTTTATAAATTGACTCACCCGCCTCTTTTCTGGACATTAGTTTTTCATCAGAATCTTTGATTTGAGCAGATACTTTATCTCCTTCCAAAGATAATTTCTCCACCTTTCCCTCTTTGATCATATTTATAATCTGTGAAATGGGTACCTCATTTGAAGGAATTGAGGAGCCTGACAATTGATAAAAAAAGATCAAGGAAGCAACAGCAATAAGTGCATAAACAGCCACTCCTTTAAGGATGGATATGATCCGACCATTAAATTTTTTTTTATGGTTATTGGCCATGGTTCGACTACTTCGACTATGCTCAGTACAAGTTCGCTCACCACAAGTAAAAGAATACTAACATAAATTAACGGATTTTGATACCTGGAGGGACCTTTTTAGGAACAGTTAAGAAAACTGGACCATTCTTTGTATCAGCTGCAAGCATCATCCCCTGTGACTCAAGTCCTATCATAGTGCGCGGTTCTAAATTTACCACAACTACTGCCTGTTTACCCACAAAATCTTTCGGTTTATACCACTGTTTAACTCCTGCTAAAATCTGCCTAGAATTTTCTTCTCCTAAATCAACTTCTAATTTAATTAGTTTTTCAGATCCTTCCACCTCTTCTGCTTCCAAAACAGTACCCACTCTTAATTCAACTTTGGCAAAATCATCTATAGTAATCATGATTTATAAGTTTTCCAAGTACCAAATTACAAGATTTCTTGGAATACTTGGTACTTCTTGATTAGAAATAATCAATCTTCATAACTTTTTTAACTTTAGTTAAAGTTTTTTGGGTTTTTTAATTTGATGTAGTGTTACCTGAGATGAAATTTCAGATTGTTTAGGTTTCCTACCAAGTGATTTTAACTTTTCCATAATCCACATTCTGACCATAGTTGATGGACCTACACCTAATTTAGCGCTTAGTTTTGTAAGTTGGGTCAGGGTTTTCCCATCCATTCTTACCCCTAAAATATGTTGCAAAGGTCTTACAAATTCAAGCTTAACAGGCTTAAATTCATCTTCAAATTCGGTTGTATCATGAGTATCCCACCACTCCACTTCTTCTTCATAGCTTTTGAATCTTGGGATTCTGCTTTTTTTTCTTTTATTTGTAGTCATAGTTATTTTATCTTTTTCAAATAGAGTTTCTTTTCATTTTTAGCAGCATCTCTAGCTGTTATTGGATCAAACCAACCATAATCAGCAGGCTCAATTATAATGACTAAATAACGTCCACTACCTGTCTGCCCAATCAGTCTATACCTACCTTGCTTTGTTTTAACATCATAATGTTTACCAAAAACAACTTCTTCTACCTCATCTGGCAAAACTCCGTGTCTTGAGATATGTTCCTCACGCCACTGATTCCAATTCAAACCTTTAATCTTAATCATTGTATAACATTGTTAAACAAAAAGCAATTACCTAAAATAATCAAGTCTCATAGCCTTCTTAACCTCTAACAAAGTTTTTTGGGCTTCTGATCTGGCTTTTTCAGTTCCCTCTTTTAAGATCCGTTCGACAAGCTTAGGATCTCGCTCGAAACGAGCTCGATTTTCTCTGATAGGCTGCAGGAAATTATTTAAAACTTTTATCAGGTACTTTTTTACCTCAATATCACCAACTTGGCCTTTTGTATAAGCCTCTTTAAATTTGCCTATCTGAGCTCTATCACTCTCAGCACCAAAGGCATCCAGATAAATAAATACAGGGTTTCCTTCCACGGTCCCCGGGTCTGTTGGGTGTATTCTTTTCGGATCTGTATACATGCTCATGACCTTCTTTTCTACCTCTTCTTCGGAATCTGTCAGGAAAATAGCATTATTCAAGGATTTTCCCATTTTTCCTTGTCCGTCAGTACCTGGTAAAGTTGGTACTTCCCCTATTAAAGGTTCTGGAATTGGAAAAACATCTCCGTATAGATTATTGAATTTGATCGCCATATCTCTGGCAAATTCTACATGAGCCTTTTGATCCTTACCCACAGGCACTAAATTTGCTCTTGGAGTCAAAATATCAGCAGCCATAAGTACCGGGTAATAGAATAATCCTACAGTGTCTTGCTCTCCATGATCCAGCTTTTCTTTTAGAGCAGGCTGTCTTTCTAAAAGTGGTCTGGGTGTTAATAAACTTAAGAAATAGGCTAATTCAACTATTTCAGGAATTTTAGACTGCAGACAAAAAGTTACCTTATTAGGATCCAAACCAACTGATAAATATCCCAGCATTAAACCTCTGATGTTTTTCTCTAAATCAGCAGTTCTATCAAAGTGGGTTGTTAAAGCATGTAAATCCACCACCTCTATAAAGGTTTCATATTCATCCTGCAGTTTCACTCTATTGGCAAGTGATCCAACATAGTTTCCCAAATGAAAGCTATCAGATGTAGGCCTATCCCCTGTTAAGATTCTTTTCTTCATTTATTTGTCTCCTGAATCTATTAAAGCATAACAGAACTGGGCTGCTTGGACAAACTCCTCAATATTTAAATATTCTCTGATGGTGTGCATGCCATAAACTCCTGTGCCCACACATACTACCTCCAAACCATGCTCATTAAAGATATTAACATCTGATCCCCCACCAGTGGGCTCCAAACTAGGTTTAATTTTTAGTTTTTTATAAATTTCTAACACCATCTGAATCACTGGATGGTCTGGCGCGAATTTATAGGGATCAAACTCCCGTTTCATATCTATTTCCAAAACAGCCTGCTCATACTGCTTGTCAAACCTATCAAAAACCTCTTGAAAATGTTGTCTGTGTTTTTCCAATTTTTCTGAATCTCGGCTTCTAATTTCCGCCTTAAAATGAGCTCTTTCCGAAACAGCGTTGCGGGCGCTACCTCCCTCAATTAAGCCCACATTAGCGGTGGTCTCTTCATCAATTCTGCCCAATGAGAGGTTGCTAATTATTTTAGAGGCGATCTCAATAGCTGAGATACCCTTTTCCGGCTCCACTCCAGCATGAGCACTACGGCCAATGATGGTAACATCAACTCGATAATATCCAGGAGCCGAGACATTGACATGGCCCACGTCAGCGTGCCCATCAAAAGTGACTCCTTGACGGGCCGCAATTTTGGAATAATCAAGATTCAAAGCTCCTACAAGCCCTGCTTCTTCGCCCAAGGTCATCACCACCTCTAAAGCTTTTGAATTTAGCTTTTTCTCCTGAGCGACAGTTAAAGCCTCCAGAACCAAAGCTACCCCTGCTTTATTATCAGCTCCCAAAATGGTTGAGCCATCTGTTTTGATGATGTTACCAACCACTTTAGGCTTAATCCCCCTGCCAGGTTCCACAGTATCCAAGTGAACATTAATCATAAAGGGTTCACCATTTCCTGCAAATCTGGTAATTAAATTACCGAACTGGTCAAACTCTACCTTCCCACCCAAATCCTTTAACCTTTTAGCCACCTCCTTAGCCACAGCTCCCTCTTCCCCAGAAGGACTATCAATTCTCACTAGTTCTAAAAATGTCTTAATTAACCTTTTTTTGTTTATCATCATTAGATTGTACTCCACGAACCAATTTTCTCCTGATTTCCATCAATGATTCTTTGCTTGCTGGTTCATTCTTTTCCAATAATTTCTCACCACTTTTGTAGCGAGGGATAATATGGATATGAATATGCCCCACATGCCCTTTATCGCGACTCTCTAGTTTATAGAGCATATTATTAACTCTTAAGATATAAGCCTTAGCCCCCAGGCTATTTTGGATGTACTCAGCTTCTTTAATAGCCTCTTGAAACAAGATAGCTTGTAACTCCTTAGGTATCTCTGTTAAAGAGCTAAAATGTTTTTTAGGTATTAAAAGAGTGTGCCCTTTAGTTTGAGGATGAAGTGATAGAATCAGATAATAATCTGACTCTTCCCTTAATCTCTGTTCAGGAACTAAAATTTCATCCGAAGTCAGCTGACAAAAAATACAATCAGACGATATCATATCCTAACCTCCTTAGACAAAATTTAATAGCTGTTTCAAGTAAATTGAAATCATGCTGTGTCAAAGAAACAATCCGTTCTTGCTGCCTTAAAATAGATCTAATAACATTGAAAAAATAGTTATTCCGATAGAAAAGCCCTTTTTGTTGACCAGTCGCATACTCCAGAATTTTAGCATCCATCTCTTTGCCTCTGTAACCTTGTCTTTTAACTGCTAGACCAATATCCTCTGGATTTTTAAGCGGACTAAAGTTATTCATAAAATTTAAAACCTCACCTATCTTAACATTTAAGAGGGCAGCTGTTCTTTGAGGTAAAAATTGCAACCATTTATCTTCATTTTTATCTGAGACTCGGAAACTACCAACTCTGGCTCTTAAATTATCAATTAACTCATCCATCTCTCGTTTAAACTCTAATGAGAGTTTATAAGAACCCACTAAAGCATCAACTAAACTATCATTGTCTCTAAAATCATAAAGCGACAGAATAGTTCCTTTGTCTTTAGCTACCGGTGTGGTTAAAACCATCTGCCTTAAAGCTGATAACAAAGACCCAGCTGGACATTTGGCTTTGAAAGTAGCAGTCAGTTCGCTTAATGTTAGGGCTTCGCCTTGAGTACCACTAGCAATTCCTCCGGCAAATGAGACTCCTGCACCTGGTAAGAGCGCAGCCTGACCAAACTCAGGCAAAGAAGAAAAAACATTAACGCTATCTAGCGCATCAGTGGAGGCATCAATAAAGATCGGCATAGTCTTCCCACCGCTCTCTAGCACTGGCTGAGATAACCCTAGCAATGAAACTAAACTCTTGCCAGTAGCTGTTAGCCGCCCGCCTTTTTTTAGGATCTTCACGCCTTTCTCGGTTGAAAACATAAAGCCTGTATTCCTCCAGACAGGATTAACTTGTTCAATGATATCCTGACTTAAAGATAACAGCTCTGACTCAGGGGTAACCTTTACTTCAAAACCAACCTCATTTAGCTTTGATTGAACATTTTGGGCTACGGCTGCGAAAATGTCATGTTGACCTTGATCTAACAGCTCCACTGCCTGTTCAAAAATCTCCCCTTGCTCAATTCTGTTCCTGTATGCACTAATTACTTCATCTACAGGTAAGATCGCTTGAGTTAAATTTCTGGCTGCTTCTTCCAGAGGTAAATTCATCCTCTCTGTGGCTGCCACTAAAGTTCCACCAGCCCTGGGTCCGGTATTGTTATTGATTAAGTAGATTGGGCTCTCTTCTCCTAGGCCCACTTTTAATAAGTCTGCTGTTGACAAAAGCAAAGCATGGCCGGCGTGCAGCTCCTTACCCAAAGTTACGCATAAGATAATCACTGGTTTTAAGGTAGCAGTTTCAGCTAGCTCTACTCCTTCCTCTTTTATTAATCTTTCATTCATAATGTTACTTCTTTATTGGCTACTGCCCCCAATACTTTAGGGACGTCTTTATTAACCATTGAGCCATACAATCTAACTGATATCTGCGGGTCAGCTTTTTTAAGGCCCAAGATTTCTTCCTCGCTGGCTAGCTTAATTGAGAATCTCTCTTTGGCCACTAAATCTAGCACCTGTTGGTAGATAGGAATATAATTTTTTCTTTCCACAGTTAACCTTTTTTGTCTATATATTTCCCAGATCATTTCATCAACCATATGCAGGTAAGAAATTAAGAAGCCCTCAATAGTGGTCGGCTGGTTATTTAACAAAAGCAGCCTCAACCTTCCTTGAGGAACTGTATCTATCATCTGTTGTAAATCCTGCTCTGGTAGCTTTTGGGTGGTAGCCACAGGCACATATATTTTATTATCTTCATCATTTACCTCACCCAGAACACACTCTGCCTTGCCTCCCGGCCGAACGCAGATGACCAGTTTCCCCCAGGTCTTTGACCAATTCTCTGATCTGATACAATCATCAGCTAGAGTCTCAAAGATTGACTCAGTTAGATCAGCTAAATTAGGCCTGGGTGAATTTAGAGCCACATAAAGGGCATACGGGCCACTAGATAAACGGCCTTTTTGATCTTTCCAGATTTGTCCTATCATGTGTAATTTTTCTTCTTCTTTCATAAATTCTTCCTTTTTTCCCCACAAAAAAACCGCCTCTTGCGGCGGTTCCTTGTGTTTTTAATTCTTTTGTTTTTTCTTACATAGACTTAAGGCACAGAAAAACCACCGTTTTGAGCGGTAAATTTATAATGCCAATACCTAACTACCAAATTAAATATATCCATGTATAGCAACTTTACCATAATATCCTAGGATTTGTCAAATTCATCTTGAAGAGGAGACCTTGGTATAAACTCAAATCTACCTACTACTCCTCCATTTAAAATATCTTCTGGTTTAACAATAACAGTTTTTCTGCCATCAGGAGATAACACCACCTTATCACCATCTAAAATCTCCACTGTTAAATCCACAGGTATATTAGAATCTTTATAAACAGCCTTAACTACGTCTCCCGGTATAATTGGAGTAATTTTTACTTCAGATTCTGTCATAAAAAAACCTGCCAGAATTATCTGTAGGTATAAAATCAGTATAACACAACAATACAAGAGGGTAATGGGTAATGGTATAATATATTTACTTTTGAAAAAGCTATAATGTCCACAAGCGAAATCAGTATGAAAACAATTCCTGCAGAAGCAGATCAACAATCAAGCGCATTCTTTAGAAGATTCAATGAAGATTTTAGCCGGCTATACAATGCAGAAGATGAGCTTAGAGGGATATTAGGCAAAACGGGAAAAGATATCAAGGTGGTTCCTCCCCTAGTTTGTACACATGGATCCAATACTTTTCTGGGAGACGGCGTCCACATCAATCTGGAAACCTTTTTCGACGATACCAAAAAAATCTACTTGGGAGATAGAGTCCTGACCGGTCCTTTTTTAAGCATTCTAACCATCAAAAAAGACAATGGTACAGTTTTAGATGGCGATGTGATGATCGAAGATGATGTCTGGATAGGCGGAGGGGTCACTATCTACCCGGGAGTAAGGGTTGGCAAGGGTGCTGTAATTAGTGCAGGTAGTATTGTGATGCAGGATGTAGCTCCTAATGCCTTGGTGGTGGGAGCACCAGTTCGGCAGATCAGAAAAATCGACCAGGAACAAGAGCCAGAAGGAATAAACTCTGATACAGGAGAATCAGAGCGACATAAAATGGCCACACAAAAGGTTTTTTATAGTTCTGATCCGCAACTTAAAATGGACAAACAAAGAGCTTATGAATTTTTCAGAAACTTTAATCTTCACGGATCAACACTATCATCAATGGAAAAAAGAGCAAGATTAAGAGAAATTTTGGGTGCAGTTGGAGAAGATATTGATGTTAATTCTTTTTATTTTAGTTATGGTTACCAGATCTTTATGGGCAACGGAGTCACAATTGGAGAAAGATCCTTTCTGGGAGATGCCGGTAGAATAACAATTGGCGATCATGTAGAACTTGGGCCAGAAGTACAGCTCTATACTACTAACCATTGTCTACCAATCAAGTATCGAGGCTATATAGTGGCAGAAGATATTACGATCGGCTCCAATGCGAAGATTGGGAAAAGGACAATTATTCTTCCCGGGGTAACAGTTGGCGAAGGAGCAGTTGTGATGGAAAATAGTGTTGTCAATCATAATGTTCCACCTTATACCAAAGCTGGCGGCATACCCGCCAAAGTTACTGGACAATTAGCCCGCTAAGAAGTGGCAATGGGAGGAGTCGAACCTCCATCCGAGCTTTATGAGGGCTCCGCTTTGCCGTTAAGCTACACTGCCGTACGCTCAATTTTAGCATACTTTCGTTGACATATCATCACTTTACAGGTAAAATACTCCTGTTCTTTTAAATATCGCGGGGAAGTGTAACGGTTGCACGCGAGGCTCATAATCTTGAGGCAGGGAGTCCGACTCTCCCCCCCGCAACCGATTCGAC
>CAYHYM010000007.1:0-25022 GCA_964360965.1 uncultured Gammaproteobacteria bacterium
AATTTTCTAAAGAAGGAGTAAAGTATCCCTGATGATTTGTCAGGGCTTTGGTAAGTTCTTCATACAGATTTGTTCGACGTTCGTTACTTAATTTCACATCTGATGTTGTACTAAATACCTCCTGGAAACAGAAAATATCCGTAGTTTGAGAATTTTTCTTGATAAAATTCATTAGAGGTTGATAGATTTTCCCGCCCCAGGTGTTTAAAGAGATTAGTTTCATAAATCTGTCGGGGAGGGGAGAATCGAACTCCCGATGCCGCACCCCCAGCGCGGCGTGTTACCACTATACTACTCCCCGGGAGTTAAAATTTTACTTTATAACCTTATTTACTGCCAGGTTTCTTCTTTTATCTCTTATCTTGCGAGGCTCCTTGTGTAAACCTGCCGGAGGTTTTGGTCCCACAACCATCCTATGCTCATCTGCCTCTTGAACACGACGTCTATTCTTTTTAGTTATCAACTGTTCCACTTCTATTCTTACCTAGTAATATTGTATCATTTATCATATGCTGAATAAATTTTGGAGTTGGTATGAGAGCCATCTTACTTTTCACACGACCCTTGCTGCTAGTCTTTTTGCCTTACAACTTATCCACCTGTACTGGCTAACAACTCACGTTGTAACATTTAGACTATTTGGTCTTAATCTATTTTCTCCTCCCCCTTTTTGGGAACTGATGATTATTTTGGTAGATTATACGGAAATCCCAGCTCTTATTACTGTTTCTTTGGTTTATATTAATAACCAGCGGAAAAAACGCAGCTTTAAAAATTTATTATATCTTAGCTTTTTAAATATTCAGTTTTTACATATCTTTTGGATTACAGATGAATTTGTGATTGACACTTTTACCAGAACCACTAGTGCAACCGTTTTCCCCAGTTGGCTGGCCTGGATAGCCATTTTTATAGATTATCTGGAACTGCCGGTAATTTTTGAAACAGTTAAAAAAACCATTTCTGATATTTCGAAGAAATTAAAATAATTATCTTTTGGGAGATTGTTTTCTTTTTCTGGCTTTTTGGGCATGGCCATATTTTCTTCTCTCTTTAACTCTGGCATCTCGAGTTAGCAGTCCTGCCTTTTTAAGTTGGGGTCTATATTTTTTTTCATCAATCTTTGCCAGAGCCCGGGAAAATCCATGTACTACTGCCTGAAGTTGTGAGGAAAATCCTCCTCCCAAAACTTTAACCGAAGCGCTAAATTTTTTTACACCATCTATTACCTCAAATGGTTTTAGGTATTTTCTTTCAGCTACAACTCCAGGAAAATACTGCTCAATTGCTTTCCCATTAACTGTTATCTGACCTGGTTTATCAGCCAGTCTAACTCTGGCAACAGCTTCTTTGCGACGACCTAAAGAACTAATCATTTATTTCCCCTCTATAAACTTTTAATTTTTTAAACATTTTTCTGCCCAATTTATTTTTAGGGAGCATCCCAAAAACTGCATGCTCTATTATTTTTTCCGGTCTTCTGACTGCCAATTTTTCATAAGTTTCAGTTTTTAATCCTCCAGGATATCCGCTGTGGCTGAAATATTTTTTTTGGAAAGATTTTTTACCTGTAATTCTAACTTTTTGGGCATTGGACACCACCACAAAATCACCGGTATCCAAATAGGGAACAAACATCGGCTTGACTTTCCCCATCAATAATTTTGCCACCTCTGTTGCCAACCTCCCCAATATTTTGCCGCTGGCATCAATAAGTTGTTTTTCTCTTTTGATATCCTTAATTGATAAAATATTTGTGCTCATTTTTGTGTATTTTTTTCTTTTTTATCTTTATTATGGTTTTCTAACAGTAAGCTCATTCTAACCATGGAAGCACCATCTCCTAATCTTTTACCAATTCTCACTAAAGAAGTATATCCGGAGTTTCTTTTACCAAGACGCGGAACTAAATCTTTAAATAATTTTTCAGTAATATTTTTATTTATTAAAAATTGGCTAACCAATCTTTTGGTGGATGGATTTTTTGCCTGATTGATTATTTTATCTATCAACCCTTTAACAGATTTTGCTTTGCCCTCCGTAGTATCAATTGTTTCAGATATTAAAAGAGAGCTAATTAAACTTTTAAAAAGTGCTTTTCTTTGATTTTTATCTCTACCCAATCCTCTGCCATAAACTCTATGTCTCACGCAATCTCAGCCCCCTCTCCAAAAGCTTCTCTGAAATCAAAGATAAAGATTTTTGCCCTAAATTTTTAGCTTTTAAAAGCTGTACTCTTGAGGCATTTATCAAATCTTCCAGGGTATTTATATCAACAGCTTTTAAAGCATTTGTCACACGCACAGGTAAATCCAACTCATCAACTGTCAGTTGTAAAACTTCCTCAGAAATAACATTTTTTTTAGGTTCCTCCTCTGCAAAAGGTATAGGTTCATAAATCTGTTTAAAATTATCCGATAAGGCTTTAGCTGCCTCATCAAGCGCCTCCTTGGGTTTAATAGTTCCATCAGTAGTAATCTCCAGAGTTAAACTGTCAAAATCTCCTCTTCTTCCCACTCTTGTTGGCTGGACACTATAATTTGCAGCAACAACCGGAGAAAATAGTGCATCAATTGGGATCATTCCAATTTCTCCGCTTTTTCTTTCTTCAGCTGTCGAATATCCCCTACCTTGCTCTGCCACCATATCTATCTTAAGCTTTGAGTCGTTTTTAGTTAATGTGGCAATATGTTGCTCCAATGTAACAATCTCACCGTTTCCTTCAATCTCAATATCTTTGGCTTTAATTTCTTTTTTCCCGGAAACTTTTATATAAAGTTTAATCGGATCTGAAAACACTTTTACCCTGACTTTTTTAAGGTTTAAAATTATCTCAATCACATCCTCCAGCACTCCGTCTATTGCAGAAAACTGGTGAGACACTCCTTCAATTTTAATCAATGAAATTGCGCTTCCTTGAAGAGAAGTCAAAAGAGTTCGTCTTAAAGAATTACCCAAGGTGTGGCCAAAACCTCCTTCAAGCGGCTCCAGCACAAACTTGGCAAAGTTATCTTTTTCTTGTTCTATTATAATTTTAAACATAAGATTTAAAAATTTTAACGGGAATAATATTCCACAATTAAATGTTCATTAATCGATTTTTCCATTTCCTCTCTGCTTGGCAATCTTAAAACCTTGCCCAAAGTAGCTTTTCTCTCAAGCCATGGTGGAATACTATCCATCCCTTGTAAACTTTTTTTTACCTGGGTATTATCCACTAATTTTTGAGAAATTTCAACAACTTGATCAACTTTAACCTTAAATGAAGGAATAGTTGTCTTTTTTCCATCAACAAGAATATGACCATGTGACACAAGTTGCCTTGCCCCAGCTCTGCTTGAGGCAAATCCTAATCTATAAACTATATTATCAATCCTGCTCTCTAAAAATTCAAGCAGGATTAAACCGCTATTCCCCCTTGATCTGCTTGCTGTCTCAAAATATCTCCTAAATTGTTTCTCTAAAAGACCATACATTCTTTTGGCTTTTTGTTTTTCTCTAAGCTGAAGTCCATACTCGGAAAATCTTCTTCTTGACCTACCCATATGTTGTCTGGTCGGAACTGCTCCTTTTCGTTCTAGCGCTTTAATATCTTTAGTAAAAAGGGCCACTCCTTCTCTTCTGGATAATTTTCTTTTAGGGCCCGTGTATCTGGCCATTACACTCTTCTCCTTTTCTTCTGTCTGGGACCATTGTGAGGCATTGGCGTAACATCGGCAATCATGATGATATTTACTCCAGCGCCTCTTAAAGCTTTAATGGCTCCATCTCTACCAGGGCCGGGACCTTTTATATATACTTCACAACTTGATAAACCCATACTCTTTGCTTTTTGGGCAATACCATCAACTGCAGTGATGGCAGCATAGGGAGTAGCCTTTCTCGCTCCTTTAAAACCTACACCTCCTGCTGACCCCCAAGCAAGCGTATTACCATTTGTATCAGTCAGTGTTACCACAGTATTATTAAAGGTGGCAGTAACATAAACCCTACCATGACTTATCGGCTGTTTTGTTATAGTTTTTTTTAAAGCTTGCTTTTTTACTTTGGCCATATTATTTTTTATTAGATGTCTGCCCGGTTCTGACTGTTGTTTCTTTGCGTATAGCTCCCACTGTTTTTCTTTTTCCTCTTCTTGTCCTGGCATTGGACCTAGTCCGCTGCCCTCTCACCGGCAAACCCCTGCGATGCCTTAATCCCCGATAACTGCCAATTTCCTCCAGCCTTTTAATATTTTGCTCCACCTCTATTTTTAAATCTCCTTCTGTTTTAAATTTATCTACAGCTTTTTGTAATTTATTCACTTCTTCTTCTGTTAAATCTTTAACTTTCTTTGTTCCATCAACTCCGGCATCTTTAATAACCAAAAGGTTATTAGACCTGCCTATACCAAAAATATAGGCTAAGCCAATATCCAATCTTTTATTTTCCGGCAAATCAACTCCTGCAATTCTAGCCATAATTTTTAATTTATCCTTGTCTTTGTTTGTGTCTTGGGTCACGAGGGCAGATCACATATAAAATGCCCTCTCTTTTAACCACCTTACAAAATTTACATCTTACTTTAATACTGGCTTGTACTTTCATGGTTAGTAAGTAGTTCGCTACTAACTACGACTATTTAAGTCTAAATGTTATCCTTCCTTTATCCAAATCATACTTGGGGCTCATCTCTATTTTTACCCTATCTCCCACCATCAGCCTGATATAATGCATCCTCATCTTACCAGAAATATGACACAAAATAATCCTTCCCAAAAGTTCTGCAATATCAGGACTATTATCTACTCTCACCCTAAATAGGGTATTGGGTAAAACTTCTGTGACAGTACCTTCAATTTCTATAACATCACTATTCATAAATTAAATTTGTTTAAAACTTTCAAATTGTAGCAAATTAAATCCAATTAGTCAACTATGGGATATACCTCAGAGCTGTCAAAATTTCCGCCTTTAACTTACCTATTGCCACGGTCATTTCAAAAAGAGCTGACAGTGAACCATCAGCTGTAGATATAGTCCAACCATCACTTTCCAAAATTACATCAGCTGAACCCTGAGCATAAATTACTTCTATTGCCAAAGTCATTCCTGATTGCAGTATTAAACCTGTATTTTTCTTGCCACACCCCGGTACCTGAGGATCTTCATGCAACTTTAGCCCTATTCCATGACCGACTAAACTTCTAACAATACTATAACCTGCTTCTTCAACTTTCTTTTGAATGGCAAAGGAAATGTCACCTACCCTATTACCCTCAGTTGCCTGATCTATTCCTTCCCGTAAAGCTTCCTCCCCAATTTTAATAAATTTCTCCTTTTCCTGCTGTACCCTGCCCTCTACCCCCTGCCCCCTCACTAATACTGTCCAGGAAGCATCTGTATGCCAACCTTTATATACTGCTCCCAAATCCACACTTACCACATCTCCTTCTTCTATTTTTCTTTCAGTTGGTATTCCATGAACTACCTGTTCATTAACTGTGATACAGGTGGTGAAAAGATACCCGGGCACTGTCTTGAAAGAAGATTCACCTCCTAATTTTTTAATTTCTTCCTCAGAAATTTGATTAAGGTCTAAACTGCTTATGCCAACTTTTACATTCTCCAGCACTTTTTTTAAAACTAAAGCGGTAATCCTGCCGCTTTCTCTCATTAATCTTAATTCCTTTCGGGTACGCGGCTTAACCATTCTTGATATATCCTCTAATCTCTTCCTGGATCTTTTCTATTGTAGCCACACCATCAATTCTGCATAAAATCCCCTGATCTTGATAAAAATTAAGCACTGGCTCAGTCAGTCGGTGATAGATTTTAAGTCTTTCTTGAATCAAATCCTGGGTGTCATCTTCTCTCCCTCTTTTTACCAACCTCCCCACCACCACATCATCTGGCACATCTAAATAAAATACCTTATTATACTGGGGATCAAAATATTTAAGTTGATCCAAAGACCTTGGATATCCATCCATGACAAATCCCAAACTGCAGTCCGTTTGATCTAATCTATCCTTAACATACTTTGCGATGACATCATCAGGAGTAAATTTCCCTTGAGCAAGCAATTGTTTTACCCTTTTACCTTCCTTACTGTCTTGCTCAGCCAACTCTCTGCTAATATCTCCGGTACTGACATAAGGTATTTCCAAAACTTTAGCCAGTAATTTCCCCTGAGTGCTTTTACCAGAACCCTGGGGCCCTCCGATTAATATTCTGTTCTCGTTTCCTTCAATCATCTTTATCTCCTTAAAAATACATTATAGTTTCTCTCAATCAATTTGCTCTCAAACTGTTTAGCCGTATCCATAATTACCGAAACAACTATCAGAAGCCCTGTCCCCCCTAAAATAAGGGTGGTTATTCCTGTTAGTTGCGAGGCAATTGACGGCAGGATGGCAATTGTCCCTAAAAATAGGGCGCCAAAAAAGGTAATCCTCACTAAAATATAATTTAAAAAAGCGGCAGTGGCACCACCCGGTCTGATACCTGGAATAAAAGCGCCAACTTTTTTGATCTCGTCGGCAATTTTTTGGGGATTAAAAATAACCGCTGTATAAAAATAAGTAAAACCAACCACCAGTAAAAAATATGTAACATTATAGAAAATGCCCTCTGGTTGAAAATGTATAGTCAACCATCTGCCCAAAAATGACAACTGAGGTTGAGAAACCCCGGCCAGAAATTGGCTGGCAAAAGACGGTAAAAGTACCAAAGATATGGCAAAGATGATAGGAATCACTCCGGCCTGGTTTACTCTTAAGGGCAGATAGGTTGTTGTCCCTCCTGTTTGTCTGCCTCCCAAATATCTTCTGGCATACTCAACAGTAATTTGCCGTCTGGCCTCATTCACAAACACCACACCCCCTATCACCAAAACAGCTAACCCTAAAAAAATCAGTATGTTAAAAAGTTGCCCGACATCAAAAATACTGATGGTCTGTGTTAAAACAACAGGTAGCCGCGCCACAATCCCTGCAAATATCAGGATAGATATACCCTGGCCAATACCATATTCTGTAATAAGTTCCCCAAGCCACATTAAAAATATTGTCCCTGCGCTCATCCCCACTATAATTGCAACAATTTGGATAGGAGTTATATTTAGAATAATTCCTTGATTTTTAAGCAGTACAAACATACCAACTGCTTGTAGAAGTGCAAGCGGCATAGTCAAATATCTTGTATACTGATTGATTATTTGCCTCCCCATTTCCCCTTCTTTTGATAAAACTTCCAACTTATGACTAATCATTGTTAAAAGCTGCATAATAATGGAGGCATTAATATAGGGATTAAGTCCCAGCGATATCAGAGAAAAATTGGCCAGCGTTCCTCCTGAAAAAATATCCAGCAATCCCAAAAGTTGATTGCTGGCAAAAAGATTTTGAAGTGCCACAAGATCTACTCCCCCCACCGGAACATGAGCAACAATTCGAGAGATGACTATTAAAAAAAGGGTAAGCAAAATTTTTCGTCTTAGATCAACAATCTTAAAAGCATTTATAATGGGTGAAAAAATATCCATCATAAACCTCGTCTTCTGGGCAACTTTTTATATAGCGCCATTGCGCCTGTAAAATTTAAGGGTATTTTTCCTCTTGCTTTCTGACCTTTTGTACCCCTGCCTGAGGTTTTTCCTCTACCAGAACCAACTCCTCTCCCCAATCTTCTTAAGCCTTTTGTTTTAATTTTTAATAACTGGCTCAAATTCATGTTAATGCCTTACCCTTTCTTTGAGCAGTGTCAGAGCTTTTAAAGTGGCATAGACATTGGAGGCCTTATTCTTAGTCCCCAAAATCTTTGAAACAACATCTGTAATTCCTGCTGCTTCCACCACCACTCTAACTGCCCCACCCGCCACCACACCAATACCATTTCTTGCAGGTTTGAGTAAAACTTTGGCAGCTCCACTTTTTACTAAAATAGGATGAGGGATGGTGCCGTTTTTAATCAAAACCTTTATTAAATGCTTCTTGGCAAAAGTGGTAGCTTTTCTCACAGCTGATTGTACGTCTTGAGCTTTTCCCAATCCCACACCCACTTGCCCTTTTTTATCGCCAACCACTACCAGCACAGACAGAGATCTTTTGTTTCCTCCTTTTGTTTTCTTAGACACTCTGTTTACCTGCACCACTCTTTCAAAAAATTCAGGTTGAATATTTTCTGGATTCATTAAAATTTTAGTCCTCCTTCTCTGGCGCCTCTGGCAAGTTCTGCTATTCTACCATGGTATAAAAAATTACCTCTGTCAAAAACTACCTCAGTAATTTTTTTTCTACTTGCTTTTTGGGCTATTTTTTTACCTACCTCATAAGCCTTTTCTTTGTTTAAACTTTTAGCCACATTTAAATCTGATTCAGATACCAAAATTATACCTTTACTATCATCTATTATTTGAGCATATATATGCTTACTGGATTTAAATACAGACAGTCTTAGACGATTCATAACCCTCCTCCCACCCCGCTCATTTTACCTGCTTTGCCGGGTTTTTTCCTGACATACTCACCTTCATACCTGACACCTTTACCTTTGTAAGGATCGGGCGGTCTTATTTTTCGAATATTTGCTGCCACCTGACCTACCAAATACTTATCAATGCCAAAAATGGCAATTTTAGTATTATCTAAAATATCAAACTGAATCCCTTCAGGAGCTGATATTTCAATAGGGTGAGAAAAACCCAAAGACAACGTCAATTTTTCACCACTTTTTACTACTCTAAAACCCACACCCTGAAGTTCGACTGTTTTAGACCAACCCTGATCAACTCCTGTCACCATGTTGGCAATAAGAGCGCGCATTAAACCATGCAAACCCTCACTTTTTTTGGTAATCTCCTTTATCTTTAAAAAAATTTTATCTTCTCTAACCTCCACCTCAATGGCGGGGTGCACATTCAAAGACAGACTGCCTTTTGGCCCTGAAACCACCAAATTATTAATCTTTTTCTCAACCTTAACACTATTTGGTATGGATATTGGTAAGTTTCCTATACGACTCATTTTATTTACCAAACCTCCGCCAGTACCTCTCCCCCAAGGCGAAGTTTGGCAGCCTTTCGATCTGACATAATTCCTTTAGGTGTGGATATTATTCTTATTCCTAAATTTGAAAAATATTTTGATAAGGCTGTCGCTTTTTTATAAATTCTCGCAGAGGGTTTAGATACTCTTTTCACCCCGGACAATGCCGGAGCATGCTGATTATATTTTAATATAACCAATATTTGTCTATCTTTTTTGGTAGCATCCTCTATAAAATTTTCCTGTTTTAGAAGTTTGCATATTCTCATAACAGAATTTGAATGCTCAAGTGATACTTGAGGCTTTGAAGCCATATAACCGTTTTTAATTCTTATTAGTGCATCAGAAACAAAATCTTGCATATTACCAACTCGCTTTCTTGACTCCCGGCAAGAATCCCTGATGCGCTAAGTTTCTAAAACAAAGCCTGCAAAGATCAAACCTGCGTAAATACCCCCTTGACCTGCCACATTTTAAACATCTATTTCTTATCTGCACCTGATATTTAAATTTCTTTTTAACAATATTTGACACCTTAGCCATATATTACTTCCTAAAAGGCATGCCTAAAAGTTCCAATAGCATTTTTGCCTGATCATTATTTTGGGCGGTTGTAACAATGGTAATTTCCAAACCCCTGATCTTATCAATTGTTTTATAATCAACCTCTTGAAAGATAGTCTGTTCCCGAATTCCAATACTTAAATTTCCTCTCCCGTCAAAAGATTTCACAGATATGCCTTTGAAATCTCTTACTTTTGGCAGTGCCATATTGACCAGTCTATCAAAAAAAGCATACATTCTTTCCCCCCTTAAGGTTAATTTCATGCCAATGGGCTGTCCGGCGCTCACTTTAAAAGAAGATATTGATTTTTTGGCCAAAGTTACCACAGGCATCTGACCGGCAATAGAGCTTAGGTATTTCTTTACTATTTCCAAAACTGCCTGATTATCTTTTGCCTCACCCAAACCAATACTGATAATAATTTTTTCCAGTTTTGGAATTGCCAATTTATTTTTTAAAGCATACTCTTGCTGTATTTTGGGTAGTATCTCTTGCTGATATTTTATTTTTAACCGATTTATCATAACTGATTGATCTCCTTTTTGCATTTTTTACAAATTCTTATCTTACTGGCCCCTTTTAACACAAATCCAACTCTGGTAGGTTTCTGACAAGTAGGACATATCAACATCACATTGGAAATATTAATTGGCTTTACAATATTAATAATTCCTCCCTCTCTATCTCCCTGTTTTCTCACATGCCTTTTATAGGTATTCACAGAAGTTACCATAATTTTCCTTTCCTTACTTAAGACATACTCAATACTCCCTATTTTACCGCGATCCTTACCTAATAATACTTTGACTTTATCGCCTTTTTTAATCTTCATACAATTTCCTACCACACCTCCTGAGCAAGTGAAATAATCTTGGTAAATCCTTTATCTCTTACTTCGCGGGCTACGGGTCCAAAAATTCTGGTGGCCCTTAAATTGCCGTCTTGATCAACAATTACTCCTGCATTATCATCAAATTTTATATATGATCCATCATCACGCCTGACTTCTTTCTTGGTCCTAACTATCACACTTTTGACAATTTCATGATCTTTAACTTGACCATTTGGATCTGCTCCTTTAACAACAGCCACCACAATTTCACCTAAAGATGCTTTTCTTTTGCCGGAACCTCCTAAAGGTTGGATTACTTGTAATATCTTTGCCCCGCTATTATCTGCCACTTTTAACATTGATCTATGTTGTACCATATTACTTAACCTCTTTCTGTTTTTTAACTTTTATCTTTTTTGTTGTTTTTGTCGGAGTTTCAGCAGCATCAGTTTTTATTTGACCTGCTGATTCACTGACACTCTGACCCACTGACTCTTCCGGCTTCTCTGGCATCACCTCTGCAATGATTTCTTCCGCTGCTACTTTTAGTTTTTCTTTTGCAATTTCTGACAAATTCTTTCCCACTACTTTGGCGATCCGCCAGTGTTTATTTTTAGAAATAGGAGCAATTTTGATAATTTCCACCAAATCACCATCTTTAACACCGATTGGATCATCTACTAAATACTTTTTGCTTCTTTTAAATGTTTTCTTATATATCGGATGCCTGGCAACTCTTTCGATCAAAACCACCGCCGTTTTTTGCATCTTGGTTGATGTAACTCTGCCTATCATTTTGTTTTGGACAATTCTGTCCTACCTCTCTTTCTTGATGGAGGTTTTTTTGTGGAATTGTCCACTACGACCACTTTCTCGGAATTTTCAGTTTTTGGAGTTAATTCTTCTAAAAGTTGTTTTTGTCTTACCACTGTTAAAATTTGCGCTAAATCTTTTCTTTTTTTAGAAATCATCTTCAAATCTTTTAATTTTTTCATATTTTTTTCCATGGTTAATTCGCCAATTTCACCTTTGAGAGATTTTGCCTTATCTTTCAACTCTTTAACATCTAAATTTTTAATTTGTGCAAATTCGTTTTTCTTCATAATATTAATTTTCTCTTTTTACAAATTTTGTTTGTATAGGCAATTTATGAGAGGCCAGTCTTAAGGCTTCTTGCGCCATTTGAAAGGGAACTGCACCCACCTCAAAAATCAGCTGTCCAGGTTTAACAACTGCCACATACCCTTCTACATCCCCTTTGCCAGAACCCATCCTCGATTCTGCAGGATGGCGAGTTATGGGTTTATCCGGAAATATCCTTATCCAAATACGACCACCTCTTTTTGTATAGTTGGTCATTGATCTTCTGGCCGCCTCAATCTGACGGGAGGTCAACCACCCTGCTGCCATAGATTTTAATCCATACTGTCCAAAAGAAAGCATACTTCCCCGAGTGGCGATTCCTCTTCTTTTACCTCTGAAAGCTTTACGATATTTTGTTCTTCTTGGTTGAAGTAATGCCATATTAAATTTCTTCTCCTTTATGTATCCAAACTTTTACTCCCACATAACCTGATTTTGTTAAAGCAGGGTATATAGCAAAATCTATATTTGCACGTAATGTATGCAGCGGCAAGCTACCGGAAGTTTTGCTTTCACGTCTGGCAATTTCTGCCCCGCCAATCCTGCCGGACAAAACTATTCTTACTCCCTTTGCCCCGGCATTTCTTACCCTTTCCACTGCCTGATTCATCACTCTTTGTGCAGGTAATCTTTTGAGAAGTTGGTCGGCAATACCAAGTGCTACAAGATAAGCCGAAAGATCAGCTGATTTTAACTCTTTTGGAACAATTTCCAATGTATTATCACTTTTGATATTTAAGTTTTGCATTAACAATTTCTTTAGTTCTATCAAACCTGTGCCACCCCGGCCAATCAGCACTCCCGGCCTTGCTACACTGATAATGATTTTTAATTTATTAATTGATCTTTCAATTTCTACGGATGCTACTCCGGCCGGCCTTAACTTTTTCATCAGTAATTCTCTTATTTTTATATCTTCTATAACCAACTGGCGATATTTGTTTTTATTGGCAAACCATCTAGATTGCCAATCCACCCCTACCCCAATTCTAAAACCAATTGGATGAATTTTTTGACCCATCACTTACTCCCTTCATCACTCAAAACTATTTTTATATGGCTAATTCTTTTTTTATATGGACTCACTCTTCCTCTGGGAGCGGGTCGCATTCTTTTAAGCCTCGGTCCTTCATTAACTTCTATTTTTTTAAAAAAAACTTGATCCTGATCCAAACCTTTTTGTCTAGTATTGGCCAGGGCCACTTTTACAGCCTTGGCTAAATGAAGCCCGGCAACCTGAGGTGTAAACTTGAGTATTTCCAGGGCTTTTGCTGGTGTCATTTTGCGAATTAAACCTGCCACCAACCGTAGTTTCCTAGGACTTATGTGTATATATTTTTGATTTGTTATAACTTCCATATTAGGTTTTCTCCAATACCCTTTTGGCAATTGTTCCATGGGATCTAAAAATTCTTGTTGGCGCAAACTCTCCCAATTTATGTCCCACCATACTCTCTGAAACAAAAACATTTACAAAGTTTTTCCCTTGATGAACCAAAAATGTATGACCCACAAACTCTGGTGGGATTTGTGATCTTCTGGCCCAAGTTTTAATTGGAGTCTTCGTGCCGGAGGCACCCCCTATTCCACCCTCTTTTTGCTTGAGAACTTTTTTCATTAATTTCTCGTCAATATACGGTCCTTTTTTACTAGATCTGGACATCACTTTCTCCTTTTCAAAATATATTTATTCGTCCACTTAGTCTTTTTCCTGGTTTTGCCAACTGCCGGTTTTCCATAAACCGTCATTGGTTTTTTACGACCAACGCCGGATCGACCCTCTCCTCCACCGTGTGGATGAGAGTCAGGATCCATAGCCACTCCTCTTACCTGTGGTCTAATCCCCATGTGCCGCGATCTTCCTGCTTTGCCAATTACTCTTTGTTTCATATTTTCATTACCTAAACTGCCAATTGTAGCCATTGCCTCCAAAGGCACCATTCTTGCCTCACCTGATGGCATCTTCAGATGCGCAAACCCCGCTTCTTTGGCCAGCAGTTGGATGGCAACTCCTGCTGATCTTGCCAACTGTCCGCCTCTGCCGGGTATAAGTTCAACGTTGTGTAAAAGCGTACCCACGGTAATATTTTTAAGTTTCATGGCATTGCCGGATTTTACTTCCATCTTATCCCCGGCAGACACTTTATCTCCAATTTTTATCCCCTTTGGCGAAAGAATATAGCGATATTCCCCATCAGGATATTTAATTAAAGCAACATCCACATTTCTATTTGGATCATATTCTAAACCAATAACCTCACCCTCCACCCCAAATTTATCTCTTTTGAAATCTATCTCACGATAGTATCTTTTATGCCGACCTCCTTGACCGCGTACCGTCACCCTGCCATGAGACCTGCCGGAATGTTTTTTTAATATAGTTTTTAAATTTTTCATGTATCCTCCCTACGTTGGAATCACCTTTCTTTGTGTTGTAGGTGCAGCTCCTGTAGCCCCTCTCTCAACTCTCACATTAGTTCTTCTAAAAATATCTTTCCTTTCCTTAATTACCTGCGGTTCACCCTCCGGGGTGGTTACCAAAGCTTCATCTTTTGGCGTTTCAAAAATGGCAATTTTCTGCCCATTTTTAACCTTGACTATGGCTTTTTTAAATCCGGGGATTTCATAAGATTTCCTCGCTCTTTTTTGCATTTTTTTCTTTGGTTTGATATTTATGATTTTAACCTGAACTATATCTACTCCAAATTTATTTTTAACAGAATGAGCAATTTGTTTTTTATTAGCTTTATTGTCAACTAAAAAAATGTACTCTCCTAAAGAGGCTAATCTTGTTGATTTTTCCGTAATAATAGGTTTTATCAAAATTATCATTTTAAATTCTCCAGCGCGTCCTTGGTAACAAGTAACTTTTGATGCCGTAAAATTTCATAGGTATTAATTAAATTAATAGGCAAAATATCCACTCCAGGGATATTCCTGACAGCTCTTAAGGCATTATCTTGTTTTTTACCTGTAACAATCAGAGCATTTTTAATATTTAATTTTGCGAGTAAATTTGCCATTTGTTTTGTTTTACCGGTTGATTTTTCCAGTCCGGAAATTGCCAAAATGTCTTTTTCTACAAACTTACTGGATAAAGCATTAATTAGTGCTTTTCTTTTCATCTTTTTGGGTAAGGCAAGCCTTACTTTTCTTGGTCTTGGCCCGAAAACCACTCCTCCTCCCACAAAAATTGGGGCAGTCCTAGCTCCATGTCTGGCCCTACCTGTTCCTTTTTGTTTCCATATCTTGGCAGTTGAACCCCTTACTTCACCTCTGGTTTTGGTTGAGGCTGTAAAAGTTTTTAGGTTTGTCATATACACCCTAATTGCTTGAGCAAGCAACTTTTCATTCACCTTTGCTCCAAATACTTCTTTTGGTAAGACATAAGTTCCGGAAGCTCTACCTGCTAGAGAATACACTGGCACTGACAAGCTTCCTCTTTTAGGCTTGTCATCCTGAGTGGTAACTTTTTTAACTCTGGGCATCTTTTATTTCCTCCTTTTGTGGTTCTGTCTTTTCCACCTTCTGTTCTCCAGAGTCTTCACTTGATTCTTGATTCTTGTCGCTTGCTTCTTCCTCTTCCTCTATCTTTTCCTCTGGCGGAGGAGTGTAACCTTTAATTCTTCCTAAGTTTGCCACCATAACCAAACCATTTGTTGAACCAGGTACAGCACCTTTAATAGTTAACAGATTCTTTTCTTTATCCACACCAACCACCTCTAGTCCCTTAGTGGAAACCTTAACATTTCCCATATGCCCTGCCATTTTCTTACCTTTGTAAACTCTGCCCGGAGTTGTGCCTGAACCAATGGAACCGGGTGCGCGATGTCTATCTGATTGGCCGTGAGTTTTTGGTCCTCCATGAAAGCCGTGACGTCTGACACCACCTTGAAACCCCTTTCCTTTGGAAGTACCTGTCACTTTAACCACATCTCCAATAGAAAAAACCCGATCAACTGTGATTTGCTGACCAGGTTTCAAATCTCCCCAATCTCCCTGATTTCCCTTATCATCCCTAATCTCCCTAAAGTGGCGGATCGGTTGCTCTACCCCTGCTTTTTTACCATGTCCAATTTGAGGTTTTTTCACTGACTTCTTACTACCATACCCAATTTGTATCCCGTTATATCCATCTTTTCCCTCAGCAGTTTTTAATTGTGTTACAAAATTTGGACCAATTTCTACCATAGTTGCCCCCACCCTTCTTCCCCTAGAGTCGTAAGTGCTAATCATTTGTTTTTTTATACCCAATAACGTGTTAATCATAAAAATCCACAAAAAAGAGTGAGCCCTTCGACTTTGCTCAGGGTCTCACTCAGTAAATGTGCTTACACAAATTACTGAAATTTATTTATTTTTATATTTAATTTTTACCATCTGCATGGTATGGGAAAATTGTAACAGAGGCTGAAGCTAATTGCAAGGAACCGTGAAACTGTTATAATATCATATCTTAACTTCAATATCAACTCCTGCAGGGAGTTCCAGATGCGTTAGGGAATCAATTGTTTTTTGGGTTGGTTCTATGATATCCAACATTCTTTTGTGAGTTTTTATTTCAAAAGCTTCTCTTGCGTCTTTATCTGTATGTGGAGAAGTCAAAACTGTAATTCTCTCTGTTTTGGTGGGGAGGGGAATAGGACCAATTACCTTGGCTCCGGTTCTTAAAGCTGTTTCCAGTAAAGACTCACAGGTTTGATCCAAAACCTTATGATCATAACTTTTGAGTCTAACACGAATTCTACCTTTCGGCATAAATTATATTTCCCCTTTCAATGTGCTAATTATACTGCTTAGGCAATTATTTTGGTAATAACTCCTGCTCCAACGGTTTTTCCACCTTCACGGATAGCAAATCTCAAACCCTCTTCCATGGCAACAGGGGTAATCAGTTTTCCGGTAATTTTAACAGTATCACCCGGCATGGCCATTTCTACACCTTCCGGCAATTGTACTTCACCAGTCACATCTGTAGTTCGAATATAAAACTGCGGTCTGTAGCCTTTGAAAAATGGTGTGTGCCTTCCGCCTTCTTCTTTGGATAAAACATAAACCTCTGCTTCAAATTCTGCATGTGGGGTAATTGATCCGGGTTTTGCTAAAACTTGACCTCTTTCCACATCATCTTTTTCAATTCCACGAAGAAGAACCCCTGCATTATCTCCTGCCTGACCCTCATCCAAAAGTTTATGGAACATCTCAATTCCCGTAACCACACTTTTTTTGGTAGGCCTTATTCCCACAATCTCCACCTCTTCATTTACTTTAACTTTGCCTCTTTCAATTCTGCCTGTGACCACAGTTCCCCTACCTTTAATGGAGAAAACATCCTCAACTGCCATCAAAAATGGCTTATCCACATCCCGAACAGGAGTGGGAATCCACTCATCAACTTTGGCCATCAGCTCTTCAATTGATTTGACAGCTTCCGCATCACCATCCAAAGCTTTCTTGGCTGATCCTCGAATAATTGGGGACTGGGGGTCATATTCATATTTTTTAAGTAAATCCCGAATTTCCTCTTCCACCAAATCCAAAAGCTCAGGATCATCCACCATATCTACTTTATTAAGATAAACCACAATAGCAGGAACGCCTACCTGACGAGCCAACAGCAAATGTTCACGAGTCTGCGGCATTGGGCCGTCTGGCGCGGAAACTACCAAAATTGCCCCATCGGTTTGAGCAGCGCCGGTGATCATATTTTTGATATAATCCGCGTGACCGGGCATGTCTATGTGAGCGTAGTGTCTTTTTTCTGTCTCATATTCCTGGTGGGAAATGTTAATGGTGATACCGCGGGCTTTTTCCTCAGGGGCGTTGTCAATCTGATCTACAGTACGGACCTCGGCCATGCCTTTCGCAGCTAAAACTTTGGTGATTGCTGCAGTTAAGGTAGTTTTACCATGGTCAACATGACCCATGGTACCGATATTGACGTGTGGTTTGCTTCTGTCAAACTTTTTCTGTTCAGCCATAACTCCTTTGTCATTCCCGCGAAGGTCATCGACTCCGAGGTCGCTCAGACTCGAGGAGCGGGAATCCATTTAAAATCCAGCTTACTTAGCTGGAACATATGAAAATATACAATAATTTCCCTGATAATGCAATAGTTAAATTATAAAATGGATCAATTAAGAATTTTTTGAACGTTTACTGGGAGAATCTTTTTTACCAAAAGCAATATAAACCAAAGCAAAGGCTATAATAAGCAGTAGATACATCACACCTATATTATTAGTAATTTCTCTAAAATCCATCATTTTCTCCTTGATTTTTCCCTCAAATACTTTGCTGCAAACAAAGCTAGTATACCATTTAGAATCTTAAATAACAATAAAAAGATGTCCTCCTGACTCCGAAGAGAATAGAACTGAGTCTCAACAAGTGCAGCTATAAACCAAGCTGCGCCGAAGTTGACCAGAAATTCAGATATAATTTCATACCAAATTCGCATTAGGAACGATTTTTAAAGAAAATTATATATACTAGAGGAAAAATTATTAAAACTATTAGATATTCAACAGCGATGGCATTAGTAATCTCAGTAAAACTTCTTCCATTCATAAGGGTAGTATATCAGATGACAAAATGTTCTCGACCGAGAATATAATGAATACTGCACCCTAAAAGCTATGATAGGTGGAAAGCTAAACTAGGTTGTGGTATACATAAACCATGGATTCAGAAGAAACAACTAGTCCAGAACTAGAAACAATGCGTGCTCAAGTATGGCAGGAAGTTGAAGACAACTGGCAAAAAGAAGTTAAAAGAAATCCAAAATTAGCAGCAGATGATCCAAAAGTTGTTTATGAAGGAATAGACGAAGCAGAGATTAATCCAGAATTAAGAGCTAATTATGAGGCTGGGTTTAAGGCTAGAAAAATTGCTAATTTCCTTTATAATTTTCGATCAGATATGCCTAGTAAGTATAATCATTTTGTAGAAGTTCTAGGACCAGACTATGTCTACACTGATACTCATACTTCTTATTCTTCTCTTCAATATGGAAAAACAATTGAGCAATATTATGGTGAAATTGCAGAGGCTATGAAACAAGCTGGAATCTCTGTAGAAGATTGGCAAAGAATTGAAGAAGAAAGGGATAAAAAAACCTACGGTTTGACTGAACTTAAATTTCAAGAAACCTTATTAGATATTTATACTAGACTTAGGCTGATAAATCCTAATGCCCCTAAATTTGATCAGGAACCCATCTAACTTTACTACTAGCACCTGCCCCCAATACCAATCACTTAATTCCATTCCATGTCTAAGATTAGTCATGGCTTTATGGATACAGTGGTCATCTCCATAGAAGGTAAACACGACAAATCTATTTGGATCTACAATCCTTACGCATCTCCCTTTGATTTCTCCTGTTTCGAGTTTCACCCTTGAGAGCTCAACATGAGCACCAAGTTCAAGAGGACTCTTATCCTTATGGCCAATTTCTAAAGGACCAACTTTCCATCTTGGTTCTAATTCATAGAAACCCATGTTAGTGTTCCACTCTTCCTGTAAATCCTGAGGATTCAACAATTTTGGCAGTTATATTTTGGGGTACAGGTTCATAGTGATCTGCTTCCATGTAGTAAGAAGCTCGTCCTTGTGACATACTGCGCAAAGTGGTGGCATATCCATGCATCTCTGCCAGAGGTACCAGGGAATTAATAATAGTATAATTTCCTCTTTTTTCCGTTCCCAGGATTTGAGCCCGTTTTTTTGATAAATCACCAATAATATCTCCCATAAACTCATCAGGCGTTGTCACCTCCACCTTCATAATAGGCTCAAGTAAAATCAATCCTGCTCTTTTGGCCGCATCGGAAAGGCCCAATGATCCGGCAATTTTAAAGGCAATCTCAGATGAGTCAACCTCATGATAAGAACCATCATAAACAGTCACTTGAATATCAGTCAAAGGATATCCTGCCAAAATACCCGTATCTTCTTTCTCAATCACTCCTTTCTCAATAGCCGGAATATACTCTCTTGGTATTGCTCCTCCCACCACTTCTGAGACAAACTCACGACCCTGACCCCTTGGCAATGACTCTATCTTGATCAAACAATGCCCATATTGCCCTCTGCCCCCAGTTTGCCTAATATATTTTCCTTCACCTTGAGCATTTACGGTAATTGTTTCTTTATAGGCAACTTGCGGCTGTCCAACATTGGCCTCAACCTTAAATTCCCTTTTCATCCTCTCCACTAAAAGCTCCAGCTGGAACTCCCCCATGCCGGCAATAATAGTCTGTCCTGTTTCAGGATCGGATTTTACTCTAAAAGTAGGGTCTTCCTCAGCCAGTCTTCCCAGAGCATAACCCAACCTCTCCTGATCGCTTTTGGTTTTTGGCTCAATAGCCAAAGATATGACCGGATCCGGAAATAAGATAGATTCCAAAATAATTGGATAGCTTTCATCACATAATGTATTCCCGGTGATGGTGTCTTTGAGCCCCACAGCTGCCACAATTTCACCTGAGAAGGCTTCATCTATTTCTTCCCTGTCATTGGCATACATCAGTAAGATTCTACCCACTCTTTCTTTGATCTGTTTTGAGCAGTTATAAACATAAGATCCGCTCTTTAGGGTTCCCGAATAAACCCTGATATAGGTCAGTTTCCCCACATGTGGATCAACCTGGATTTTAAAAACCAGGGCAGAAAGAGGGGCTTGAGGGTCTGCTTTTCTTTGCTCTGACTCTTGCGTTTGCGGATTTTGGCCGGAGACTTCTGCAATATCTTGGGGAGAAGGCAAAAAATCTACCACAGCATCCAACACTTTCTGAACTCCCTTATTTCGCAAAGATGATCCTGAGAGAACCGGCACAATTTTACTTTCAATTACAGCCTTTCTTAAAACTCTTTTTAACTCATCTACAGCAATCTCCTGTACCGCCAAATATTTTTCCATCAGTACATCATCGCATCCAGCAATTTCCTCTACCAGTTTTTCCCTAGCTTCTTTTACTTCCCGGGCCATATCAGAGGGAATCTCAACCTCACTAAATTCTGCACCGGTGGAATCACTTTCCCAAATAAAAGCTTTTTGGGTCAGTAAATCAACAACTCCCTTGAATTCATTTTCCCGTCCTATGGGAATATTATATGCAACTGCATTTGCGCCCAACTTTTCCCTAGCAGATTTTATTGTTCCCATAAAATCTGCTCCCACCACATCCATTTTATTGGCAAAGGCAATCAGGGGAACCCTGTATTTATTGGCCTGCCTCCAGACAGTTTCAGTCTGGGATTGCACTCCTGAGGCTGCATCCAAAACTATCACTGCCCCATCCAAAACTCTCAGAGACCGCTCCACCTCTGCTGTAAAATCAACATGGCCGGGAGTATCAATTAAATTAATCCTGACATCTTTCCAAAAAGTGGTGATGGCAGCAGACATAATAGTCACACCATGCTCTTTTTCCAGCTCCATCCAGTCAGTCACAGTGGTTCCCTCATCAATATTGCCGATTTTATAAGTTCTGCCTGTGTAAAAAAGGATTCGCTCAGTGGTGGTAGTTTTACCGGCATCAATATGGGCAATAATGCCAATATTTCTAATTTTATCAAGAGGAAAATCCCTTTTGGTTTTTTGAACAGCCATATTATATATCCTTTTCCAGCTCTCTGATCATTTTTTGCATCTGAGCCAGTCTGACCGAAATCATCTCTTGCTGCTCAGTAAACATTTTATAATCAGCATTTTCGGACAAATCTCCTTCTTGAGCGGCAGTGCCTCTTTTTACCATCACCTCAACCAGCTGCTTTTGCAGCTCCTGTTCCTGTTTTTTCCACATATTCAGTTTCTTTTTTTTAAAATTTTTATTCATCTCAACTCCAAAATAAAAAAGCCCCCTCAAACACAGGAGGCTATATCAATATTATACCTTCTTAAACCTAAAAGTCAAATTTCACCATCTAAAATGGGCAAACGCCCTATTGGATTGAGCCATTTTCTGCACATCTTCCTTTTTCTTTACAGCTCCACCTGTATTTGCAGCTGCGTCTAAAAGTTCTTGAGCCAATTTTAAATCAAAGCTATGATACGCTGAATTAGACCTTGATATTGCCGCCATAATAATCCATCTAATAGCCAACGCCTCACGCCTATCACCTCTCACCTCAACCGGCACCAGATATGAAGCCCCTCCCACCCGTCTAGGTCTGACCTCCATTTTAGGAACCACATTTTGGATGGCTTGTTCAAAAATTTGCAGTGGGTCTTGTTTTTGCTGTTTGATTTGATCAAGAGCCCGATAAACTAACTTTTGGGCCAAAGTTTTTTTACCGTCTCTCATCACCCGATTGATCAATCGGTTAAGCAATATTGAGTTGTAAATAGAGTCAGGGCTTAAAATTCTTTTTGAAGCTTTCTTGCTTCTCATGATACAGCCGTCTCCCCTCCGACCGGTGCTGCTGGCGGTACAGCCTGAACTACGGGCCGTACAGGTACCATACCACTTCTCTTTGTACCATATTTACTGCGCCCTTTTTTCCGTCCGGATACTCCCTCCATATCCAGTTTCCCGCGGATGATGTGATATTTTACTCCCGGCAGATCTTTGACTCTGCCACCCCTCACAAGAACAATTCCATGCTCTGCTAAATTGTGACCAATGCCGGGAATATAAGCTGTAACTTCAGTTCTATTTGACAACCTTACCCTAGCCACTTTTCGAAGAGCCGAGTTTGGTTTTTTAGGCGTCATAGTTTTAACTAAAGTGACAACACCCCGCTTTTGAGGGTTAAAAAATTGGCTGAAACGTCGATCTTTGGCATTAAAATTACGCCGCAAGGCCCCTGCCTTGACTTTTTTGACAACCTTTTTTCTACCTTTTCTTAAAAGTTGATTAACTGTAGGCATTTTAACTTTCTAGTTTAGCCCTTTCAGGACTTGTTGGTATTAAACGTCCAATTATAACATTTTCTTTAAGTCCAATTAACTTATCCACCTTCCCTTGCATCGCAGCATCTGATAACACTGATGTTGTTTCTTGAAATGAGGCAGCAGAAAGGAAACTCTCAGTTTGAAGTGAAGCCCTGGTGATGCCCAAAATTACTATCTCTGCTGTTGACGGTTCTCCTCCGCCTGCCAAAACCCTTTCGTTTTCTTCCTCAAATCTTAATTTATCAACTGTCTCCCCAGGCAGTAAATTAGTATCTCCGGCTGATTCAATCCTGACCTTATCCGACATTTTTTTAACAATCACTTCAAAATGCTTCTCATGAATTGATACCCCCTGTGACACATAAATATTTCTTACCTCATCTATAATATAGCATTGTGACATTCGAAGTCCTTTAACTCTTAAAAGCTCCTTAACATCCAAATGGCCGGAGGCCAGTATTTGACCGGCCTGAATCAACTGTCCATCCTCCACCAGTAAAGAAGCAGAGATTGGCACTAAATATTCACGTTCCTCGTGAGGTTTTTGGGTTGTTCTGACCTTAATTTTTATTCCTGCATCTGCTGTTTCCTCAATAGTCACCTTGCCTGCAATCTCTGATAGGGGAGCAGTAATTTTTGGTGTTCGCGCCTCAAACAGCTCTTCTACTCTGGGAAGACCTTGGGTAATATCAACACCGACAATTCCTCCAGTATGGAACGTGCGCATTGTTAATTGTGTTCCCGGCTCACCTATTGCCTGCGCCGCCACAACACCTACCGGAATACCGATTTCAACCGGTTGCCTGGTGGTTAAATCAAAACCATAACAAAAAGAACAAACACCATATTTTGCCTGACAAGTTAGCGGGCTTCGCACCAAAATTTTCTCCACCCCTCCCTTCATTATCTGTTCAATTTGTTCTTCCCTCAGATAATCACCTTCTTTTGCTATCACGTTTTTGGTCTTTTGGTCTATTATTTTCTCTAAAGTCCTTCTACCCAAAAATCTGTTTACCATTGTTTGGAACTTTTCATGGCTTACTTCCAGAGTAATTCCCTCAGGAGTTTTACAATCTTCGCTTCTGATGATCACATCATGAACCACATCCACCAAACGCCTTGTTAAATACCCCGCGTCTGCTGTTTTTAAAGCCTTGTCAGCCACGCCCTTTCTGGCACCCCTGGCTGAGGTAAAATACTCAAACACAGAAAGACCTTGTCTGTAATTTGATTTGGTAGGAAGTTCAACAATCTTACCTGTAGGATCAACTGAAAAACCTCTCATACCTGAAAGTTGTTTAATCTGTTCAGAAGAAGCTCTGGCACTACCTGAATCAGCAATGATTTTCACCGGATTGTCACTCTCCAGCAGTTGCCAAGTCAATTTGTAAATTTCTTCTGTAATTTTAATCCACACTTCTTGAGTTAGCATTCTCTTTTCATCCTCAGTAATTAAACCTCTCTTCAAATTATTTTCAATCCCTGAAACTTCTTTATCGGCTGCGGCGATTAATTTATCTTTTTCTTCCGCAATCTTATTGTCGAAAATGCCTACGGAAATGCCGGAAATGGTTGCGCCCCAAAAACCCAAATCTTTAATATCATCAATTAGTGATATTACAATCTGGCGATCAAATTTATTAAAAGCATCCATGGTAATTTTTTTTATAAAGGCAGCGTTGACATTCTCATTAATAAATCTTAGCTTAAGCGGTAAAATATTGTTAAAGATTAGCCTCCCTGCCGAAGATATAATAATTTGGTTGTCCATTTTTATTTTTATCCTCTGCCTTAATTTCAATTTGTTATTATAGAAAGCAAGCAATGCTTCTTCTGGCAAGAAGATTTTCTCTTGAGGATCTATACTTTCATCAATTGAGGTAATATAGTATATCCCCAGCGCCATCTCTCTGTTGGGAAGTGTCACAGGTGAACCGTCCGCAGGTTTTAGGATATTTTCCTGAGCCATCATCAATTTTTTAGCTTCTTCCTGAGCCTTTTGGGACAGTGGCACATGAACCGCCATTTGGTCACCGTCAAAATCAGCATTAAAACCTGCGCAAATACAAGGATGTATGGCAATGACATTGCTATCCACCAGAACCGGATAAAAGGCTTGTATACCCAGTCTATGCAGTGTGGGGGCACGGTTAATAAGAATCGGGTGATTTTCTATAATCTCCTCTAAAATATCCCAAACTTCTGCTGATCTATGATCCAGCACATTTTTAGCTCCTTTAACATTTGAAGACAAACCTCTGGCAATAATCTCTCTTAGTACAAAAGGCTTAAACATCTCCAGCGCCATCTCCTTGGGTAAACCCACCTGATTAAGGCGAAGTTTAGGTCCAACCACAATCACAGATCTTCCTGAATAATCAACTCTTTTGCCCAAAAGATTTTGTCTAAATCTGCCCTGCTTACCTCCTAGCATATCCGATAAGGAGCGGAGATTGCGTGCTGCTGCCCTTCTGGTGGTGGGTTTTGAAGATGTATCTATTAAACTATCTACTGCCTCCTGCAACATCCTCTTTTCATTTCTTAAAATTATTTCCG
>CAYHYM010000007.1:25032-34456 GCA_964360965.1 uncultured Gammaproteobacteria bacterium
TTCCGGCGCACCCAAATTTACCAGTCGTTGAAGACGGTTATTGCGATTGATTACCCTTCTATAAAGGTCATTTAGATCTGATGTGGCAAATCTGCCTCCTGTCAGCTGAACCATCGGTCTAAGATCCGGGGGGAGTACCGGCAAGATTTGTAGAATGATCCATTCAGGTTTTATTTCTGCCTGCCGCATACCTTCCACCAACCGCAGTCTTTTGGTGGCTTTGATATGCCGCTGCCCTGTTGATTTTCTAATCTCTTCCCGCAAGGAAGCGGATAATTTATCCAGTTCCATTTTTCGCAAAATTTTAAGTAATGATTCTGCCCCCATGCCCACTTCTACAAAATCATCTATTTTATGATCAACTAAAGCGCTATATTCATCTTCAGACAAAAGACGTGATGGCACTATTGATTTGATCATATCTGAAAGGACCTTAAGTACTGCCTCAATCTGTGTTTGCTCAAGTGACGCGTTCTCTCGCAGTTTTTGTATTTCGTGTCTATTTTTTAATTCTTTCTCCTGCTTTTCCAGTTCATACTTGTCTTTATCTGTTGTAGTTTTAGGCGATTTTTTGATATTTGTAACCTCTTTTTTAAGGGTATTTTGCATTTTTTTGATTTCCAGATCAAGGTTTTTTTTAACCTGCTGCACTCTATCTTCCTGCTCTTTAATTATTTTTGACAGTGCCGCAGTTTTTTTAGCAGAATCAACATCAATAACAAGGTAAGAAATAAAATAAATCACCGACTCTAAATTTTTGGGAGATATATCCAAAATCAAAGATAATTTGGATGGAGTTCCCTTAAAAAACCAGCTGTGGGCAACCGGACATGCCAAATTTATATGACCCATCCGCTCTCTTCTTACTTTAGATTGGGTTACCTCAACACCGCATTTATCGCAAATTACACCTCTATACCTTATTCTTTTGTATTTACCGCAATAACACTCATAGTCTTTTTGCGGACCAAAAATGCTTTCAGAAAATAAACCGTCTTTTTCTGGTTTTAGGGTTCGATAATTTATGGTCTCAGGTTTTGTTACCTCACCAAAAGACCAGCTACGTATTTGTTCAGGAGATGCAATGGTTATCTTTAGTGCCTCAAAATCAAGCAGATTGTTCATATCTGATCTCCCTTCGATACATCAATAATCTCAAATTGATCACTCTTTTCAATCTCTTCCAAGCCTCGGGAAGTATCTGCCTGCAAAACTTGTTTTAATGCTTCCACCTGTTTTGATGTTTCCTCTTTTTCTTCCTCTTCTTTCAAAGAAACTATCTTTGCGCCCAGTGTCTCAACAGAAAGTCCCAAAGCCTGAAGTTCCTTAACCAGCACCTTAAAACTTTCCGGCACCAGTGCTTGCGGTATGTCAATCCCTTTAACAATAGCCTCAAATGCTTTGGCCCTGCCTACCACATCATCAGATTTAATAGTCAGCATTTCCTGTAAAATATTAGCAGCTCCATAAGCCTCAAGCGCCCAAACTTCCATCTCCCCCAACCTCTGTCCACCCATCTGAGCTTTTCCACCCAATGGCTGCTGGGTAACCAAGGAATAAGGACCTGTCGAACGGGCATGAATTTTGTCCTCAACCATGTGAATCAGTTTTAATATATAAGAGATGCCTACCAAAACAGGGGCATCAAAAAACTCCCCTGTCCTTCCGTCAATCAATCTAAATTTACCATCTGAGGGCATTGAGGCTTTTTTTAACTCCTCCATCAAAATTGTCTCGGGAATTTCTTCAAAAACAGGCACTGATACTTTATAACCCAGCTTCTGGGCCACAATTCCCCAATGGGTTTCCAAAAGTTGTCCTAAATTCATTCTGGATAAAACAGATAAAGGAGATATGATAATATCCACTGACTCACCGGTCGGTAAATATGGCATATCAGACTGTGGCACAATTTTCGATATGACACCTTTATTGCCGTGGCGACCTGCCAGTTTGTCACCCTCTGTCACTTTTCTCAGCTGCGCCACTTTAACTTTGATTCTCATTAAAGTCCCAGTATCCAACTCATCTTCATTTTCTCTGGATAAAATCTGTACAGCAATTACAGTCCCTCTCTCCCCATGAGGCACCCGCAAAGAAGTATCTCTGACCTCTTTAGCTTTCTCTCCAAAGATTACCCTCAACAGTCTTTCCTCCGCTGTCAATTCTGTTTCCCCTTTTGGTTGAACTTTGCCAACCAGAATATCATTTGGCCTTACTTCTGCTCCAACCCGTACAATACCCTCCTCATCTAAATTAGCCAAAGAATCTTCGGGAACATTGGGAATATCGCGGCTTAATTCCTCAGGGCCAAGTTTGGTCTCTACCACATCAACTTCATATTTCTCAATATGAATAGAGGTTAACAAATCCTCCTTGACTAATCTGTCTGATATGACAATGGCATCCTCATAACCCAAACCATCAAAGCTCATATAAGCTATCAGTAAATTTTGTCCCAAAGCAAGTTCACCTGAAGAAGTGGCTGCGCCCTCAATTAACAAGTCCCCTTTTTTTACCTTTTGTCCCACAGTTACTCTTGGATGTTGGGAATAACAGGTGCCTTGTGGCGAATTTATAAATTTATTGATCTCAAAATTATATTCATTTTTTTTAAGTTTAAGAGTTAACTTCTTTCCATCAGCATATGTAATAGTACCTGCATCAGGAGCCCTGACTACCCGACCCATATTATCAGCTACCACCTTCTCCATACCGGTGCCTACAATAGGAGCTGAGGGAAGAAGCAGGGGTACGGCCTGACACTGCATCATAGTACCCATCAAAGCGCGGCTGGCATCATCATGGGATAGAAATGGAATTAAAGACGCGGAAGTTCCCACAATTTGCGAAGGGGTAATATCAATCAAGTTTACTTCTTTAACATCTGCCTCGAAAAAATTGCCATTTTTCCTTACAGGCACCCTTTTATCAATAAAATAACCCTTACTGTCCAACCTAACAGTTGCCTCGGTAATAGTATAATTTTCCTCATCATCGGCAGTTAAATATAAAATTTCATCTGTTACTTTGGGTTTACCCTTATCTTGTATAACTCTTCTGTAGGGAGTTTCCAAAAAACCATATTCATTAATCTGGGCATAAAGGGCAACATACGTCACCAATCCGATATTGGGGCCTTCCGGGGAACGGATTGGATCAATCCTGCCATATTGAGAATGATTAATATCTCTAACAGAAAATGAAGCCCGATCACGGGTAATACCTCCCACCCCCAAGACTGACAGCCGTCTTAAATGATCAACCTCTGATAGCGGGTTTACCTGATCCAAAATGCTGGACAGTTGTGAAGTCCTAAAAAATTCATTAATACAGGCAATGATCGGTCTGGCATTGATAAATGCTCCTGCAGTGACGATTTGATCGGGAGGAGTCAAACTCATCTTCTCTTTAATAAGTCTCTCCAATCTCAAAACTCCGATGCGAAAAGCATTTTGTTGAACTAGTTCCCCCGCGCAACGGACACGTCTGTTGGCAAGATGATCTATATCATCTACTCCTCCTTTCCCATTAACCAAACCAATCAGATATTTTAAAGTCTCAATAATATCTTCCTTTGTCAAAACAAAACTGGCGCGCTCATTTGGGATATTTAAATTTAGTCTCTTGTTAATCTTGAAACGGCCTACTTTGGTAAGATTGTACCGCCTTAAGTTAAAAAACATCCCATCCAAAAGCAAACGGGCGTTTTCTAAAACTATCGGGTCACCGGGACGCATTTTACGAAAAATCTCAACTGCAGCTTCTTCACTATTTTTGGTCACATCCTTAAGTAATGTTGTTTCTATAATCTTATCTTCTCCCACGTCAACATCCTTAAACAGTTCCAAAATAGTCTCATCGCCTGAGAAACCCAGAGCCCGCAGAAGTGTGGTGGCAACAAATTTTCTTCTACGATCAATTTTGGCAGTGATAACATTGGAACGGGAAACTGAAAATTCCAGCCAGGAACCTCTATAAGGACGAACCTCCGCCTGATAAAGTCTTCTGCCGGATAATGGATCATCAACTGCCTGAAAAAAGATACCTGGAGAACGAACCAATTGGTTGATAATCACTCTTTCTACACCATTAATAACAAAGGTACCCTTCTCAGTCATCTGAGGGATATCACCCAAAAATATATTCTGTTTTACCTTTTTACCTGTTTGCTTATTAGTTAAAATAGCCTCAACTCTTAAGGGAGCATCAAAGGTAACTCCTTTTTCCTTGGCGTCCTCAGCAGAGTATTTTGGTTTACCAAAAAAAACATCACCTAGCTCTAAAGTCCAATTTTTACCGGTAAAATCCTCAACAGGGGAAATTTCTTCTAAAACTTCTTTAATACCATTTGTTAAAAACCAGTTATATGAATCAAGCTGAAGCTGAATCAGATTTACATCAGGCTTAAAATTTGCAACTTTACCCCAATATCTTCTATCTTGATTTCGGTCTTTTATTTTTATTGACATTAGTAGATGGCCAATTAACTAAATTTAAGACTACAAAATAAAGCGTACTTTCGTACGCCTACCAAATTATTTTTTTATTTAACTGAAGTGACAGTACCACAACATATAGAGCTCTGTCAATGACCTAATAATCAGCTATCAGTACCCCTTGTTTATTTTCTGCCAGGGGCTGTCTGTTTCAATAGTTCCATAAATTCTATCTTCTATCTTTAATGTTTCTGGCATAAAGAAGTTAGGCTATTTTAGCATACTAAGGATTATCGGCTACATTTTGGTTGTGCTCTTCCAAAGTTTTGGCATAATGGGAATTTCCTTTTGAGTCATGGTAATAATATAAATAAGGAACATTTGTGTCAGCATCAGCAACAGCTTTAAGTGATGATAAAGATGGATTGCAAATGGGAGTAGGGGGAAGACCTCTGTATAAATAGGTATTATAAGAAGAGTCTATTTTTAAGTCATCTTTACCTAGATGTCTTTTCCACCATGACTTTTCATCCATCTGATATCCCAAAGCATACTGAATGGTGGCATCAGCATTAAGCCCCATGCCAATTTTTAATCTTTTTAAAAGTATGCTAGCTACCATTTTTCTGGCAGTATCAGATCTTGCTTCCCTCTCCACAATTGATGCCAAAATCAACCCCTGCTCATCTGTGATACTTAACTTGCGAATTTGGGCTTTCAAATCTCCTGAAAATTTTTTTTCAAAATTATCTGTCATGGCTTTGACGATTTCAGACACTGTAATCTCTCTTGGAAAAAGATAAGTGTCAGGAAACATATAACCTTCTGCTGACATTTTAACAAATTCTCCATTGTCAATTTTCAACTCTCCATTTAATTTATCTGCCATTTCCTCCACCCTCCAGCCCTCCAAAAGCGTCACCCAAATTTCACTGGGGACACCGGTCAAGACTTTGGCAACTTCTTCTGCCGACATAGATTGAGATAATTTATATGTGCCTGCCTGTAATTTTTTATCCCAACCTTTTTGTCCAACCAAAATCTTAAAAGCATAGGCTGATTTAATAAATCCCTCTTTTTTTAATTTTTCAGCTATCTCATTTAGGCTTTGTCCTTTGGCTAAAATGACAGTTTTACTATCCTTATTTAAGGAAACAGCAGCAAGCTGGTTATTCCACCAACCTCTTACTGCAAAAAGTAACAACAAGACAAAAATTAAAAAAATTAAAGAATTTTTCATTTATTACTATCTAAAAAGTTTTGCAGAATTTCCGCTGCCGCGAAAGAGTCTTCAGTTCGGCGTTTCTTCTTTGAAAAACCCATTTCAATCATCAACCTCAAGGCTTTTTGGCTTGACAATGTTTCATCGACAATTTCTACTTCTGCTCCCTTATCTTTTAAATTTTTAACAAACCTGCCAATCAGCTTACTAAGTTTCCCCTCTGGTTTCCCCACTATCAGCTTGTCAAACCTTTCTTCATGCAATATTTTATTGATCTTTCTTACACAATCATCCATGTTTTTTACTTTAACCACTTTCCAGGGAGAGGAAAATATACCATCAGATATCGCCAGACCTATTTTTTTTAAACCAAAATCTACTGCTAAATATTTCATATAAGTTTTCCCAAAACTACCAGCCTTTTGGTATTGAGCCCGGGTGGGATACAGGTCATCAAAGTCAAATACCTTTCTGAAAAATCAGGGGGGGCAATTACTGACAAATCATTGGGATCTACAATTTTTAAATTTAATATCTGATAAGTAAACTCCGTATTGCCCAAAAAAACTTTTACCTGATCTCCTTTTTGCAATTTTTGCAAATTTACAAAAATAGCCTTAGAGATACTCCTTCCCAGCAAAAGCGGCAAGGAGGAATGTCCGGAGATAAAAACATTACCCTTTTCTCCGGGTAGAGCAGATCCTGGCAAATGAATAAGCCCTTTTGCCAAATCATTGTTATCAACAAATACTGAAGCTTTTTCTATTTTCAGAGCAGAAATTGAAATATAAAATTGTGAAAATGGAGAGGGCGTTTTGCGCTCAATGGTGGAAATAATTGCGGGAAAGTTTGTTTCTGTTCTCTGTACAGAAATACCCCGTACTTGTGGTGAAGTGGGGCTAACTAGCGGCATATTACTTTTGGTAAAAGATAACTCCCAAATTTTAAAAGAAACCAGAGGCAAACTAACCTGAGCCAAAATTATGATCCCTGCAAATAAAAAAAATAAAGAAATTGCTCTAGCGCCTATCACTTTAAACTCACCTCAATTTTGATATTCCCATCTATTATTGGCAATCTCCCTAAAGGGGGAGGTATAGGGGGTAGTAGTTTAATATCTGATCCCAGCACATTGTCAAAACCTCTTAAAGTATTCACCGCATCAGAGAGTGTTTTGCCGCGAATTGCAGCTTTGATCTTGCCGGTGTCAACCTTTGGTATTAATTTGGCCCTGAAACGGGCTAAAAAAATCAATTTACCGTCTTTTTCCAATTTTGAGACATCAGCCGATGTTTCGGCATCTTTTAAATTTAGCTCAAATCCATCCGGAACTTGAGTAGTTACCAGTTTGGAAATTATCATTTTTAAATCATTATCAGAATAAGCTGTCCCTTTATATTTGGCAGACAAATTGAGGGTAAACTCGCTAGCTTGATCATTAATATTTTTACTGTATGATTTTTTCGTAATCTCTTCCTGCAAACCTTCCTCTAAAATTTTTTTATCAGCCAGTTTTTTTTGTAGTTCCTCCTGGGCTTTTTTGCGCAAATTTGATGCCAGAGTAGCAAGAAGTTTTTTCTGATCCGAGTCTGTTACCACTGTCACATCCTTTGAGGTTCCTCCCGAAAAGTTACCTTCAGACTTAGCACTAACTTGACTTGCTGAGTAGCCAGAAATAGTTAGGTCAGAACCTGATGGTAAATTACTATCCGCCCCAATATTAAAAGCTGTAATAGTACTGCTGGCTTTACCGAAAGTTATACCTAAATCAGTAGCTGACTGTGAGGCTATGGATACAGAGGTATCTAAGCTAAATTTCAAACCATTTGAATTGGTTAAAGTAATACCCTTGCTTAAAGCTTTACTCGCATCTGTTTTGTTGTAGATTACCACCGTTCCTTTGGCAGAATCTCCTATTTGTTTTTTGCCGGAGGCTAAACCCTTTTCATTGCCGGATACCACCACTTCCACAATCTGCCCCGGAATTTTACCGTTTTTTTCATCAACAGAGGTAACAGTCGGGTCTGCCACAATTTGAGTATCTTTTTCCAAAATTCTTGGTTCAACAAAAATCAAAATATTTGCTTTTGGCAGCAATAAATACATCATTATCAGTAAACTTAAAAAAGCAACGGGGATCAGTAACCTTTTCTTATTTGAATATATTTTTTCTATTTTATTTTCCACTTCTCTATCTTTTTCCTCTATTTCATTTCTTATTACATCTTCTTCTATTACTTCTTTTTGAATTGGTTTCTGCTCTTTTTGTTCCAAAATATCACCTGTCACAAACCCTAAACTGTCAAACGATTTTTTAGATAATTTGATACCTGGGGCTTTTTGATCATATTTAATTCCTTCTTCAAATTCAGTAGCGCCGGCTAAAGATACAGCTTTAATTTCTATATCATCTTCCAGAATATCTATTTTGGGAAGATGCAAAAAAGACAGTCTTTCCATCCAGGGATAGGAAAGTAGCACACTTTTGTCTTCTTCCAAATTTTGAGATGTTAAACTAAAAAGATGTATCTTAGAAGGTAAAACTTCTATTTCCGGAAAAGCAAGCAGTAACTTTTCAATATCTTCTCCCAAATTTTGACCCCTTTTAACAACTTTACTGCCATCCAGTCTGCCGGCGCGTAAAACTGCAGTCATCAAGAAGTTTTCCCCTATTCCTACCAAAACAGCAGTAACAGGAGCTCCTTCTGTCTGCTCTAAGAAATGAACAAGAGCTGAAGTTGTAGAAACATACGCCAAGGGGGTAAGTTCCAAATCATCAGCCAGCTTTTTAAGAAGTTTTAAGTACGGTTCTTTTAACTGTTCATCTAACAGCCAGGAATCTGGTACTCCAAACAAAATTTTTTTTGGCTCAATTTGCAAAATATCCAGTGCCGCATCAAGTAACTTATCTGTCAATTGTATGATCTGATCCTCAGACGAATACTTCTCTTTGGAAGTATTGATAAGATGAAGCTTACCACCATCAATGGCCCAAACACCTGCAGTTAACTTTTCCAGTCCAATGTTTAATGAAAAAAAATACTCTATGCTTCCTGATTTTTTAAGAAAAGGTAGATTAATGTCAAAATTTTTAAACCAGTCCATTATTTGTAAATATCTTAACATAAAATTTATTTACACCCCCTATCTTTTCCAGCGTAATCACAAACTAGCCAAGGAGTCAAGGTCAAAGGACTATTGCCCGAATACGCCTTACTCCAGAGGATGAAGCCTCTTCTTTGTTAATTTTAAATTTGCCAATAATACCTGTACGCTCAACATGAGGACCACCGCAAAATTCCAGGGAATAATACCCACCTCTATCTCTTTGATCTTTTGCCTTTGGATCAATCTTAAAGTGGGGACCCACTCCATAGATGGAAACTTTATCAGCACGTTCTGCTTCAGCAGAAGGCAAGGTTCTGCGAGCGAGCGCTACACTATCTTCAGAGCGCGAGCGAAGCAGGTTCTTATATTTTTCATCAAATAAACCAATAGCATTCATTTTTTTCGCATCTTCCAGTGTAACTGTCATGTGATCTACTTTTAGATCTTGTTTAATTCTTTCATTAATAATCTCTTCCACTTGCTTTATTTCCTCATCAGTCATTTTTTTATCATAAGAAAAATCAAACCTTAATCTCTCACTGGTAATGTTAGATCCTTTCTGAAAAACCTCTGGACCCAAAACATCCCGCAAAGCCTGGTGTAAAAGGTGAGTAGCTGTGTGATATTTTATCTCAGTTTCAGAATGCCCAGCCAA
>CAYHYM010000008.1:0-31277 GCA_964360965.1 uncultured Gammaproteobacteria bacterium
CACATCCTAAAAAATGCTGCCAGCCCTAAAACTAAAATAAGCGAAATAAATAAAAATTTATCATCTTTTAATTTCCACCACAGTTTTAATAGGTCAACATAAGAAGAAATGATAACTTTCAAACTTGCCCCAGTGGGTTTTCCTGTAAGTCTTGGATAATGTTCCACCCCAACTTGACTAACTTTAAAACCTGCTTTTTTTGCCTTTATTGGAAGTTCAGCATTTATCATTCCACCTCTTAAAGACTCAAGTGGTAAAATTTTTTCCAAAACCTTTCTTTTGATCATTTTGAATCCACAATCGACATCTTTAAGATTCAGCCCGAAAAATATAAAAAGAGACAAAGCCCAACCTTTGGCAAAAAGAGATCTTAGTGGATGATCAGCTCTTTTTTTTCTAAAACCTATTATTAAATCTGCCTCATTTAATTTATCAATGAACAAATTTACCTGAGAAAAATCAAATTGACCATCACCATCGTTATAAACAATTGTGTCAAATTTAGCATGAGCAAAACCTGTTTTTAAAGCTCCCCCATATCCCAAATTTTTGGGATGATGAATTGCTCTAATTTTTGGATTTTCACCTGCTAATTTATCAGCTATCTCACCAGTTTTATCTTCTGATCCGTCATTAACAATAATAATTTCATAATCTATCTTTAATTTTTCCAAAACCGCGATTGCTTTTTGTGTGGTTGCGGATATACTTTTTTCCTCATCAAAACAAGGAAAAAAGACAGATAAATTGTTAATTTTAGAATCTGGCATAACTTATACTATTATGGAGTCAGGAAGTAGAATTGTCCAGCATATATCTTTTTATAATTGATATAATGTTCTAATATGAGTAAAACAATAAATCACATACTCATTATTACCCTATTTGTCCTTATTTCTACAATTTTACTTTGGCTACCACATATTTTGGCTATCGACAATTTTTGGGGACTATCGTTTGGTCAAGGGTTTAATACTATTTACCGCAATTTTGATGGTTTGGAATATATTGTCATAGCTAAAACTTTCTACGATCCCACACTAATCGCTGGAATTCCTCAACCTTTACCAGCTAATTATTTTGCCTCCCACTTCCCAGGATTTCCTATTTTAATTGCCATTTTTGCACCTATTTTAGGTTACCTTAAATCCATGCTTTTTGTAACCATACTTTTTACAATTGCCTCAGCAATAGCTTTTTACTTTTTAGTCCGTGACTGCAAATTAACCAATCATCCACTTCTTCTAACCATAATCTTTTTAATGCTACCAGCCAGATGGATTATTGTCAGATCAGTTGGTTCACCAGAGCCGGTTTTTATCTTTTTTATAATTTTATCTATCTATTTTTTTATTAAAACAATTAACATAGCTCATGGAAGTTCTATTTATATCTTATTATCAGCTATCTTCGCAGCCGGAGCCCAACTGATCCGTCCACCAGGAGCCTTACTTGGATTAGCTTTGGGTTTTTTTGTTTTATGGCAAGCTTATCAAAAACGCTTACCACTTTTTGTCTTTAAATTTTGGCCATTTTTATTAGTCCCCTTGACTCTTCTTGGAATATTTTGGTGGTTTGGACAAACTTACAGTGATTTTTTTGCTTATTTTCATTCTGGTGACAATATTCATTTAACATTTCCACCTTTCCAGATTTTCAATTCTGGTCAGTTTTGGGTGGGCACAATCTGGCTGGAAGATGTGATCTATATATTTATATTAGGACTCTTGGCAGGATTATTACTGCTTAAGCAAAAACTCTATCCTTTGGCTTTTTTTGTTCTCACCTACCTTACCGCTTCAATGTTTGTAGCTCACAGAGATATCAGCCGTTATACTCTTCCAGCAGCACCATTTGTTTTAATTGCTTTTGAGAAAATATTAGTATCAAAAGAGTTTAGAATTGTTTTAATAATCTTAACCTTAGCCCTATATCTCTATAGCCAAAACTACATCATCAGTAATATTGCCCCCATACCAGACCTTGCCATCTATGACTGATCCAAATCTCTTTTCCAAGTGAAATAATGGTTCATTAAAAAATTCCAGGTCATCACCGGCGGGATGGTGGCAAAAAAATAAAGATTATAAAAAGGAACATTTATCTGTCCCAACCTCCAAATACCATCACCATAAACCAAATGTAAAAATTTAACAATTAAAACTCCTACAGCCAACCCTCCAAAAGACACAATATTAAAAATTAAAAGTTTGGTCCAAAAAGTATTTCTGGTTTTCCTTTTTCTAAATGTCCAAATGTTATTTAAGGTGAAATTATTTAAGATGGCAATTTCGGTGGAGATTGCTTTGGAAGTTGCCGGTTTAAAACCCAAAGCAGCAATAAATATATTATAAAAGATAAAATCAACAGTAGTACCAACAAACCCAACTGTGCCAAATTTAATAAAAGTTTTTGATCTCCTCCCCCAGTAAAGTATTGGCAATTTTATCCCCCAGGAAGACAATTTTACCTCCAAGCCATAAGCTAAAATATCAATTATATAGTTAGCCACCTCATTTTTAGATTTGTCAGATCCCCTTTTTCTAAACTTAATAGGCACCTCTACCATTTTTGCTCCTACTCTGTAAGCTTCCACCACTGCTGCCGGTTGTATCAAAAAGGTAGTACCATGCCAAGGCACTGATTTCCAATCCATTCTTTGAAAAAGATTGCGTGTATATGCCTTAAAAGAGGGTGTAAAATCAGTAATTTGCCAAATATTGGTCAAGTTTCGCAAAACCAAAGATGAGCCAAAAGTGAAAAGTTGCCGAAGTGGTGATATTTCGTTTGAACCGTCTCTTATCAATCTTGACCCTTGTACATATTCATATCCTTCAGTAATTTTTTGTAAAAATTTAGGAATATCATTCGGATCATGCTGTAAATCGGCATCAATTTGCATGAGCACTTCAGCATTTAATTCTTTTAAAGCAAAATCATATCCTTTTACAATTGCCAAACCCAAACCACGTTCTTTAACATCTAAAAAATGTACTCTTGGATTTTGCCGAGCAACTTTTGAGGCGATTTGCCCTGTTCCATCAGGAGAATGACTATCTGCTACTAAAATATGAATATCAAATCCCAAAATTTTACCATTTTGAGCAAGGATCAGTTCAATGACCTTTTTAATACTGCCTTTTTCATTATAAGTTGGGACAACAACGACTACTTTCTTATTTATTACCATCTATTTTCACCATTCGTGTCAACTTTTTGCCGCCAATAATTCAAAAGATCCTCAAGAGTTTGTTTAAAAGGAATTTGTGGTTTCCAGCCAGTCAATTTTTTAAACTTACTGTTATCCCCCAAAAGCAAGGGGACATCTGACGGCCTTATTCTTGATGGATCTTTTTTAATTTTAATTTTAATTTGCGATAAGGAAAGCAGTATTTTTAACACATCTGCAATTTTAACAGCCTTCCCGGAACAAATATTATAGACCTCTCCAGGATCTCCCTTTAATCCAGCCAGAAAATAACCTCTGACCATATCTCTAACATCAGTATAGTCTCTCTTTGTTTCCAGATTTCCCACTTCAATGACAGGTTTTTTTAATCCCCTTTCTATCTCTGCTATTTGTTTGGCAAAATCAGATTCGGCAAAAACTTCACCTCTTCTGGGACCGGTATGATTAAATCCTCGAGTACGAACTATTTGCATACCATAACTTTTATGGTATTGATATCCCAGATAATCCATGGCCACTTTTGACACTGCATAAGGAGACAGTGGACGTAAAGGATTATCTTCCTTGATGGGAATTTCGTTTTTTTCAACCAAACCATATTCTTCAGATGAACAGGCTATTTGAATTCGGGGATTGATTTTAGTTTTCCTGACTGACTCAAATAAGTTGGCAGTGCCAATGACATTGGTTTCTAAAGTAGAGACGGGAGTTGTCCAAGAAGCTGGTACAAAAGATTGAGCTGCCAGATGGAATATTAAGTCAGGTCTGACAGATACCATAATTTGATCTAGTGAATGGGAATCCAAAATGTCAGCTTCTAAAATTATCACTTTACCATTAAGGTTCCCCAGATTCTCTTTTCTGGAACGCCAACGGGCAATACCAAAAACCACAAGACCCTCTTTAAGAAGAAGTTCTGCCATATGGGAACCAACAAAACCTGTAATACCTGTAATTAATACCTTTTTGTGATTTTTTGCTGTCATGGGGCAAATTGTATCCCAGGCCAGACTGATTGACAAGAGTCAAAGCGAAATCTGCCTTTTAAAAAGCTCCAAACCTTGATCCAATAAAACCTGCTCCTCCTGTTACTAAAAGTTTCATTTATTTCCTGCTTTCTTGGCCCAAAAAACGTTGACCTCTAAAAGAGTATCAAATGTGCCTGCGTCCCGCCAAAATCCTTTTAACTCTCTGAAGCTTAGTTTACCAATCTTTGCATATTGATTGTTAACGTCTGTAATCTCCAGTTCTCCCCTCTCTGAGGGTTTGATTTGATCAATAAACTCAAACACTTGCCTATCATAAACATATAGACCGGTCACTGCAAAGTTATTGGGAGGACTTTTTGGTTTTTCTATAATTTCTGTGATTAAATTAGGATCATCTTTATCAAAAACTGGTACGCCAAATCTTTGAGGATCTGGAACCTCTTTGAGAAAAATCATTGCTCCATCTTCAAAGGTTTTAATATCCTCACCTAAATCATAATCTGTAGTATTATCCCCCAATATCACCACACAGCTATCTCCATCAACAAAGTCTCTTGTCAAAGATAGCGCCTCAGCAATACCGCCTTCATTCTCCTGATATGCATACTCTAAGTGTTTAATGCCTAGTTCATGACCGTTTTTGAGAATTGACAAAAAATGACCTGAGTGGGGACCTCCGGTTACCACCATAATATCCGTCACCCCTGCTTTGACCAAAGTTTCTATTGGATAAAATACCATCGGTTTGTTATAAACCGGTAGTAAATGTTTATTTGTGGCAAATGTTAAAGGATAAAGGCGAGTTCCTAATCCGCCTGCTAAAATAACACCTTTCATAGTAGTAGTCCGTATAAAATAATTAGGGCAAGTAGTACAGTAAGTACATATTCTAGCATAATCTCAAAGCTTAAGCTTTTATCAAAGAAATGATGGGTTAGGGCAAAGCTTAAATAAAGAACAGAAAGTATGGTTAAAATAACAAATTGCACAAAGGTAAAACCTTGGAATTTTAAAACGGCAGAAAAAGCTAAAATTGATGATAATAAAATAAAAAAGGGGCTGTATTTTTGTAACTTTAAAATTTTCTTTCTCATAAAATACTGCCTGGATTAAGAGTTAAAGTTATAGCTGCGGCTGTTGTTAGAAAGGCAATATGAGCCAAGTGATTGGAATTTAATCTAAATACTCCTCTTTTTTTAAGAACTGCAAAATCTAAAGTCAAAAGAACAATTACTGCAAAGATAACAAAAACCCCCAATGCCCTGGAAGCCTGAAAGGGATCAATAAAGGGTCTGGCAAAAGAGTTGGCAAGAGACTGCTGCTCAATGCCGAAAAACTGAGGAGCGCTCTCGTATTCATTCTTTTTTACTGAAAAATTATGTCCATTAATATTTACAGAAGGTAGAGCAGCCAAAGCTGTGGTGGTACCAAACATCTGCACCACCAAGGTGGTTTTTTGCCCATTGAGCACCCCCTCCACCACAGCCATGCCAATATCCTGATATTTGGGATTTAGGATGTTGCCTTTATGCGTTGGTGATACCATCCAGGCTTTTACTACCTCGTCATCAGTATAAAAATTTTTAGCCAAGTTTTCTCCTGCAAAAGTAAATCTATAACCTGCCCCTAAAATAAAATCCCAGGGGGTCTTGCCGGAAGGGGCAAAATGAGCCCAATAATTTTCTGTAAACATATTTTTGGCCTTAGTGTAAGCTGCTTGAGATAAAGAAGAATTCTCCGAAAGGGTAGGTAAATCGTTTTTTTGCCTTTCCTGATTAGTCAGCTCTATTAAATTTTTTTGTGAAATTTGGGAAGTTATTCCCAATACTCCAGGTTTAATAAAAGAAACTATGGAAAAGCTAACTTGCAGGATAATAAAAATCAGCACATAACAAAATAGCGCTTCCCAGGAAATCAGGTGGGCTTTTTTGTGTGTCTCTTTGTGTGGTAAAAACCAATTATGTAACTCCATGATTTCAGTATAGCAGTTCTGTCTCAATTTTCTTGCCATTAACAGAAATCCCCAAAGAAAACCCTAAAGCATTGGCTACAGATACCCCCACCCTTAACCCTGTAAAAGACCCAGGTCCAGTTTCTATTTCTATACTGTCGATTAGCTTTCCAATCCCGGATTGGTTTTGAATTGACAATCCGGGATTGTAGGTTCGAAGTAATCTATCTATCAAGGGCAGTAAAACTTGTGAACCATATTTATTCTGCTCACTCAAACTCTTCATCACCTTCTTCTCCTCCTTCAAGGAAACTGTGACCTGCTTTTGATCTTTGGTATTTATGTATAGAACCATGTATAAATTTTAACAAATCAGAACTGATCTTAGAAGATATTTAAATCATATTTCAGGAAACTTTAGCCTTCACCTCCTTAACTTGATATAATCACACAGTATGGATGAAATAAAATCAAGATTAAATGATTTAAAAGAGAGGTTTACTAAAATTTCTGATCAGATTGATCAGGAGAAATTGCATGGAGAGATCAGAGAATTAGAGGCTGCTACTATGAAGGAAGGCTTTTGGAATGACCATCAAAATGCTCAATCAGTTACCAAAAGCTTAGCAGATAAACAGAAAACCTTGGTAACCTTGGAAGCTCTGGAAAAAAGTATAAATGATGCTCTTGAGCTTGCGAGCCTACAGGGGGACGCCTTGGAGGCATTGGAGGCACAATCATTGGAAATGGAGATTAGGAAAGAAGCGGAGCTCATTGAAAAGCAATTAGGACAGCTAGAAATGAAGTTATTCTTATCCGGCCCACATGATGAATCTGAGGCTATTGTTTCTATCCATGCCGGCACAGGCGGGGTAGAAGCCATGGATTGGGCAGCCATGCTGGCCCGGATGTATCAGCGCTATTTTGAAAAAATGGGGTGGAAATATGAAATTTCTGATGAAAGTTTTGGAGAGGAAGCAGGGTATAAGACTATATCAATGATAATCCATGCTGCTTATTCTTTCGGATATTTAAAAAAAGAGTCAGGCACTCACAGACTGGTCCGCCAATCCCCTTTTAATGCCAACAACTTAAGACAAACATCTTTTGCCGCTGTTGAGGTTTTACCTGTGATTGAAAATGAAACCGATGTGGAGATTAAACCTCAAGACATAGAATTTGAAGCCTTTAGATCAAGCGGGGCAGGAGGACAAAACGTCAATAAAGTCTCAACCGCAGTCAGGCTCAAACATGTCCCCACAGGAGTAGTGGTAACCTGCCAAACAGAAAGGTCACAGGTACAAAACAGGGAAAATGCCCTAAAAATATTGCGGGCCAAACTTTGGTCCATCAGAAAGGACCAAGATAAGCAAATTAAACAACAGTTAAAAGGACAGCATACCAAAGCCAGCTGGGGAACCCAAATACGCTCTTATGTCCTTCACCCGTATCATCTGGTTAAAGATTTAAGAACAGCAGTTGAGGAAACAGAAACAGAAAAAGTGCTTGATGGTGATCTCTCGCAATTTATTGATGCCCAGGTACAGATGGCTATATAATACTTGCCAAATATGATAATATAAAGTTATGGAAGAAGATTTAAAAGAGGAAAAAATAATAAAACCTTTTAAAGAAATTTCCCATTTTGGCAGACTCTTTTTATTCTCCATTGTTGCTGCCCTTATTCTGGGCACTCTTACAGGTTATCTTTTGGCAAACAAAGGAGGCCCTTCTTCAAAAGTAGCGCTGCTGAACAATTTAGAAACACCAAAACATGCTCAACAAGATACCCGTACATTTAGAGATTTTGCCGAAGGGAAAGTTAAGATCAAACCACAACCCAAAGACCCCAATGAATATACAGAAGGCACCCATCTTTTGGAAAGATCTGGTGCATATCCTGTAACACTAACCTCCTCAGTGGTGGATTTATCCAAATATGAAGGTAAAAATGTAAAAGTGTTGGGTGAAACTCAAAAAGCTATCAAAGAAGGATGGCTTATGGATGTTGGCAAAATAGAAGAAGTTAAATGACTTCAATGAAAAAAATATGCTCATTTTTAACCATGTCACCAAGAAATTTGGATCAGGTATTATAGCTTTGGATGATATATCAGTGGAAATTAAACAGGGTGAGTTTGTTTTTTTGGTGGGACCATCTGGCGCAGGCAAATCAACTCTTCTTAAAATTTTAACCCGGGAACTACTTCCAACCTCCGGTAAAGTTACTGTTGAAGGCCAGGATATTACCAAGTTAAAAGCAGGTCAAATACCTACCTTCCGCAGAAAAATTGGGGTAGTTTTTCAAGATTTCAAACTGCTTGATGATAGAACGGTTTTTGAAAATGTGGCGTTGACTTTGGAGGTTTTAGGTAAAAATGAAGTCCAGATTCAAAAAGAGGTTGAACATACTTTAAAATTGGTCAATATCTGGGATCGCCGTAACCTTTTTCCCAGACAACTCTCAGGCGGAGAGGCTCAACGCACTGTCATTGCCAGGGCTGTAGTGGGAAAACCAAATATAGTTTTGGCAGATGAACCAACAGGAGATTTGGATCAAAAAACAGCTTGGGGAGTGATACAACTTTTAAATGAAATAAATTCCTGGGGTACAATAGTTTTAATGGCCACTCATAATCAAGAAATTGTCAATACCTTAAAAAAAAGAGTGATACTTTTAAAAATGGGTAAAATTGCCAAAGACCTAAAAGTAGGTAAATATGAGCTACACTAATTATTTCAGGTTTACCAAAAGAAATATCCGCCGTTCCCCTTTTCAAGCTGCCGCCGCAGTGATGATTATGTTTCTGACCTTTTTTGTGCTTTCTACTTTTTTATTACTTGCCATAGGTTCTCAAGAAATACTGCGTTTTTATGAAAGTAAACCGCAGGTAATTGCCTTTTTTAAAGATACCACCACTAATGAAGACATTATGGCAATAAGCAAAGCATTGGAGAAAGATGCCCGGATATTAAAAATAAAATTCGTTTCCAAACAGGAAGCTTTGAATATTTACAGAGAGTCGAATAAAAATGACCCCACGTTGCTGGAACTGGTCACAGCCAATATTTTACCGGCATCGCTGGAAATTTCTACCAAAACCCCCCAAGATTTGGCTCCCATAGCAGAAATTTTAAGAATAGAACCCGTTGTTTCTGATGTAATCATTCCGGAGGATGTGATCCAAACCCTAACATCAGCCACCAGAATAATCCGCTATGTGGGAGGGGCAATTGTGGTATTTTTAATACTTTTTTCAACTCTGGTTATTTTGATGGTGATCGGATTTAAAATAAGGCTGCGGCGGGATGAAATTGAAACCATGAGGCTGATTGGGGCATCTTCATCTTTTATCAGATGGCCTTTTATCATGGAGGGTATCTTTTACGGATTAACAGGGGCAATAGTTGCCTGGATTGTAGTTTATACTCTGCTTTGGTATTTTACCCCATTCTTGCAAACATATTTGGGTGAAGTGCAATTTTTACCTGTAAACCCCCTTTTTATGCTGGCACTTCTTACTACCTCTCTTTTGACTGCTATCGTTGTTGGATCTTTAGGATCTTTGGGAGCAGTTAAAAGATATCTTCATATTTAGGTAAGCTGTGTATGAAACATTTAGTAATCATCCTTTTTTTTGTAAGTATAATCTTTAATCCACTACCCATTGCTTATGCACAGTCTCAAGATGAATTAGCCAAAAAGTTGGAGGAGAAACAGGCAGAAATTCAAAAACTGGAAACCCACCTTGAAGATGCCAGAAGCAAGTCTAAAACCCTAAAATCCCAACTGGGAATAATAGATTCTCAAACAAAAATTACAGAACTAAAAATTGAGGAAATCTCCATTAGAATCGAGAAGTTAAAAAGAGAAATTTTTGAATTATCTACTCGAATTGACCGAATTTCAACCTCAATTGATACATTATCTGAGATTTTATTAAAAAGAATAATCCAGACATATAAATATGGGGCTTTGACTACTTTGGATTTAATCTTTTCATCAGATGGGTTTGCTCAAATTTTGGAAAGAACAAAATATATCCAGGTGGCCCAAGCCAATGATAAAAAAGTACTTTACCAACTCCAAGCCACAAAATCTACTTATAATGATCAAAGACAAGATAAACAAACAAAACAAAATGAAGCCAAAAAATTAAATCAAGACCTGGAAAATTATAAAAATCAACTAGACCAACAAAAAAAAGATAAAGAGAATCTGTTAGCAATCACCAAAAATGATGAATCCAGATACCAACAGGAAATTGCCCGTTTACAAGCAGAGCTGGCCTCTATTGCTCAAGCTATTTCTAATGTGGGGCCAAAAATTGGGCCGGTCCAAAAGGGTGAAACCATTGCTGCCATGGGTTCAACTGGTTGTTCTACTGGCCCGCATTTGCATTATGAGGTTTTTGAAAATGCCAAAATTGAAGGAGGCAGAGTGATTGGGAATAGAGTTGACCCGAATAACTATTTGGGTAGCAAACTGGGTTCCCCACTTAATGGATATCCAGGAGGAGATTGGATCATTACTACAGAATATGGTGAGATTTACTTTTTGGGTACCCATACTGGTTTAGATATTGCCCCCAAAGGTGGCGGCGGTTTGGGTAGAGCCATAGTTGCTTCTGAAAAAGGAACAGCATATTCTGTTTCTGCCATCTGTAGCGTTAATATAGCTGGGGGTTCATCTGTGGGTAAAGGGGTAGTCATTGACCATGAAAATGGATTAGTCACTTTGTATTGGCATATACTGTAAGGGTGACTGCCCACAGACTCTTAATCTGTATAATTGCTTTTGTTTATTGTCTTTTAAGTGCCTCAACTGTTTTTGCCGGAGATCCACCAACTCTGACAAGTCCTTCAAATAATTCTACTGTTACATCTTCTACATTAAATTGGCAAGCTCCCTCATATTCTCTATATTCCACTGATCCTTATAGAGTACAGGTTGATGATGATCCTTCTTTTCCCAGCGCAACTATCAATAAAGACTACCGTACAAAGAACCCCTACTATAGTCCTGTCTTAAATGAGGGTGTATGGTATTGGAGAGTTAAAGCTAAAGATTCTTCTGGTATATGGAGCAATTGGAGTGGTATCTGGTCATTTACATTGCAAACTTCATCTCCAGCAACTCCTACACCAACTCCATCACCCACTCCATCATCAACTTCCCCCAGTTCAACGGTAACCTCATCATTTACCGTCTCTGATGTGCCATCACAAATTAATTCTGATCAATCATTTAATGTCTCTGCTAATTTATCCTTACCAAATAATCCGGATGCTACCTTTTATTTAAAGGGGGCTTTTAAAAAGGCGGATAGCTCCAATTATTTTGGATTAACTAAAGTATCTGGTATTTGGATTAAAAATGGCAGCAGTTATTCAGAACAATACCGAATTACTACAAATAGTACTGGTAATTGGTCAGGCAATTTGGAAGTGCAGCCAGACAGTGGGGATTCTGGTTTTACCGGCAGTGGTGATTATATTTTTAAGGTAGGAAGATATACCTCTTCTGGTTCTGGTCCAACATGGAGCAATGAGGCAACAATAAATTTGATAGATGTCAATGGCGAAGGTATCAAAGGGGGTACTGATTTACAAACTGCAACTATAAATAACAATCAACCCCAAAAATCATCTGCAGTTAAAGGGTTGACAAAAACAAACATTAAAAAAAACTTTCTTGAATCCTCTGCTTCTCCACTGATCAAACAATACACACCTCAAGCTCAACAGTCTACTTCTTCAGTTCAAATAAAAAATAATAACTCAAAATATCCACTGGTTATTATGGGTAGCATTTTAATAATACTGGGCGCAGGTTCAATTATTTATCTAATTTGGCAGAAAAAATTAAAACTTAAACCATGAAACAATTTAAAACATATAATTTTTACCAAACTCAAAATTTGGCAAAAAAAATGGCCCAACGCCCAAAGGGTAATGTTTATGCTTTGGTGGGGGAATTGGGTTCTGGTAAAACCACCTTTGCTCAAGGATTTGCCCAAGGTTTGGGGATTAAGGATAAAATCCTCTCTCCCACTTTTATTTTGATTCGCCAACATCCCATACCAAAATCTTCAAAAACACTTTATCATCTTGATCTTTATAGAATGGATAATACTGAGCAAATCAAACAACTTGGAATTGAAGAGATCATTTCAGATCCTGACAACATAGTATTAATAGAGTGGGCTGAAAAAGCCAAAAAGTTCTTACCTCAAAATATTACCTGGATTTTTTTAAAATCGATTGGACAGTATATTAGAGAGCTCAAAATAAAGGAAGCTCATTCCTAACTTCTATAGTTAATGGTCCAATGTTTTCTGATTTTAGAAGTTCTAAATTCTTAAATTGATTTTCCCAAAGATGCCTAATGCCAGTTTGATCCGGCTCTTTAATTAAAAACACTAACCCCGAGCTTTCTGGTTGGTTCCCCACCTCTAATTTTTCTTTACTTGGTACATAAGGTGGTTTATTGGGAGCATAAGCATATTCTTGAGGTAAATATCCATATTTTTTTAGCCCATGCCACCAAAAAAGATATTGATATGGCCAATCATAAACTGATGGAAGATAAGTATAAACCTTAAAGTTTTTACCTCCAGCTTGTTGGTAAACATAATCAATAGCTGAAAGTTCTGTTCTTAAATGGGAATTGCCTAATGATTTTCTTTGAGCTGCTTTTATGTATTCATGTATATTTTGTACACTAAATACTACTAAAACTAAAACTAAAATAACTGCCACTATTTTACCAAAGTGAGTTTTTAGATGATAAAAAACCAAACCAACTGCTAAAATTGAGGCTACTAAAGAAGCATTAAAATACCAAGGCAGAATACCCACTTTAAGAGGGATTAATCCTAAAAGTGGCACAAAGATAAGTAGCAGAGTAATTAAAGTTACTATATCTAATTTTTTAGTGTTTCTTAATAATTTTAAAACTACCAGGGTAAAAATTATTATTACTATATTGGTAAATAATTTAAAATTCATGAAGGTTGGTAAAAGTGTGTTATAAAAACCCTTAAAAATATCTGCTGCTTTCTCTATTAAAGACCCACTAACCATTGAATGAGAAGTGGATTGGTAAGATAGTAGCGCTTTGGTCATGAAAAAGTTATGACGAAGTTCAAACAAAAGTTGTGGCAAAAGTGTTAATCCAAAAACTAAAACTGCTAGATAAAAAGATCTTGTTTTAAAAAGACTTTTTTTAGTTAGAAAAATAACAAGAACTATAACTAGTGGCATAAAAAGTCCCACTGTTACCTCAAAGTGTAAAAATGCTCCCGCCAGAAACCAACTTACAGTGGCAAACCACCACTTCCCAGATTCTACAAAACGCCACAAGCAGTAAATAAAAATAGGTGTTAAAAATAATATGGGATTGGGATTAAAAGCATATTGACTGCCCAAAAGAATAAAATTAGAAGCTACCCAAAAGCAAGTTACTGCAACATAAGCCCAAGTACCATAAAATTTATATGCTAAATACAATAAGAAAAATCCTCCCAGTATCCAAAATGTTATCTCCATTAAAATTGGGGCATAGGGATGACCTCCAGATAAAATAAAAGGTATAGTCAAAAGATAATACCAACCTGGTCCATAATATATTCCATCAATAGAGGTTGTTTGACCGATTAGTCTTAAATGACCTAAAACTACCATCTCCCTCACATCTACCATATCTCTGGCGTTGTCCATATTAAAATAAAAATTACCATCAGCGGTGATAAAAAATCTAAATAAAGCCCCTAAAAATAGTGTCACTAAAATAATTTTTTTCATCTAAAATTTTTCTCTTTTCTGAACAACAAACATACCAAATTTTTCTTCCTCAACTATTTTGGTAAAATAGCCTTCTTCTTTTAAGAAATCATCAATTAAATAAGTGGCAATTCCTCTGGTCGGTTCAATAATAACATACCTTCTACTTGGTAGTTTCTCCTGAGCCTCTTCAACTTTTAAGTTACCTGCAAAACCTACTGCATTTTTACCATTCCAGATAGGTAAATATCCAAAATTATTTTGTCCATACCATTCAAAAAGATAACTCCAAGTGGTATTTATATAAAGAGGCATTGTTACTGCCTTAACGGCAAATGGCTCACTATTAGCATCTTGATAAATATAATCCAAAACTTTTTTCTGATCAGACAATAACATGCCCTGCTGAACATTAATCTCTGAAATAGTTCCCTTAGGATTTAGTTTAGTAATCATAGTCAAGTTTGAATATATTATTATGGCTACTATTAATAATCCCAGAAAAATATTTTTCTTTATTACTTTTTCTATTATCAAAGATATGAATATTAATAATGCTATAGACACTCCTACATTGGGATAATATAATGGGATTTCTTTTTGTAAATTTTCTACTCCTCCATGTACCACCAAAGTCAGTATTAAAGAAAAAAACCAGACACTTAAAAAAATTAGCTGTTTTAAATATATTTTTTTAATCAGTAAAATTATATAAATAATAGTAAGCAGTACCAAAACTATTTCTTTATACTGAAAATCTCCCCAGATGTTGTAGCTACCCATTTTTGAAACAGTAAAAAGGTAAGTTTGAATAATACTATCTAATGTTTTACCAGGATTAAATCCAGATAATGCTACCAGGGAATTTATAGTCCTAAAATTATATTTAAATTCTGCCAAAATAAATGATGATAAAGAAATCGTCAGCACCATAATAGAAATTAACCAGATTTTTAAAGGTACCTGAAAGAATCTTTGTCTAAAGAGCAGAATTATTAAAACAAAGGGTACAGTCAAATAAGTTAAAACAAACTCAGATTGTATTGAAAAACCTAGTCCTAAAAAAGCTAATGGTAATCCCAAGCAAATGTTTCTAAAAACAACTTTTGCCAGACCTAAATACATTACTAAAATACTAAGAACCCCCAGCGAAGGATGATGTAGATAAATAGAAAATTGAGTCTGTTCAAAAGAAAAAGCAAAAAGAATAGCAGTAAAAAGGGCAGTTTTTTTATCAAATAATATTTTAGTGATATAAAAAATAAGAAAAATTCCCAAGGAGTTAAGGATTCTCCAAACCGCTGCCACAAATTCCGTACTTTTATCTCCCAGACCATATAAAGGAGCCAAAAGATAGTAATACAAAACTCCATGATACAATCCCTCAAAGGAAGTTGAAGGACCAATAAGTTTTAAATCACCATTTAATAAATCTTGTGCAACATAAGCATCTCTGGCTTGATCAAATCCAAAATAAATATTGTTGGGAAAATAAAGAAAACGGATAACCATTGCTAATAAAAAAATGGCGGGTAGTATTATTTTAGTCTTATTCATGAGTTAAAAGATAAAATGCCACCTCTTTTGAGGGATATTCAATTATATCAACAACCTTAAGTCCTTTAATTTTTTCAAATCTTAAATCATTTGGGATATCTTTTCTATTGGCTATAAGTAAAGTTTTAGAATTAAGAAAATCTGAAAGAGTATCATTTTGTAAAATTTTTTGATCAATACTGGCAAAATAGAACTTACCCAGTTTCGGGATATCTTTACCAAAACCCTCAAGGGTAATTTTATCTAAATTATTTTTTTGGAAAAAAAGGGGGTCGTATTTAGTCCAAAACAAGGCAAATACAAGAGGAGGTTCTGTAGTTGGAGTAAAAATAAACTTATCATAAGTATCTCCTAAAATCTGGGTTTTAAGAATTGCCTGTTTAAAACCATAGTGCCATAATCTTTCTGATTCTTGAGGATAGTGTACATAATATCGGTGTAGATAAAGATAGAAGTTGCCAAGCAGTATTAAAATTATTGAAATAAATATTAGCTTCTTTAGTTTATCTTTTAACCAAAACATCTGAAATAAAAAGTAAAAACCCAAAGCGCTTATGATAATCAGAGGTGTTAGCATTAAAAATAATCTTGTGGCATGATCACCCCCTCCAACAGTTAGGGCGGCAGGTATCGGAGATAAAACCAGCCAAAAAAGAATTAATTTAGCTTGCTTTGGAAAATTATTGAATAAAACCCAGATTCCGAGCAATATTGAAATAACTTCTATAAAATAAAATTGGCCCATTCCACCCACACTGTGTCTTATGATGTGGTCCCCTTGCAAAAACAAAAAATTTGTAGAAATTGATGTCAGATAATTTTTAGCAAAAATTTCCGAAAAAGAAAGCAGTTTATTGTGTGAAATTTTAGAAATAGGGTTTGGTACCGGATTATCTATCCCTCTTTTAACATCAACTTCTTGTGGAATTGTGGGGTCTGCAAAAATATTGGTATAAGAAAACCTATAACCAGCCTTCCCTTGTATGGTATCTAGCATCAAAGGCGTGGTCATAAAAAATAAAATTAAAATTATGGTTAGTTTAAAATTACTGGATAATTTTATAATTTCTTTTCTATAAATTAGAAATAAACCTAAAGTTAATATCGGTACGAAAAGTTTTGCCGTACTATAACTGTAAATAGACAAACTAAATAAAATTACAGATATTATAAGTAATTTTTTCTTAACTATTCCTTCCAGGAAAAATACTATCCCCCAAATAATAAGAGCAAGCATTAGAGTTACCTCAAAGCCTGCTCTTGAATAATGAAGCTGCCAAGGTGAAATAGTAAATAGAAAAGTAGAAATTATTGCTACCCAGTTGTTAAACTCAAGTTTTTTCACTAGAAAATATAACCCCAAAATTGAAATTATCCCAAAAAAAGCTGACGGTACTCTCACACCCCACTCATTCAAACCAAAAAGTGCAATTGTAACTGCAGATGAATATATATAAAGTGGAGCCCTAAAATCTGAAAAAGACTCAAAAGAAATCGGTAAAAAATTTCCATTATAATCTTTTCCTGTTTTTAGTAAGGAGTAGGCTTGATAACCAACATCAACTTCATCAGCAAAAAGACTGGGTGGATTTTGATCTAATAAATAAAACCTCAAAAATATCCCTAAAAAAATTATTGAGATGAAAAATATTTTTTGTATCTTGGTCATTTTATCTTTTTTAGTTCCTGTTTAAATATCACTACCAAGTATAAGAAAAAAATGATATTTAAAACAACTAAAAATTTCTCCACAATATGATTGGATAAAATCCCAACTATAAAGTTCCATCTTGGAAACCACCAAAAATGATAAAGATTTATAAAATGTATTAGAGAAAGCGATATAAAAATCCACATATATTTTTTATTTAAGCCCACTAGCGACACTAGAAGTAAAAGTGTTGGGTAAAAATATCTCTCATGCATTCTTGGTAAGAATAAAAAAGCAGCAAAGGAGATAATGGTAGTCAGAAGAATAACTATTTGATTGTTGTATCTTTTCTGCATTCCTAGAAAAATGCTTAGAGCCAAAACCGCAAATATAGTATTACCTACTGCATAAACTGGTATTCCCAAGAATAGTGACGTGTCTGGCTTGTTATCAAATCCAAATATCAACGCCCAAAAGTTAAAGGCATTAGCCACAATATAAGATAATTCTCCTCCCAAACTTCTTTGGTAGAAACTCAAAATCCAAGGTAATAAATTTTGTGGATGAAATGGTAAATAAAGCGCTATTGGAAGTAATAAAAAAATTATAACGTTTTTAAGAAGTGTTCGCCCACTTCTTAACCAACCAATGATAAGAATTGGAAAAGCAAAAAACGCTGTAGGCTTTGTTAAAATAGCCAAAGCATATAAAAATGTAGCAAAAATAAATTTTTTCTGGAAAAGATTTAAAAGAGAGGTCAATATAAAAAATCCGTAGATACTATCTGTTTGCCCCCATAAAGCTGAATTATACCAAAATGGTGGTGAGAAAGCAAAGGATAAGGCCGAAACTATACCAGCTTTTCTGTTTTTTAATCTTTTCCCAATTTGATATAAAAAATAAATAATACCCAGATCAGCAAAAATAGCTGGTAATTTATTAAAAAAGTACCAACCTTTTTCAGATTCCAACCATAGAATAAAATTAGAGGGGAAAATGGGAATATATATGTTAAGCACCCAAGAAATCTTCAAAATCAATTGATGTAAACCTACTGATAGCCAAAAGATATAAGAAGTTACTGGAGGATAGGTTGGTCGCATAGCATTATCAATATTACGATCATAGAAACCTAATAATCCTTTTTCCCATAAATCTTTGGCCCACCAATAATAATTGACAACATCACCATGTTCGCCCAAAAGGGCAATCGCGATTCTAAGAAGAAAGGCCGTAAAGATAATAGGAAATAATAATTTCACTTTAGACGTTAAAAATCCCTTAATTTGGATAATGGCATTTCTTGTATTTCTTTCCAGAACCACAGTAACAGGGATCATTTCTACCTATTTTTTGGTGATGAATTGACCCCCCACTATCTAAAACTTCTTGACCTATTACCTGTCCCCCCCTTTCAATAGTTACTTTGGTTTCCCCTTCTTGAGATTCTATCGGTCGCTGTGCTCCCTCCAGAATGACAGGAGAAACCTGTGGACGGATTTCCACTCCTTGCGGCATATTCCCCATCTGAACTCTAGCCTGACCCTGCATTGCCACCTTAAAAATTCTATGAACAATCTCAAAATCAATCTCCATCATCATTTTTTCAAATAAATCAAAAGCTTCTCTTTTATATTCAATCAAAGGATCTCTTCCAGCATAACCACGCAGCCCAATTCCTGCTCTCAGATCATCCATGGTGTCTAAATGCTGGGTCCATAAAATATCCATGGTATCCAGGCAAACAATTACTTCCCAGTCTCTGGCATTATCTTGACCAATCCTTTCCTCCAGCTGATAATATGCTTCTTTTGAAAGAGAAGTTAAAAACTCAATTACCTGATCCGTATTTTGATAACTTTTGACTTGCTTCTCAATTTTGTCCCGGGTACTCCCGTCAATTAGCACAATGGTGGTAAATTCCTCAACTATTTTTTTAGTATCTACTCCCACCTCAACTTTTGAAAGAATAATATTGTTAATCTCTTTTTCAACTTTGTCTAAAATTTCTTTTTTTAAAGTATCATCTTTAAATTGCGCAGCTTTTAACACCTGTACTCTTGCATCATAAATAATCTGGCGCTGCTGATTCATCACATCATCATATTCAACAGTATGCTTTCTGATATCAAAATTGTGACCCTCTACCTTTTTTTGGGCACCTTCTATGGCTTTTGAAACCATGGAATGCTCAATGGGAACATCCTCGGGCATTTTAAGAAAATCCATTACCTTAGAAACTTGCTCGCCGCCAAATATTCTCATCAGGTCATCTTCCAAAGAAACAAAAAAATGGCTGGTACCGGCATCACCTTGTCTGCCTGATCTGCCCCGCAACTGGTTATCAATTCTTCTTGATTCATGCCTCTCAGTGCCAATAACATAAAGCCCGCCCAGCTCTAAAGTCCCTTTGCCAAGTTTGATATCAACACCTCTTCCGGCCATATTGGTGGCCACAGTCACCACCCCTCTCTCTCCTGCACGTGATATAATTTCTGCCTCCTTCTCGTGATTTTTGGCATTTAAAAGCGCATGAGGAATACCCTTTCTTTTAATAAGCTCTGATAAAAATTCATTTTTCTCAATAGAGGTGGTTCCAACCAAAACAGGCTGCCCTTTTTGGTGAAGATCTGATACCAGTTCTGCCACTGCTGAATATTTAGCCGTTTGGCTTTTATATATTGCATCCGGTAAATCTTCTCTTATCATCTGCCTGTGGGTTAGAATAATCACCACATCAAGTTTATAAATTTTATGGAATTCTTCAGCTTCTGTGGCAGCAGTACCGGTCATGCCGGCAAGTTTTTGATACATTCTGAAATAATTTTGAAAAGAGATCGTAGCCAGGGTTTTTGACTCCTGTTGAATTTGGACATTTTCTTTTGCCTCGATTGCCTGATGCAAACCCTCGCTGTAGCGGCGACCAAGCATCAGTCTTCCTGTAAACTCATCCACAATTATCACCTCTCCCTCTTTTACCACATAATCTCTGTCTTTTTGGAATAACGTTTTGGCCTTTAAAGCTTGTTCCAAATGATGCAGAGTGGAAAAATCTTTTTCATAAAGATTTTCAACCCCTAAAATTTTTTCAATTTTTAAAACGCCATGTTCTGTTAAATTGGCGCTTTTTAGCTTTTCATCAACCACATAATCTGTATCAGCTGACAGGTTATCAACCAGTTTGGCAAACTGATAATATTTTTCTGTGGGTTCCTCAGCAGGAGCAGAAATTATCAGTGGGGTCCTTGCTTCATCTATTAAAATGGAATCAACCTCATCAACAACAGCGAAAAAATGCCCTCCTTGACCATCCGGCCCGCTCCGCCGCGAGGCGAGCAGCCGGGTCTGCACCTGATCAGAAAGCCTATGTACCATATTATCCCGCAAATAATCAAAACCAAACTCATTGTTAGTTCCATAAGTAATATCTGCCTCATAAGCCTGCCGGCGGGTGATGGGACGTAAATGTTGCAGTCTTTTATCATCATGAACAGTCTCTTTATATTTTGGATCATAAAGATAAGCTTCCTCATGAACAATGGTGGCACAACTTGCTCCCAGAGCATGATAGATTGGCCCCATCCAGCCGCAATCACGCCTGGCCAAATAATCATTGACAGTAATCAGATGCACTCCTTTTCCTGCTATGGCATTTAAAAAAAGAGTGGGGGCGGCAGATAAAGTTTTACCCTCTCCTGTTTTTTGTTCGGCAATTTTACCCTGATGCAAAACTGCTGCCGCCAAAAGTTGAACATCAAAGTGACGCTCGCCAATTGTTCTTTTGGCTGCCTCACGAACAGTGGCAAAAACTTCCGGTAAAAGATCATCTAAACTTTTCCCTTTTTCATATTCTTTCTTAAAAAGGGAAAATTTATCTTTAAGTTGAACGGTTGTTAGTTTTGAGATTTTTTTTTCCAAACCATTGATTACCTCAATCAAAGGTTTAAGTTTATTTATTTCTCTTTCGTTTGAATCAAGAAGTTTCCCCAAAAAATCTAACATGTTCAATAATTATACAGGTTATTGACAAATAAGTATTTATTCTTTTATAGTAAGTTTACAAAAATTTTCTTGCCCATGAATCCCAACAACCCTGATCCAAACAATCCAAATAACCCTTCAAATCCTCCTTCAGCACAGGCTGATTTAACTTCACTGCCATCCGATCAAACAGAAGCTCCACCGAAAGATACACCATGGCCACAAACTCCTACTCCACCGCCATCAGAACCAGTATCACAACCCCAGCAAGACTGGATACCCACCTCACCTACTCCTGCTCCTACTCCTTTAACTCCTGGACCTACCTTTACCCCACCATTTCCTTCTCCAATAGATACTCCGACAACTCCTCCACCTACACCTACATCAGTAAATGAACCGTCTCCTCTTGATAATCCCTGGGGAGCCCCTTCTCAGCCTCCTGCTATTGACCACAACTTAACTACTCCTGGGCAGCCATCAATTTCCATTGAGGATTTATATAAACCTGAATCTGATCAAACTCCTTCTCAACATGAAATGGCGCCAACAGATTTATCTCAACTGGCAACTGATAAAACTTTTATTGAACCTCCTCCTGTTTATACCCCTCCTTTCTCTCAACCGGAAACTTTGGTAGTGCCTCCAACAGGAAGTAATGAGGCAGTGGTAACCAATCTTCCTGCCGGTGAGGGAGGGGGAATACCCAAATGGGTGATCGGTATAGGTGTATCTTTAGTTGTATTGGTAGCCGGATTATCAGGTTATTTTATTTTAGGTATTGGGCAAAAGTCTCAAGAGGAACAATCAACCAGTCTGCCGGCTAAAGGACAGCAACAATTAACAACACCCACTCAAATTACCCCTCCTCCAAAACCAACTCCTCCTGCCAGCAGCCCATCCTCATTTGGCCAACTTGATGGAGGTACAACTCCACCTCCTGCCACCTCTGCAGCAGATCTCCTTCGCCAAAGACAGGGAAGGTAAACTATTTCGGTTTAATCTCCGAAAAATTAGTATATTTTTGTAAAACTTCAGGAATTTTTACGGAACCATCCTCAGCTTGGAAATTTTCCAAGAGGGGAATCAAAATCCTGGGGGAGGCGATAGCGGTATTATTTAAGGCATGACAAAATTTTATCTTCCCATCCTTGTCCCTGTACCTAATTTTTAATCTCCTTGTCTGAAAATCAAAAGCAACAGAATTTGAATGAGTCTCACCATAACTTTCTCTTCCACTCATCCATGTTTCAATATCATAAGTTACTACAAATTTTTTTGGCATATCTTCAGATGATAAACAGACCACTTGATAGGGAAGTCCAAGCTCTTGTAAAATTTCCTCACTATTGTCTTGCAGTTCTTCAAAAAAACCTAGTGATTGTTGTTCATTGTTTTCACACAAAATGAGCTGTTCAACTTTATAAAATTCGTGCACCCTATATAATCCTTTAGTATCTTTACCATATGATCCTACTTCAGTTCTATAACAAGCAGATATTCCAACATATTTTTTTGGTAAGTCTTTAATATCCAAAACTTCATTAGAATGCATCGCCATCAAAGAAACTTCGGCTGTTCCAGTCAGCCATAAATCTTCCTCACTCTCAAATTTAAAAGTTTCTTCTTTTCCCCAGGGAAACTGCCCAGCTCCTTCCAGGGCAAAACCCCTAACAACTGTGGGTGGGATAACCAATTGATATCCCTTACTCACGATATGATCCAAAGCATAGTTTAATATGGCCAGCTGCAACATCGCTCCCTCATTTTTTAAAAAATAGCCTCTAAAACCAGAAACTTTCACTCCCCTATCAAAATCAATAATATCCAGCATCTTTCCTAGTTCTATATGATCGCGGGGTTTGAAATTAAATTTTGGAGGTTCACCACTTTTTCTAACAACTTTATTTAAAGATATATCCCCTATTGGCACCTCATCAAGCAAAATATTGGGGATTTGTAGCATCAAATCATACCAGTTTTTTTCTGCATCATCTAGCTGTTTTTCCAGACCACCCAGCTCTTCTTTAATCTTTCTACCAACTTCAATATCTTTAACTTTTGCTGCTTCATTTCTTTTGGCTCTTAAATCATCAACTTTTTGGATCAGATCTCTTCTTTGATCATCAAGTTGTAAAAGTTTATCCAAATCCACTGCGGTCTTTCTGGACTCAGCAGATTTTTTAACTAATTCTTTATTTTCCCGAATGTAATTAATGTCCAACATCTTTTTGCCATCCTCTTTCCGGCTCAACACTATCACTCATGATAAGATCCACAGCTTTTTTGTGCCAGTCAAATTTTGTTAAATGATACACCTGCTTAAAATATTTTAACGCATCTTGAGCTCCCGGTACACCCTTGGCTTGAGCTAAAGCATCTAAATTATCAGCTGCTTTAACAACTCTAGCTTCTACTGTCTTTCTTTCATTATATTCTTCTATTAATTCTATAATTTCTTCTTTGCACCCCAAATCAGCTACCAGTGCTTTCACTCCTTCTTCTTCAATATTTTTAAATACTCCCCCGGCCATCCCTTTAACAAAAGTCCCCACATCTCCAACAATAGTTTCTCCAATATCATGGACTAATCCCATCTTTAAAACTTTATCAGCATCAACTCCAATCCCCTCTTTTCGTAATTGCTTGGCCAGGAAATATGCCAAAAGTGCAGTGGAGAAAGAGTGTGCTGCTACAGAATCAGCCTCATTTCTTTTGAAGCCCATGGCAATAAAACCCTGCCTAGGTAGCTCCTTTGCCCATTGCAAAGTTAAAAAGACCTTGAGAATCTTCTTTAGGTCAATTGTTTTCATACACTTTTCTGTCATTCCCGCGTATGCGGGGATGACAATATCATAATCCTAACTCAGATGAAATCCCTTGCATGGCCTTTAATGCTATTGCCACAAACTCTTCCAAAGGAATATTTAATTCCTTCTCGCACGCTAAAATTTGTTCTCTATTTGCTCCAGCAGCAAAAGATTTCTCTTTAAACCTTTTTAAAACTGACTCCACTGTAAGGGAAGCAAGTTTTTTATCAGGTCTAACCAATGCTGCAGCGGTAATTAATCCTGACAACTCATCTGCCGCATAAACAGATCTTTCCATTAGATTTTCTCGAGATTCTTTTATACCATCATGGTGTGCTTTTATCCCATTTATAATTCTTTCTGATACTCCAAGCGGCCTTAACTTTTCCTCAGTAACCAGAGTATGGCGATCAGGGTCTTTCTCTACCAGTTCATAATCCGCATCATGCAGCAGTCCGACTATGGCCCATACCTCTTCATTAAACTCTTCCTCTTCAGGCTCCAGGTCTTCGACCCTGAGGTCCTCGACTCTGAGGCTCGGACTCGAAGAGCTCAGACCCGAAGGGGGGACGCCTTGGAGGCTTGAATGGGTTTTCAGATACTTACATAAAGCTCCCATGATTGCTTCCACCGCTAATCCATGCTTTCTTAGGTTTACATTTTGTACCATCTCTATCAATAATTTATATGCCTCATCTCTGGTCATAGATCTTGGTATGATAGACTAATCTAGACTTATGTCTTCTTACCTTTCCTTTCTGGTCTTAACGTGGGGAATAATATCACATCTTTGATGGTGTGTTGATTAGTTAAAAGCGCTACAAATCTATCTATCCCTATTGCCCAACCGGCTGTCGGAGGCATACCATACTCCAACGCTCTTATATAATCTTCATCTAAAACTTGATGTTCCTCTAGCCCCCTTTTAGCTAGTTTCATTTGTTCCATCCATTTTCTTTTTTGGTCAATTGGATCATTTAACTCTGAATAAGAATTGGTTAATTCAAAACCAAAACACAGTAGCTGTAGACTTTCTGAAATTCTGGGATTGTCAGTTCTTGTTTTTGCCAATGGCTTCATATCAGCAGGATAATCTAAAACATGAGTGGGCTGTATGAGAGTATGTCTGGCTACTTTTTTATAGAGCTCATCACATAAGGGCCCATATCCTACCACCCCTTTTAGATCCAGCTTAATCTTTTTCTCTTTCATGGCTTTTAATAACTCCTCCTCTGTTTGACATTGATTTAAATCTATTCCACATGTTTGTTTTACCAAATCGGTAAAAGTTATTCTTTTAAAGGGGGGCTTAAAATTAATTTTTGTTCCCTGATATTCAATTTCATATTTTCCATGAACTTCCTTAACAATTAAGGAGACAAATTCTTCGGTAAAGGGAATGAGGTCATTATAATCAGCATAAGCCCAATAAAACTCAATCATGGTAAACTCCGGATTGTGCTGTCTGTCTATCCCCTCATTTCTAAAGTCTTTACAAATTTCAAAAACTTTCTCATAACCTCCAACAATCAGTCTTTTTAAATACAGTTCATCCGCAATTCTCAAGTACAATTTAATCCCCAAAGCATTATGGTGTGTAGTGAATGGTTTGGCCGTCGCCCCTCCATATATTGGTTGCAAAGTAGGAGTTTCTACCTCTACAAATCCTTTATCCTGCATAAATTCCCTGATTAATCTGATTGTCTTATGACGAATTTCAAAAACCCTTTTTACCTCAGGATTAATAATTAAATCAACATATCGCAGTCTTACTCTTTCCTCTACATCATCCAGTCCATACCAGGAGGAGGGCAGAGGTCGCAAAGATTTGGTAAGAAGGGTAAAGTCTAAAACATCAACTGTGATCTCCCCTGCTTGCGTCCTGATCACATTGCCTGAAACTTGCAAAAAATCTCCAATGTCAAAATTGGGAAGTAAATCATACTTTTCACCCTTAAGTGAGTCTTGTCTAAAAAGCAGTTGAATCTTGCCTGTTGCATCTTCTACATTGGCAAAAGTGATTTTGCCGTGAGGGCGCAGAGACCTTAATCTACCGGCAACTACTACCTTTTTGCCCATTAACTTACGTGCCCGATCAATACCGATTCTTGAAGGCTTGGCGTAGGAGGGATATGGATTAATCCTCAACCTCTCTATATTTTTTAACTTTTTTAATCTTTCCTTCTGCAGATCACGTAGCGCCATGGGTAAAGTATACCTGGAGAGTTAAGTTTTGACAATTAGATTTAAGCAGTATCGGCTATTTGATCTAATCTAGTTTTCATCTGAGCTAGTGTACATGGAGTGTTATATAAAAAGGTGACTGCTGCTGCCCTTTTTTCATCTGTATCTAGTCTTTTACTTATTTCATGTAAGTAAAGTCCACCTCTAGCATATGAGTTGTAATAAGCGCGATAGCGGGGATCATCTCTTCTTAAAGAAATTAAATCAGGAATTACTTCATTAGGTTCACTGAGTAAATCACGCTTAATATGTTGGTAAATCCAACCGTCACTGATCCCCTCGCTATTAGCCAATATTACTACATCGTTATTTAAAATAAGATCGCGCAGAAAATTGTATTCTACGGCAAATCTTCCATGATCACCTAACCTATTATAAAGTTGAGGTAACATAAAAGCTATAGCTTGGGCTAGACCTTCCATTGGAGCATTCTCCACCCCTGGAATAGTGGTCACTCCCCAATGCGAAGCTAAATTACCTGCTCTAATATTTCTTCTATAAACTATGTTTTGAAGCGCGTGAACCGCTAACTCATGTACCCCTGTAACTATAATTATTCCTGGATAATAACGGAATCTATTTCTTTCGTGAAGATTTATCTCGTGTATAAACCTATCGGGACCACCGATAACCCTACTAATAAATGGTCTATCCTCCGTTACTATAGTAGTATCAAAATCTAAAGTCAGATCTGTGTCACCGATTACATCCAAAACCATGGGAATTAATTCTTCTCTCATGAAGTGTAAAGTTCCTACTATCTCTTTTAATGAAGGGGGGTGGTCTTCCACAAATTGACGCCAGCTATTTTCATTGTATCTACTGCCGGGCATCAAATCATGAAATCTATCTACTACCAAATTACGTTGCCTAATCAGAACGTCTGATGGGATTAAATCTGGTACCTCTCCTACTATCCTGGATAGATACTCACCAATAGGAATCCTCTCTCCTTCTCCCGCCCTTGAGTAAGTCCATAACCCATCAGCTCTTGCTACCAGCACCCTACCTTCTTCTATATCTTGAGGGACCCTAGCTCTAAAATATCTAAGCCAAGCGCTTATATCTGCTTGTTCGTTAAAAGGGTTACGCTCATTTCTAATATCCAAATCTACAAATTGAGAATCGACTAAACTTCCCCCAAGCCCCCTAGTATCTCTAAAATCTTGCCAGCTTCTGATATTACGGACAAATTCCTCATTTAAGGCAGGATCTACATGAGTGTCTGTTTCAGCCATTATTGTTGCCATGTTCGGGATATTCTAACCTACCTTGAAAATCTTTGCAACTCTTCTATATTACCATACTTATTTATGAAAGCCTCTGCATCCTCTCTAGTCCCCTGATAAAGCATCCTCTCTAAAATTGAGGCTAGTTCATCTAGTGACATGAACATCTTGGTAAAATTAGGCCACGACAACCCACCTGATTCTTTTAAGGCTCCACTTTCTAAAAGAAAATTCAAAAATATTGATCCTCCAATAATGTAGTGAATTCTAGATAAATTTTTCGAGTCTTCTAGCACCAGGTAGAAACATCTAGACATAAAAGCTAGCATGAGTGACTCTAACTGTTTAGTAGTCATAATGTCTTTTAAAAGCAGCGACCCACAAACTTTTATTCCCATCACCGAGGCAGACAGTTCATCAATGATAGGAAATAGATCTTTTAAATTTCTTTCGGAATTTCTATAGCGTAAATAAGTATGGGCAAGTTCGTGTAAGATTACTACATACAAGTTACCCTTTTCTAAGTCAGTATTAGAGAATGTTTTTTTAAACTCAGGAGAAAATATTTTATTAAAGATAGGTAAAATCTCATCTCTTACTCTAATTTGATTCATCTGGTTAAAAACACTAATTTCTGAGCCATATTTTTCCATCAAGTTGGGGTCATTGGGTAAATTAATACCTATAGGCAGCGTTCTTGCTAGTCTACCTGTGTAAATGACGGCGTTATCTATCCTGCCTTGAACTTTATCGTAATAGTCAACTTTTTCTGAAGGCATCATCACCTTTCTTCTAGACCCTAAAATGACTGGTTTATATTTATTGAAACGGGCAGTATCTTTCCTGTCCATCACCCCTACCCAAGATTGATAGGAAGTTTTAATAAAAAATAGTCTATCTTCATATCGCTCCACTGGCCCGATTAAAAAGTTAAATAGATAGGGTTTCATGCTCATCCAATAAATTGCCGCCTCATCATAGTTTCCTTGTAGCAAGGCTCTGGCTTGAAAATCTAATCTTTTGGCAAATTCTTTATTTTGAGTGATTTTAGCAGCCTCTAAGATTTTTTGAGCAACGGGCTTGAGTAGTTTGGCATATTTTATATGATAGGGAATAGCTACTAACTTACCACTTTTTCTCTCCACAACTGTGTAAGGAGAAAGGATCTCGGGATTATTTGTGGCAGCCCTTTCTATTTCTTCTTTAGTAATATCATGGGGGTAGAAATTTGATCCCGGAAATTTTCTATTCTCCTGCTGCAGATAAATTGGCACTATTAATTTGGCAGCTTGAACTAAAAGATTTAGCACCTTTTTCTCTTTTGGGGTTAAAGCTGGCAGCTTGGGTTTAAATTCTAAAATAGGTTTCTTGTTACTATCCATTATTTTATCTCCAAAACTTTACACCTATATCTGACAATAGGGGTGGTCACTTCTACACTCTCACCTGTTTTGGCTCCAAGAAGAGCCTGTCCCAAAGGACTTTCATTGGAAATTCTTTTTTTAGAAGGATCAGCCTCCACCCTTCCCACAATGGTAAACTCATCAATTTCTCCATCCATCTCTACTGCCACTGTTGAACCGATGATTACAAAATCGCTTTTGGTGCTACTGACAGAGATAACTTTAGCACTTTTGAGGATTTTTTCCAGTTCAACAATACGATTTTCCATCAGGGCTTGCTCATCCATAGCAGCATCATATTCTGAATTTTCTGTCACATCACCAAATTCTCGCGCCTGCTGTATTCTGGCTGTCACCTCAGCTCTTTTAACCTTTTTTGAATACTCAAGCTCATCTTTGGCCTCTTTCAAACCTTTCTCGGTTACAAAAATACTGATATTTTTTACTGCCATCCTTTTCATAATAGGGGCAAATTTATAACGCAATTCTAACGATCAAAACAGACATTGTCAATTATATCCAATAAATTGTATAATTTAGTTGCGGCTCTGTCGTCTAGAGGCCTAGGACACAGGCTTCTCAAGTCTGGAACACGGGTTCGATTCCCGTCAGAGCTACTTTATGCAAAATAAAATACTTCTTATAGAAGATGAACAATTTATCAGGGAGCTTTATGAAAGGCAACTTATCAAAGCCGGTTTTTTGGTCAAGGCCTTACCTGATGGCAAAAGTGGACTGGAGGCGCTCAAAAATGAAACTTTTGATCTGCTGCTTTTGGATATCATGCTACCTGAAATGAACGGGTTGGAGATTTTAAAAGAATATAAAACCCAGCACACAGATTCACAGATGAAGGTGGTACTTTTAACCAACTTGGGACAGGAAACAATCATCAAAGAGGGATTTGAGCTGGGAGCCCATGCTTATTTAATTAAGGCCCAATATACCCCAGATCAGGTAGTTACAGAAGTCAAAAATATCCTGTCCGGCGGCCAACCAGCTACTGCAACTTCCACACCAAGCCAGTAAATATGCTTAATTAGTCAGAAAATTATTATTTTAAAAATGGTACCAGTAATAATGCCACTATATTGACCACTTTGATCATAGGATTAATGGCCGGACCTGCAGTATCCTTATATGGATCACCCACCGTATCTCCTGTCACTGCAGCTTTGTGAGCCTCAGAACCTTTACCACCAAATTTACCAAATTCAATATATTTTTTGGCATTATCCCAAGCAGCCCCTCCTGTGGTCATGGAAATGGCCACAAATATCCCTGTCACAATTGATCCCACCAGCATCCCCCCCAAAGCCACCGGCCCCAGCAAAAACCCCATCAAAACCGGAGCCAAAACAGGAATAAGCGCAGGAACAAACATCTCTTTTTGGGCTGAGGCTGTCACAATCTCCACACATTTGGCATAATCCGGCTTTGCAGTGCCTTCCATTATCCCCTTAATAGTTTTAAACTGGCGCCTAACCTCCTCCACCACAGCCCCCCCAGTCCTTCCCACAGCCTCTAAGGCAAAAGAGGAAAAAAGATAAGGCAGCGACCCTCCAATAAAAAGTCCCACCAAAACTCTGGGGTCAGACAAACTAAATTGTAGATTCATGCCCAAGGCTGCAAATTCCTCTGTAAAACTGGCAAAAAGAACCAAGGCTGCCAGTCCTGCTGAGGCTATGGCATAACCTTTGGTCACTGCTTTGGTGGTATTGCCAACCGCATCCAAATGATCTGTCACAGCACGCACCTTGGGTTCTAGATTGGCCATCTGGGCTATCCCTCCCGCATTATCGGTGATTGGCCCAAAAGCATCAATTGCCACCACCATGGCAGCCAAAGACAACATGGCTGTGGCAGTAACAGCCACACCATAAAGACCTGCCATAGAAAAACTAAAAAGCACAGCAGAAGAGATTAAGATTACCGGTAAAAAGGTAGATTTTAAAGAATTGGCCAAACCGGAAATAATATTGGTGGCATGGCCTGTAATTGAAGATTTGGCAATATCTTTTACAGGAGAATATCCAGTACCTGTATAATATTCTGTGATAATTACCATGACGGCTGTTGTCAAAATCCCCACCAAAGATGCCAGATATAAATTAAACACCCCAAATAAAGGATTATCTGCCATTAAAATCATGGTCACAGGATAAAAAAGAATGGCGCAAAAAATAACTGTTGCTGCCAAACCTTTATACAGCGCTCCCATAATATTTTTATCCTCAAGTCTTACAAAAAGGCTGCCCAATAAAGAGGCAAAAATAGCCACAGATAAAATTACCAAAGGAAAAACTGTCACCTGCGGAAAAGTTGGCAGAAGAAGCTGTCCCAAAATCATAGCAGCTATAGCTGTCACCACATATGTTTCAAAAATATCTGCTGCCATGCCCGCATCATCACCCACATTATCCCCCACATTATCGGCAATCACAGCCGGGTTTCTAGGATCATCCTCAGGAATTCCCGCCTCCAGCT
>CAYHYM010000009.1:0-30400 GCA_964360965.1 uncultured Gammaproteobacteria bacterium
AACCTCCTGCTTTCCGGTCCCAAACCGGACGTTCTACCGATGAACTACACCCCGTGTGCTTGCGCTGAGCAAGCGAAGCTCGCCAAAGTGCTGGTGGTGGGACTCGAACCCACACGGGTTTTGCCCACTCGCTCTTAAGGCGAGCGCGTATACCATTCCGCCACACCAGCCCATTTTATATATTTTAGCAAATTTCAGCTATAATTGGAATTACTGATGAAACATAACCTTATTGATATAATTAGGTCTGGTGTTTATATTACGCGGGATTAGTTAAACGGCTTAACATCTGCTTTCCAAGCAGAGAAAAGGGGTTCGACTCCCCTATCCCGCTCTTTTGACTTTGTCAAAAGAGCGAGGTTCGCCCAAAGGGCGACCCGCTCATCGCCGCCAAGAAAAATTCCACTTCGGATGTGGATTAATTATAGGATTTGAAGGTCTTTATCAACTTCTGAAAATTCTTTTTCCAAATCACCCAGATCCATGGCTTCAACCTCACTGCTCAAAGAATCCAAATCAGTTTTAGTTTGAGTAACTTTTGCTGAATCCTGGGCAGTATCTGGAGTTAATTGTTCTCTTAAATACCAGGCTCCGGTTAAAATAAAAATTAGCAAAAGAGCAAGTCCCACAATCCACATCCATTTATTAGCGCCTTGCCGGGCCGTATTATTTTCATTCTCCGTATTGGGAGTTTCCTGATTTTCTACCGGTTGATTTACTACTTCTTTATTTTCCATTTTTTACTCCTTGCAGGGTGGAGGCAGTTGTCCTTATGGCTCCAGAAACTGCTTTTCTTGCCTCCGTTACCTGATCATGAACTGCTTTTAAATCAGTATGAAGAGCATCCCTTGAGGTTTTGGCATCATCTTTGATTTTGCTTTCCGTTGTAACTGTAATAGTGTAATCCTTTTGAGCCTGGGTTGACACTGCTGCTTTGGCAGATTCAACTTTTCCTTTGGCCTCTCTTAGTGCGGCAGTTGCGGAAGAGGTATCATGACCTAATTTTGCTGCCTCAGTGATCCTGGTTTCCAGCCTTTTGAGCATTTGGCTCATCTGATCCAGGTGATGAGACATGTTTTGGGTTTTCCTGTCATTGATTTTGTTTAAATTTTGATTTATTCTCTCTGCGGTTTGAGCTTTTTTCTGATCTTTAAACTTGGCAAGTTTTTCTTTTAAGGCAGCCTCACGGGTGGCCACCTGATCTTTCCGCGCCTCTTTCCTTTGCTCCACCCTCTCTTTTTTGGTAGTGGCAGGGGTGGTAGCATCCTGGGCAATTATTGGATAAGCTGCAAAAAGAAGCAGACATAAAAGAATTAAGATAGCTGACAACTGAGAAAGAGCAATGGTGGTAATCATCGGGTTAAACCATACTATAATATGTGATTGTTTGTCAACTGACCTGCCAACTGGTAAAATTGGATCAGTTGCCCCCATAGCTCAGTAGATAGAGCAGGGCGGTTCTAACGCCAAGGTCGAGGGTGCGAATCCTTCTGGGGGCGCATGGAATATAAAGAAATTAAGGGTGTAAAAATTCCTTTGATAGGGCTGGGAACTTCCGGATTTGGAGGAGGATGGATGTTTAAAGACAGTTCTCATGATAGTCAGGCCACAGAGGCCATCCAGTATGCCATTGAGCTGGGGATGACCCATATTGACACTGCTGAGGCTTATGCCAATGGTCATGCGGAAGAACTGGTAGGTTTGGCCATCAAAGACTTTCCCAGAAAAAATCTTTTTATCACCACCAAAGTTTATCCGGGACATCTTAGCAGGGACAAGACGCTAAAGGCCTGCCAAGCTTCTTTAAAAAGACTGGCTACAGATTATATAGATTTGTATCTGATCCACTGGCCAGACCCCCATGTTCCCCTATCTGAAACCATGCCTGCCATGGATCAGCTGGTAAAACAAGGTTTAACCCGCTTTATTGGGGTATCTAATTTTGATGTTGGGTTACTGAGGGAGGCTCAGAGTTTATCAGAAAATGGAATTTTTACCAATCAAGTGGAATACTCTCTGGTTGAGAGAGGGCCTGAGAAGGGACTGTTGCCTTACTGTCAAAAACAAAATATCTTACTCACTGCATATAGTCCCTTAAAAAAAGTTCCACTGGATCATCTTGAACAGATGGCCCAAAAATATGGTAAAACTCCGGCCCAAATTGCCCTGAATTATTTAATTTCTCAAGATAATGTGATAGCTATTCCTAAAGCTTCTAGTAAGGAACATATTAAGGAAAACGCAGAAGCTGCTGATTTTAAGTTAGATCCGGAAGATTTGGAACTTTTAAAGCAGAAATCTTAATCCTATAGTTGTAATTTATCCAATTTAAATGTATAATTAGTATATGGCTTTGGAAGTAGAAACAGCAGTTTCATTAGAGGACTTAAAAACTCGGGTGCACCTAGACTCTCAGCTTGTTTGTGCAATTTTAGCGGGTCAAGAGTCTAGTTATGGGTTACCATATGAATTTGTTTTTAGTAAATTTCCTACTGGCTTCTTTTTAAGAATAGACTCACTCACCAAAGAAGAGTTTCAAAAAATGGTTACGGAAGAACAAGCAGAAGAAAATATTAAGTCTTTAGCCAACAGAATCAGGGAAATCACTGGGGGTTATTATGATATTCACCCTTTTATGGGAGCATTATGGAATTCCGACAATAATCCTATTATTCCTGGTTTTGGAGAAGGGTCTCACATTGATAGACTTTGTATGATAATTCATCTAAGAGATGATGGGGATGACTTTGATATGCAAGAAATGTTTACACAAGTTGCTTTAAATGCTGATACCTGGATTAAAGGTGATGATGTAATGACCTTTTTCCAGAGTATAGAGAGATCAGATAAAGTAAATCCAAATGGCTCTAATAGAGATCAAGCTATAGCTAATGATTTAGGGATGTTATGGGACCAGGAGTTTCATAGGTATAATGATGGGCCTAAACCAACTGCTATGCAAATCACCCACAGTAGCTTATACACTTTTGCAGATAAACTTACTGAACTTAGTATCAGAAATTTAACACTTAAGGGACTAACTTACGAAAAATAATCTTAAAGTTTGAATCTTCTATCCGCTAAAAAAGGGTTGGGTTTTCTTTTCATCTCTCCTGTACCCAAAAGTATACCTCTTTGCAAAGTAAATTCACCATATTTGTTGTTAATTTGATCTATAGCTTGAATAATTTTTTCTTGAACAGCTGATTCTGGTAATAAAGACAGATTTTGGGGAGTTTCACTCTTTAAATTAGAGATAGAAACTCCCACCGTTCTAATTTTATCTCCATTCCAGATAGTATGAAATATCTTCCAGGTAGCTTTAAAAATTTCTAGACCATCACAAGTATATGGGATAGTTACTTGCATCCCATCACCATGGAACACACCTCCGAGGTGTAACTGCATTTCTTCACCTCGGAGGTGGAAGCTATATCTAAACCAGCAGTGGACAGTTCTACCAACTAATTTTTTAGCTCTCAACCTTCTAGCTACTAACTCTGTCAGTTTTAATAAAAGCTGTTTGATCTCCTCTAGGTTATTAGTATCATGAGAAGTAGTGTGCCTATGCCCAATACTCTTAACCTCTTCTTTCTCATAAAAAGGGATAATAGGAGCATGATTTATTCCACGACTGCAATCATATAAAAATTGCCCATAGCTTTTAAAATAAAAAATTAAAATATCAAGAGTTGCCTCTCTTAGCTGTTTAAAATTAAAAATTCCCAGTTTATTCAGCCTATTTTTAATCCCTGGACCTATTCCACAAACAGCATCAAGTTCCAGTTTATCCAAAACCTTAATTGCCTCTTTCTGATTGGCAATAATCACCAACCCATCTGGCTTTTGTAAAGATCCAGCAAGCTTTGCCAAAAGCTTGTTATATGAAATGCCTATGGAACAAGTTATCCACTCACCAATTTCAGTTTTGATTCTTTTTTTAATGCTTTTAGCAATTTCTAATATGTCATCCCCGCGTAGGCGGGGATCCAATAAACTGTTAGCGCTATTATTTAATTGGATTCCTGCATTCGCAGGAATGACAGAAGTAGGTATCTCTAAAAACACTTCATCTATTGAAAACACCTCCAGATAGGGAGAATAATCTTTTAGAATATTTAAAAACTTTTTTGTTGTCTCCAAATATTTATCAGAATCCCCTGGGACAATTGTAATTTGCGGACAAAGCTTTTTGGCTTCCCAAATTTGCATGCCGGTTTTAACTCCGAACTTTTTAGCCTCTACAGAGGCTGCCCCAATCACTGTCCGTTCCCCGCCTCGACTCGCTCGCTCGTCGGGCGAGGCGGGCATCCTATCTCCACCAGTAACCCCAATTGGTTTTCCTCTCAGCCTGGGATTAGCCTGCTGCTCCACAGTAGCAAAGTAGCTATTAAAATCAACATGTAAAATAGTTCTTATTCTTCTTCTACCATCTCCAGAAACCATTTCATTCTGCCTACATCAAATTTAAGTCTGTAAAAATTACCTCCGGAAGAGCAGGAAAAATGATAAAAAATATGGCTGCCATCTTTACTGGTATGGACCAGATTTATTTTTTCTATTTTAATTTTTCTGCCATGCCAGAAAAAAATATGAGGTTTAATAGAGGCTTTTTCAAAAAATACCCAAACACTCACGGGTTCTTGGATTTCTAGCATATCTACTAATATAACCCTAAGGAAACCCAAATATCAACCCTTCAATTTCATTCAGGGTTGATACTGAGCGTAGCCGAATGTATCAATGGGGAAATTTATGTAGAGGATCTTCATTACCAAGAAATTCTGTATTTCTTTCAGCCGACATATTGACGTGTATTATACAATAGCTGAAACAGTATGGCTATTGTAGCAAGTTTTGGTGCAGGCTTATTTGCTTCCGTATCTGTTGTCCAACTCAATTCATGAAGATATTTGTTATAACGCTATTTCTCCTCTCATTTTTTTTAGTATTCAACTCCCCAGTCAAAGCCATAGTTGATCCCCTCTCTGTTCCTAACAATAAATTTGGCATTCATATTATTCAAGCTACTCCTGATGAATCATCTCCGGCGGCCCAACTAGTCAACACCAACGGTGACTGGGGCTATATTACTTTTTTAATAGAATCCAAGGATAGAAATGAAAGTAAATGGCAGGAGTTTTTTAATGATCTAAGAAGAAAACATCTAATTCCGATTGTTAGGTTAGCCACCAAACCAGTTAATACTCACTGGGAAAGACCTTATGAAAAAGAGGGTGAAGCTTGGGCCCACTTTTTAGACAAATTAGTCTGGCCTACCAAAAACAGGTATATCATTATCTATAATGAGCCAAATCATGCTCAAGAATGGGGAAATTTTACAGATCCTATTTCTTATGCCCATATTTTAAATGACACCATAGATACTCTAAAGAAAAAGTCTCCGGATTTTTATGTCTTAAATGCCGGTTTTGATGCTTCAGCCCCTCATCAACCACCTAGATTTTTTGATGAAGTAGTTTTTTTACAGGAAATGGAAAAGGCAGTACCGGGAATTTTTGAAAAATTAGATGGGTGGGTGTCACATTCCTATCCAAATCCGGAATTTTCCGGTTCTCCGGATGCTTTGGGGCGAGGCACTGTTCGAACCTACGTTTGGGAACTACAGCAACTGCGTAATTTGGGTGTTTCGAAAAATTTGCCTGTTTTTATCACAGAAACCGGCTGGAAACATGCTGAAGGATTAACTTTTGAGCCTAGATTCCCTGCAGCAGATACTGTGGCCAGATATTACCAACAGGCTTTTGAAAATGCCTGGAACAGTTCCAGGATCATCGCCGTGACTCCATTTTTATTAAGCTATCAAGAGCCTTTATTTGCCCATTTTTCCTTTAAAGGACCCACCAATTCCGGACTATATTATCCTCAATATGACACCATCAAAAACATGCCTAAAATTTCCGGCCAACCCATCCAGGAAAACAAGGCTACTTTAATCAAAGGTGAGGTCTTTTCATCCATTGTTTCAGGAGAAACTTATACCATTTTTCTAACTTTCAAAAATAGCGGCCAATCAATCTGGAATGATGGCTCGCCTCGCTCCTCGCCTCGCGGCGAAGCGGGCGCGGGCGGAGCGGGGAAAAGGGTGGCTTTGGTGCCAATTGAAAGTGGCAGAGAATTGGGCATAGAACAGATATCCATTCCAGATGGGGTGCAAATTGAACCGGGCAAAGAATATACCTTCCAAATTCAACTGAAAGCTCCGCTGAAGGGTATTTTTAAGGTTAGTTTGAATCTGTTTACCGGCAGCCACCCGTTTGATTCAAAACCACCGGTTATTTTGCGCCTTTTAACTAAATTAAAATGGAGAAATTCTCCGGCCGGAGAATATATTTTAAGAACTATCGGCACCATAGGTGAATCTACTCAATTATAAAGTAAAAACTATTACTAAAAAGCTAAACATTGGATATTGAAAATATCTGACTAATCAGTATATACTTTAATCCATGAATGATACCCAAAAAATGCTTCAGGCTATTATTAATGGGCAAAGTTCCATTAAACAAGAGTTGTCAGGTAAAATTGATAAAGTTGATCAAAAAGTAGAGAAATTAGCTGGAACAGTAGCAGGACTGGATGGGAAAATTGATAAAGTGGAAAAAAGATTGACAGAAAGACTAGATAAAATTGGCAAACAACTCGCATATCTTGAGGATGACACTCCAACTAGAGAAGAGTATGACGAACTAGAAGAGAGGGTAGATAAAATGAGCGAAGCTCCTGCTTCGCAGTAGAACAAAAAGTTGCTTCAGTATAAATTGTTGTCAAGGGATAATTGCCAAAATTGGGGTATTGACAAGTAATAAATAGTATGGTTAAATATACTTACTTGTTAACCGAAAGGTTTACAAGTTCTCGAAGAAAGCCCCGCAAGGGGTTTTTTTCGTGGTAAAATATATGAGTTGAGAATCTTATCTGGCTCTGTCATAATTGTTATTACCTGATTCATCACGACAGAGCAGAGGACAAAGTACTTATGGAGACGTTGGTGTAACGGTAGCACAACAGATTGTGGATCTGTTAGCGGGGGTTCAACTCCCCTACGCCTCCCACGTATGTTTTTCGCGGGTTCAAATCCCGTCGACCACCCCAAGGATTTTAGCTTCATTTTTTACTACCACTGATGGGATTATTGAACCCATAAGCTGGGGACTTATTTCAATAGGTTTTCAATCTGATTTACTGTCTCCTCAGGAGTTTGGTTAGTATTGTCAATTTTGTGTTCATTAAGAAAACTTAACTCATCCCTTAATCTATGATTAAAACGAATAGACTCTTCGTAATCTCGGAAACCACTATCCCTAGATTCAGTTAAAATTCTTTGCTTCAGCACCTCATCATCGCTAAGAATTAACGTGATGACTATGTATTTGAAATCTTTTAATTCTGTTAAGATTGCACCAATTTTTTCTTCTGTAAAACCACCGACAATTACATTTTTATAATCATGTTTTGTATAATTTTTTAAAAGAAACAATAAGTTCTCAAAAGACATCTTTTCTTCTGAGTCACTAGTATTACTCCAACCTTTATTAAGATGGAAATCTCTAATCCAATCATAATCTAAATGCACAGAGTTTAGTTTCTTTTTAAGAAGTCTTGCTAGTGTCGTTTTACCAGATCCCTGTGCACCTAGAATAAATATAAAGTCGTACATACCTGAAGTATATCAGGAGAAGTTAGGAATTGTAAGGATAGGCTTAAATGAGGTTATTTGGGTACAAACTGCATCCAGCCACCCACCCCTAATGTAAAATTAAAATTTACTGAGGAATATCTGGTATTATTGGCAAATCCAAGTGCTTTTTAATTTGATCAATCTCTCTTTTATCTCTTTGATGCCAAAGACCAATTTCATCATGCGTAGCTTTTACCTCTGATAGAACTTGCTCCATATCCCCTGATAAAGCTTCTAATCTTCTGGTATGATCTTCAAGGGTTTCTTTAATTGGGTCTACAGCTTTATTTACAACTTCTTCAACTATCGCCTTTAGCTTATTCTCATCCATAAATTTATGTTAACTCCAAAAGCTGGAAAAAACAAGAGAGATTATCTAGATCATGTAATGAGTCACAAATTCCTTTTTGGTATGATAGAATTGTCTAAGAAAAAAGGAGGTGAAAAAGTATGTGTTATAACTGTGGATGTGATATGCCGGATGATGACATGGGCAATGCCAAAAATATTACCAATAAAACTATCGAGGAAGCTGCAGCTGCCTCAGGAGTGTCTGTAAAGCAGGCCAAGAAAAACATCTTAAAGCTGCTACAAAAAGCGCAGGAACAATAAGAATAAACTTGAGATATTCTGATCCTCTTTTACCCACTTGACAAGTAATAAATAGTATGGTTAAATATACTTACTTGTTAACCGAAAGGTTTACAAGTTCTCGAAGAAAGCCCCGCAAGGGGCTTTTTTCGTGGTAAAATTAAACATATGCGCCCGTAGTTTAATGGATAGAACGTGTGGCTTCGGACCATAAGGTTGGGGGTTCGACTCCCTCCGGGCGCGCACCCAAAATGGGCCGGTAGCTCAACTGGTAGAGCAACTCCCTCTTAAGGAGTAGGTTCAGGGTTCAAATCCCTGCCGGCTCACTCTTCGACTCGCACAATATAATTGTGCTCGCTCAGAGTAAACTCGAGTCGAAGGGCATTTTATGTCTTGGTATGTCTACATTGCAAAAGCAAAAACAGGTAGATACTACACCGGTATCACCACAAATCCAAATAAAAGAATTATTAAACATAACTCAGGTAAAGGTTCAAGGTTTGCCATAGAACAAGGTCCACTTGAACTGGTCTATATCTCCAAAGCATTTCCAGACAAATCAAAAGCAAGAAAACGGGAAATTCAAATCAAAGGTTGGTCAAGAGAAAAGAAATTAAAACTAATAAGCGGAGTGTGGAAGTAAAGTTGAAGAGCCGAGCAGGATTCGAACTCATGATTAGATTGTTATATCAACCTTCTTCATTTTTTAAATCTATGTCTCTATGTCAATAATATCCTTTTCCCAGCCATTTCCATAAAAGTATTGCATTATTTCACAACACAAAAGATAAACCGACTCCTGTATTTGTTTTAGTTCCTCTTCCGATGCATTGGGAAAATACTCTTTAATAATATCCAATGGCAACATTTTTCACCACCACCTTCCTAACTTAAAAATTAGAACATTTTAGGTAAGAGATAAATTAATAGAGACCAGGGTAGACTAAATCCTGTAAATTTCGAAATTAAAACAACTCCATTACGGAAGTAGTAATTAGGACCTTTTAGCGAGGGTTTTATTAAGATATTCTTCAAATTTATTTAGCGCTTCAGGCATATTTTCTCTACCAAATCCAATACGGAAATGCTTATTATCGTAATCATAAGCTGTAGAAGGTAGTAACATTATTCCAGCTTCTTGTACCACTCTTTGACAAAAATCAAAAGAATCTAAATCTCCTTCTATTTTTGGAAAAGCAATCGCTCCGGTCTTGGGCTTGACCCATGAAAATAAATTTTTGTATTTTTCAAAAAAGGTATCTAAAAGAGCAAGGTTTCTTTCTATCCTTTTAAGATGTTTTTCAATAATCTTATCCTTTGCCCTTAGAGCTATTAAAGATAGAATTTCACTTGGAGCACTACTACAAATTGTGGTGTAATCTTTGAAAGTAGCCATTTTATTGTATAGCTCATTATCTTTAGTTACTAACCAACCTATACGAACACCAGCCATTCCAAAAGTTTTAGACATTCCAAATAAAACAACAGCTTTATCATAAATTTCGCAAGCAGAAGGTAATCTCTCTTCTGGGTTATATTCTAAAAAGCGATACATTTCATCTGAAAACACATAAAGGTTGTGTTGTTTTGCGAGATCAATAATCGCTTTAAAATCTTCTTTAGAAGGTAGATAACCAGTAGGGTTATGTGGAAAGTTTATGACTAATAATTTTGTATTGGGCTTAATGTTGTTTCGCAGAAAATCTAAATTGAATTGCCAACCTTTTGTTTCGTCGGGCTGCCATCTTGTAACTTCACAACCTATACCTTCTGCAATTTCATATAAAGATTGATAACCAGGAAATGTACAGATAACATGATCTCCTTTTTCTAAAATGGAATTCAAACCAATAAATATTCCTTCTTCCGGTGCAGCTATAAGAACCTGATCTTGATTTATTCCCCGATAAAGTTTTGCAACTTCAGCCCGCAGTAGCGGGTGGCCAAGTGATTCAGTATATCCTAAAGCTAAATCTTCCCATATTCTTTTTGTTTCATCGTCAGCAAGCTCTAAAACTTCTTTTTGTGAAAGCCCATCACAATCCGAACTTGAAAGCAGGTATTTAACAGAAAATTCATATTTTGCAAAATACCTCTCTAATTTAAAAGGTTGTAATTTCATATCTAAAAAGCTTGATACTTATATTGTACAGCAAAAATTAACAGAGAGTTTGTGCTATACTTGATTTTACCGCATGGTCATTGTGCCGTCTAAAGACGAGCCTCGTCCGCCTTTGGCGAGACGGGTCGAGGCTGGCCACAAGGATCGAAAGTATATTCTCTCCTGATAAGTGCTAGAATAAATTCATGTCTTTCAAAAAGAAAAGCCATCTTTATATTGACGGAACCAATTTATTTGCCGGACAGCATGAAATATTTGGCCCAAATAAACATTTATCTTTTAGCTTTCTTATCCAAGAAATTAAGAAATTAGTTCCAGTAGACGGAATCTTCTTTTACGCATCTTACATGAATCAGAAAAATAGAACAAAATTAACTGAGGACAGAAAAAAGCTAATTGCTGCCGAAGCACTGTTTTATCGAGAAGTAAGGAATACTAAAGGAGTTGAGTTTTACAGAGGACACCGCTCGCCTACTTCTGGAAAAGAAAAAGGAGTAGATGTGCATCTGTCAGTTGATATTGTTAAAGATATATTCTTAAGCAATTGCAGTCAAATCGTCATAATGACTGGCGATGCCGATCTTATTTATCCTTTAGAAATAGTTAAAACTCTTAATATTCCCACGTTTGCTATTTTCTTGCCCAACAGATTTTCCCTGGAGATGGCATATAAAGTTGATAGGGCATTTGTACTTAATTTCTCTAATAAATTTGATGTGGATAGAAAATTACCTAGACAGCTAAAGATTTTAAGCATAAAAAAGCCCCGTATGGTAAACATACGGGGTAGGTAAATGTATTAAACCAAAAATGAGACCATTTGTCAATGACTCATAGTTAAAATTTGTTAGAAATTGCTTGTGTAAGATATCATCGGGGTTACTGATACACAGGGCCAGGAAGCTGGAGGGGTAAAATTTTATTTAACATATCTTCTGCCTTTTTAAGATATAAAACATTATATTTGGGAAAGTATAAAAAGGTGGCAGGCGCATCCTCCAACAGTTCCTTTTGAAAATCCAGATATTTCTCTTTACGCTCAGCCTCATTTATAATCTTTCTGCCATCCTCCAAATCCTTATCCACCCTGGCAAAAGAATAGCCTGTTAGGTTTGTTCTAGTCTGGGTAGAATGCCATAAAAAATACTGATCAGGATCAATGGGGATACTTTGGGTAATAAGTAATACCTGGAAATTTTGGGGGATGCCGGATTCTATTCTGGTCAGCACATTTAGTCCTAAATTTTTCCAGGAAGAGACAATATTTTGGGCAACATTCTCCAGCTGTGGAGTAGATGTTAAGGTAATTGGTAAGGAAAGATCAGGAGAACCATTTTGGTTTTTTAACCTTTCCAGAGCAGTTTTGGCCTGATCAGGATTAGATAAATAGTTTTTTACAGGTTCACTGCTGGCCCATGACCAGGGCTGGATGGAATTTTTCGCCTCTTTCTCCCCTGCTGCCTTGGGAGCTGCGAAAGACAATGCCTGTCGTAAATATTTATGTGACAGCATTTTGTCTTTGGTTGAAAAAAGAATGGTGACAATTTTGCCATAATCGGTTTTTTGTAAAAATTTAACCGGGCTGGTCGATGTTTGGGTTAAGCGCTGATTTACTCCCAAAAGTACCTGTACCTCCCCCAGTTCAAATCCGCTCATGGCAGTTTTTTCATTGGGATAAAATCTGATGATTACCTCAGGCAGATCCTGTTTTGGGGTAGTAAGGATCATTTTGGTGATAAAAATCCTGCTCTTTTCAACGCTTTTTATTGAGTAGGGACCGAGGCCTGTTAAGGTACCTTTTTTAAAAATTGGTTTTATCAAAAGCGAGGAAAAAGGAGAATAAGGTTCTTTTAGTTTAAAATTAATGGTTGATTGATCCGGGTATGTTATTTCCGTATTGGGGATATTAAATTCCAGATCTTCTGATGAGAGATTTGTTCCGTCAGACCAGACAAGATCTTTTTTAAGTTTAAATTTAAAAGAGGTGGCATCATTATTTGTTTCCCAGCCAAGGGCGATATTTGGTTTGGCCCTGCCGGAGGAATCCCAGCTGATCAGTCCATGGGACATGAGGTTACTGACTTCCGAAGGCAGATCATGCTCCTGGTAAGTGCCGACCAGACCTAAGGATATGGAATTTGCATAAAGGTTAATAAGACTCAATTTAAAAAGTAAAAACAATAAAGCGCACCCTAAGAGAAAAATTCCCAAAAGCATTCTCCATTTTCTTTTTAAATACTGGACAGTTAAAAGATAGGCAAATCTTAAAATTTCTAAAAATTTTGGGTTCATTAAGCAATAAGACCAATAATTGAAGATAGAATGAAAAGCAAAGATAAAGCAATGGTTATGTAAAAGAGCATTTTTTCAGCTCCTCTTTTGGTGCGATAAAAAGATAAATCTCCCCCAAATGCAGTTCCCAACCCGGATCCTTTTTGTTGGATGATGATTACCAGAATAAGTAAAACAGCCAAAATTATTTGAATAAGGTAAATTGAAGCTTTCATATCTGCCTATTATATCATTAGTTAATCAGCCAGTGGAGAAAATGAGTGACTGCCCCTATTAAAAATGATGCTACCACAGCCACCCAAAAAGCTGATAATAGATGAGGGGGGATGGTAAACCCTTCATACTTAAAGCCCGGGAAATAATATGGGACCAGAGTAAATTTAGGTAAGATGGTGGTTAAGGCGTAAAGGGCCAGCACATTGGTCAGCCAGGAAAAAAGCCCCAAAGTTATAAGATTTAAGGGTAAAAGTAGAATCTTAAGTAGAGGAACCAGCATAAAGTTTATTAAAGCAAAAACCAAGGCCCCCAAAGCCAAAGTTTCCCATCCCCCGCTATACCTTACGCCTTTGACCAGCTCAATTGTAGTCCACAAAGAAACAAAATTTATTAAGAAATATCGCAAGATGGTCTTCATAGATATAATGATATCATAGTAGCGCTTCCTTATTCCTTAGTTTTCTATGGAAAGTTAAGGCAAACCTGTGAGCTTCATCACGCAATTTTTGCAAAAGCTGCAAACTTAAGGATTTTTTGGAAAGTTTTATAATTCGAGCCTTGCGAGAATTACTCAGCGAAATTCGAGCCTTGCGAGAATTACTCAGTGAAGCGCTAATTTCTCCCTCCGGGGGATAGAGCCATTCCCTTCTTTTGGCCAGACCGAAGATGGGTAGATTGTGATTAGTAGTTTGTAGTTCGTAGTTTACCGCATTAACTTGTCCCTTGCCACCATCTACTATTATCAGATTAGGGATAGGCCAATCTTTGTGTTTTAACCTTCTTCTGATCACTTCTCTCATCATTGCTACATCATTAGGTTTGCCGCTGAGGCGAATCTTAAATTTTCTATACTGTGATTTATCAATATCTCCCTCATTTAAAACCACCATTGAACCTGTGGCATTTTTCCCTCCAATATTGGAGATATCATATCCTTCTATTCTTAAAGGTAAAGTTTTTAGATTTAAAACTTTTTTCAGCTCCTGCAGGGCCAAATTTTTTTGATCTTCGAAAAAATTAGAATTCTCCAAATAAGCCTGGACATTGTTTGGTTGAGTGAGATAATTTATTCCGTCTATGATTTTTTTAAGTTTACTTGCTTCTTCAAACTTCTCTCTCTCTGATAGCTTTAACATATCCATTGTCAGTTCCTCAATTAATTTATCCTTTTTCCCGTCCATAAATTTTGAGAATCGGTTGATTATTTTGTTATAGTCTTCCTTGGAAATTAGCCCAACACAAACTCCTGGACATAATCCCAGATGATGATAAAAACATGCTCGACGGGTTCGCAAGGCCAGGCCTTGCGAGGCTGAACACCAAGGGAAGACTTTCCTGAGTAGTTTGAGGGTGTTCCTAACAGTTCTAGCTGAAGGAAAAGGGCCAAAGAATTTTTTTACCCTTCTCAAATCTTGTTTTCTAAGAGTAATAACTTTGGGAAATTCTTCTTTGGTGATACCAATATATAAATAATCCTTATCATCTGTTAGTCTGACATTATATTTTGGCAAGTATTTTTTAATAAGACTCGCCTCTAAGATAAGCGCTTCCAACTCTGATGCAACAACAATAGTTTCAACTGAAGATATTGCAGAAGATAACATGGCTGTCTTTGCGCTCAGACCGAATCGGTTGCTGCGTGAAAAATATGAAGATATCCGATGGTATAAATTTATGGCTTTACCCACATAAATTACCTGACCATCTTTATTTTTAAAAATATATACCCCGGGTTTTTTGGGAAACATAATTATTTATTCGAAGCAGGTTTTGCAAAACGCCTTCTGTAGATAAGTGTTCCTAAAATGGCAAAGTATAAAACTGCCACCACTGCCACGAGTCCCAATGCAATCCAGGGAAAATTCTGTAGGATGAAAAATGGCCTGACCTTTATCTCATGTCGTTCCTTTATTCCTGCCACCTGAATCTCAATAACATCATCAAAGCTATCCAAAAGAGATTTAGTTCTGAGTTCAAATTCAAACTGGGCAAATCCAAAGGAAGGTATTGGACCAGATTGGACAGCAGCCCCATTTAAAATGTTGACCTGTCCGGCATTGACAGATAAGTTTGATGACGGAAGAGCGGCATTTCCCAAATTTTCTATTTTTATATTAATTTTATGGGGAAATCCTGCCAAAATTTGCTTTTTTACATCAATGATTAAATTGGGCTGCGGCTTTCCCAAAAAATCACTTTGTGATAGCTCCACTTTGACATCATGGCTGTCCATCCCGCTCAATTTATATGAGCCGGCAGGAACAGGCTGCTCTGATGATGAACCTTTGATAACAAATACAAAATGATTTAAATCCAGCTTATTAAAATAATCAACTCCACCAGTGGTGTTTTGCCAGGTTGGATCAACCATTACCCAACCTCGATTATCATCCCAATACTCAGGCCAGGCATGTAAAATGTCGCGAGACAAAGACAGCGGCCGCAACGCAAGATTGGTGGTATAGGCAAATCCGTCCAGCTCCCTGGCAGGGATCCCGGCAGCCCGGGTTAAGCTGATAAAAAGATCGGTAAATTCCATACAAACAGCAGAGGTTGGGTTATTTAAGGCTGTAACAGCGCCCAACCTTTCAATATTTTCATTGGAGAGCCTGGAAGTATCATATTGTAAAGTAGATATCACACTCTGATAAATTAGTTTTACCTTTTGCTCTGTTGAAGAGGGCTGATTAGTACTTAAGATTTCACTTAGTTTACTTTTAACTGTCGGGTGATCTTTTTCCCAATATTTTTGAGTGGTAGTATATTTTTGATAAAGACCGGTCGGTAAGACTGGGTTTTTCACTTTTGTTAAGATATAAAGCTTGGCTGATCCGGTGGCCTTAACAGATAACTTTTGGGCTCTTTTCAGTTTATACCAGGCAAGATAATTACCATCCTCATCTAAAGTCACATTAATCGGCTTTGGCTCAATTCGCTGATAAATCACCTCCTGATAGGCTGTATCCGGAGGCAGGGCAATATTGGTGAGAACCGGTACCAGATTGGGATTTTCCAAATTATATGTCAAATTAAAATCATAAACTTGAAAACTGCCAAAAGTGGCGGAAACACCTGATAATATCAACTGGTCTTTGTCAAATATTAAAAAGGTCCTGCCGGATGAGGTACTCTGTCGTTTTGGGGTGGGACTGATAATGGAAGGCGGACCAAAGCTTTGAGGAGTGGAAATTGTCAAATTATAACTTTGAAGACCGGGCGCTGATTGAATTTTGGGAGCGGATATTTCCCAGATTTTACCTAAATGCTGGGCAAAATCAGATGATTTAAAACTAAGGGTAAAAGGCTGCTCTTTTCCTACTCCCGCTATCTGCTGGTTAAACTTAACTGTGATAGAAGTTGAGGTATCTTTTTGCTCTGATGTCACCTCCATTAAGCCTCCTTGGTCTGAGGCTTTGATATCGGTAATTTGGGTGGCTCCAATAATAAGTTTAAACTGGCTGGCAAAATATTGACTGGTTAGATTCCTGAGGGTAATTTTTTCAGTAACTGAAGTTATTCCACTTAAGTCTATATCATAAGTTACATCATATGAGGTGGCAAAATCTTGTCCTGAGCTAGCTTGCCCTGAGCCTGTCGTACTTCGATTCCACTCAGTACGACCCTGAGTGTTAATCGAATGGGTCGAAGGGGTCGAAGGATCTTCGGCAGCAAAGACAGCAGTCAGTGAAAAGTAAAAAGTAAAAATTGAAAATATAACAGCCAGGAAAATTTTCTTGATCATAATGTCATCCCAGAGAATACCGGGATCCATAAATATTGTAGCAATTTTATTATGTCATTGCTAGCGAATGATGGAAAGCTAAAATTTAGCTTGACACCTGAGAGGTGTAAACGTAAAATAAATTTAATGCCTGGAAGAAAAACTGTTTTTGAGAATGGATATTTTTATCATGTCTATAACCGGGGCTCTGAAAAAAGGGATATTTTTATAAAACCGCAAAATTATCAAAGATTCATAAAAACTATGTACTATTATCAGTACGAGGGACCAAAACTAAGGCTTTCCCTACTAAATCAGGACGGATTCCAAAATTTTAAACCGGATCCCAGTAAGAAATTAGTTGAAATTATCTGTTATTGCTTAATGCCTAACCACTTTCACATTCTAATAAAACAACTCAAAGAAAATGGAATTTCTAAATTTATTAGTCAATTAAGTAATAGCTACACCAAATATTTTAATACCAAATATAAACGTGTAGGAGCTTTATTCCAGGGTGTATTTCAGGCAGTTATTATTGAATCCGATGAACAGTTCATTCATACCTCCAGATATATTCATTTAAACCCGTCAGTATCAACCTTGGTAGAGAACCCTGCCAATTGGCCTTGGTCCTCTTATACCGAGTATGTTGATAAGAAAAAGGGTATTTGTGTTAAAGAACCAATAATGAGTCATTTTCCTTCTGTGGAAGCTTACAAAAAATTTGTCTTGGATCAGCTTGATTACGGGAGGATTCTCGAAATCTTAAAACACGGAGCCATTGATTATGATTACACCTGAGAGGTGTAAGCCTCACACAAACTACTTCCGATCGAAAACAACTTGTCATGCGTACAGGCACATAAGGTCTCACCTTAGTTCAACGGTCGTGTTAACAATGTGATAAGTCCGTGCTGACACCTGAAAGATGGAAAGGTAAATTTACCTTCTGATTTTTTTTAGAATATGTGAAGCTAATCGAGTTAAGTCTCCAGCCAATAAGAATGCATGAATTCTAAGAACTTCTGCTAAGGTAGGTGTGAGTTCCTTTCTATTCTCTCCCAACATTTCACCTAGTAGTTCGCTATCATAATAATACTGCTCACTGCGTACTCTTTCATAATCCACTCCATAGCCCGCTGCCTCCATTAAATCAATAATCAGCAGACCTGGTAAGGGTAAACTTTCTGCCCAAGTATTAATAACCTCTTTGGGTGGAATAGTTTCAGTTTCACCATTTGCTCCCATTAAATTCCATAACAACTCCAACTTTCCCTCTCCAATTCTTCTATCATGTTCTGCCAGAAATTCTTGATGTAATCCCCATATGGTAAGAACCGCCTCTTTAAAAAAGTCGGGAGTACCTATACTTGCCGCCAAAGAAGGATCACTCACTCTTCCTATTAAATAACGTTCCTTTACTTCTTCTGGAAATATTGAATGTTCAATTGAATAAATAAATATTCGGTTGTGAAGTTCTATATATTTATCCCTAGCCAGCTGAAGCTGTTTAGAAATTTGTTCTTTCATATTTATAGTATCTTTGCCAAATATTGCCCTGTATAGGAGGATTTGATTTTGGATATATCTTTGGGGGTGCCTTCTGCAATAACTTGTCCGCCTTTATCCCCACCTTCCGGGCCTAAATCTATTACCCAATCGGTATTTTTAATCACATCAAGATTGTGCTCTATAATCACCACAGTATTTCCATAGTTTACCAGCTTCCTTAAGATGGTTAATAACCTTTCTATATCAGCAAAATGTAAACCGGTGGTGGGTTCGTCCAAAATATAAAGAGTGTGACCAGTTGGACGCTTAGATAATTCAGCAGAAAGTTTAATCCTTTGTGCCTCTCCACCAGACAGCGTGGGAGCTGGTTGGCCCAATTTTATATATCCCAATCCCACATCATTTAGTACTTGCAGTTTATTTTTGATATTGGGAATATTTTCAAAAAACTTTAAAGCTTCCTCAACAGTCATGTCCAAAACTTCAGAAATATTTTTATCCTTAAAGTGAATTTCCAAAGCCTCCCTGTTGTAGCGGGCACCGTTGCAAGCCTCACAAGTCACATAAACATCCGGCAAAAACTGCATTTCAATTTTGAGCTGCCCTTCCCCTTCACAAACCTCACACCTTCCACCTTTGACATTAAAGGAAAACCTGCCTGGTCCATAACCCCTAATTTTAGCTTCAGTACTTTGGGCAAATAGGTCTCTGACAAAGGTAAAGGCTTCTGTATAGGTGGCCGGATTTGAGCGGGGAGTCCGGCCTATTGGTGATTGGTCTACCAAAACCACTTTATCCACATACTCTACCCCCTCCAGTTCTTTAAAAGCCCCTGGTCTTTCCTTGGATCTATAAATTTTTTGAGCTAACGCCTTATATAAGATGTCGTGAATTAAAGTAGATTTTCCGGATCCTGAAACCCCTGATATGGCTATAAACTGCCCTAAAGGAAAATCCACATTGATATTTTTTAAATTGTGTTGAGAAGCACCAAGAACCTTCAAAACATGATTGTCATTCCCGCGCAGGTCATCGACTCCGAGGTCGCTCAGACTCGAGGAGCGGGAATCTATTTTAATATTATTTATGGATCCCGTATCCCTTCGGCCTCGCTCAGGGCGGGCAAGTTCAGGATGACCGTGAACAGTCACTTTTTTCTTACCTGATAAATACTGTCCAGTTAAAGATGTAGTACTTTTTTTAATCTGATCCGGAGTGCCTGTGGTTACTATCTCCCCACCATGTTCACCAGCTCCTGGCCCAATTTCAATTAATAGATCTGCATTCTCCATCATCTCTGCATCATGCTCATTAACTATCACTGTATTTCCCAAATCTCTTAATTTTTTTAAAGTTTCAATTAATCTTGAGTTATCTCTTTGGTGTAAACCAATAGAAGGCTCATCTAAAACATACAAAACTCCGGATAAACCCGAACCAATTTGGGAGGCCAGCCTGATTCTTTGTGATTCTCCCCCGGCTAAGGTCATAGCAGCGCGATCCAGCGTTAAATAATCCAAACCAACATCAATTAAGAACTTAACTCTGGCTTGGATTTCTTTTAAAATAGGTTTGGCAATTTGAGTTTCACGATCATTTAAAATAGATTCTATCACTTCACTACGTTTCGCTCCAGAATGACTATTCCCCAATCTTTTAATCCATTCCAAAGCCTCTTTAATAGATTGTGTCACCACTTCTGCAATATTTAATCCATCAATGGTTATTGACAAGGCTTCATCTTTAAGTCTTGCTCCATGACACTTAGGACAAATCTCTTTAACCATATATTTTTCTATTTCCCTTTTCACATAATCAGATTCGGATTCTTGATATCTTTGTTTTAGGTATGAAACCAAACCTTGAAAGCTAGATTTAAAATGAGTCCATCTTCCCTCTCTGTTTCTTCCTTCCACTCTAAATTCTTCGTCCCCAGCACCATTAAGTAGCACATTTCTGGCTTTCTCAGATAATTCACCCAGTCTGGTATTTAAATCAAAACCGTAAACTTTGCCTACTGACTGAATAAGTCTTGAGAACCAGGTTTCATGAGTGGCTAACTTTTGCCATGGTAAAATTCCACCTTCTGCAATAGATAAAATGGGGTTTAAAACCATTTCCGGATCAATTTCCAAAAGTGATCCTAAACCATGGCAGGTAGGACAAGCTCCATGAGGAGAATTAAAAGAAAATAGTCTTGGTTCCACCTCGGATAAGGCAATATTGTCAACCGGACAGGCAAATCTTTCAGAATAAAGATGATCGTCCATTTTCTTGGGATTTTGGGGAAATTCTAAAGAAGCGTCCAGGACTTCAGAAACAATCACGGATCCTTCACCTAATTTGAGCGCTGTCTCGATGGATTGGGAGAGCCTGTTTATAATGTCATTCCCGCGCATGCGGGAATCCAATTCCGAACGTGACTTTGTTAATTGGATCCTCCTCGAGTCTGAGCGACCTCGGAGTCGAAGACCTGCCTTCGCAGGGATAACAGACTTATCCAATATGAGTCTGTCCACTACTGCATCGATAGTATGCTTATTAGTTTTAATCAACACTAAATCCCCCGCTCCGCCCGCGCCCGCTTCGCCGCGCCCTGCGTCGCCGGAGGCGCGAGGCGAGGAGCGAGGCGAGTCTGTTAAGTCTCTAATTTGTCCATCAACCCTAACCTTTGAAAAACCTTTTTTCCTCAAATCTTCAAAAAGTTGGAAATATTCTCCTTTTCTGTCTTTAACCACAGGAGCCAAAATCATTATTCTTCTCGAAGACCCTGAGCGAGACTTCGACGGTGAGTCTTTCGACCCTGAGCTCAAGACCGAAGGGCTCAGTCGAACCGCGTAGCGAGTCGAAGGGTTCCCTACCACTTGTTCCACAATTTGTTCTACTGACATTCTACTAATCTCCCTTCCACAAATTGGACAATGGGGATGGCCAACCCTGGCAAATAAAAGCCTTAAATAATCATAGACCTCAGTAGTTGTTCCCACAGTAGAACGTGGATTATGTGAAACACCTTTTTGGTCAATAGAGATGGCCGGGGATAAACCCTCAATATAATCAACATCAGGCTTGTCCATTACCCCTAAAAACTGCCTGGCATAAGCAGATAAAGATTCCACATATCTTCTTTGACCTTCTGCATAAAGGGTATCAAAAGATAAAGAAGACTTGCCGGAACCGGAAATCCCCGTTAAAACCACCAACTTGTTCTTGGGAATTTCCAGATCAATATTCTTGAGGTTATGCTCTCTCGCCCCTTTTATAATAATCTTATCTATAGCCATAGTTTATAATCCCTTCGGGTCCGAGCTCTTCGAGTCCGAGCTCTTCGAGTCCGAGCCTCAGAGTCGAGGACCTCAGAGTCGAGGACCTCAGGGTCGAAGACCTGAGCGACCGAAGGGAGTCGAAGGACACTAAAATTACCGCACTATTGTAAACCATTTTGCAAGATTTTTAAAGGATTAATATGTTAAAATCTGTTCAAAATGAAGATAGAACAATATTTACTACAGAATCCAATACTTTAAATACTTAATTCCTTAATCTGATCTCTTAATCTGGCCGCCCAACGGGCGAGCCTCGCCTTAGATTAGCTACTTTTAAATACTTAACTCTTTTATTTGATCTCTAAGGCGGGCTGCTTCTTCAAAATCTAATATTTCTGCTGCTTGGTGCATTTGTTCCTCTAAATTTCCGATCATTTTCTGCCTCTCATTAACTGGTATATCTTCTATAGTTAATTCTTTTTTACCCAATTTTTCCTCTATTTCTTCAACTTTCTCAATAAGTCTTTCCCTCAAAGCTTTTTCAATGCTTCTGGGTTTTATGTTATGCTTTTTATTATATTCCATCTGGTACTTTCTTCTTCTGTCTACCTCCTCAATTGCTGACTTCATAGATTTGGTCATATTATCTGCATACATAATTACTTGCCCCTTAACATGTCTGGCAGCCCTGCCCATGGTTTGGATCAAAGAAGTTTTGCTTCTTAAAAAACCCTCTTTATCCGCATCCAAAATAATTACCAAAGTTACTTCAGGCAAATCCAATCCTTCCCTTAAAAGATTAATTCCCACAATCACATCATATTCACCTAATCTTAAAGACTGGAGAATATCAGATCTTTTTAAAGTTTCTATATCAGAATGTAAGTAATTTACTTTAATGCCTCTCTCTTTTAGATAATCAGTCAAATCTTCTGCCATTCTTTTGGTAAGTGTAATAATTAGCACCCGTTCTCTACGTTCCACCCTTTTTTCCACCTCAGAAATGATATCCTGAATCTGTCCTTGTGTAGGTCTGACAGAAACTTGAGGATCAAAAATGCCTGTAGGTCTGATAAGCTGCTCTGCTATCCCACACCCGGTGTGGGTTTGAGTTGACACACCGGGTGTGTGTCCTGAACAGGCCAAACTTATCTCATACTCATCCGGAGTTGCTGAAGCATAAATTACCTGATTAATTTTTCTCTGAAACTCATCAAATCTTAAGGGTCTATTATCCAAAGCAGAAGGAAGCCTGAAACCAAACTCAATCAAAGTTTCTTTTCTGGAACGGTCTCCGTTGTACATCCCACGCAGTTGGGGCAAAGTGATGTGGGACTCATCAATAATCAATAAAAAATCTTCAGGAAAATATTCCATTAAAGTATACGGAGGGTCACCTTCTTTTCTGCCTTCAAAATATCTGGAATAATTTTCTATCCCATTACAATAACCGAATTCCTTAATCATCTCCAGATCATAATAAGTTCTTTGTTCCAGTCTCTGAGCTTCTACTAATTTGCCTTGTTTTCTTAAATCTTTAATCCTAAATCTTAAATCTTCTTCTATTTGTTTTATAGCAGGCAACATTCTGGACTCCGGAGTAATATAGTGTTTGGCAGGATAGATGGTTAAGGTTTGAGGGGTTGGGGTAGCAACACCAGTCAAAGGATCCAAGTGCGAAATTCTCTCTATCTTATCTCCTAAAAATTCTACTCTGACAGCTTGTTCCAAATAAGCAGGGAAAATATCTATAGTGTCTCCCTTAACTCTGTAGGTAGATCTTTTAAAATCCAAGTCATTTCTTGAATAAAACATCTTTTGAAGCATTTTAAGAATCGTCTGGAAACCTGTTCTTACCCCCATCTTTAGCTCTAAAATTGCCCCGCCATATTCAGCGGGAGATCCCAAATTGTAGATACAAGAAACTGAGGCGACCACTATCACATCTTTTCTGGTCATTAAAGAAGTCGTTGCAGAAAGGCGCAATTTTTCTATCTCTTCATTAATATTGGTCTCTTTTTCAATATATGTATCTGATTGGGGTACATAAGCCTCAGGCTGATAATAATCATAATAAGATACAAAATACTCGCAAGCATTTTTGGGAAATAAAGACCTAAATTCTTGAGCTAGCTGTCCTGCTAAAGTTTTATTGTGGGAAATAACCAAAGTGGGTCTTTGCACTTTCTGGATCACATTGGCCATGGTAAAGGTTTTACCGGATCCAGTCACACCCAGTAGTACCTGATGTTCTTGTCCAGAATTAAGCCCGGAAACAAGCTTCTCAATAGCTTGAGGTTGGTCACCTGTAGGTTTGAATTCAGAAATAATCTTAAATTTTGCCATGACAGCCAATTATATCACCATGATCTAGTTTGTCCTACTTGACATCTTCGGGTTGTGTTTGGTAATGTTTAAGGTATGGTTCGACTTCGCTCACCATTATAATATGCCAGTTACCCTTTACAGAAGACAAAAACAGATTTTAGATTTTATCAAACAATATGTTGATAAATATGGTTATTCCCCTACTTTAAGCGAGATTGCGAAATCAATCGGAGTTTCTTCTTTGGCCACAGTTCACGAACATTTAGGAGCTTTATCTAAAAAAGGAGTCATTAAGAGATTCGAAGGGGCTGTTAGGGGAATTGAGGTTTTAGATCAACAGATATCGCAGGCTTTAAGAGGGGTAGAACTGCCCATTTTGGGCTTTATTGCAGCAGGCGCTCCCATCATGCCCTATACAGACCCTGATGCATTATTAAATATCCCACCGTCTATGATAACAGGCAAGAGAAGGTCATATGTACTGCAAGTTAAGGGTGATTCTATGATTGAGGATGGAATTTTGGATGGGGATTTCGTCATTATTGAGGAACAGACAGAGGCCCGTGACGGTGATATCGTGGTGGCGCTTTTGGAAAATGGCCTGGCCACTTTAAAAAGATTCTTCCGTGAAGCAGGCAGGATCAGGCTGGAACCTGCCAATGCCGCCATGAATCCAATTTATACAGTAGATGTAAAAATCCAGGGCAAATGTGTAGGGGTAATTAGAAGGTTCAATTAATCTTGATATAAGACTTTGAAGCGTTCGATATATTCAGGAGTTAGGTCTTGCCAGAGGGCATTTTGGCCAGAAGTGGCCTGATGTAGCTCATCATTTGGATTCCTGGGTTTTAGATGCCAGTGAACATGGTCTACCTTGACCCTACTTTCTGGAATAAAAGGTCTGTATCTTGACAGAGATTCTACTAAGAGAGCTAAAATTAAATATGGTAGAACCAATAGCAGAAGCTGAAACAGCTACTGAAGCTCTGAAAGAATCCAAAGCCATTTCTGTAAAATTAGCCCCAGATGAGGAAGAGAGAATGATTGCAGCAGTTAATGAGCTTGTTTCACCTTATGGATTAGGTGCAGAATTCTTAGGTCAAGTTATGACTGTTGGTGTAGTAGGAGACTTCAGAGCTTATACCAGGGTAATTAATTTAACTGGTTTACCTATTCATCATAAAGTACTCGCATGTTTGGCTAATGATATTTGTAACACATTCCCTATTACAAGAATAACTTTTGAACCTCTATTTGAACTATCACAATAGCTTTCTAAAAAACATATCTGCTATACTACTTTAGATATGCCACACTTTGATATAGCTGAACTGATTAGAGCTGTTGGATATTTAGGGGTTTTTGGAATTGTTTTTTTAGAATCAGGGCTTTTGATTGGGTTCTTCTTTCCAGGAGACAGCCTTCTGTTCACTGCAGGTTTTTTGGCTTCCCAAGGTTTTTTGGATATTAAAATTTTAATTGCGGGATGTTTTATTTTTGCTGTTCTAGGGGACAGTATAGGTTATTATATTGGTCACAAACTTGGTCCTAAAATCTTCAAAAAGGAAGATTCAATTATTTTTCACAAAAAACATTTAGATCGGGCTCAAAGATTCTATGACAAACACGGTGGCAAAACCATAATTTTGGCAAGATTTATCCCGGTAATTAGGGCTTTTGCACCGGTTGTGGCAGGAGCAGGCAAGATGGATTATAAAAGATTTGTTTTTTTTAATTTTTTCGGAGGGGTGCTTTGGGCAATAGGTGTAACCTTAGCAGGATATTATTTGGGTAGTTTGATCCCGGATGTAGATAAATATTTACTGCCAATAGTAGGACTTATTATCGTAGCTTCCATCTTACCTTTTCTCCATCATGTTTTAACTGACGCAGAAATAAGGACTAGTATAATAAAGAGATTCAAGAGAAAATGAAATGCTATACATTATTCCCACTCCCATAGGTAATTTAAAAGATATCACTTTAAGAGCACTTGAAGTTTTAAAAGAGGTGGATTCTATAATTTGTGAAGACACCAGAAGAACTGGATTACTTCTTAATCATTACCAGATTAAAAAGCCTCTTTTGGTATTGAACGATTACAACGAAGCAAAAATCCTGGATTCCACTATAGAGCGGCTCAGAGCTGGAGAGAATCTTGCTTTAGTGTCTGATGCAGGTACCCCACTTATTTCTGATCCAGGATATAAACTGGTCAGAGAGTGTTTCCACCAGGGGATTCCGGTTGATTCCCTCCCGGGTCCTTCTTCTGTTATCACAGCTTTAACACTTTCCGGTCTTCCTCCTGATAAATTTTTATTTCTAGGATATTTACCGGAAAAGCTTGGTCACAGAAAAACTTTACTAGAAACTTTACGTTTACACCTCTCAGGTGTCAAGCTAAACCCAACTTATATTTTATATATAGCTCCCCATAAACTGATCAAAACTCTCGCTGAGATGAAAGAAGTTTTTGGGGATATTGAAGTAGTTTTAGCCCATGAATTAACTAAAATCCATCAAAGTGTGGAAAAGAAAAAAATAAGTGAATGGCTGGAAACATTAAAAAATCCAAAGGGAGAGTATATATTACTATTCAACAAGGGGTGGTAAAACCTTTCCCCAGTAAATTCCCTCCCATTCTTCCTCACTTAATTCTCTGCGTGCTTTTTCGAAATCTTCAGAGAACTTACGTTTTTCCTCAGAATCTGGAGAAGATATCCCACTATCTAGAGGACCTACAGCTAAAACGCGCTCATCTCCTATAACAACAGTTCTGCCAGTGTACCTGGGGTCACCTAAAATCTGCTCTTGAAAAAAACCTTCGTTTTTACTGTAAGCTGCAATGGCAGCTCTACTCCTAGCAGCACTGGGATTTTCTGGGGACAATCTTTTTATTTCTACTTTACTCATATACTTTTCCTTAGTATAACTCTATTTTCTGCATTATACAACAAATCTTTTGCACTATTTGCCTCATATCTTTCCACCACCACCCCATAAACTCCCCTCTCCACCAAAAATTCCAACACTTCAGGATATAAAGCCAAACTTCCATAAGTTATAAACGGTATCTTAGATTTATGTAATAGTTTTAACCCATCCTCCATAAATTTTAATAAACCACTCACTTCGTTTTTGTAAAACATCAAATCCTCCTGTGTGGTGTCGAATCCATTTAAATGAGCTATCAGTTCATCCAGGTTTAACACCACTCCATCCAAACCAGCTACCAGATAATCCTCCAAATTAACAATATTTTCCGGTACAGCTACTTCCAGCCAAAGCTGTAAGGAGTTTTTTCTGGACAACTTTTTAACAGCCAGTTCTCTTTTAATTTGTAAAAACTCCCCAACTCCTCTAACAAACGGAATAACTATGTGAATATTATTTATGCCTTTTTTAAGACTGCCATCTGGCAGTCGCAATTTATGCTTATGCCTTATAAAATCAGCTGCATCCACCATGGGCTGGAAAAGACTCTGTTGATGCAAAAGCCTTAATGTCCCCCTGACTTTACCCATCCCCTCTGATTTATCAGCCAGTTTAAATAAAATGGGAGAACTTGGAAAAGTTGCGGCAGATTCCACCAATCTAAAAACCAAATCCTCAAAAGAATCTCTTACGTTATTTAGATCAAATATTTTCTCAGAAGCAATATAGATTCCATCAACTGCCCTTTCCACTACCAATCCCGTAGATAAATCCAAAAAGACTTTCACGGCACTTAATACCTTAGGTGTCCTATCTGGACCACCTCCCAGGTGTATGTCCACACCGGGTGTGTGGTAGCTTGACACCCCGGGGTGGGTATAGGGCTTAATTCCAACAATTTTAACTCCCCTATCAACAATCCATTCATACTGATGAGGTATAAACAACTTTTTATTAGCTTCTCTGACTATCTCATCCAATTTTTTCAAATCATTAGGAGCAAGTTTCCCCCATTTGACATTAATCACAGTATCATCCAGTATGGGATCAAAATAAGCTAACCCTAAGCTCCCTACCTTTTTTACAAAAGTTACCACCTGAGGCTCCAAATTCTCTGTAATGCCCTGATAAAAACCCTCTTTCCAAAGTCTAGCTTTAGTCTGTTCCAGCCATAACTCAAGAAGCGTAAGCCAAAGATTTTTGATGGATTTAATCTGTACTCCATTTAATAAGAAATGGTTGTGGTTGCCAACCTCTTTTTTCAAAATTACAGGGATAGGTGTGGAATTTATTTCTTTTTTTACCAGGGTTAAGCTTTGCTCAAAAATTTCCTTTGATCCAAAATCGTAATGCTCAAGGATTGTTTTAAGATGTAAATCAGGCGGGGTAACCACTATTCCTGCTCCCACCGGCAAGATTGTCCGTGCCAGTTTCCCCAAAGCCACATTTAACTGGCCAAAAATTGGGAAATCTTCATCCAGTAAAACTTTTATGGGCAGAATCTCCATTATTCTATCTTAATTTTATCACCAACTTTGATCTCATATGTATCAGCAAAACCGGCATTTAATTCCAATACTGAATCTATTGGTTCTTTGGGTCGATAAATTGGCAAATTTTGATCTTCCTGTCCTATATTTGGAATTGGCACATTTTTTGTAATATCAATTACCAGCTTATCTTTTATCCAGATAAAATCAAGCGGGAACTTTACTCCTTTCATCCAAAAAGTGTATTTTTTAGCTTCAGGAAAAATAAAAAGCATGCCCGAGTCTGAAGCTAAAAATTCTCTGTCACCCAAACCAAGTTTTCTTTTTTCAGCAGTGTCTGCTACCTCAGCTTTAAGCTTGACGCTTCCAATACTGATTTCTTTTATTGGCTGATTTTGAGATGTGGAAATAGGAAGATGTATCCTGGAGGTATAAAGAGCCAGCGCAGTTATTATGATAGTCACTAAAACAGTTGCCTGGATAACAAACTTTTTCATTATTACAACTATATTAACATGTTTTCCAAAGTCCTCGTTTTTCCAACCTGGCTTGTTTTTGAGCCTCCAAAAGCTGATTGGCATACTTTACATCAGGAGGAATGGTTAATAGTTTGGCAAAACCGGACCTGATCAGATAATCATTGACAAATAATAATTCTCCATCCGCAGTATCAATGAAAACATAACGTAAAAGTCTCCTATATTTATCTTTATCAGTGATATCTTTTTCCAAAACAATAAATTTTCCCTCCACCAGTTTTTTATTTTCTGCTTTTGCCTGCTTGCCAAAACATTCAACACTCTTTCTGGGATCAACTGTTTCCGGTGTATCAACGCCCAGATATCTTACTCTTATCTTCCCTTCAATTTCTATGGTATCCCCATCAATCACCCTGGTAACCAAAACTTTCTCCCCTTCTACTCCAACGACCTCAGGTTGAGCGGATGCTGTGGCTATTGGTTGAGGAGCTGATGATGGCTCACTGGTAATTTGTAACCCAAACCAAAGAAAGCCAACACCTAAAAATATTACCAAAATGCAAAGAGGGACTAAAAATTTTGCATATCTATCCATAATAGAGATCCTTTGTCAGTTGCTAAAAACCTGGGTAAACATTTTGCCATAGGTTCCCCCATCAATTACCCCAATTCCCACTTTTCCAAAATCTTCCGATAAAATATTGGCCCTGTGTCCCTCTGAATTCATCAAACCCTGGTGGGCCAGTTCCAAACCGGGAGCATAGGCCAAATTCTCACCAATTACCAAAAAATCTACTCCTGATTTTATTGACCTATCTGCCACATTTTCACCCTCTGGTGAATAGTGAGAAAAATAACCTCTTTTTAACATATCTTGACTGTGCAGCCTGGCCACTCCCTGCAAATTTGGGTCAAAAATTAAATCTTTCAGTCCTGCAGTGATCCTTTCGTTATTAATAAGGTCAAACATCTCCTTTTCACTTGTCTCATCCGCTGTTAACTCAAGAGAATGGAAACCAAGATTAACTCTTTCAGAAGTTTGCGGCTTGATGGTTAAAAATGTCAACGAATCCTCAGATACACCACCAAACACATTTTTGACTGGTTGCTCCAGTCCATAAGTCCTCTTTAGTAAAAATGAGCCAATTTTTGAATCCTGTACTGACTTTTTGATTTGGGGTTGGATGGGAAAAGTGGCCGCTAAGACCAAAAATAAAGATATAAAAATCACACCTTTAAGAAGAGATGGAATGATAGCCAAAAAATTTTGCCCCCAAATTTTAATAATGGGTATTTTGGCCCAAAAAATGCGCACCACAGCAAAAAAGGTAGCCTCTACTAAAAACCAAACGGACATAAATCCCAACACCAAAGATAACCCATGAGGAATGTCAAATTGGGTTTGATAAAAATTTGCCGGAAAATTATAATAGTTAAAAGATACAAAAAAGGCTATTAAAAATGAGAAAAAATCCAAAATTTCAGAAGTTAAGGTCCTGCTATAACCTTCAAAGGCAAAGAATAGTAAGACAGCAAGAATAACTAAATCTACCCAGTTTAAACCTAAATCCATACCCTGCATGACAATATCATATCAAATTTCGTATAATATTAAAGCTGGCCCGCTAGCTCAATGGTTAGAGCACCTGCCTTTTAAGCAGGGTGTTCTGGGTTCGAGTCCCAGGCGGGTCACAAGTTAACAATAGTTAACAATAAGTGAAAGAAGTTAATAGAAACTTAATAC
>CAYHYM010000010.1:0-19484 GCA_964360965.1 uncultured Gammaproteobacteria bacterium
TCTTTTCAAAATCATCTTTGATTGAGTCTAAAACCTCAACAATCCTCCCTCTTCCCTGGGCGTCTTGAGTTCCAAATCCCTCATCAATGACTAAAAACTGCAAGTTTGCCCCGGCCCGTCTGGTTAAAAGTTTAGAAAGGGCCACCCTAATGGCAAAATTAACTCTAAACTGTTCTCCTCCTGAATAATTTTCATAAGGTCGCTCACCCATTTCATCAGAGATAACAATGTCAAGAGTTTCTATTATTCCTGGCTGGGTTTTTGATTCCCTTTGCGTATCTAATCTAACCTTCATTCTGCCTTCTGTTAGCCTTTCCAGTAAATTATTGGCCTCTTGCTCAATTTCCGGGATAGCAGTTTCAATGATCATGGCCTGAATCCCCTTTTTACCAAAAGCCAAACTCAACTCCTCAAAAGCATTCTTTTCTTTTTGCAGTATTTCTTTTTCTGATAACTTTTCTTTTTGTAACTTGCCAAGTTGCTGTGCCCTGGAAATAAGTTCTGCCACTTGTCCAAGTAAACTGCGCGATTCTTTTTCATTATTTTTTAAATTATTAAGCTCACTTTCAATTTGAGTAAGTTTAAGATTTAAAGGTGGCAGTTTTTCAGAAACATTCGGCAACTCTTGTAATTCTTTTGCTAATTTATCAACCTGTGATTTTTTATTTGTAAAAAGTCCCCGCATTTCTATAATTACTTTCTCTTCAGTATCAATGGTGGTTTTTATTTGGATTAGTCTTTCTTTATTTAATAACTTTCTTTGTAAATCCTGGTATTTTTGATTATCAAATTTTAAGAGCTTAAGTTTTTCCTCAAAATTTTTTAAAGTTTTTTCTTCTTGGCTTGTATCTATTTTTTTTGATTTTTCCTTCAGTTGCCTTTTTTGTAAGTTTAAATTTTGTTCGACTTGTCTTTTGTGTGTGGTACCAACTTCCTGTCCGCAGGTTGGACATTTTGCCCCCCTTTTTTTAAGATTGGATATTTTTTCTGCTATATCTCTAACTTGTGAATTAAGATTTTCCAGTTGTTGAGTTTTTAAATCTATCTGTGATTTTATCTGAGTGATTTTATTTTCTATTGTGAGTTTGTCTTCTTTTTTCTTTTCCAAATCGTCTTTTTGTTTTTGCAGAGTGGATAAATTTAGCAGATTTTTCTCGTCAATATTTAAATCTTGAACCTCTTTTTTAAAACTGTCTATTTTGTTTTTTCTGTTTACGCCCTGTTTTGTAATCTCTTCCAGCTCTTTTTTGGCCTCCAGGAAATTTTGTTGAAGTTTGGCCACCTGCTCACTTATTAAATTTAAAGCCTCTTTTTCTTCCCTGAAGATTTTTATTTTTTCTTCCAAACCCTTGATTTCTTTTTCTATTTTTTCAACTTGCTGCTCCGCCTGTTTCTTTTTTATTTCACTGTCTTCCTTTTGGCTAAGTTCAGCCTCTATTTCTAATAGCTGGTATTCTAAAAGAGTCAATTTTATTTGAATTTCCTTTGTTTTTTCTTTAGCTTTTTCTTCTAACTGGTCATAATGTGATAATCCCAAAATATCTGCCAGAATTCTTTTTCTATCTGTTGGGCCTTTGGTGGTAAATTCATCAGCCTTTCCCTGACGGAGGAATGAGGAGTTGGTAAATGTTTCAAAGGTAAGACGCAGGGTATCAATAATTTTTTGTTGGGTGGCTTTGATGGTTCCTTCTGTCAGGTTATTTTTCCCAGACCAAAATTCCAATGAAGTTGACCCGCCTCTTTTCAAAGACCTGCCTCTTTTAACTGCAAAATGGTGTTTATGAAGCTCAAATAAAAATTCCACCAACATATTGTCTGCCCCAAGATGGACCAGCTGATCAGATGAATCCCCGGCCCGGGATGAGCCCCACAAACACCAGGTAATGGCATCCAAAATAGAGGATTTACCAGCTCCATTAGGCCCGGAAATTGCAGCCAGATGAAACTTGCGAAAATCAAGTTCTGGCATTTCTTCCCCATAAGAGGTAAAATTGGATAATTTGAGACTAATAGGAATCATATTTATTCCTTCCTTCTCTTGCCTCTGAAGTCCAGTCTTTAAGCTGAACCGCATATTTTTCCAGTTCTTTTATTTTTTGAGCAGAGTATTTTTTGGCCTGGAAATATTTATTGAGGGCTTCAATTGGGGAAAGCCTTTCAATTTCTTCTTGACCCTCAATTCTTATTCTTTCTTTTCTTTCTATATTTCTTTGGATACCGGCCATAAAATGAGCGTTATTCAGCACTCTTTTAATCTGGTCAATTTGTAAAACTTCATGCAGATCAGCCGGGATATTGATAATCAATCGAATGATTTTATCTTTGATATCATACTCTTTGATTTTAGAAAGAATTGTTTGGGTGGGATTTGTATCATCCATCTTTAAATCAATAGTGATGGCTAGAAACTTCCTGGCATTGGTGGGGATAAACTGAAAAGAGCTGGTATATTTATGGTTCCCCGCCTTCGCGGGGACTTCGGGAGTAATTTCTACTAGAATTACTCCCTTCGCTTCTTTTTCCTCGCCAAAATCAATTCTCTGAGGAGAGCCGGAATAAACAATCAGGGGATTTTTAGAAAGCACCTGGTGTTTATGAATATGTCCTAAAGCCACATAAGAAAGTCTTTTATCTTGTAATAAGGGAAGGGGGACTGTGACATCATTGGCAATAGCCAACCCTTTTTCTGATCCGTAGGAGGCGCCTTCCACCTCACAGTGTGATAAAAATATGGCAGGGGAGTTGGGGGTAATTTTTTCATACAAAAGATTTAATTTATCACCCACTGTTTTGTAATCATTTTTATGAAGCCATGGTAAAGTGACAACTTGTAAGTTTCCTGATTTGGTGGGAATTGTTAAAAGCTCCGGTTTTCTTGAAACATAGACATTGTCAATCTCTAAAGCTGAATAAATATCCAAAGTATTAGCCTTGCCTTCTGCATTTGGGGTATCATGGTTTCCCACCACCAAAATAACCGGTATTTTTTTGGCCAAACTTTTAATTCTTTCTCCAAAGCCTCTTTGTTGTGTTGGGTTTGGATCACGGGTTCTGTAAGCATCTCCTGCGAAAACAACCGCATCAACATCATTCTTGAAAGCAGTTTCAATAATAAAATCAAAAGTTTTAAAAAAATCCAACAGCCTGGTAGAAAGGCCTGTTTCCGGGTCCAACTTGGCATAATTTTCCATGCCAATATGAAGATCAGAAAAATGCAGTAGTTTCATCGAATGGATTATACCATTGAAAATGGTTTTTTCTATAGAGCCGGGGATTTATATTCCGGCATTTGGAGGAGTAAGAATTGAGGATTTATTTGTATTACAAAAAGCCCTAAAGAATTATTTTCTATATAACCAAAAATCCTCTTCTTTTTTAAAAGGTTTCCAACTGGGGAAATGGTAAGTTTGGGTGATGGCTACTGAGCCCTTTTTTAATTCTTTTTTTAATTTTTCCTCTAATTTATTAACCCCTTTATGTAGCAGAAAAATGTATACAATATCAGCATCAGAATAATTTCTTGAAAAAATATTTCCATGATAAAATTGACAATTTCCCTCTATGGCGTCATTTTGTCTATAAGTTTTCCATCTGGAATATAAAACTCTAATCCAGGATTGTTCGATGCCAATAGACTGTGCTCTAAGCCGACTGGCAGCAATAACTACCCGTCCATCACCGGATCCTAATTCATAAAATTTTTTTCCTTTTTTAACTCCTGCAAGCTTTAGAATTTTTCTTATATGATCCATTTTGGTTGGAATATATGGAGCATCAGATCCGGCAAACCATGACAGGGCAATTAAACATCCCAGTAAAATTCCAAAAGATATAATTAGCGTGAGATCCATTTTAACAAGAATACTTTAAGTGGTGTCAGTTTATCTATGGCAGTAAATGCCCAATACAATGGCCAGTTAAAAACTAAATCATAAGTTCCAATATATTCAACTAATGTACCCCCATACCCTTGTTTGAATTTATGAAATCCAAACCAGGGATCTTTTGGATTGGCATTTGGGCCTAATCCCCCCCACATGTCAAATTTTTTAAGTTTTAATTTTTTGCCAAGTTTTATTGCCTCCCAGGCTACTAAATTATTGGCCATAACTTCTGGATGGTTTCTGGTAGAACCACCATAAGGATAGTAAATGGTGTCCTTAAAGTTTAGTAGCATCCAGGCGGTTAGAGGTTGGTTTCTATAGTAGGCAATAAGAAGGCGGGCCATGCCAGCATCTTTTAAAGTTTGCCAGACTTTTTTATGGTATTCTTCATTGTGGCCATGGTACCCTTGTCTATAAGTTGTTTCGAAATATAATTTTAAGTAAATCTCAAAAGCTTGATCATCTACTCTCTCTTCAACTTTAACTTGATATTTTTGGGCAACTTTGATGTTATATCTGGTTTTCGAATGCATATTTTTTAACAGTTCTTCTTCAGATTTAGTTAAACTTAAGACAAAGTTATATTTGGTAAAAAGTGGCTTTGGGGATTTATGGAATGAATTGTCAATTTTCAATTGTCCATTGGCAATTGTTATATCTGGCTCTATTTTGATAAAAGCACAATTATTTTCTTTGCCAATTTTTTTAAGCGCTTCTGCTAAATCTTTGTCTGGTAAGGGCCCTTTTGGCAAGTAACCTGCATACTGATTGGTGAAAGGAATTTTATGTAAAGTTAACTGAAAAACTTTTTTCAGTTTCTTATCTCGATAGAGGCCGTATCTTAAAAGTGCCAGACCCAAACTTTTTCTAAATTCTCCCCATTGCCAAGACTGGATAACATGGGTGGCTAGTTTATTGTACAGGGTTTTTTGGGTAGGAATAATCGGCCGCAAATCCATGCGACAAGTATATCAAAAGATTTGAATTTTGGCTTTTGTTCTTAGTTCCTGGAATTTTTGATTAAAAATTTGAGAAAGCTTTTGATTTTTGATTGTATCGTATGCTTCTTTTTCCTGTTTTGCAGATTCTGTGGCTTGTAAACTACTTCTGTTTTGTTCTAAGAATTCAGCTACCTCATCCGCAGAAACTGTAGCTTCCTTGTCATAGAGTTTTGAGATGGCAAGTTGCACCCTTATTTGATTTTTCAAACTGATTCTGGTTTGTCCTTGCTGTGAAAGTATCAGGTCTAGAGGTTGTGCCCCACCGACATTGGTCTCTATTTCTGAGATTTTGCTTTGCACCTCTTTTTCATTGGGCATGGTTCCCATTTTTGCAGATTCTTGTAAAATTATTTTTTCATTGATTAGCTGATTTAGGGTTTGACTTCTGAATTGTTCATTAAGTTTCCCCAAAAGTTCAATTCCAGTGATAGGTTGGTTGTTAACTGTGGCAGCCACAAACCAAGACTTTTTATAAACTGCTAAAAGCAAAAGACCCGCAATTAAGATAATGAGATAGAATTTTTTCGAGTTTCGGAAGTTTTTCAGAGTAGATAATCTTTTTAGCAAATCGTTTTTTTTACTTTGGGCCATTGCCAGATCATAACAAAATAAATTATCTTTTGGCAAGCACTAAAACAAATAAATATCTACAAACTTTGCCCTCCAGCACTTCGACTTCACTCAGTGTTTTCGCGCAAAATTCTTAAAGTAAATAAATGTCAATGAATTTTGCGCTCCAACCTGCAGTTCTAGCATCATCAAATCCTAGATCTATAATATTTCCTTTAATAGCTCCACCTGTATCTCCAGCTATTGCTATTCCATATCCAGGAATATAAACTCTTGATCTCAAAAGTATAACTTTTGGATCAACGGCTATCACGCCTTTACCTGCTCTCATACCAATAGCTGTCCATTCATTACACCCTGCGCACTTTGAATCATAATGAGTGGCATAAACCCGTAATTTTTTCCAATATTGGATGGAACCAGCAGGTGTATCCAGAGTTCTCCAAACAATTTTAGTGCCCCGCAAGATTTGCTTATCTTTTGCCGGGAAGTTTTCGCTGGAGATAATTTCCCTGGAGTATTCCTCATCAGGACTCACCTCGAAGGAGTCGAAGCCCACCTTCGAGGTGTTTGCTCCTTTGTAGTAAGTAACTTTTATAATTTTTACTCTTTTACCATCTGCCCCTTCATCTAAAACTTCCTCAATTCCTGCTTCTTCCTCCGGGTCATCCTGGTAAACTGTTTTTTTAGGAATAACTTCTGTTTCCTCCTGCAGCTTTTCTGTAAATGAGGATTCTGTTGTAACTGGCTGGTTAGCTGGCAGGGTATTATCCGATATAGCCTCACCCAAAACAGAATTTGTAGGAAAAACTGTCCCTGCCAAAAAAGAAACAAGCATTATCAGCAATATCCCAAAATATCTTTCCATGGTTCGACTTCGCTCACCACTATAGTCAGGCATTTAGCCAGTCGTCATTGTCTTTGCCTGTTTCCACATCATCTAAAAATTGATCTGAATCTTTAAAATGAGTATTTGAATTTATTAAATTTTGAGGAATATCTGACAAGAATCTGGAAACCAGATTATTAGATCTGGTGCCAAAATATAATCTTTGCCTGGTATAAGTTAAATAAAGTTTTTCTTTGGCCCTTGTTATTCCCACATAACAGAGTCTTCTTTCTTCCTCCAGCTCATTAGGGTCCATCATACTTCTTGAATGAGGAAATAATCCCTCTTCCATTCCCACCATAAAAACAACCGGGAATTCCAAGCCTTTGGCGGAGTGAAGTGTCATTAAAGTTATGGCATTATTATTTTGTTCCTCACTCCTTTTCTTGTTAGGGATATATCCATTTTCCACCAAAGCCACATTTTCTAAAAAATCTGTCAGGTTTGGAAATTCCTCTGCCACAGATCGAAGTTCCTTAACATTTTCCACCCTACCTTTACCCTCTTGGGTCCCATCATCCAAATATGCAAGATAACCTGTTTTATCTAAAACTAAATCTAGAAGCTCAAGGGTAGTATTGTCATTCGCAATGATGGACTGGAGCTCTAGTACCTTTTGTAACCTGCCCTTACCAATTTTCTCGGCCCGTTTCAAAGCAACTGAATCTTTGGGATTTTGTAGAAGTCTCAGGTAAGATAATACATCTTTAATTTCTTTTCTTTCATAGAAAGAAACCCCTCCTACCAATCTATAAGGCACACCAGCTTTTAAGAATTGTTCTTCTAAAGATCTTGATTGAGCGTTAGTTCTATAAAGGATAGCTACACCTCCCAAGGTTAAGCGCATTTTTTCACCTCGGAGGTGGTTGATGGTATTGATAATAAAAAGCGCTTCCTCTATTTCATTTCTTACTTCCACCACCTCAATTTTTTCACCACCATCTTTTTGGGTCCAAAGTTTTAAAATTGGATGAGTTTTATTTTTGGAAATAACAGCATGTGCTGCATCTAAAATATTTTGGGTGGATCTGTAGTTTTGTTCCAGATTAAAGATTTTTACATTAGGGTAATCTTTTTGGAAATTGACAATGTTTCTGAAATCTGCTCCCCTGAATGAGTAAATCGATTGTGCAGCGTCCCCAACTACACAGATATTTTTATGTCGATTTGCCAAATACTTAGAGATTAAATATTGAGCAGGATTGGTATCCTGGTATTCATCAATTAAAATGTATCTGAACTGAATTTGATAGCTGGTCAAAATGGTGGGTTCTGTTTGAAAAAGCTGGATTACTTTTAACAAAAGATCATCAAAGTCTAACGCGTGATTTTTCTGCAAAATTTTTTGATACTCCAGATAAATTTTGGCCACAGTTTCCTGGAAAAATCCTCTGGCATATTGAGGGTATTCCAAAGATGAGAGTAGCTCATTTTTGGCTCCTGAAATGGTAGCTCTAACTGCAGCGGGGGAAGTTTTTTGGGTAGGAATGTTTAAGTTTCCCATAGCCTCTTTAACAGCATCCAAAGCATCCCCTTCATCATAAATGGCAAATCCTGGAGGAAGACCTAAACTGCGACCGTCTCGACGTAATATCTTGGCGCAGAAACTATGGAATGTTCCCATCGCGGGCTGTGTCGGGAGCTGACCAATTAGTTTCTTAATTCGTTCGATCATCTCTCCCGAGGCTTTATTGGTAAATGTCATTACAAGAATATTTTCTGGGGGAATTTTTTTCCCGGATATTAAATAAGCCACTCTATATGTAAGCACTCTGGTTTTTCCGGAACCTGCTCCAGCTAAAATTAAAACAGGACCTTCAGTGGCCTTAACAGCTTGTTGTTGTTGTGGATTTAAATCATGTAGGAGATCAGACATGCAAACAATCTTAGCATTTTCTATTAAATTGTGAAACTGTTTTAGATATAGGGTGTAAGATTTCAGTCAAAATTTAGGTGATTTTGCAATATTTTGAAGCTAGTATATTGAAAGATAAGGTATAATAACATTGAAATCTTACATCTGATTTTAGTTGTAGACAATTTTGGGAAGGGTTGTTAATATTTAAATTCTTATGGCAGTTAAACTTTTGGATTTTTGGGCTGAGTGGTGTTTCCCGTGCCGTACAATGGCCCCAGTTTTAGAAGAGCTTGAGAAAGAACTAGCTGGTAAAGTGGAGATTGAGAAAATAAATGTTGATGAAAATCAGGCCAAGGCTTCTGAGTATGGAGTAATGAGTATTCCTACCTATATCATAGAAAAAGATGGCAAAGAGGTGGGAAGAAAAATAGGAGTGACTGCCAAAGCGGAGCTTTTAAAACTTCTTCAGAGTTAGATTCTTCGCTAATCGCTCAGAATGACGGGGTGGGTATGAATTTCAAAGATCGTGTAATTGAGATTGTAAAAAAGATTCCATATGGCAGGGTTACCACTTATGGTACAGTTGCTATTTTGGCAGGTGTTCCAAGGGGTGCCAGACTGGTGGGAGGAGTGTTGCATTTTAATGAAGAAAAAGCGCCTTGGCATAGAGTGATTAACAGGCATGGTTTTATCTCCACCAAATGTTTGGAACATCCCAAAGCTTTACAAAAAGTTTTGCTTGAACAAGAAGATATAGAGGTTTCCCGGGATTTCATGATAGACTTGGATAGATATGGATGGTGGGGAGAAAAACATTTGGATCATAGCTAATTGGAAAAGCAACAAAACAATAAGCGAAGCGTTAGACTGGATTTCTAAAGTTGGACCTAATATTCCTAAAAAAGATCCTTCGACAAGCTCAGGATTAAAAGTGGTGGTTTGTCCCACTTTTGTAGATATTGAAGAGGTAAAAAAGTCAGTTTTGGTTGGTAATTTTCCTATTATGATTGGATCTCAAGATTTATCCCCATATCCTGAAGGTTCTTTCACCGGTGAAGAGGCAGCATCTATTTTAAAACAATTTGTCAGCTTGGCCATTTTGGGGCATTCTGAACGCCGAACTAATTTTGGAGAAACAGATAAGATGGTAGCTTTAAAGGTTAAACAGGCTCTTGATCACAATATCATTCCTCTTGTTTGTGTTCAGGGTGATCAAACTCCGGTGCCAGAAGGGTGTACACTGGCCGCTTATGAGCCGATCTTTGCCATAGGTACAGGACATGCTGATACGCCACAAGATGCAGAGATGGTTGCCGGGTCTTTGAAAAAAAAGTATGGAGAGAATTTGCGGGTTTTGTATGGAGGCAGTGTAACAGCGGAAAACATCAAAGGATATATAAGTCGGCAGAACATAAGTGGAGTTTTAGTGGGGAGCGCTTCACTTAATCCATCAGAGTTTTTGGAAATAGTGGACAAGGCAGCTTTGACAATATGAAATATATAAATCTTAAATCCCGCCCAAAAAGGTTCTTCCTTAAAAAATTTTTACCTGTTTTTATTTTGTCCACGATAATCATCATTGTCGCATTAATTGTGTCCTCTTTGTCCGGGCCAGGACAGGTTTTTCGTTATGTTTTTCAGAGCAGTTTACTTAAATCAACAAATGGAAATATTAATGTATTACTTTTGGGTAATGCGGGAGGGCTTCATCAGGGAGCGCATCTGACAGATACGGTAATGGTGGCCTCATACAATTTGAAAAAAGACCAGCTTTTTCTAATATCTTTGCCCCGTGATCTTTGGATAGATGCTGTTTCGGGAAAATTAAACACAGTTTATGAAATTGGAGAGAGTAAAGAGGGAGGTCTTATCTTTGCCAAAAAAGTTATCGGCGATGTTTTGGGGATATCAATTCATTATGGTTTAAGAATGGATTTTACAGGTTTTGTTAAAGCGATTGATCAGGTGGGTGGGGTGAATATAGGTGTTGAGAGAAATTTTGATGATTTTTATTATCCTATTGAAGGTAGAGAAAATGATTTGTGTGGGTGGGAGGAGGAAGAGGTAGAGTTTGATGAAGGGGAAGCTAAAAAATTAAATATTGAGGCTGGTAAAAGAAGAGTTCTTATCAAAGATGGTAAGATCGCCACAGATTCAGCTGAGGAGAGTAAGGGTTTTGAATATTTTTCCTGTCGTTTTGAACATATCTTCTTTAATCAAGGGGCAACTCATATGGATGGAGAAACAGCCCTCAAGTTTGTTCGTTCAAGACATGGAACTGATGGAGAAGGATCTGATTTCTCAAGATCTAAAAGACAGCAAAAGGTAATTGAGGCATTTAAAAATAAAGTTTTATCGCTAGAAACACTGGTTAACACTCAAAAAATTGCGGCGCTTGCTCAAACTTTTGGTAAAAGTTTGGATACTGATATTCATATTCCGGAAATTTTAGAATTTTATAAATTTAGTAAAAAAATACAGTTATCGCAGAATTTTATTCTTTCTTCATCAGGTAAGGATAGTTTACTGATAAATCCGCCTGTTAAAGATTATGGTGGGTCATATGTCTTAATTCCCCGGGAAGGGGATTTTAAAATGATTAAAGATTATGTTAAAAAGATCATCAAAGGAGAGATAGAAAATGAAGCTTCTACTTCTGCACGGTCCGGCAACTAATAGTTCTCGTACTAAACTTTTGGAGATCAAGAAAAAATTTGACCCCGAAAATGTGATTGTTTTCGAAAAGGGGGCTGATCCTAAGAATATTTTAGATACATTGGTGGCAACACCACTTTTTGGTGAGAATAAGTTAGTGTTGATAGAGAATCCAGCAGAAGACTTACCTTTACCAACTACCATGAACCATTTACCATATACTATGGTATTGTGGTTTGACCATGAAATTGATCCCAAAATAAAAGGTGAAGTTTTATTTTTCCCGGAGGCGAAGGAAGTTTCTATATTTCCATTTTTGGACTATTTAGGAAATCGTGATAAAAAAGCTTTTCTTCAGATGGATAAATTAAAAAAAGCCCCACTTCGCCCCTTCAACAAAGCTCAGGGCTTCGCAGGTCAAGGCAGTGATACTCAGTACATCATAACAATGATTTTTTATTTATTAAGAAACCTGGTCTATACTCCAAAAAGTGCCAAAGATTTTGTCAAAAAGAAAAATGCCAAAATGCGGGCCAATTTTTCTCAACAAGAGTTGGTAGATTTATATAAATTTGTTCTGGAAACTGATTTTAAATTAAAATCAGGGCTGATGGAATCCGAGCAAGCTGAGTTTTCACTGGTTAATCTTTTTTGCAATTAAATCAAGGTCTTTTTGGTCAACAACCCCATCTGAATTTAAATCTGCTCTTTTATCTTTGGGATTTTTGCCCGCCTCGCGAAGTGGGCCAAAATTTTTTAAAATTATGGCATGGTCAGCAGCGTTAATAAAATTATCTGAGTTTAGGTCAAATTGTTGCAGTTCTGAAGGAGCAGATGTTTGTTTTTGGGTCAGATCCAAATTTTGTCCGATGATAAGAGATGTTGGTATTTTACCATCTTCTGACAGCTCAATCATGGCCCCTGCCTCTCCCTGATCAGATAAAATTTGTATTTTGGCCAAAGTATCTTTCAAATCCTGTTCTCTCAACTTATTTATGGGAATTATAAAATTACCAAGCTGGGTAACAATTGCAGATTGAGTATTAGCGCCTGAGATTAAAAGATATGCTACACCATCCCTAATTGGCTGATCATTTTGTATGACCTGCCCTATGATTGGTTTAAAGTTATTATTCAGTTCTGAGGGGGAAGCAGTGGTAAATTTTTGAATCTCAGAAGTATTTACCGGAAAAATTTTAAAGAAATAGCCGGTTTGAGGTTTTAATTTTTTTAATGTCACATGATGGATTTTTCTGGGATTGGGCGATGTTTTATCTCTATCATCTAAAACAGTCTGTTCTGATCCGCTACTTTCTCCAAATGTGATAAAACCTAAAGTAGCGGTAGAAGTTTGCCAGGATATGCTGATGGTTTCATCTTGAATATTTGTCAAAATAATATTTTTTGGCAACAGATCCGGAGTTGCCCGAGTGATAAAAGTTTGATTTTGAATAGTCAGAAGAACACCGACAATCATTCCCGCAAAAATAACAGCCAGTCCCAACAGTGTAGGTATTTTAAATTTATTTATAGCTGAGAGTTTATTTTTTATAAATTCAGTCATGGCAAAAGCTTGATTGCATCTGTATCAAAATTGGGGTTTATTGGTTCAATAATCTGTTGCCAGGATGGCAATATTTCTACCTGTGATCTTTTGTGTAAAATATCAAAACTCACCCAGGATAAGAAGGTGATAAAAGTGATAATGGCAATAATAAAAAATTCTTTCCTGGTCATTTTAAATAGAATGCCTTACCTGATACTGACATCAAAATATTTGAGCTCTCCGGAATTTTATTAAAAATTAAGCTGTCCAGAGAAATTAACCTTTGGCTCATCTCCACATCTTGCAAGATGTTTAGTAGTTTATCATAAGATCCTTCTAAATTATAGGTAAACGATACTTCAGAAAGCTTAATTTTGTTCTCTTTTGACGGTTGTTGAATAGTTACCGGTTGGATTTGCAAGGCGGATATGGAAGCGTCATTTAAAAGAGCGATATCTTCCAATATTTGGATAATACTGTTAAGTTCAATGGCGGTAGGAATGGAAGTTTGGATTTTGTCTTTCGTTGAAGACTCAAGGCTTAAATAATTCTTTTTTGCCTCTGATAAATCTTTTGCTTTCTGGTTTATTTTTATTAAAACTTGTTGATAATCAGTTAATTTTTTTTGCAATACCAGTATTGTTTCGACGGTGGGCTTGATGGCAAAAAGGATGAAAATAGTTAAGATAGTAATGGTAAAAATGGGCAAACCATAATTTTTAACTATTGGGATTTTAGTAAGTGGCGCAATATAATTGAAATATCTAAAATATCTGTGAGATGTAGGTGTCATATGTTTAGAGTAATGGTAAAATTGATCAATCCCTGTTCAAAACCGATATTCGCTAAATTAACATCAGTGAAATTTTTATATTCGCGCAAGCCTTGCATAAAGGCGGTTATATCACTGTGATTTGTAGCAGATCCTGAAAGTTTGACATTAATCTTTCCGGCATCTCTTGCTAAATTGATATTGGTAATTTTGGTAGTTTGTGGTATTTGTGAGGATATATTTTTAATGATCCCCCCAAAATTGGGTGAATTTTGGCGGATATCCTTAATGGTCAAAAGTTGCATTTGGACCTGTCTTATCAAATTTTCATCTTGTTTTTGGCTTTCTAAAAAGGGTATTTGTGATTCTATATTTTCTTTTACATAGGCAATGTCTGCATCTAATTTAAAGCGGCTGATGAATGCGGTAAGTACTATAAACTCGACGGCTATGAGGATGAACCTGCCGGTTGATAGTAGCCATTTTAGTACTCTGAAGTAAATTCTCTCACCGGCCACCTGCGATTTTAAAAGATCTATATAAACGCCGATTCTTTTGGCTTTGGGCATGGATACATTATACCAGCCCTTTTTATATTTGCTACAAACCCCCTGCTACTATGGAGTGGGAGTAAGCTATGATTTTTTAGTTTTTCTGACAATTTTTTTCTTAGAGGTTTTCTTAGCTGTTTTGCTAGTAGGGGTAGAAATGCCTTTTGCTAGTCTGGATTTTAATCTGGAGGCTTTGTTGGGATGGATCAGATGTACCTTGGCTGCTTTGTCCAGGGCCGAAAAAACAGCTTGTAAGTTGGCTGGAGTTTTTTGCAATCTGGCTTTTTTAATTAAAGTCTTAAGTTGGTCCTTTCGTTTTTTATTACGCAGAGTCCTCACCCGATCTTTCCTCATTTTTTTAATGGCTGACTTGATGATAGGCATATATGTGGGTAATGTTAACATAGTGTCTTCTCTTGCGCAATCTGTCAGTGTACAATTTGAGCTATGGTTAAAAATATTTTTGAGTTGCTCTCTGCCAAACAGACCTCCATTCTTTCCGGCGCCGTGATTATCATGGCAACTGTTGTTGCCTCAAAGATACTGGGACTTACCAGGGACAGGTTGCTTGCTCATCTTTTCTCACCTGATATAACGGAGATATTTTTTGCCTCCATCAGACTGCCTGATTTGATCTTTCAACTGACTGTTTTGGGTGCCCTGTCTATTGCATTTATCCCTGTATTTACAGATTACTGGCAAAATAAAGGTCAGGAAGAGGCATTTGATATGGCCAGGGCTGTTTTAGGGATTGCTCTTTTAGTATTCGTGGGGATGATGATTCTAGTATATATTTTTGCTGATTTTCTGACTGCCCACTTTATAGTGCCGGGATTTTCTTTTGACAGGCAAACGCAAGTAGTTGCTTTAACCAGGATTATATTAATAGGACAGTTACTTTTGACTGTTGGATCATTTTTTATAGGTATCTTGCAATCATTTCAGCGTTTTATCATTCCTGCCCTTGCTTCTGTTTTTTATAATGTGGGAATTATTATCGGCATCCTTTTTCTGTCCGAATCTTTGGGGATTGCAGGTGCAGCCTATGGTGTGGTGATAGGAGCTGTTTTGCATGGACTGGTGCAGCTGCCTTTGGTATTGTCTTTGGGTTTTCGCTTCAAATTACCAATACGGCTTTGGCATCCTGGAGTCAAAGAAATAACAAGACTGATGAGTGTGAGAACTTTCGGTTTGGCGGCAGAACAGATTAACGAAACAGTGGGACTGGCTCTGGCATCTTTAGCTTCAATTGGGTCTGTAACTTATCTTACTTTTGCTTCTCACCTGCAGGTTGTTCCCATTGGTCTTTTCGGGACAACTTTAGCGCAAGCTGCATTGCCGGTACTTTCATCGGAGAGGGCAAGAGGGAAAATAGAGGAGTTCAAAATAACCCTTATTACCACTATGCATCAGATACTTTTTTTGGCGCTTCCCGCAGCAGCTATTTTGATTGTGATAAGAATTCCCGTTGTTAGGCTTATTTTCGGAGCTTCTCAATTTGACTGGGAAGCAACGGTTTTAACAGGCGCGACACTGGCATATTTGGCAATTGGTCTTTCGGCTCAAGCTGTTTCTTTACTTTTGGTCAGAGGTTTTTATGCTCTAAAAGATACCCGCACTCCTGTTTTAGTATCTTTGATAGTGGTGACTTTAAATATCGTTTTAAGTGTTTATTTTATTCTGTCTTTAAAACTTGATGTTTGGAGCATTGGACTTGCCAACTCCATTTCAGCAATATTATCATCAATCTTACTTTTTGGGTTTCTTCATCAAAAAGTGGGAAAGTTTAATTTAAAAGATGTGATAGCGCCTTTTCTAAAGATGGCTATGGCAACTGTTATTATGGGTGTTGCTTTATATGTTCCCATAAAGCTTTTGGATGCTGTTATTTTTGATACCACCAGAACTATCAATCTGTTGGTACTGACAGTCATATCATCTATGTTCGCCCTTTCAGTCTATGTACTGTTGGTTTGGTTTTTAAAAGTTAGGGAGCTGCAAACTTATGCGGACTTGATTAGGAGGGTTACCAAATTTCAAACTAAACTTCACCCTAAAGAGATTATTACTCCAGATGAATATTAGAAACTTTTGTATCATAAGCCATGTTGATCACGGGAAGTCTACACTTGCTGATCGGCTAATTGAAATAACAGGTACTGTGCCAAAGGATAAGTTAAAACCACAGTTACTGGATTCTCTGGCTCTGGAGCGAGAACGAGGTATCACCATAAAGCTTGCCCCAGTGCGCCTACGATATACCATAAACGATATACCATATACGCTTAACTTAATAGATACTCCCGGCCACGTTGATTTTTCTTATGAAGTTTCCAGAGCTCTAGCCGCGGTTGAGGGAGCGGTTTTACTAGTTGATGTAACACAGGGCGTACAAGCTCAAACTTTAGCTCATGGGTTGGCAGCATTGGAGCAGAATTTAACTTTAATTCCCGTTATAAACAAGATAGATCTTCCAAATGCTGATGTGGAAGGTGTTAAAAAGCAATTAATGGATATATTTGGTTTTGATAGCGGGGAGATTATGCTGGTTTCCGGAAAAACAGGGGCAGGGGTGGAAGAACTTTTACAAGCAGTTATAGCAAGGATTCCTGCTCCAAACTCTGAAGTTGAAAAGCCACTAAGAGCTTTGGTCTTTGATTCTTTCTTTGATTCTTATAAAGGAGTAGTGGCACAGGTAAGAGTAGTAGATGGTCAAGTACCTGAAGTGGGAGCAAAGATAAAGTTTATTGGGACCAAATCAGATGGTCAGGTATTAGAGATGGGTTACTTTACCCCACAGTTGACACCCACCAGTACTTTAGTGGCTGGAGAAATAGGATATATTGCAACAGGAATTAAAGAGCCTGACTTGGTGAGAGTGGGAGATACCATCAGTTCCACATCGGACGTGGAAATACTATCGGGTTATAAAGAAGTCAAACCAATGGTATATGTGGGGCTTTATCCGATAGAAGCTGCCAAATATTTTGAATTAAAAGATGCTCTTTCTAAATTTAGATTAACAGATCCGGCTTTTTCTTATATTCCAGAACAATCCAAGGTTTTAGGATCAGGTTTTAGATGTGGGTTTTTAGGATTGCTACATGCAGAGGTGGTGCAGATGAGATTATGGCAAGAGTTTGGAGTAGATCTTTTAGCAACTACACCTTTAGTTGAATATCTGGTTAATGGTCAACCCTTGACTAACCCCTCGTCCCTATCCACTATTCCCTCTGATACTCGCGAGCCTTGGGTGGAGGTAAAGATTTTTACTCCACAACAGTTTATAGGAAATGTGATGGAACTGGTACAAGAAAAAAGAGGGAAATTATCTAATATGCAGTATTTTGGTACACAGGTAGAGATGATTCTTACGATGCCACTTTCTGAAATGATCACTGATTTTTATGATAAATTAAAATCTATCTCATCCGGTTTTGCCTCTTTAGACTGGGAGTTTTTGGAATATAGGGAAGCAGATGTAGTTAGAGTTGATATTTTGGTGGCAGGGGAGAATGTAGATGCGCTGTCACAAATAGTGGTAAGGGAAAAAGCTGAGTCTGTCGGCAGGAAGATGGTGGAAAAATTAAAAGAAGTTTTGCCAAGACAAAACTTTGCCATAGCCATCCAGGCTGTTATTGGAGGAAAAATTATTGCCAGAGAAACAGTTAGTCCTTTTAGAAAAGATGTCACAGCCAAACTTTATGGCGGAGATAGAACCAGAAAAGATAAACTTTTGGAAAAGCAGAAAAAAGGCAAGAAAAAAATGAAAATGATAGGTCGGGTAGAGATTCCCCAAGAAGCATTTTTGAGTATATTAAAAAGTTGATATGAATAGAGTAGAGTTTGTTTAACATCCTCAAGGAGGCGTCGAAGAATCAATATTGCTTTTAGGTTTAAAGAAACAGATAATTGCTCTAGATGATTAAGAAGACCGCTGTGATTATTAAGGGGAACCCTAAATATGTGGAAGGAAATAAAGAGGCAGAGAGGTTTTATAATAGAATAAAAAAGTTTTTAGAGAGCTTGGGATATCAAGTTGTCTTTGATTCTGGTTTTTCACATACTTTGCCTCCTATGGCTGATTTATGGATTGGCCATTCTAGAGGAGCTGATAGATTAAGATTTGCTCCTAAGGGAGTAAAGACAATAGCTTTGGGAGTAAATTTACCAAGATCTATTAATCATCCTCAAGATCAAGTAGCTATATCAGATTGTTACCATTATATTTTTACTAAGGAGATGAAATATAAGATCAAAAAAGTACTGGAAATTATTTAAGTCAATTCTCCTCTTGATTTAAATTTCTATTTATGGTTACACTGGAATTGTAGCTTAAAGTGGAAGGGGGTGAGAGAATGAAAGCATTGCATATGGCAGCCTATCTATTGCTTTGGGTAGGCGGTATTAATTGGGGTTTAGTAGGACTTTTAAACATGAATTTGGTGGAGAGCATTTTGGGTATGGATCTGTCCAAATTGGTTTATGTAGTGGTTGGTGTAGCAACAGTTTATGTCATTGCCACTCACATGGGTGAGTGTAAGGTTTGTGGTAGTAAATGACGCTTTGCGTCATCCTGAGGAGACATTAAGTCGACGAAGGATCTAAGGTTCTTATTTAAAAAATCTCGCCCTAAAAAGGGCGAGATTTTTGTGACTATTGAAGTATTGACATTTCTTAGCAGTCGTGGTAGATTAGTGCTAATCTCATGGTTGATTTATCTGATAGACAACAAGCACTTTTAAAAGCAATCATTGAGGAATATATAGAGAATGCAGAGCCTGTTGGTTCAGAGGTAATCGAGAGAAAATATGATCTTGGAGTCTCGCCTGCCACTATCAGGATTGAAATGGTCAAATTAACCGATATGGGGTATTTAAAACAACCCCATACCTCAGCAGGCAGGGTACCGACTTCTTTGGGCTTTAGGCTCTATATTCAGGATCTGATGAAGGAAAAGGAGCTTCCTGTCACAGCCGAGGTTTCCATCAAGGAAAAACTTTGGCAGGAAAGATTTAGACGCGAGAGACTTCTTAAAGAGGCAGTGAAAGCTTTGGCAGATAGATGTGATATGTTGGGTTTGGCAACAGATAATGAGGGCCAACTCTACTGGGCGGGAGCTGCCAATATTTTGGACTGGCCTGAATTTTATGATATTGATGTGACCAGATTTGTTTTATCACTTTTTGATGAAAATCCTAGGTTAAAAGAGATTATAGGCAAGGCTGTTGGTTCTGACCCAATACATATACTTTTTGGTGAGGACATGGAATTTGAGTATTTGCGCCCAACCAGTTTTATTTTTACCAGATATGAGATGGATCTTGAGAAAGATGGGATTATTGGAGTAATTGGCCCTGCCAGAATGAATTTTGCGCTGGTTTTGCCTTATGTAAAATATGTGAGAAATTTATTAGTGGAAGCAGGCCACGTTTAGTTTACATAAACGTGGCAGGCCACAATTAGTTTACATAATTGCGGCAGGGAGGATTTAGGTCTTATGGCAAAGAAACAAGATAAAGTTGCAGAATTAGAACAAAGAGTGGCAGAGCTGGAAGCACAACTAAAACGTGCCGTGGCTGATTATCAAAACTTAGAAAAAAGAATCAGTCAAGGTAGGTCAGAGTTAACAAGTTTTATGGGAGCGGAGTTGGTTAGGAAGTTGTTGCCAGTGGTTGACCACCTGGAGACTGTGATAAATGGGGGCCGACAGGTCCTGAGTGAGCAAAGCGAGTCGAAAGATTGGTTTAAAGGAGTA
>CAYHYM010000010.1:19494-26973 GCA_964360965.1 uncultured Gammaproteobacteria bacterium
AGAATTTGAGCAAGTCCTTCAGATTGAAGGACTTGAAGAGATCCAAGCAGAGGGTGAATTCAATCCTGCTTTGCAGGAGGCTGTTGACACAAGGGATGGAGAAAATAATATAATTTTAGAAGTTGTCAGAAAAGGTTATACTTTAAATGGTAAGGTAATTAGACCAAGTCAGGTGGTGGTAGGTAGGAAAAATCCACCCAGTATGGAAGAGACAAAAAACATTCCAGGTGGAGAAACCCAATCAGATATGCATTCACCACTGGATGAGAAAGGAGAGATGTCATAAAACGTCATTCCCGCGCAAGCGGGAATCCAATTCCGAATCAGAGATGGTTAATTGGATCCCTGCATTCGCAGGGATGACAGAAAAGTTAATAACTCAAAATGGCAAATAAACTATGAATATAGAAAATGGATCTAATAAAGAAAAAAGAGCAAATGAAGTGGGAGAAGCATATGCTAAATATCTAGACTCTGGTGATATTAGGCCTTTTTTCGAAACCTTTCACAAGCGAGTTCTTAGAGAATATGGTTTTATTGGAAGACTTATACAACCAGTAGCAACCTGGGTTTCTATGAAAGCATATGAGTTTGATAAAAGGAGAGAGGAAAAATATGGCTAAAATTGTAGGTATAGATCTTGGAACTACAAATAGCTGTGTGGCAGTAATGGAGGGCGGGAAGCCCAAAGTTATTCATAGCGCTGAAGGGGAAAATATTATCCCTTCTGTTTCAAATCCCAATAAAAATATTGTGGGCAGGGTGGCTAAAAGGCAGGCTGTGGTTAATCCTAAAGAAACTATCTTCTCTATTAAGAGACTGATGGGTAGAAAGTTTAAAGATGCTGAGGTACAGCGTGATATTAAATGGTTATCCTACACTATCAAAGAAGGTAAAAATGGCATGGCGGTGGTGGAGGTAGAAGGACATGAATATACCCCACAGGAAATCTCCGCCCAGATTTTACAAAAAATAAAAGCTGATGCTGAATCCTATTTAGGAGAAAAAGTGACAGATGCTGTAATTACAGTTCCTGCTTATTTTGATGATTCACAAAGGCAGGCCACCAAACAGGCTGGAGAAATTGCCGGACTTAATGTCCAAAGAATTATTAATGAACCAACTGCTGCTGCTTTAGCCTATGGTCTGGATAAATCTCATGCCCACACCATTGTTGTCTATGATTTAGGTGGTGGCACTTTTGATATTTCTATTTTAGAGTTGGGAGAAGGAGTTTTTGAGGTCAAATCAACAGCCGGCGACACCCATCTGGGAGGGGATGATTTTGATCAGGTAATCCTGAATCATCTGGCTGATGAATTTAAAAAAGAACAGGGAATTGATCTTAAAGGTGATAAACAAGCTTTACAAAGACTTAGAGATGCTGCTGAAAAAGCCAAGATTGAATTATCCTCTACTCAAGAGGCATCAATTTCCATCCCTTTTGTGACTGCTGACTCATCTGGTCCCAAGCATTTGGAGATGAAATTATCCAGAGCCAAGCTTGAGGTTATGGTCAAGCCTTTGATTGATAAAACATTTGATGCTGTTAAGGCATGTCTTAAGGATGCCAAAATGGAGGCCAAAGATATTGAGGAAGTGATTTTGGTTGGGGGTATGACCAGAATGCCGGCAGTGCAAAAGGCAGTGCAGGACTTTTTTGGCAAAGAACCACACAAGGGTATAAACCCAGATGAAGTCGTGGCTGTGGGAGCTGCAATTCAAGGTGGAGTTTTAGGTGGAGAAGTTAAGGATGTATTACTTTTGGATGTTACCCCTTTGACTTTGGGAATTGAGACTTTAGGTGGAGTAAGAACTCCATTGATTGTCAGAAATACCACTATTCCTTCTTCCAAATCAGAAATTTTCTCCACAGCTGCTGATAATCAAACATCTGTAGAGATTAATGTGCTGCAAGGAGAGAGAGAAATGGCAGCTGATAACAAATCTTTGGGCAGATTTATCTTAGATGGTATTCCGCCAGCCCCAAGAGGTGTTCCACAAGTTGAGGTGGTTTTTGACATTGATGCCAATGGCATTTTAAATGTTTCTGCCAAAGATAAAGCAACCAGTAAGGAACAAAAGATAACTATTACTGGTTCCACAGGTTTATCTAAAGACGAAGTGGAAAAAATGACTAAAGAGGCAGAAGCACATGCGGAAGAGGATAAAAAGAAAAAAGAGGGTATAGAAATTAGAAATATTGCTGACTCTTTAGTTTATCAAACAGAGAAGACTTTAAAAGAGCAAGGGGATAAAGTTCCAGCAGAGGTAAGGACAGAAGTGGAGCAGAAGTTAAATGAGCTTAAGGAAGCTATGAAAGGTGAGAATACTGATGATATTAAAACCAAAGGTGATGCTCTGGGAGAATCTTTACAAAAAATAGGAGCTTCAATGTATGGTTCTCAAGGTGAACAACCTAACACCTCGGATGGTGGCCGAGCCGGAGGCGAGGACTCCTCCGAGGTGGGCAAAGAGCCAAAGGAAGAAGCTGTGGAAGGTGAAGTGGTGGAGGATCCTTCGACCCCTTCGACAGGCTCAGGGCAAGCTAGCTCAGGACAAAGAAAAAAAGAGGAATAATTTCCTATGACAGAGCCAGATAAAAGTGAGCATGTTTCTCCACTAATGTTAAATCAACGACTGATTGTGATTATTAAAAGAGAAGCTATAAATGAGGTTGCAAATGGCTTACCTAATTCAGTAATAGCATTACAGCAGGCTGAAAATGTAGTATCAATTGCTAGTAGAAGTATTTTATACAAAGTTCCAAGGAGAATATTTGAGGACGAACGGGCCCAAAATATAGCAAGAGAGCTTGAAACTTTATTTGGGTTTGCATACCATCTTACTAATACAGGTCGACAGGTTATTACTGGAGATATTCTTGAATATTTATTTGGGCCTGGTCTGCCTGATGAACACAACCCTGATAAAAGAATTCCTATTCCAGGATATATTGCCGATTTGGTAAAGTCAGAGGAAGGAGGCTTATTTAATAAGGAAAAGGCCCCTGAATTAGAAGCTGGCGCGTACAGATCATTAAAAAGAAATTCAGATATTGCTACAAGATGGGTTAACCCATTTAAATTTTTACAACCTTTAGGTTATGAGATTAAAGATATGCTAGATGTTGTGGAGCATTGGGAATCTGAATTAATAAAAAAGCATGGTGTAATCCCCCAATAATATTTTCATTTTTCCCACGACCGTAGCATAAATGTATGGATGGGAATTCAGTTTGAGCATTTTTAATGGTGGAATCCTATTTTGTATTTTTGTAGTACTTTGTGGTACAATTTGTTTTGTGAATGAAAGTAGATGAGCTTATTTTCAATGAAAGAAATATTGAACATATAGCTCGTCATAATGTTTTGCCAGAAGAAGTTAAGGAAGTTATAGAAGGGAATATTTTACCGCTGAAAGCTAAATTAGGGAGAGTGATGGTGATAGGTAAGACTAAAAAAAGTAGAACTTTGGCTGTAATTTTAGAAAAGTTTAAAGGTAATATCTACTTTCCTGTGACAGCTAGAGGTGCTGATAGGAAAGAAAGGAAAATGTATAAGGAAGAGATAGGAGGTGAAAATGAAAAAGAAAGTAATTAAAATGCCCAAATTTAAAAATTATGAGGAAGAAACCCGTTTCTGGGGTACTCACTCTATTGCTGATTTTAGGAAAGAGCTTAAAAAAACTAACTTAGAGGTAAAAAAACCTTTAAAAATGACTTTTACTGTCAGGCTTGATCCTAAAACTGTGAAAGAGCTTGATAGTGTGGCCAAGGAGAAAGGGGTAGGCCCTAGAACCTTAGCCAGGATGTGGCTTTTAGAAAAGTTAAAAGAGGACTATTATTCTAAATCTGCTTAAGGAAGCAGTTGAAGGTGAAGTGGTTGAAGATCCTTCGGCGGGTTCGACAAGCTCACCGCAAGCAAGCTCAGGACAAGGAAAAAAGTCAGAGTAACTATGACTTAAGCTACTTCTATAGGTGAGTTGTTAAATCCAGTAGCTATATATCAACGCCTCAGTGATATTTATTATCCTAATTTGTCGCATTTTTAATGGTGGAATCCTAATTTGCCTCCTTTGTCATTCCTGCGAATGCAGGAATCTAATTAAAAACTAACTTAAAATGGTTAATTGGATACCGGTATTCACCGGTATGACAGATAAGGTGTCATAATTAAACTATGTATTATGTTTACATTTTAGCTTCTAAAAGAAATGGAACTTTATATATTGGTATAACAAATAATTTAGTCAAAAGAGTATATGAGCATAAAAATGATTTAGTAGAAGGATTTACTAAGAAATACCAAGTTCATAATCTGGTTTACTTTGAGCCACATGAAGATGTCAATGAGGCTATAACTAGAGAGAAACAAATGAAGGAATGGAAAAGATATTGGAAAATAAAAACTATCAATAAATTTAATTCTGGTTGGAAAGATTTATACAGCTCAATTGTTTAATTGGATCCCCGCGTAGGCGGGGATGACGTAACCGCAAGCTAGCAGTTTAAGCAAGCGACTGCTATAATACAATCCATGGCTAAAAGAGATTACTATGAAATTTTAGGGGTAAATAAATCAGCATCTACTGATGAAATAAAATTAGCTTATAGAAGACTTGCCAGGAAACATCATCCTGATGTAGATAAATCTGCCGGGGCTGCAGAGAGATTTAAAGAAATAGGGGAAGCTTACCAGGTTTTATCTGATCCGCAAAAGAAACAATCATATGATCAGTTTGGCCATGCTGCTTTTGACAGAGGAGCCGGAGGATATGGTGGAGGAGCAGGGCCTTTTGGTGGCGGCGGGCAATCCTACAGTTGGTCTACTTCAGGTAACCCCAATATTCAGTTTGACTTTGGCGGATTTGAGGATCCATTTGAACTTTTTGAACAAATTTTTGGCGGTGGGTTTGGTGCTGCCATGAGACGCCGCCCAACTTATCAACTTAATCTAACTTTTGATGAGGCCATCCATGGAGTGACTAAAGAAATAGAGGTGGAAGAAAGAAATAGTCAGGGAAGATTAACTAGAAAGAGACTTAAGATTAAAGTTCCGGCAGGAGTTGATAATGGGACTAGAATGCGTTTTGGTCCGTCAGCTGACGGATTGGATATTGTATTCAGAGTCCCCCGCCATCCGCATTTTTTGCGAGAAGGAGCGGATATTTTTTCGGAAATTAATATAACTATTCCCCAGCTGGTTTTGGGGGATATCTTTGAAGTAGAAACTGTTTCCGGAAAAGTCAAGGTAAAAGTCCCTCGGGAACACAACCTGGAAGCTTAGTTAAACTTAAGGGTAAAGGTGCTCCAAGGTTAAATGGTGGCCACGGAGATCATTATGTTAGGGTAAACTTAAATGTTCCCCAAAACCCTTCTAAAGAGGAAAAACAACTTTATGAAGAATTATATCACTTATCCTCCCCGCCTGCCGGCGAGGCAAGCAAGAAAAAAGGCTGGTTTTAGGCTTGACTTAAATTTGTCAAAAAGTTACAATATGGCTGGTGGGTGTTAACCCACCAATTTTTTACCATGCAAGTAAGAACTGAATTTGCAGCAGCGCTAAATCAAATAGCCTCTGAAAAAGGGGTTGAACCGTTAGTGGTTTTAAATGCCATCAAACTGGCTGCTTTGGCTGCTTATAAAAAAGATCTGATGCTTCGCAACGAGCCTGTTCCTGAGGATGTTGAACAGTTTACCTCTGATGTTAATGCTGCCACCGGTGAGATTTCCATTTTTGATGGCAAAAAAAATGTTACCCCTCCCGGCTTTGCCAGAATTGCGGCATCTATTGCCAGACAGGTGATAATGCAAAGGCTTTATGAGGCAGAAAAAGAGGCAATGTTGAAGGAGTTTGAGGATAAAATTGGGACAGTGATGTCAGGGTCTATCCAGCGCCAGGAAGGCAGTATCTATTTTGTTGACCTGGGAAGAGCAGAAGGGGTTTTACCCACGGCTGAGCAGACGCAGGGAGAGTTGTATCATCCAAATCAGAGACTAAAATTTTTTATCAAAGAAATTCGGGAAGAGGGAAGAGGGCCACAAGTGGTACTGTCAAGATCAGATCCGGGTCTTGTCAGGGGACTTTTTAAGCTGGAGGTACCGGAACTGCAAACAGGAAGGGTGGAAATAAAGGTCGTTGCCAGGGAAGCAGGAGGAAGATGTAAAATTGCAGCTTCTTCACTGCAGGAAGGAGTAGATGCGGTAGGCGCTTTGGTGGGACAAAATGGGGGGAGAGTACAGGCAGTGATGCAGGAGCTGGGAGAAGAAAAAATAGATATTATTGCTTATTCGGATGACCCTGCCCGTTTTATTGCTGCAGCTTTATCCCCAGCAAAGGATGTTCAAGTTAAGTTGAATGAAGCAGATAAAGTTGCCACTGTGACTATTCCTCAAAGCCAGCTGTCTTTGGCCATTGGTAAAGGTGGACAAAATGTTAGGTTAGCTGCCAAATTAACTGGTTGGAAGATAGATATTGTAGGTGCAGAAGAGCCTGAAGCAGTACCAACAGATTCTAGTAAAACAGTAGAAAAACCAGAGAAGTTAGAGGAGCAGAGTGTCAGTGGGTCAGAAAATCAGTCTAAGTAGTATGAGAACCAGTCAATCTAAAGATTTTTATGGCAGAAAACATAAGACCACCTATTGTAACCATCCTTGGCCATGTTGATCATGGTAAGACTACCTTACTCGATTTTATCCGTAAATCTAATGTAGCCTCCAAAGAACATGGTGGAATTACCCAACACATTGGTGCCTACCAGATTGAGGTTCCGCAGGAACCGAAATCCCGAGAGAGCGAAGCGAATCGAGGGATCCTTCGGCAAGTCTTCGACTCCGAGGACTTCGACGGTGAGCTCAGTCGAACCGTCGCTCAGACTCGAGGAGCTCAGGATGATTTTGCGAATAACCGCAAAATCACTTTCATAGATACTCCTGGTCATGCTGCCTTTGAAAAAATGCGATCTCGGGGTGCAAAGGTTGCGGATATCGCAGTACTGGTGGTGGCAGTTGATGATGGAATAATGCCTCAAACTATTGAGTCCATAAAACATATTCAGGAAGCAAAGATTCCCTTGATTGCGGCAGTTAATAAGGTAGATTTAGCAGGAATTAATTTAAAAGTTCAACTGGAAAAGATCAAAAAACAACTTTCAGATAAAGGAGTTTTGGTTGAAGAATATGGTGGAGATGTGCCTGTTGTGCCTTTGTCAGCAAAAACAGGAGAAGGAGTAGATAAGCTTTTGGAGATGATTTCACTTGTTGCAGAAATGCATGAGATAAAAGGGGATCCTCAAACTCCTGCATCCGGGGTGGTAATTGAAGCTAATTTAGATAAATTTAAAGGACCTATTGCCACAATTTTGGTAAGGAATGGCCAACTTAAGAAAGGTGACCAGATAATGGTTGGTGGAGTAAAAGGAAGAGTTCGTGGGATGTTTGATTTTTCAGGTAAAAGCTTAGATCAGGCTGGACCATCA
>CAYHYM010000011.1:0-24681 GCA_964360965.1 uncultured Gammaproteobacteria bacterium
ATGTAGATACTTTTAGTGTTTTGCGTAACGCTTTGACTGAATTTAAACCATTAAAACTAGTTGACTTTCAGCCTAAGATGTTAAATAATGTTAAAGTAAGTTAAAGCAATGGAAGATAAATTTTATACAGCTCAAGAAGTAGCTAAAATGCTTAAAGTAGCGTATATGACGGTTTACCGTTGGATACGGGCAGGAAAATTAAAAGCATATCAAGTCCAAAAACAATACCGCATAAAAGAAGTAGACCTTAAAGGATTTATAGAGAATGATGGAACAAGATAAGCTTATGGGTACTGTTTTACCTGATACTAAAATTTCATACTCTCAGAATTTTTTAGAGAGTAGTTCTCTAGTTGAAAACTTATTAGATAGAACTTCAATCAATAATAACGATGTTGTATATGAAATAGGTGCGGGTAAAGGTATCATCACAAGCGGACTATTAAGGAGGTCTAAACGGGTAGTTGCCTTTGAGTTAGACGAGAGATTTTATCAAGAATTAAAAGAAAAATTTCAAAGCTCAGAATCATTTGAGCTTCACCGAGAGGATTTCTTAACTACAAATTTACCCTTAAGTACTTATAAGGTATTTTCTAATATCCCATTTAATATCACTGCGGATATAATCCGCAAATTAACAGAAGCTGATGTACCGCCTGAAGATGCTTACTTGGTTGTTCAACAGGAGGCAGCATATAGGTTTTTAGGGTTACCATATAGTAAAGAAACGCTTTTATCCTTGTTGATTAAACCATTTTTTGAATTAAATATTATTCATAAATTCAAAAGGGCAGATTTTAAACCAACTCCCAAAGTGGATTCTTTAATGCTTGGAATACATACACTGCCTAACCCAGTCATTGAGCCTCAGTCAAGAGATATTTATAGAGACTTCATTACTTACGCTTTTAACCAATGGAGACCTACCTTGAAGGAAGCTCTAAGAAATCTATTTACTCCAAATCAATTTGCGAGATTATCAAAAGATTTGGATTTTTTGCAATCTGCTACTCCTACCCAATTAAACTTTAACCAATGGCTAGGACTATTTAACTATTTTCTATCAGGTGTTGATAGTCATAAAAGGACTGTTGTGATGGATTCATCAAAAAGATTGGCAAATCAACAAAAAAAATTACAAAGAGTTCACAGAACTAGAATAGATAGAAATTGGCGGTATAAAGAAAAAGAGAAATTATGATTAAAGCAGTTATTTTAGCCAGAGTATCAACAGCCAGACAGGAAGAAGAAGGTCTGTCTTTGGATAATCAACTTCAAACGCTGAGGGAATATGCTCAAAAGAAAGACCTCGAAGTTGTACAAGAGTTTCGGTTTTCAGAAAGTGCTGACCGCAAGATTAGAAAGAAGTTTAATGAAATGGTTGACTTTGTTAAACAGCATAATGAAGTCAATGCAATTATTGCCTATCGTGTAGACCGGATAACAAGAAACTATCGAGACGCAGTAGCTATGGACGATTTAAGGCTTGATTGTGAAAAAGAGCTACATTTTGTATATGACCGTTTAGTAATTGATAAAGATACAGTAGGACGGGATATTGTTGACTGGGACTTAAAGGTATTTTTGGCAAAACAGTATCTTAACAGGCTCAAGGAAGATGCTATAAATTCGGCTCTATTTATGCTTAAAAACGGCTTGTGGCCTCAGAAAGCACCTTATGGCTACAGGAACATAACTAAAGATGATAAGAAGAAATGGTTGGTAATTGAGCCTTTTGAGGCAGAGATAGTTAAGAAGATGTACGAGTGGTATTCTACAGCCAGTTTTTCAATGCTTGAAGTACGAAGCAAAGTTAAGGAAGTGTTTGGTAAAGACTTCTCAAAAGGGTATGTTGATTTCATTCTCAAAAATAAGTTTTTCCATGGAATCATGGTATATAACGGCAAAGAGTACCCGCATAATTACGAGCGGATAATGTCCCCTGATCTGTTTGAAAAAGTACAAGAAATTAAGGCTGGTTACCACAAAAAACACTTTAAGTTTGCAGGTTTACCATTCCTATATAGAGGTCTAATCAGATGTTCAGTTTGTGGTTGTATGATTACTCCTGAAAGAAAAACCAAACCCAGTGGCAAAGTTTATCATTACTACCATTGCACCCAATATAAAGGTAAGCACGAAACAAGCTGGTTAAGGGAAGAGGTTTTGACGAAACAGTTTGGTGAGTTTTTTAAGGGCTTACAAATGCCTAAAGAGGTTGTAGAAGATATTACCCAAAGCTTAAGAGAAGCACATAAAGATAAATCTCACTTTCATAAAACACTACTGGAAAACTATCAAACTGAATATAAGAAATATGAGGAAAGGATTGAAAAAATGTATGAGGACAAACTGGACGGTAGTATTACTGAGAGCTACTATAACAAAAAGCGTGCAGAGTTTAGGGCTAAACAAAAAGAACTTAATAAGAAAATGGAAAAGCTCAACTTTGCTGATGAAGAGTACTACATAACCACAGATTACCTTCTACAGCTTGCTAGTAGGGCTTATGAGTTGTTTGAAAGTTCTGAACCGCAGGAAAAAAGGGTACTTTTGAAGGAAACACTTCAGAACTTAGAGCTTGTAGGCAGTTTAGTGCGTTACAACGAGATAAAACCCTATGACAAGATACGCCTTTACGCTTCCCGTCAAGCTTGGCTGCCGGGCATGGATTCGGACCATGATAGATAGCTCCAAAGGCTATCGTCCTACCATTAGACGACCCGGCAATGTGTTTTGGACAAATTTAGTTATTATGCAAGAAAAACTTCTGTGCCAACTTTAGTGGGCTGATCAACCTTCAGGCCAAAAGAGTCTCCTTTTTTAACCTTCTCCACATCTTTGTGCTCCACCTGTAAAGATGCCACCTTTTGGCTAAACTCCTCATCACCTCTTTTAAATTTAATCTCATCTCCCTTTTTTAAAGAGCCTGAGTTAAGATCAACAATGGCCACACCCAGCTTATCATAAAAATGAACCACTTTTCCTACTGCTTTATCCGTATCCATCACCTCCAATCAAATCAATTATACCCAAAGTATTGACATTTGCCAATAATGTATGACTACTATATAAATAAAGGAGGTGATAGATAAATGGGTACAAAACAAATAGTGGGTTGGGTGGTGGCTCTTTCGGCAATTAACTGGGGTTTGGTGGGGGCTTTAAATTTGAATGTGGTGGAGATGATACTTGGGGCAGGCAGTATTTTGACCAAGGTGGTATATGTGGTGATTGGTCTGGCAGGTGTCTATAAACTGTACAACATGACCACCAAGAAGAAATAATTTGTATTTTAGGTTGGGAATTATTTATATTAATCCGGTCGATCAATCGGCCGGATTTTTTGCTATAATATCACTGAGCCGCAGTTGCCAACGTGGTCAAGGCATCCGCTTGAAGAGCGGACTATCTCAGTTCGATTCTGGGCTGCGGCACACTTCACTACGTTCAGTGTAAACTGCTCTATGTCTTGGTTTTTATACATACTAAGATGTAAGGATAATTCTCTGTACACAGGGATAACTTGGAATCTCAAAAAGAGAATCCAAGAACATAACACTAGAGTGAAGACTAGTTTACAGTTAAGTAAAATACCAGTTAGGCTTGTTTATTGGGAAAGGTTTTTGGATAGATATCAAGCGGCCAAGAGAGAGAAAGAGATTAAGGGTTGGTCAAGATTAAAGAAACAGATCTTGGTCGATAGTTTACATTGAATCCGCCATGGCGGATGAAATGCGCGAGTAGTTCAGCAGTAGAATGTCTCGTTGCCAACGAGAAGGTCGCGGGTGCGAATCCCGTCTCGCGCTCACATACTGAAAAATGATCTGGCCCTGCCTGTTATTTCCTTTATAATATTTGTTACTTCTGCAACGTTTTCCAAACTGGGTTGCCCTTCAAAAGAAGCAGGATCAGGTCTGTTCCAGCCGTCTTTTTTAATTATACAGCAGAAAACATTATGCCTATAGGAAACCTCTAAATATTCCGGATAATTTGCTTGTCCTTGAGCATCTCCGGGAATTGCAAAAACTATCTTTTCCTTTGTCAACTCAACTGTGGGATAAAAAGCCAGACCTTTTGTTCTTTTGAAAATTTTAAACTTTTCTTCCAGGCTCTGTTGACACTCTATGGCTATTCCACCCGGTATAATTTGATAAGGGTCAAGAAAACCTGAATAATCAGTATCTGGAGGATTTATTACCAAAATTATACCATCTGACGTTCCAATCTTTTTTTTCATAATCCCTCTTTTTAAAAGCGTATCCGCAGGATAACTTAGCAACTCTTTTGCCCCTCTTTCAAACTCCCTTCCCAAATCTCTTACCTGCGCCACTGCCACCCGGAAAGCAACCATTGGATCATCAGATTCAATCATTTTCAATGATTATAACTTCTATGAAGTTGCTGTCAAGTGGACGAGACAGGACTTGAACCTGTGACCTGTCGCGTGTAAGGCGACCGCTCTAGCCAACTGAGCTACTCGTCCAAAATTTTAAGTGGGCGTTATTCCCCATGGGTGGAACACCGTCCTAGCTAGTTTACTAAGAATCTACGGAAAACTCAAGGAGCTCGGATTCACCTATTATAACGGAAAAGTAACCATAATTGATACTGAGGAAGAATCTAATGAATACTCCGATCTGTTTCCATAAAGTTAGATTTCTCCAAGCTACTCTAGACAAATATAATCACCCCCTCGGACCTGGCAATTATACCTATTTTCTGATCTGAATTTCTGCTAAAATTGAGCGGTATATGAATGATTCAGACCGAAAACTTTTTTATGAACTGGAAGACCTTATCTCATTAGGTTATCAATGGATAGAAAAAATAGAGGAAGAATATAGAAATCCCCCTGACAATGGTATATCTGCCATTCTGTCTAAATATTACAGATTAGTAAGTGAATGGGAAGAGCAAGTCAAACAAAAATTGCCTAATAATTCCAGAAGGCTACAGTTTTCATTAGCAAGAAGCACAGATCCTACTTATGAGGCTAACAAAAATGCAGATATTCAAAATTTGGTCAAAAGTATAAGAGCAAGGATCGTAGTATTGGAAGATTATAGGCGAGAATTGCAAACTCCCTCAGTTAATTTAGGGCCCCAAGCGAGATTGAATATAAACTCTACTGATAATTCAACTAATGTTATAGCTGACCAACTTTCGGTAGCTGTAAATCAATTGGAAGCCGAATTTGAACAGAATTATCAGGGTACAGACAGAGAAGAGCTCCTTGGTCTTATAAAAGAACTTAAAGGTAACCAAAGTGGTGGTAAAAGAGCAAGGGAAATTCTTGGAACGATACTAACTAGGGGTGCAGAGTTGGCACAGATTGGTTCACTTGCTGCACAGATATTAGCAATGCTTCCCAAATGACGAATCCTTTCATAAGAGAAGAAAAGAAACCTTTTAGTTATTCTTCAATTGAGATTTATATCATAAATTAATTAATACCTCCAAAAATGTTCTTTGGTATAAAATCTAGATATTTATAGGGTATTTTTAGTATAATCCCTTCATGTCAGTAGAGGCTCTCATTAGAATCCCTAAATTTAACAGAAGAACAGCTTTTAAAGCAGGATTAGCAGCTTTAGGTGCTACAGTGGTTGGACGAGAAGCAAAAACTTTTATTGAAGGTACTATTGATACTCCTTCAGGAGTGTTTTATCCTCTGTATGAATATCATGATACCGGTGTAAGGGAACAGGATGTACCTGATGGTTTAGATGCATTTTTTAGGGAGTTAACCATGACAGAATTAGAATGGAGAGCAAACCCTGAAGATTTATTAGGTACCCAATATTTTTCTACCAGATTTAGGGAAGAGACTATTAGAAGTATTATTGATTTTCCGATTCTAAGAAAACTTGCCCAAGATTCAACTTTAGTGGTCTTTGGGGATACTGCAATTCCAGAGGATTTTGCTGATAAAGCCTTTAATATAGCATTTACTAGAATGGTTACTGGAGGGGCGGTGACAGCAGCAGGAACAGGGTATTTATTAAGTGATTGGGTAATACATAAACTGGAACAGGACGATTTTACTCAAGAAGAGTTAAATAGAAGAAAATTTATCGGATTATCTACAGTAGGTGCAACTTTAGCACTGGAGGCACCACTTATATCTATGTTGCTTTCTACGCTGGAGATAAGCACTCAAAATCAGACGGAAAAAGGTAATATCGCACAGCGTATTTTACAAAGAGTAATAGCTTTAGCAGATTATTTTAGTCCTGAAGACCATGACATATATTTCAGAAGTCTAGTAATGGCAAATAAACTTTTAACAATATCAGAGGCAGTGCAAAGACAAACAGGTAGAAAAGCAAGAGTAGGATTTAATGTTGGTACTGGTCATTCTAGTATTGAGGATTTTTTACAAGCTGGGCATAACTTTACTAGATTTTTAATATCTAGATATCCAGATGATTTTCTTCAGGCTGTTACTCGTTTAAATGGGGGTACTGAAAACTTTTGTTCTGCCCGGGGAATTAGTTTAGTACCTGATCTTACCCCAAAAGATTTAGAAGAACCAGATATTTTATACGGAAGACCTGTAAAACATGAACAAACATTTAGAGATTTACCTCTTATGGAAGCGCTTAAGTCAAAACTTGCTGCCTAACAAAAATAGATATTTATAGGATGTTTTAGTATAATTCCTCCATGTCAGTTGAAGCTCCCCGAGGAGAACCAAGAAAAGATAATACCCAGCCTTATTTCATAAGACTTGATGTTCCGTTTAGGCCTTATGAAAGGGTACGACAAAATTATTGGCCTAAAAAAGGAGAAAATCCAGCTTTATACTATGAAAGATATGATCACACCCTTTTACTACGCAGACCGATTTCTCTTTATGGAATTTTAGGTCACATTGACATCATCAGTGATGATCCTTGGCGCTCGTGGATTGAGGCAACTACGAAAAGTCTACCAGTAGAAAAGCCTTTTGGTGAAACTCACTTCGAGTTTATTTATAGAGGCCGTGAGGATATTACCTACACAGAGCAGCCACACATACTTAGGTTCGGCTTCCTACTTCGTACTCCAGCAGATTATGCCAAACTTCTCGATACTTATGTAGATGTAGAAATGGGAAAAGAAAAGTATATGGCAGCTTGGAATCTTAGTATCCCCAGAGTTGCCAGAAGAATGCAGAGATTGGAAGAAGGAGGAGAGCTAGCATTAACAGAAAAAAATCTATTTAATCTTAAAACAGTAGAAGGGGTTAAGCCGCCTGAGGATACTGAAGATGGTCATAAGGAAGACTTTGGACGAGTAACTTTTGTTTGGTTGCTAGCAGATCGTAAAAAGCTTAGAACAATTAAACTAACCTTCCATCGTTTTTTTGACGAGGGAGATGAAGAACCCCAACCTGAATCTTTACTGCCCGATAGAGAACGTTTACTTGTGCGAAGCTAATTTATTTCTCCTAAAAATGTTCTGGGAAGTGTAACCGATGTATCTCATCTTCTGTGGAATAAGATTTGCTTAGAGTTGCACCCAACAACTTATTCGCTATAATAGCTACATTATGACAGAACGAATTGAGTCCAAACCTAAGCCAATATTGTGTCGCAACCTCAAGCCAGAATCATCTCAAGCTATTGATGCTCTTGTAGGTACTCGTGTTTATCGAAGTAGGGATGAGGCTCTTGCTCGCTTAGCTGAAGATGGTCTACGTCTTAAACTTCAAGCTTCAGAAGCACTAAGAGAAATAACAGAATTATCACCAGATTTTATCTTATCTCCGATTGTTGAACAGCTCAAGTAAATTTACCTCTTCCTTGATGGACGTCCAGCAGGTTTTCTGGGAATTATTCTTCCTTCATCTCTGTCCAAATGTTTGTCTTACCAACCAATGTTTCTGTCATAGCTTTTTGGTAAGTAGTTAAAAGAAATCTTATACCTTCTGACTCAAAACTTCTTTGAAGAGCATCCCTTATATATTGGACTACACTATGTTATGAAGAATTACTTTTTGGAACCCCACCTTTGGAGCGTTGTATCGAGCTAAACAGGGAATTTAAACGTACTCATTCCCTTAATGTGGGCGAGAGAGGAGTTGAACCTCCACGCCTTTCGGCACAGCCACCTCAAGGCTGCGTGTCTACCATTCCACCACTCGCCCGAGTATCAAGTTTCCAGGTGGTGCCCCAAGGGAGATTCGAACTCCCACGTCATTTCTGACACTGACTTCTGAGGCCAGCCTGTCTACCAATTCCAGCATCGGGGCCCAAATGCTATGCATATTTTAGCACTTAACTGGTATAATACCAAGAAATGACCACTGAAAATAAAACTTATCCCTACAAACAAAAGATTGTCACCTTTGGCGGTGGCACCGGACAATTTTATCTGCTGTCAGGACTGCGGGAGTTAAATTTTCCTCCTTTTATTACAGCTGTGGCTGGTATTTGGGACAGTGGGGGTTCATCAGGCAGGCTGCGCACCGAACACGGCCTGCTACCCCAGGGTGATATCAGAAGATGCGCCCTGGCCCTAATAGAAGATGAGGGCCAAAGACGGGTGGCCCAAAGGCTATTTGATGATCGGCTGGAAGAGTTTGAAAATCCCCTCAAAGGACATTCTCTGGGTAATTTAATCGGATCAAGGCTGGATTATATTTACCATGGCATAGACAGGGGAACTGATGCTCTGAGGGATTTTTTAAGAATAAGTGCTCACATTTTACCGGCCAGTTTGTCTGATTTGCAGTTGATAGGCAGAACCCAAAAAGGGATTGCCATTGAGGGAGAAACAAACATTGATTTAAGAAGAAAAAGGGAGGATTTTGACCCTCATGATAAAATCTTGAGAATCTATTTTAACACCAGACCAGATCCTAATCCCCGGGTCACTCAAGCCATAGCTCAAGCTGATAAAATTATCTTTGCTCCCGGTGATTTATATACTTCTATTTTGCCGCATCTGCTCATTCCCGGTGTCCAGGAAGCCATTGTCTCCTCCCGTGCCAAACTAATTTTTATTCTTAATTTAATGACCAAGGAGGGAGAAACGGATTTTTTTAAGGCCTCTGATCATTTAAAGGCCCTGCTTTTCTACCTGGAAGATTGCGGTCGGATAGATTTCATGATCGCCTCCACCAATCATCACCACTCTGAGGTGATTGAATATTACAAGCAGTGGGGTCAGGAACCGGTTCAGATTGATGAAGATGAGTGTAAAAAATTATCTCCCAACTTAAAAATTGTCAGGGCAGATTTGGCCAGATATATGAGGAAAGAACATCTGCTTCGTCATGATCCACAAAAACTGGCCTCTACAATTCTTAGGGTTGACAAATCATAAGGGATATGTTTAATCTAAATACCAAAGCAGATGGACCCATTCGATCCGCCTTTGGCGGACTCAGGCCTTCGGCTCTGAGGCTCAGGCTCGAAGAGGTCATACTGAGTGAAATCGAAGTATGGACAAAATATTTTTCGTGGGATCATGGTTTGGCGCGGTGTGGGTAACTGTACTTTTTGCCGCCATTTTTTTAATATATTTGAGCTCAGCAAAATTGTTTCAGATAAACTCCCACTCTTTTAAACTTTATTCCTCTCTGCCCAGGGAAACTACAGAGACTTCCTCATCCATAATTTTTGCTGATGCCAGGGCTAAAATTATAGAGGATTTTTTTACATTTTATGGGTCGGAACTGGGCCAGTACAGCGGATTTTTTATTGAGATATCAGATCAGTACAAGCTGGACTGGAAACTGCTGCCGGCAATTGCCATGCAGGAATCAAACGGAGGTAAAAAGGTGATTAAGGATTCTTTTAATCCCTTCGGCTTTGGTATTTATGGCAGCCAGGTGATCAAATTTTCCTCCTGGGAAGAAGGGATAGAAAAAGTGGGCAGGAGTTTGCGGGAGGATTATCTTGACCAGGGCTTAACCACTCCTGAGGAGATTATGGTCAAGTATACACCCCCATCTCTGTTAAAAGGCGGAGCCTGGGCCAAAGGAGTCAGATCCTTCATGACAGAGTTAAGATAAACACCCCATAATATTTGACTTCGGAATTCATTTTTGCTATAATGCTCCCTCATGTTAAATATCAGGATTATTTTAATATCCATTTTGCTGCTGGTTTTGACCAGTCCTTCATATTTGGAACAAATACAAAAATCTCAAACTACTACATCTTTTGAGGCTAAAACATTTGATAAAAGGGCCAAAATCTTAAGTGATTATTTCTCATCTCATAATTCACCTTTAAAACATCAAGCGCAGGATTTTGTAGATGCCGCAGATAAATACGGAGTGGACTGGAAACTGGTTCCCGCCATTGCCGGAGTAGAATCAACTTTCGGCCAATATAATGCCACCCCATATAATGCCTGGGGTTGGGGAGTTTATGGATCCTCTGCCATATACTTTAAATCCTGGAAAGATGGCATTTTTACAGTCACAGAGGGACTCAAAAAAAACTACATTGACCAAGGACTGACAGACCCGTATTCCATGAACAGGGTTTATGCTACCTCCCCTTCCTGGGGATGGAAGGTGGCATATTTCATCAAAGATCTGGAAAATTTTACCGGAGCAGGAAACATAAAAATTAAAGCTCCCAACTATCTGGCCAAAACAGCTGCCTCCTCAGCGGTTTTACGCTATAATCAATAAAGTGAAATTATTTTTAAGTCTACTTTTGGGCAGGTTGATTTTTTGCCTTTCCAGGCTGTTAAAAATAGGAGGAGGCTCTGCTGCTCCCGGGCTGTGGGCTGTAAAAATAGAACCAAATCTGGTGGAAAAGTTAACTGCGCAGATCCCCCAAAATGTGGTTATTACCGGCACCAATGGCAAAACCACCACTGCCAGAATGCTGGCGCATTTTGCTAAAGAGGCGGGATTAAAAGTGATCAGAAATGCTACGGGATCAAATCTGGAAAGAGGCATTACCTCCACACTAGTTACGCACACAAGGCCTGGCCTTGCGAGGCTAAATTATGATTTAGGTATTTGGGAGCTTGATGAAGCTGCATTTAATAGCCTAGCGCCAAAACTTAAACCGGATATTTTAGTCTTCTTAAATGTTTTCAGGGATCAGTTGGACCGTTATGGGGAGATTAACACAGTTGTTAAAAACTGGTGTGGAACTTTAAAAAAAATGCCAAAAGAAACTACTGTGTTGGTTAATGGAGACGATGTTAACACAGTCGGGCTTCAAAAATGCTTTAAAGGAAAAGTGCAAAAATTTGGTGTGGCTGAATATAAAATTATTGGTGAAGCTCTGGAGCATCAAAAAACATCCGGTCTGCATGATTTTGAGGCAAAAAATGTCAGAATAAATGGCTTATCCGGAAGTTCTTTTCGATTAACCATTAACCATAAACCATTAACCATAAACCTTCCTCTTCCAGGAATTTACCACATCTATGATGCCTTGGCTGCCATAGCTTGTGGGTATTATTTGAATTTACCGACCCACCGACTCACCGAAACACTTAAAACTTACCAACCAGCCTTTGGAAGAGTAGAACAGTTGAAATTGCGAAATCATCCAGCCTATATTTTTCTAATTAAAAATCCTGTCGGCGCTACCCAGGTTTTTGCCACCATTGCGCCACAGCTTAAAAAAAATGATAAATTGCTTTTAGCTTTAAATGACAACCTGGCAGACGGTACAGACGTGTCTTGGATCTGGGATGCGGAGTTCGAAATTCTTCGAACGACGTCCCGAGCGGAGTCGAGGGACCTCTCACTTTATGTAAGTGGCACCAGAGCTGATGATTTGGCTGTCAGGTTAAAATATGCTGGATTTGATCCTAAATCTATGGAAGTAGAAAATGATTTAAAGAAGGCTCTACAAAAGGCTAGAGCTGGCCTAAAAGGCACCCTTTTCATCCTACCCACCTATACAGCCATGCTGGAGTTACAAAAAATTTTGGCCAGAAGTGGTCTAAAGCGTTATTATTGGGAGGAGGAGTAAGGTGAAGCTTACTATTGGCTATTTATATTCTGATCTGATGAATATATACGGGGATACTGGCAATATTATCACCCTTAAAAAAAGAGCTCAGTGGAGGGGTATTGAAGCTGAAGTTAAAAATATTTCCATATCCGATAGGATTTCCACTTCCGATGTGGATATTTTTTTCTTTGGGGGTGGGCAGGATCAACAGCAAGAGTTAGTAGCAAGGGATTTACAAAAAGGTAAGGGCAAAATAATCAAACAGGAAGTGGAAAGAGGGGTACCACTACTAGCTATCTGTGGAGGTTACCAGCTTTTAGGAGAATATTATCAGCCACATAAAGGTCCCCGCCAACGGCCCGCTTCGCAGCGAGGCGAGCGAGGCTCGCCTTCGGCGGCAAAACTTCCAGGGGTAGGGTTATTTCCAGCTTACACAGTAGCTAGCCACGATCGGATGATCGGCAATATAGTAATCCATGCTACCAGCTACCTGCTACCAGCTACCAGCTTGGTTGGTTTTGAAAATCATTCCGGGAAAACTTATCTTAAAAAAGGAGCGTTACCATTTGGGATGGTTGTTAAGGGGTTTGGGAATAATGGTGAAGATAAAACCGAGGGCTGTATCTATAAAAATGCCATTGGATGTTACATGCATGGCAGTCTGCTTCCCAAAAATCCCCATCTTACTGACTGGTTAATACAAAAAGCCTTGGAAACTAAATATGGTCTGGAGGTTAAACTGAAACCACTTAATGATGAACTGGAAAATAAAGCTCATCAAAAAGCTATTAAGATGTTTACTTAAATTATGGAAACTAGAATTTTTGTATATCGCCACCGAAAGTCAAGAGCTGAAAGTCAGCAATCGGTTAGATTAATTACATCTACTGATCATCATGATGAACTTCCTCGCCCACTTGATTTAATCAAGAGAAATAATTTATCTAATGCTGGATCAAGACTATTAACATTCCATGGATTTAATGTAACTGGTGAAAGAATACAGTCTTTTTATCAACTTCCAGCCTTCCGTGGATTAAGAATTTATCGATATTTTACTCAACCAAATACCTATTTAGTTAGAAATGAGGATCTGCCATTACTGAAACTAACTTTACACTCAGCGAAACTAATTCAAGAAATTCTTCTGCCCACTAATTCAGTTTGAGATTATGTTAAAATATTCACGCGCCCAAGTGGTGGAATGGTAGACACGCATGGTTTAGGACCATGTGCCGCAAGGCATGGAGGTTCGACTCCTCTCTTGGGCACCAAAATTTTGATTTTTTAACCCTAAAGGTGTAAAATAGCAACTTATATGGCAGATGTAAATACTTTAAACCGAGTCAGGTCTATTGGAGGAGCCATGGGTTTTTTTGATGAGTGGAATTTCGAAATTGGCGAAGGTGGAAAACTTATTCAACAAGGAGCCCAAGAAATTTCTCAGCTTTTTACCACAGACATTTTAGGACTGGGTCAAAAAGAACAAAAACCTTTCCCGCCCAAAGGCAGTATAGATTTTCAAAAAGAAACGCAATTTAAAAGAGTATTTTATGCCAAAATGGAGGAAACACGAAAAGACGAAGAGCACTTTACCCTGCAAAACAGTATGGAGGAGACTGCCAGACTGGAAGTTTCTGCCATGCCATCTGATGAAAAAAAGAAACTTTTACATGTCAGTTTGGACTTAAGGAATGAACATATCTCTCATCCCTACCATATCCATGAGGCTAGAAGAAAAAAAATGGAACAGATAAAAGCGGCCAAAAAGCAAAAACAATCTCAAGAACTGGCTTCTGCCACCAAAACTGACAATTTAACTGGCAGGCTTGATGCTCAAGAGGGCCAGAGTATGGTCTCCCAATCAGGGGCAATTTTAACAGCAGGCTAATTATTCACTACTTCAGACGTGGTGGGCGCTTTTTGTAAAAGTTCGTGGACATTAATACAAATTTCCATATCAAATGCCCAGTCAACAAACGGGAGGCCAAAATTTTTTCGCCGCCAATTACGATTTTTCAGCTATAATTTCAATCCAATTTGTTTTTCCAGATAAGGTAACATTTTCATAAATCACCTTTAATCCGGAACCCTCAACGTATTTTCTTAATTCATCTAAAGTAAAATAGCTAAAAAATCTTTCATAATCATACCCATAATCATTCTCTTTTACAATTTCTTCGTCCTTGCCTCCCTGTCGCAATTCTTTCACTGCCACATAAAAGTAACCGTTTGATTTGAGTGGAGAAGTTATATTTTTCAAAACATCAACAACCTCGTTTTTTGGGATATGTAATAAAACTGCTTGGGCAAAAACTCCATCAAAGGAATCTCCAAAATCTAATGATTTCTTGATATCCTTCACAAAAAATTTAGCAGTCGGAACTTGCTCTTTTGCTAATTTAATCATTTCTTCTGAAAAATCTATACCCGTTACTTCAAAGCCTTTTTTAACTAAGAACTTAGATTTTTCTCCTGCTCCACATCCAACATCTAAAATGGATGCTTTTGGTTTGAAATGTGATAGATATTTATCCGTTCCTTCGATCCACCAAGTATCGCCGTGATGGTCTTCCATCCAATCTTTTGCGATTCTATTGTAAGTTAATTTTAAGTCCATAATTATTTATTTGGTAGCCAAGATTTTATTATCAACGTATATGGTAAATAACCCATGATTGCCAGAAAAGCAATAAAAAGCAAAATTATCTTTTCCCATCCCTCAAAAAAAAGCCAAGCTATTATTGCAATAACTAAAATCAAAAGAGGAAATTTCCAGAGTTTATTTTTCATTTTCGCTGTATTGATATGATAACTTGTTATATTCATCTGTCGGGTAAGCACAAATTCCTTCCTCATGCCACAAAAGAAACTCGGAAATGCCAGAATCTAATGCGAGACGACCACAAACTGTACAGTAAGGCTTCCCTGATTTTTTTATATTTCCTTGTTCATCAACTCTTGTGAAATAAAGTTTTGATCCATTCAATTTTCCTGAATTTCTTTTCAGCGCATCCGTGATAGCTCGCCATTCGGCATGCATGCAACAAGTTTGATCATATTTCGGTTTGCCCGGCTTAAATTCTTGCAAGCAAGTCCGATTTTCTTCTTTATCAAGAGGCGGCGCATTGTAACCAACCCCAATTATTTCATCGTCGTTTACAATAACAGTTCCGCATTTAGCCCTAAGACACAAAGCACGCTTGGCTATTTGCGCCGCCTCGTCCATCCACCTTATTGCCTCTTTTTCCTCTTGTCCTGTTAAAAATTTCATATTATCTCAATAACTCATCAGCCGACACACCAAGCGCGTCAGCTAATCTTTGATATTGGTGGGCGATACAGGATTTGAACCTGTGACCTGTCGCACGTCAAGCGACCGCTCTACCAGGCTGAGCTAACCGCCCGAATTTACTTTCAATATTACCATATTTGACAATTTTGGTTTGGTAATGATAACATCTGGAGTAGTAGTTAATGTTAAATTCTTATGTTTTATTCTCCAAAACTTAATGGCTAAAAATTCATTAAAAGATCATAGACAAATAGGAGCGGAACAAGAGCTTTTCTATATAGATGAAGAAGTAGGTACTGGACTTCCTCAATGGCTCCCAAAGGGTGCAACTATAAGGAGAGTACTTGAGCATTACATGACAGACTTGGAAATTTATGAGGGTTATCAACATGTGATTACAGCTGAAATTGCCAAACTTGATCTTTATAAAAAATCAGGACATTGGAAACACTACCAAGAGAGCATGTTCCCACATATGAAAAGAGGTGGTGAAGAATATGAACTTCGCCCAATGAACTGTCCGCATCATATCCAAATTTTTAAGAGTAGACCCAGAAGTTACAGGGAATTACCCCTCAGACTGGCAGAATTTGGCACTTTCTACAGATGGGAAAATTCTGGTGAGCTTTTCGGACTAATGCGAGTAAGAGGCATGACATTAAACGATGCCCATATTTTTTGTTCCATGGAACAACTTCAGGATGAATTCATAAAGGCTGTAAGGCTGATAGAGATAGTTTATAAAGATTTAAATTTGAAAAATTTCTGGTACAGATTATCCCTTCACGACCCAAAAGATAAGGAAAAATATGGAGATAAACCGGAGCTTTGGAAAGGATCAGAAAAAGCCATCAAAGATGCTCTGTCTGAAGCAGCTTTAGACTATAAAGAAGTTGTGGGCGATGCAGCATTTTATGGTCCAAAATTAGATGTTCAGATCCCTAATGCTTTAGGAAAAGATGAGACAGTATCCACAGTCCAAATAGATTTTTATCAGCCAGATAATTTTGATTTAGGCTACATTGGTGAGGATGGTAAAAAGCATCCTGTTGTAGTGATACACAGAGGGATTATTTCAACACTAGAGAGAATGATGGCATTCTTAATAGAACAGTATCAGGGTGCTTTTCCAACTTGGCTTTCTCCAGTTCAGGTAGCAATTATTCCCATTACAGAAAGAAATAATAAATATGGACAAAAAGTACTCGAACAATTAAAATCCTCAAATATACGTGTTGAACTTGATACAAGAGCAGAAACAATGCAAGCGAAAATCAGAGATGCACAACTTCAAAAGGTGCCATATATGTTAATTATCGGAGGAAGAGAAGAGGAAGCAAACCAGGTATCAGTAAGAACCCGTGAAGGTCAGGATTTAGCAGGCATGAAATTGGAGAAATTTTTAGATAAAATAAAAAAAGAAATAGCAACAAAAGGAGGTTTGTAACTGGCAAAATTTTATAAACTCAACCAAAATATTAAGGCGGACAAACTCCGGGTGATTGCCGCAGATGGTAAGCTGTTGGGAATTATTACCAGGGAAGATGCTTTAAAAAAAGCGCAACAATTAGGGCTTGATTTAATAGAAATTGCCCCCCAAGCCAAACCTCCGGTTGCCAGAATTTTAGATTTTCAAAAATTCAGGTATGAAGAGAGTAAAAAAGAAAGGGCGGCCAGAAAGGGATCTGACACTACTTTAAAAGAATTGTGGCTATCACCAAGAATTGCAAACCATGATTTAATGGTCAGGTTAAAAAGGGCTGAGGAGTTTTTAAATGAGGGACATAAAGTTAAATTAACAGTTAAGTTCTTGGGCAGGGAAATGTCTCATCCGGAGCTGGGACATAAAGTTTTACAAAAAATTATTGACTTTTTAAGGGAGAAGATTATTGTGGAAAGAGAGTCGCGCTTTGAAGGAAGAAGGTTATCGGTTATAATTGGGAAAAGCAGAGGAGAAAAGTTATGACCAAGTTAAAAACTCACAAATCAATTGCAAAAAGAATTAAAGTTACCTCAACCGGTAAACTTTTAAGAAGACATCAACTGGGTAGGGGCCATCTTAAGAGAAAAAAGACTAAAGGTGCGCTGGGAAGGCATAAAAGAATGTCAATATTTTTTAAAGGAGAGGGTAGGAAGTTAAGAAAGTTATTGTAATAAAAATTATGGCTAGAGTAAAAAGAGGAGTTACCTCTCACAAGAAACATAAAAAAATATTAAAGCTGACCAGAGGCCACAGAGGGGGCAGAAGTAAGCTGATTAGAGAAGCAAAATCTTCCTTACTTCATGCCGGTCAGTATGCTTTTGCCGGCAGGAAAATGAGAAAAAGAGATATGAGAAGGCTGTGGATTATTCAACTTAATGCTGCAGTAAAAGCTGAAGGTTTAAGTTATTCAAAATTTATTCATCAACTTAAAGAAAAAAATATAGGGCTGGACCGTAAAATCCTAGCAGATCTGGCCATAAATCATCCCGAGGATTTTAAAAAAATAGTTGCAGAAGTTACCTCCTAATGTGCTAGAATCAATCTAGCATGGAAGAAAAAATTTCCCGAATACAAAAAGAATATTTAGAGAAAATTAAGCAGGTTTTGACTTTAAATGATTTGGATGAGATTTTTTTGGAGCTTTTTGGGAAAAAGGGACAAATAACTCTTTTGCCTAAACAGTTTCCCAGACTTATCAAAGCTGAGCTAAAAATAGTAACTCCTTATTTTAACAAAGTCAAAGCAGAATTAGAACTTACCATACGGAAAAGAAGGGAAGAAGTTAGAGAAGAAAGTTATAGAAAACTATCTGAAGAAAAATTTGACCTGACAAAGCCTTTAATAATTAAAAAAAGATCAGGTCATTTACATCCTTTAACTCAGTTTGAGAAGAAAATTGCAGATATCTTCTCAAAGCTTGGATTCCAACAATATGATGCCCCCCAGATTGACACGGATTATATGACCTTCCAGGTTTTAAATATCCCGGAAAACTCTCCAGCCCGAGATTTACAGGATACTCTCTATATAGATAACAAAAATGCCGGTTTTCAGAAGGAAAAATTAGTACTTCGAAGTCACACTTCAAACTCAGAGATAAGGGTTATGAAGCAGTTTAAACCTCCTCTAAGACTGATGAATATTGGCAGATGTTTCAGGTATGAAAACCTTGATGCCCGTCATGAACACACCTTTGATCAGTTTGAAATTGTCTATATTGATAAAGGTGTAAATATGGGCAATTTACAGTTTCTGTCAGAATACTTTTTGAAAGAGGTGTTTGGAACTGAAATTAGAGCCAGACTGCGTACCAAATATTATCCTCAAGTTGAACCAGGGGCTGGAATAGATGGACTTTGTATCTTTTGTAAAGGTAACGGGCAGTGGTGTAAAGTTTGTGGGGGAGTAGGCTGGTTAGAACTAGGCGGCGCTGGAATGATACACCCTGTGGCTCTAAAAAATGGAGGAATAGATCCCAATGAATACTCAGGCTTGGCCTGGGGAATAAGCCCGGAAAGAATGGTGATGATTATTGAAGGAATTGAGGATATCAGACTCTTCAGAAGTGGAGATCTAAAATTCCTGGAGAAATTTTAAGATGAAAGTAAGTATTGGTTGGTTAAAACAGCTGGTTGATCTTAAAGTTTCCATGGAGCAACTTGTTACTCTAATCCCAATGAGAACCATTGGTTTAAAGGAAACAACCAAAGATTTCATAGAACTGGATATGAAGGGATACAACAGGGCAGATCTTTTGTCCATGCGTGGAGTAGCGCGCGATATTGCAGCCATTACAGATTCCAAAACTAATTTTTCTGATAAAAATCCCAAAGATTACACTTGGGTTGGTAAAAATCTTCCAGAAGTCAAAATACAAATAGAAAATAAAGAACTTTGTCCTGTTTACTGTGTCGCAAAAATAGAAGGATTAAAGGTTGGAAAATCACCAAATGATGTGGTCAAAAAACTAGCTGATAGCGGAATTCGTTCTATCGACAATATAACTGATATAACAAATCTTTTAATGATGGAGTACGGCCAAACAATACATTCTTTTGATGCGACAAAGGTAGCAGATGAAACAATGATCATTAAATTGGCTAAAAAAGGTGAACAATTTACCACCCTTGATGGGAAAAATAGAGTTTTAACTGATGAAGATTTATTAATTGCAGACCCTAAGAAGATATTAAGTTTATCTGGAATTATGGGTGGAAAAGATTCTGAAATAACAGAAAGCACAAATACTATTCTTTTAGAAGTAGCTATTTTTGACCCAGTATCAATAAGAAAAACTAGCCAAAGATTTAATTTATATTCTGAAGCGAGTAAGAGAATTCAACATGGACTAACAAAAACAAATCTTCTGCAAACCTTAGATACTGCTATCAGGATGTACCAACAATTAGGAGGAAAACTAACTGCTATTTCTTTAGTAGGGGATCTAACTGATGTTTTAAGAAAAGTTAAACTGACCCGGAAGAAACTAAATTCTTTGGTGGGAATAGATTTTACAGCTGAGCAGGTAGAAGAATATCTTAAAAAACTAGGATTTACTTTAGCTTCACAAGGTGAAACCTTGTGTGCGTGGGAGGTCACAGTTCCTTACTGGAGATTAGACATCAATATAGAGGAGGATTTAATTGAAGAGGTAGCCAGAATGTATGGGTATGAGAAGATTCCACCTCAGAAACTTCGGGGCAAGCTGCCCCCAAAAATAGACCAGAGACTGTTTAATTTAATTTATGACCTTAAATCAGCTTTAGTAAAAGTTGGTTTAACAGAAGTACAAACATATTCTTTTTACTCAACAGATGTTTTAAATAATTTGGATTGGGATAAACAATCACTTGTTATGGTTGCCAATCCCATATCTACTGAGACAGAGTATTTAAGAGAAGATTTATGGCCAAATCTTTTGGAAGTGGCGGCCAAAAATATAAAACACGGATTTAAGGATGTGGCCATATTTGAAGTTGGAAAAGTATACCTGCCTCAAAAAAGTGATTTGCCCAAGGAGCCTTACAGGTTATCTATAGCTTTGTGTAATGGAGGGGAAAACCCATCTTTAGAGCTTTATCAGATTTTTCAAAAAGCGCTAAAACACCTCGCAGGTGAAAAAATGCAGCTACACCTGAGAGGTGGGGGAAAAGGATTATACGAAAATAAATATTTTCATCCTAAAAGGTTCGCCTTTTTAGATCATAAAGATCAGCCCATAGGTGGAGTAGCAGAAGTTCACCAAAGATTTTCAGATAAATTTGGCATAGAAAAAAGAGTGGCTGTTTTGGAAATAGAATTAACCTAAAGTGCCACAGTTACCCCAATTGAGGAAGAATGTTGGTCACCATTATTATCCTCCAAGGTTACAGTAATGGTATGAGAACCCTGGTCATTTTTGGCAAATTCAACACGAAAAGCAAAAGGTTCAGCGGTTTGAGACTGTTTATCCTCTCCATCAATTGACCAGACCACTTTTTTAACCCCGGCAGGGGAGTTAACTGAAGCCAGCACATCAAACACCCTGGGCACGTTGGCTCCACTCCCCACATTAACAATGGAAATTATTCCACCTGAACCGGTAGAAAATCCCGGAACATTAGAACAACCTTTGGTAACACCCACAAATCTGGCATCAGGGGAGGTCAAAACCCACTCATCAATACCTTTTTGCCAAAGATTGGCCCCAGTGGGATCATCTTCTTTTAAAACTACCACATCTTTATCTTCTCCATCCTCACCATCACCCGAGAGCCTGTGAGGATTATTCTGACAAACCTTACTTCGCACATAAGCAGGTGACTCATTTTGTGGCTCTGTTCCTCTCATAAAATATTCTAACCTTTTAGGGGAACCGCTATGGGGCTTGCCGGAAACCAGACCGTCAACTTCAACCTGAGAAACAGCGCCTGGTTTTTCAAATTTTTCATCACTTTTATCTTTTAGCGCCTCCATCATGATTTTTTGCCAGATCGGTGAGGCGCCTGTTATACCCGATGAAACCTTGGGATCCATGGGAGAATTATCATTATTGCCCACCCAAACACCAGCCACCACAGATGGTGTATAACCTATGGTCCAGTTATCCCTTTTCTCATCAGTGGTCCCGGTTTTCACAGCCACTGTTTTGCCAGGGATATTTAAAACAGAAGATGCCCCAAAAGCAGCAGTGCGGGCTCCATTATCTGATAAAATATCGGAAATAATAAAACTAATCCCCTCATCCAGCACTTTTTTCCCCTCAGTTGGCTTGTATTCAAATAAGGTTTTTCCGCCATTGTCAGTCACTTTTAAAATAGTCACCGGATCAACCTGTTTGCCGCGATTTGCCAACACCCCAAAAGCAGAGGTTAAATCCAACAGCCTAACCTCCCGTCCTCCCAGTGTTAAAGACAACCCTACAGATAAGATATTCTCTTCAGAGGGCTCCCATGATATCAACCCCATCCGATAGCCTAAATCCATCACGTCACGAACTCCCACCAGGGCCAACATTTTAACTGCAGGGATGTTATAAGAATTACCCAGGGTAAACCTCATCTGAGTGGGACCATGATATCTGCCATCGTAATTAACAGGAATGTATTTAGGTTTGTTGCCTCCAGGAAATTCGGTTTTGACATCTAAAATGGTGTAGTTGGCGCTAAATCCTTTCTCCAAAGCTTTGGCATAGTTAATGGGTTTGGTGGCAGAACCTGGCTGGCGAAGGGAAAGGGTAGTATTAACATTTGGTTCAAACAAACAGCTCTTACCCTCACTGCAGCCCTCAGGTTGAGATTTGCCAAAATAGTCTTTACTTCCCACCAGGGTAAGAATTTGACCGCTTTTTGGATCCATCACCACTGCCGCACCGTTTCCCACCTTGCTGACCTTTAATTTTTCCACCTCATCTTTGACAATTTTTTGCACTTTTTCCTGCAGTTTATAATCTAATGTGGTAGTAACCCTGAGTCCCCCCTGCTCCACCATCTTATCTCCAAACTGTTCAATCAGTTTTTCCTTAACATATAAAACAAAATGCGGGGCTTTAAAACCCACCTCATTTTGGGAAGTCCTGTATGTTAAATTCTCCTCTTCCGCAGTTCTGGCTTGCTCTTTGGTGATATAGCCATCCTCCATCATACGGCGCAAAACTTGCTTTTTCCTTTCCTTAGCAAGCTCGGGACGTGATCCATAAGGAGAATAAACAGAGGGACGTTGGGGAAGTCCTGAGAGAAGCGCCGCCTCTGCCAGATTAAGTTCTGAGGTTTTCTTACCAAAATATAAATTGGCAGCAGCCTCAATACCATAAGCTGTACCACCATAAGGAATTTCATTAAGATACATTTCCAAAATTTGATCTTTGGAATAAACCCGCTCCACCTGAATAGCTAAAATAAACTCTTTAATTTTTCTCGGCAGGGTGCGCTCACCTGAAAGCAGGGCATTTTTCACCAGCTGTTGGGTTAAGGTTGATCCGCCCTCCACTCTTTTGTGAACTATTAAATCAAACATTGATCTGACAATACCGGCTATGGAAAAACCGGAATGTTTATAAAAATCCTTGTCTTCTATGGCAATGGTGGAGGTTTTGACATGTTCCGGCACATCGGCAAGCTTGATGGGAGTACGGTTGTAATTTTGAAAGATATCATAGAGTAACTCTCCATCTTTATCATATATTTTGGTTGATTGGGCAATATTTCTGTTGGTTAAATCTTGCGGGGAGGGGACCTGGGTGGCAAAAAAAATAACTGATGAGAATAAGACAAGTAAAAACAAAATCACAAAAATAAGCATGCTGTAGGAAAGACCGGACAGGAATTTCAGCTTCCAAAGTCCGGATCTTTCTTTTCTTACTCTCCATGAACCAAAGACCATATGAAGAAATTATAACAGGTTTAACCCACCCAAACTACAACTTGCTACCTGACACATCCGATGTGTAATAATTGCGCAATTGGAAATAAGTAGTGCTTTGGGTATAATAATTAAAGTACCGGAGGTGGCAGAGTAGACAATTGCACCAGTCTGTAAAACTGGCGGGTTTTCCCTACGGAGGTGCAAATCCTCCCCTCCGGACCAGTGACGAATTGTAAGAGCTGAAGGATTCTTCCTCGCGGCGGAGGGGGTCGCCGCGATCACTTCCCAGGCACGATTTCGGTATTCCACTTGAAGTTTTTGATCCAATAAAGAGAAGTTCGAGCCGACAGTTTTTGCCATGATTGCTAAATCATGGGATGTATTTTTTGCGCGCGCGATTTTTGCGCACGATAGTGCGCTACCTATCATGTTTTTTAGGGGTTCGAGCCATTCACACCCGTTGTTGGAAACTTCTGTTATTTTTTGAGCTAAAAGTTGTTTTGATTGTATTAATTCATTTTTCTTAATTTGATATTCCTTAGGTTCAATAAGTTTTTCTAAGTAGCCTTCTAAAAGCCTATCTAACTTTTGTCGTGTCTCTTCTAACTCTAGATTTAAACTTTCAATCTGATCTTTAGATTTCTGCTTTTCTATTTCTACATCTCTTTCTGCCCATTCCAAGATCTTTTTAGCAGCAAATTCTGGCATGGAAGCACTTAAAAGCACATCTCTAATTTGCTGCTCGATATTTTCTTTAGCAACATATTTTTGAGGGCAGGGTCCTTTTTTCTTAGAACAACGATAATAATAGTAAGCCACTGTTCTATTTGTACCTTTATAATATTTAACGTGCTTTTCCGCGGTAATAGAACAACTACAATGAACACATTTAATTAAACCACTCAAAAATTCAAATTCATGTTTATTACTTTTGTATATTTTCTTTTTACGGCTCTCGATAATCTTTTGAACTTCATCAAATAATTTCTTACTTATAAGAGGAGTATGCGTACCTTCATAAAGTTCTCCTTTAAATTTCATAATTCCTGTATAGAAAGGGTCTTTTAGAAAATAACTAATTTTATCTAGGTGAAGAATATAACCCTTATCTGATCTTATTTCGTTTTTAGTAAAGAAATTTCTAATGTCAACAAAGGTATAACCACCAGTTGCAAAAAGTTTAAAGGCTTCTTGAATAAATTTTGCCCTTTTTGAATCTAAACGAATACTTCTTGTCCTCGAATCATTTTTATACCCAAAAGGAGCCTTATTAGGCCACACACCATTTCTAATCTTCTGTCTCATGCCTCGTTTAACATTTTCAGATAAATTGTCCACATAATATTTAGATTGCCCAAAGGCAATTGATAACATAAATTTTCCTTGGGGAGTATTGTCAAACCAAAAAGAGGGAAATTTAAGATCAACTAATTTACCAGTATCTACAAGATAAATAATTCTGCCTCCATCAATAGAATTTCTTGCTAATCTGTCAGGATGCCAGGAAATTATTCCATTTGCCATACCTGTTTCAAGTAACCTTATAAGTTCTGCAAATTTTTCTCTGCCAGGTTCTTTTGCGGTTTTGCTCTCTGTTATAAATTCAACTATTTCTAAATTTTCTCTTTCAGCAAATT
>CAYHYM010000012.1:0-16279 GCA_964360965.1 uncultured Gammaproteobacteria bacterium
GTCGGCCCCGCCACGTTCAGTTCACTACGTTCATGAACGTGGCAGGCCTCATTTTCTATCCATAGTAACATCTCTATTAAATCCTCATTTAATTAAGAACATGAACGTGGACCGCATTTTCGTTATTAAGTTATAATAAATTTAGAATGTTCTACTACTTCTATATTCTTCAGAGTCAGAAGAATGGAAAGTTATATCTTGGCCATACCTCTGATCTTAACGAAAGACTAAAATCTCATAATGCCGGTGAAAACAATGCAACAAAACCAAATATTCCATATGAGTTGATTTTCTTTTCAGGTTTTAAAAACGAGAGAGATGCTATAAATTGTGAGAAATATTTTAAAACAACTGCGGGGTGGAAAAGACTTCATAAAATGCTAGAAAATTATCTAGCTTCTATTGAGTAAATTTATTTATCATATAAATATCTTAATGCCTATAAACAGAAGTATCTTATTATTTTGCAGCCTGGATCAAAAGTAAGTATTCTTTATTCCCTTTACCTAGTGAACCTAAAATTGGAGATTCAATTCGGTTGATAATTACAAATCCAAGTTGCGTTACATTTTCAATTACGCTGTTGCTAATTTTTTCTACCAACTCTGATTTCACTACGCCCTTAATTAAATTCCCTTTATCTGTTTCGTAATGAGGTTTCAAAAGAGCTATCATGTGTCCTCCCGGTTTTAGGAATTTCTTAGCTACTAGTAAAACCAATTCTAATTTTGTCCACCCAGCGTCTATAGTTACTAAATCTACCTGCTCGGGAAGATTTTCTAGATGTAGTATGTTGGTTCTCTCCATTACTACTACTCGGGGATCATTTCTAAGTTTCCAAGCCAGCTCACCATAAGCCGTATCTACGGAATAAACTTTACTAGCTCCATTTTGAAGCAAACAATCAACAAATCCACCTGTAGAAGAACCCACATCTAATACGATTTTTCCTGTAATTCCAATTTGGAAACTATCTATAGCTGCTTGAAGTTTAACACCACCCCTAGAAACATATTGTTTATCCATATATGGACTATATTATAATTTTTGATCGTCTCAACCACAACTTATATACAAATATACAAAATTTATGTCTAGTCCTTCTATATTTGGATTCCTAACTGTTGCATGGTTCTATACTGATATACTAAACTTTGATACAGGTGTTCAAGATTTTTACCCTTCAAGCCCGCTTAATGTGCTATTATTTAGTTGATGAGTTTTTCCAACCAACAGATTGCCAAACTCCTCCGTAATGTAGCTGCAGCTTATACTATCAAAGGAATTGGTAATATTTTTCAGATCCGTGCTTATGAGAATGCTGCTGATTCAATAGAGCGCTCAACTGTCGAGATTAGGGATTTATGGGAAGAGGGAAAAATGGATGAGGTTCCCGGTTTAGGAGAAAGCCTGCGTGGCTACCTTCAAGAACTTTTTAAAACCGGCAAGGTAAAGCATTTTGAAAGTGTGGAAAAAGGCCTTCCTAAAGTGGTATTTGACCTTTTGGATATTCCCGGGGTTGGTCCAAAAACAGCTTTGGAGATAGCAAACTTCGGCGTAAATAGTATTGATGATCTAAAAAAACAGATTAAATCAGGTACTCTGGTTCAAAAAGGATTTTCCGACAAACTGGCAGAAAAAATCATATCAGCAATTGTGGAATTGGGTAGCCGTAATAGAAGAATGCTTCTTCCATATGCTCAGGCTCAAGCTGATAAAATTTTAATATTTTTGAAAAAAAGCGCAGATGTCATAGAAGCTCACCCTCTGGGTTCTTTAAGAAGAATGTTGGCTACAGTAGGAGACCTGGATTTTTCAGCCAGCTCCAAAAATCCCCCCAAAGTAATAGAATATTTTTGTAAAATGCCGGGAATTGTCAGAATAATTGATAAGGGAGAAAACAAGGCCTCGGTAAGAGTGCAAAGCGGTATTCAGGTCGATTTACTGGTTGGTGGACTTAAGTCATATGGAGCTCTTCTGCAGCATTTCACAGGCTCAAAGAACCACAATATTAAGTTAAGAACATTTGCTAAAGAAAAAGGATATTCTTTATCAGAGTATGGTCTTAAACGGATGAAAGATGAAAAAATAATTGAGACCAGGACTGAGGAAGAATTTTATCATTTATTAGGGATGCAGGCTCCTCCGCCAGAGATTAGAGAAGATACAGGTGAAATTGAGGCTGCCCTTCGACAAGCTCAGGGTAAACCAGGTGGTTTACCGGATTTGGTTAAGTTTAAGGATATAAAAGGGGATTTACATCTTCACTCCAATTATCCCATCAAAAGTCCTTCTCACGGACCTGGGGTTGATTCAATTGAGGAAATTGTTAAGAAGGCTCAACAGCTGGGTTATGAATTTGTTGGTATATCTGATCATCCTCCCGGATTCACCACCAGTAGTAAGAATGAGACTATTGAGTGGGTTCAAAAGAGGACAAAAAGTATTCAAAATATTCAAAAGGGTATAAAAAGTATTCGAGTACTAAATGGACTCGAAATAGATATATTAGGAGATGGGAGATTGAGTGTGCCTGATGAGATATTGGCAACTTTAGATTACTGTATAGCCGGAATCCATTCCGGCCATAGAGGTCATAAGGATGAAATTACCAAAAGATTAGTGGCTGCTTTAAATAATCCTCATGTAGATATTATTTCTCATCCCACCAACAGATTGTTAAACGAGAGAGAATCTTCTGATGCAGATTGGGAACAAATTTTTAAATTAGCTGCCAAAAACCATAAATTACTGGAGATTAATGCTTATCCTAACAGGCTGGATTTAAGAGATGATCTGGTTAGAAAAGCGCTGGAATATGGGGGGAAATTTATTATTAATACTGATGCTCACCAGGTTATACAAATGGACAATATGTTGTTTGGAGTATCTGTAGCCCGTAGGGGCTGGGCACAGGATAAAGATATTGTTAATACTTGGGACTGGACAAAATTTAAAAATTGGTTTAATATAAAAAATGATGTCTCTTAATATAATTGTTATAGCAGTTATAATCATTATAGTTTTATGGCTACTTTTTACCTACAATAGCCTAATAACTCTACGTAATCGCGTCCGTGAAGCTTGGTCACAAATAGATGTTCAGTTAAAAAGAAGGTCTTCTTTAATTCCCAATCTGGTAGAGGCGGTTAAAGGTTATGCCAAACATGAAAGAGCTGTATTTAATGAGGTGACCAAAGCAAGGACAACTCTGGTAAATGCCAAAACCCCTCCTCAAAAAGCTGTTGCTAATGATATGCTAACAGGCGCCTTAAAATCTTTATTTGCTGTAGCAGAGGCTTATCCTAATCTTCGGGCCTCGGAAAATTTTAAACAGCTTCAAGAAGAATTATCTGACACGGAAACAAAAGTGGCTGCCTCAAGGCAGTTTTATAATACCAATGTGTTGGATTTAAATAATTCCTTAGAAACAGTTCCCTCTGCCTGGATTGCCAATATGTTTAGTTTTACCAAAGAAGACTTCTTTAAAGCCTCAGAAGAAGAAAAAAAGGATATTGAAGTTAAATTCTAACCACTATGGCAACGGTTAATACTGCTTGGGATCATGTTGGATCAAATGTTTTTAAGACCTGGTTGATCATGTTAATCTTCAGCCTTTTTACTGTGGCAGTAATTTATATCATAGCTAGAGGGTTTGGATATGGCTCGCCTCGCTTCGCGGGCGAAGCGGGAGAAATAGGAGGGTTAGGGATAGTAGGTTTTTCCTTGATCATGGCAGGAATAATGAACTTTGTTTCATATTTTTGGTCAGATAAGATTGTACTGGGTGTTTCAGGCGCAAAACCAATAAAAAAAGTGGATAACCCCGAAGTCTACAGAATAGTGGAAAATTTATGTATTGCTGCAGGTCTGCCCATCCCTAAAATTTATATTATTGATGATACTGCCACCAATGCTTTTGCCACAGGCAGGGATCCCAAACATGCGGCTATTGCCTATACCAAAGGTATTTTACAAAAGCTTAACAAACAGGAGCTGGAGGGAGTTACGGCCCATGAGCTTTCTCATGTGGGAAATAGGGATACTCTGGTGATGGCGGTTGTTTCTGTTTTGGTGGGAACCATAGCCTTACTTTCTGATTTCTTTATGCGGTCAATGTGGTATGGAAGCCATGGTGGTGATAGAGATAGCAAAGGAAATACCATGTTTATGGTTATTGCCATTGTGGCTGCCATTTTGGCTCCAATAATTGCTACTTTAATCCAGCTGGCAGTATCCCGCAGAAGAGAGTTTTTGGCAGATGCCTCAGGAGTACTTTTAACCAGATATCCTCAAGGTTTGGCTAATGCTTTGCTTAAGATATCCAGCGATCGTGAAGCCTTGGAAGTGGCCAACCGCGGTACAGCACATCTTTATATAGTCAATCCTCTTAAAGGTAAAGAAGCCAAACAGTGGCTGGCAGGACTTTTTAACACCCATCCTCCGATCGAGACCCGCATCAAAGCCCTCCAGGAAATGGAAGGAAAAATTTAGAGACTCTCTATCTTGTTTAAACTTCTGATATAATTCTAGTATGAGAAAGCCAAAGATTATTGGTTTTTTTGATTCGAAAAAAGTCGCTCGCCTTGCTAATCTGCCACTTACTTCTGAAGAAGAAGAGAAATATTCTGAACAGCTTTCTAAGATTTTAGATTACATAGAACAACTCAATAAGGTCGATACCAAAGATGTGGAACCAACTTTTAATGTTAGTGGTCAGGCTAATGTAATGAGAAAAGATACTATGGATGTTTGTTTACCCCAAGAAGATGCTTTATCAAACGCCCCACAAAAGAAAAATGCCGTGCCTGCTCGCCTCGCGGCGAAGCGGGCCGTCAGGCAGGGATTTTTTGTGACAAAAGGAGTTTTTAAGGTGTAACCTTAACAGACGAGTTATGGATATCACCGGCTTAACATTAGCAGAGACTTTGAAAGCTCTTAAGAACAAAGAGTTTTCTCTAGAAGAGCTTAATAAAGCTTATTTTGTGAGGATTGATAAATATAATACTGAGCTTAACGCTTATTTAAATATAAACAGAGGCAATTCTAAAATTCCTGCTGCCATAAAAGATGTAATCTCCACTAGGGGAATTCCCACCACTGCCGCTTCGAAAATTCTGGAGGGATTTATCCCTCCTTATGATGCCACGGTGATAGGGAAGTTAACAGAACAAGGTATAGGGGTAATTGGTAAAACCAACTGTGATGAGTTTGCCATGGGATCATCAGGTGAGAATTCGGCTTTTGGCCCCACAAAAAATCCATGGGATTTAAATAAAGTTCCCGGAGGATCTTCATCCGGTTCTGCTGCAGCAGTATCTGCTGATCTTTGTGTATTTGCACTTGGATCTGATACCGGAGGTTCTATCAGGCAACCTGCATCTTTATGTGGAATTGTTGGGTTAAAACCAACTTATGGCAGGGTCTCCAGATACGGCCTGATGGCCATGGCTTCATCTTTAGATCAAATTGGACCAATAACTAAATCTGTGGAGGATGCAACTCTAGTTTTAGATTGGATATCAGGTTCTGATGGATACGACTCAAATGTGTCCAAAAAGTTTACCTATTCAGAAGATAAATTAAAATCTGGGGTCAAAGGACTTAAAGTTGGCGTGCCTAAAGAGTATTTTGCCGTGCCTGCCGGCAGGCAGGGAGGGGGTTTGGATCCAAAAATTAAGAAAGTTATTGAAGAGGCAATTAAAAAATTGGAAGAATTAGGTGCAGAAATAGTTGAAGTCAGTCTACCACACAGCAAGTATGCTTTGGCTGCTTATTATATTATTGTGCCGTCTGAAGTTTCTTCTAACATGGCCCGCTATGATGGGATAAGGTTCGGATTAGGGAGAGAAAATATAGGAGCTGAAGTTAAAAGAAGAATCATGCTCGGTACATTTGCGCTATCTTCCGGATATTATGATGAATACTATACAAAAGCGGCCAGAATAAGAACCTTAGTTAAGCAGGATTTTGAAAAAGCTTTTGATCCTTCGACAGGCTCAGGAGTAGATGTGATAGTTGGTCCGGTCTCCCCCACCACAGCATGGAATATAGGAGAAAAAATAGATGATCCTTTAACTATGTATCTGCAGGATGTTTACACAATTTCTGCTAATTTGGCAGGAATTCCAGGGTTATCTGTACCTTGTGGTTTTGCCCACGCGCCAGACGGCGCAGGGTTATTGCCTGTGGGCCTGCAGATTTTGGGAAAACAATGGGACGAAGAGACTATTTTAAGAGTTGGTTATGCTTATGAACAATCAACAGATTGGAGAAAAGAGAAACCTTCCTTGTCATCCCGTACTTGCCCGCCCTGAACGAGGCCGCAGGGATACGGGATCCATAGATAATGTTTTTAATTGGATTCCCGCTCCTCGAGTCTGAGCGACCTCGGAGTCGATGACTTTCGCGGGAATGACGAAAGGGTAGACAGAATTATGAATAAATATGAACCAGTAATTGGGCTTGAGGTACATGTAGAGTTGAATACCAAAAGTAAGATGTTTTGCAGATGCAGCGCTGATTATTTCGGTAAAGAACCAAATACTCATACTTGCCCTGTATGTCTGGGCCTTCCCGGAGCTTTACCTTATATTAATGAGCAAGCAATAAATGATTGTATAAAAATAGGCCTGGCCTTAAATTGCAAAATTAGTAAAATTTCTCTATTTGAAAGAAAAAATTATTTTTATCCGGATTTGCCAAAAGGGTATCAGATTTCCCAATACAGATGGCCATTGTGTGTTAATGGCTGGATTAATGTAGAAGGTAAAGATGGTGAAGAAGTAAAGATCAGAATAAATAGAGCGCATCAGGAAGAGGATACCGGTAAGTTAACTCACAAAGGTGCAGATACACTGATTGATTTTAATAGATCCGGGGTGCCTTTGGTCGAAATAGTCACTGAACCGGATTTTAGAGATGTAGCAGAAATAAGAGATTATGCCAAGAAGTTGCAACAACTCTTTAGGTATTTAGGGGTCTCCAATGCTGATATGGAGCGGGGTGACATGAGATTGGAGGCGAACGTTTCCGTTCGTCCTGAAGGTACTGAAGGGCTACCTAACTATAGAGTAGAGCTTAAAAACATAAACTCTTTTCGGTTTATGGTAGCTGCTGTGGAATATGAAATAAAAAGGCAGACAGAGGCGCATGATGCAGGTGAAAAGCTTAGTCTGGAAACAAGAGGTTGGGATGAGGACAAAAAGTGTACATATTTACAAAGAAGTAAAGAAGAAGCTCATGATTACCGCTATTTTCCCGAACCTGATTTACGGGAGATTCGAATTGACACTTCCGATGTGGAAAAACTACAGGTTCAATTGCCTGAATTACCCCGGGTAAAGGGTAACAGATTTGAGGAAAAGTATAGTTTATCAAAACAGCAAGCAGTAATTTTAACAGAATCAAGGCAATTGGCTGCTTTTTTTGAGGAAGCTGTTAAAGACGGCAAAGATCATGGGCTAGAAGCTAAGACTGTGGCCAATTATATTATTAACAGGAAAATTAATATTAAAGAAGTTTTACCGGCTCAAGTGGTAATAGAGATAAGGGATAGAGGAATGGGGGTAATTGAGGATTTAGGGGAGTTAGAAAAAATGGCAAAAGAGGCTGTGGAGGAAAATCCCAGAGTAGTAGAGGATTACCAAAAGGGAAAAAAAACAGCTATTCAAGCCTTAATTGGATCAGTAATGAAAAAATCTCAAGGGAAAGCAGAACCAGAAAAAATAAAAAAAATCTTAGAAAGGTTATTAAAATGACAATTGAAATTAAAAGTAATTTACCCACTTGAAATGCCTCTTCATAGTGCTGGTAAAATAACATAAGTAAAAGCAGTCATTCCGAGCGAAGCAATGACAGGAAGAAATATGGCAAAGTTTGTTCATCTACATGGTCATAGCGAATACTCTCTTTTAGATGGAATATCCAAGATTTCCAAACTGGTAAAAACCATCAAAGATTTGGGGATGGATGCGCTGGCTTTAACCGATCATGGAGTGATGTATGGGGCAATTGAGTTTTATAAAGCCTGCAAGGCATACAACATTAAACCAATTATTGGGGTGGAAATGTATGTAGCCAAAAGATCACATAAGGATAAAGAAGCAAATGTGGATAATGAACCATATCATTTAACAATTCTGGCCAAAAATTATCAGGGTTATTTAAATTTAATGAAACTTGTTTCAATTTCACACCTGCAAGGTTATTATTACCGCCCCAGGGTAGATAAAGATCTACTGCGACAATATCATGAAGGTTTAATAGCTTTATCAGGTTGTCCGTCAGGTGAGTTTGTCAAAAATTTAAATGTTCAAAGCATGAAAGATGCAAGAGGGGTGGCAGAGCAATATTTACAAATATTTGGGGAGGGAAATTATTATTTTGAGCTACAAAACCATAATTGGTTAAAACATGCAGAAAATGTTCAGGATCAAGTAATCAAACAAGAATTGGAAAGAATGGGTAAGCTCCAGGATTTAACTTTTAAAACAGTCAAAGAATTATCCAAAAAAATAGGGATACCAGTGGTTGCCACCAAAGATTTTCATTATATAGAAAAGCAGGATGCCGAAGCTCATGATGCGGTACTTTGTGTCCAGACAGGAAAGCTGATCACTGACACCAGGAGGTTAAGGATGATTGATACCCCGGAATTTTATGTAAAATCCGCAGAGGAGATGGCGGAAGATTTTGCGGACTTGCCGGAAGCTTTAAAAAATACCGTAAAAATAGCGGCTCGAATCAATGTTGAAATAGAGCTGGGGAAAGCCATATTTCCCATCTTTCAAACCCCGGCAAATATGCCATCCATGGAATATTTAAGAGAGCTGACTTATCAAAAAGCAACAGAAAAAGTTGAGATGACAGAGGAAATAAAAAAAAGATTGGATTATGAGCTGGATATTATAGAACATAAAAAATATGCGGACTACTTCCTGATTGTGGCGGATTTTATAGATTGGGCTCACCAGAGGGGAATAATCACCAATACCAGAGGTTCAGCGGCAGGTTCTTTAGTGCTTTATTGTCTGGGAGTGACTAATTTAAGTCCACTGGACTATTTGCTGCCTTTTGAAAGATTTTTAACAAAAGACAGGCCCACCATGCCTGATATTGATGCGGACCTGGCAGATGACAGAAGAGATGATGTGATCCGTTACCTGATGAGTAAATATGGGGAAGATAAGGTAACTCACATTGTCACTTTTGGAACCATGATGGGCAGGGCAGCCATTCGGGATATAGGGAGAGTTTTAGGGGTATCTTATGGGGAGGTAGATCGAATTGCTAAACTGGTTCCTCCACCCAAGCAAGGTTTCCATGTACCTTTATCAAAACATATAAGGGAAATACCGGAGTTGACTGATGCATATAAATCCAGTCCCCAATTTAAAAAAATGCTTGATTTGGCAGTTAAAATAGAAGGGACAATCAGACATGCCTCTGTTCATGCCGCCGGTATTTTAATATCACCGGTGGATATCACAAATTATACTCCTGTTCAAAAAGAAACCAGTGGAGATAAAGTTGTTTCACAATATGACATGTTTTCTACGGTTGATGAATATGGAGGAATTGGTCTGGTTAAGTTGGATCTTTTGGGAATAAGAAATTTATCAATATTAGGCAGAGCTGTTGAGTTTGTGAAAAATAATCAGGGAAAAGAAGTTGATATTGAAAAAATTCCTTTTGACGATAAGAAAACTTTTGAACTGCTATCAAGGGGAGAAACTATGGGAGTATTTCAGCTTTCCTCCAGCGGTATAACCAGATATTTAATGGATTTAAAACCCACCAATATCTTTGATATCCAGGCCATGGTGGCTTTATACAGACCAGGACCGCTGAGCGTAATCCCCGAGTATATCTTAAGAAAACACAACCCCAAAAAGATTACTTATTTTGATCTAAGAATGAAGGAATATACAGAACAATCACTGGGACTTTTGGTTTATCAGGATGATGTAATTTTAACGGCCACCAATATTGCCGGGTACTCCTGGCCGCAAGCGGATAAATTAAGAAAAGCCATGGGGAAGAAAAAACCGGAAGAGATGGTAAAAGAAAAAGATCATTTTGTAGAAGGCTGTGTTGAAAATGGTATGAAAAGAGAGAAAGCAGAAGAACTTTTTAAGCTGATAGAGACTTTTGCCGCATATGGATTTAATAAAGCGCATGCTGCCTCCTATGCCATAGTTTCCTATCAAACAGCATATATGAAAGCTAATTTCCCGGTTGAGTATATGGCTGCTGTTATGACTGCTGAATATGGAGACACTGAAAAAATTGCCCAGGCTATTGAGGAATGTAAAAAGATGGGGATAGTGGTACTACCTCCTGATATCAATTTTTCCGGCATAGGTTTTACTGCGGGAGGGAACATCCGGTTTGGCTTGTCTGCTATCAAAAATGTGGGAGTATCCGCAATAGAGTCAATTTTAAAAGCAAGGGAGGATGGCGAGTTTAAATCATTATCCGACCTTTGTTCACGGGTAGATACCAGACTGGTTAACAGAAAGACTTTGGAAAGTTTAATAAAGGTAGGGGCATTTGATAATTTTTCATCCCGCGCGGCCCAGCTTTTGATTTTGGATTCCTGTTTGGAACTAAGCCATAAAAATAGCAGGAGGGAAGCTATGGGACAGGTTCAGCTTTTTGAGGATGATACATTTTCCTCTTTGGATTTAAAATTACCTAATGTGGAGGAAATGCCGCTGGAACAGTTATTGCTTTTTGAATATGAACTGTTGGGTTTTTATTTGCATGAACCTCCCTATTACCAAAAGCTAAAGTTGCTGCCCGATTATGTTTCCGTTGAAATTTCTGATTTGGCAGAAGAACATGTGGGGGGAAAACTTACCATTGGCGGGGTAATAGTCAATGTTAAAAAAGTTTTTACCAAAAAAACAAACAGGGAAATGGCTTTTTTAACTATTTCAGACGGAATTACCACTTTGGAACTGGTAGTTTTTCCTAAAATATATGACGAGTCAAAATCTTTTTTGCAAAAAGATGCTGTTGTCATTATAGATGGAAGAGTAGAAAAAAGGGATGAGGTAATATCTGCTATTGCGGAAAATATTTCTTTATTTGATCCTCAAAATTTTGAAAAAATTGCCCAGGCTTTTGAAATAAATGTGCCGGCAGGAACCGATGTCAGAGTGCTAAACGCAGTTAATAAAACCTTGCGCCAAAATCCCGGCAGTACGAAAGTGTCGCTGCTGCTGCCAAATGGTGACCGCCCTAAAAAAATGATTTTGCCTTTTAAGGTTTTTATAAATCCACAATTGGTTTTTGAAATAAAACAGCTACTGCATCAGTAGACTTTTCTAATTTTCTAAAATATGTTATATTTTAGCTGTCATGATCTCAAAGAAGATTCAATCCTCAACTATTCATATAGGTGATCAATTGCGGGTGCATATTCGGGTTAAAGAAGGAGAGAGAACCCGCGTACAAGTTTTTGAAGGTATTTTAATAAGACTTCGGGGTAGGGGAGAAAATTGTACTTTTACTGTTAGAAAAATTGGTGCTTTGCACATAGGGGTGGAAAGGAGTTGGCCTTTGGATTCAAATTCCATAGTTAAAATTGAAGTTAAAAGGAAAACTACCGGCGTGAGAAGGTCTAAGCTTTATTATCTGCGTGATCTTATTGGAAAAGAAGCAGTAAGAGTTTAGGGATCGATCAAAGTAATGATAACCCCCACTTTAAATTTAGAAAAACAGCTTTGGCAAAAAGGCTATTCATATATTTGTGGACTTGACGAAGTTGGTAGAGGCTCATTTGCCGGGCCTGTTTGCGCGGGAGCTGTTATTTTTCCCCAAAAATTCCAAATTATAGAAGGTTTAGCTGACTCAAAACTTCTAAAGCCTCGCCAGCGAGAGCATTTGGCTGAAGAAATCAAAAGGGAAGCTTTAGGATGGTCAGTGGCGGAAGTTGGTGTGGGACCCATTAATAAGGTGGGAATAGGTAAAGCAACTCAAATGGCCTTCCGCAAAGCTATTAAATCCCTTAGTAAATCTCCAGACTTTATCTTAATTGATGCCTTTTACATTAAACATTTAAATCGTAATAAACAACAGGCTGTTAAAGATGGGGATAAGATTTGTGCCTCAATTTCCGCTGCTTCCATTATTGCCAAAGTACATCGGGATAAACTGATGAAAAAGCTACATTTTAAATACCCTAAGTATGATTTTGGTAAGCACAAGGGTTATGGAACAAAAAGACACCGGGAAGCCCTTAAAAAATATGGCCTATCAAAAGTTCACAGAACATCATTTAATTTACAGAAATTTTTAACTTTTTAAATCACACCTCCGAGGTGAAATGAAGGAGTTATGAACAATACACTGACTGGAAATAAAGGTGAAGATTTGGCTTGTGAATACCTTAAAAAGAATAGATACAAGATTTTGGAAAGAAATTTTAGGATAAGGGGAGGGGAGATAGATATCGTAGCAAGAGATGGGGAATATTTAGTTTTTGTGGAAGTTAAGGCAAGGCACTCTCATGAATATGGACCACCCGCTGAATCAATTACACCCTGGAAAATCAGAGCGCTTAAAAAAACCGCCCTTTTTTATATTATGAAAACTAAATGGAATGATAGAGGATACAGATTTGATTTTATGGGAGTAGATTTTACTGATGATATGGAGAATCCCAAAATTGAGTTAATTAAAAATATTACTGGTTGACTTATTTCAGATTTTTGTTTAAATTAAAGTAGTGCCTCAAGAGAGAGTAAAAAACCCTTTAGATGTAGCAATTGTTAGATTTCCAGGATCAAATTGTGATTTTGATACCTTAAGATTTTTTCAAAGAAGAGGCCACAATCCTCAATTTTTATGGCATGAAGAGAGTGAGACTCCCAAAGCAGACTTATTGGTTTTGCCTGGTGGTTTTGCTAATGGTGACAGAGTTTTTAACAGGGCTACTGAATCTTACTCTATAGATCCAGGAGTTCAGGCACTAAAAGCTCCTGTGATGAAAACTGTTTATAGGTGGGCAAAAGCAGAGTTACCTATCCTAGGTATTTGTAATGGTTTCCAAATTTTAGTGCACGCTGGGCTTTTGCCAGGAGCTCTGCTTCGAAATGAACAAGAGAAATTTTTCTGTGATGATGTTGACGTTAGGGTTGAGGGTAAGTCCTTTTTTGGTGCCCAGTTTATGACTGGGAATGTTTATAGAATAAATGTAGCCCATGGTTTTGGTAGGTATAGTGGTGATGGTCACGAAAATGTTTTTTTAAGATATTATGGCTTTAATCCCAATGGCTCCTTTGAGGATGTGGCTGGAATTTGTAATGAAGATGGAAATATTTTTGGAATGATGCCACATCCAGAGAGAGCTGATCCGGCAACCAGAATATTATTTTTGGAGGCTATAGAAAAATATGTCAGAGATTGAAGACCAAGGTTTGAGGGAAACAATTTTAGAGGTAATGCACTCTGAGCATTGTAGCTATAAGAGTACCAGAAGATATCTGGCAGGTCTTTATACAGAAGGTGAGCATGTTATCCAAGGACCTGGTGAGAATGCTGGCATTGTTAGTTTGGGTGGAGGGCTGGCTTTAGCTCTTCGGATGGAAAGTCATAATCACCCCTCTGCTATAGACCCTTACCAAGGAGCTGCTACAGGGGTTGGGGGGATAATTAGGGATATTTTTACCATGGGAGCAAGACCAATTGCCCTGGTAGATCTGCTAAGGTTTGGTACAGCCCACAACTCATCTTATTTATTGGAAGGAGTAGTTAGGGGCATCTCTGATTATGGAAACTGTGTGGGTGTGCCAGTGGTAGGCGGGGAAGTCTTTTTTGATAAGGCATATAATGAAAATCCACTTGTAAATGTAGCTTGTATGGGGTTAGTAGAGGAAAAGAATATCATCTATGGGCATGCTCTAACGCCTGGTAATGATTTAATCTATGTGGGTGCTAGAACAGGTAGAGATGGAATTCATGGTGCCACCATGGCTTCACAAGTGTTTGATGCTAATTTACCAGATAAGAGTACTGTTCAAAGTGGTGATCCCTTTCTAGAAAAACTATTAGTAGAAGCGTGTGTTGAACTGGTTGAGACTGACTATTTAGAGGGAATGCAGGATATGGGAGCTGCAGGACTGCTTTGTGCTAGCACAGAGGTGGCTTGGAGGGGTCAGAAAAGAACTGCTTTGCCTATTGGAGCTAGAATTTACTTAGACAGGATACCCATAAAGGCTGAGAATATGACCCCGAGAGAGTTTATGTTATCAGAATCTCAAGAAAGAATGATGATTGTGGGTAAGAGAGGATATAGAGATAAGATTCTCTCTTTATTTAAGAAATGGGATTTGGAAGCTGTAGTAGTGGGAGAGGTTACTTGTGATGGAAATTATACTGTGGTGTTTACAGAAGATGGAGAGGAGAGGCAGGAAGTTATGGGTTTAGCAGAGATTTGTGGTGATTTGGAGGAAGATTGGCCACTAAACAGCTGGCAAACACAGGGTGGATCATACATCAAAGCCTCTGATGCTACTTTAAGAGGAATCTGGCAGCAATATGATTGGAGGGTGGGAACAAGAACAATTAAAGGTCCAAATATGCCAGGTCATTTTGCTATTCTAGATATTGAGGAAATTGATAAAGAGCTGGTAGTTTCCTGGTCATCTGATGAAGGTAAATCTGATATAGATCCAGCTGTTGGTGTTAACTATGCTTTTAAAAAAGCCCTAGCTTATCAAAGATATTTAAATGCTCATCCCTTAGGATTAACAAATTGCTTAAACTTTGGTTATCCTGAGGATTCCATGGGTGCATTTGCTCAAACTACAGAAGAGTTAGCAAAGGTTTGCAAAAAATATCAGGTGCCTGTAGTTAGTGGAAATGTTTCTTTATATAATGGAGTATCACATGGTCCTTCTATTAAACCAACCCCTATTTTAGTAATGGTAGGCTTAAGAAATAAAATCTAGACGCGTAAAGGCTATTTTAAAGAGTCTCGACCTGTCCTAGGCCACTATTTCTTGGCGGCGCCAGCGGGAGTCGAACCCGCGATTTCCGGGATGAAAGCCCGATGTCCTAGACCACTAGACGATGGCGCCAATTCAGAGTTCCAGATGATATCTTACACAGACTGGAGGAGTTTTTCAAATCATTTCTACAGGAAGGTCTAAACTCTGAATTTGCTTATACATTTGGGCTAAAAAATGCATAATTATGCATAGCTCCCCCTGAAACTCATAAAGTTTTTAGTTAAATTAAGGGATTAATCTGTACGAGCGGGACCCGAAATTTCCTTCCAATTCATCCACTGAGGATCTATCTTAGCTTTCCTTATTGACTCCTGTCCAGCTAAAATTAGCCGGGAAGGAACATGGCCTTTTTTTACCCTTGCTTTAGTTTCTTTAAGCAGTACCAGAGTTAATTTTTCTTCTACCTCTTCTCTTGGCAAGCTGTCTAAAGGAATTCTATTAATAGCCATTACTCCAACGGGTACATCACCAAAACCTACCATCCATCGATAACCTTCCCATACATACGGTCCGTGCACCCAATCTACCCTATGGTCATCATTATTCCTATAGACTCCCCATCGTATTTGATCTGTTACTTTCTCCCACTTTTCTTCTATTAGACTGGTAGAAATTACATCGAGATACCTTCCCTTATTCATATTCACAGAATGAACGCATACCTGCAGAGATGTTGTTTCAGTTGTGAGAGCAAACCTATACGAATATCCCCCATGGTGACCTTGCCGGTCTTGCCTTTGGGCTGATTGATAAGAGAATTTTAGTTCAAAAGCTGCTTGTGGATTATAGTCAGGAGGAAAAGTAGAATCCAAACCACTATAAGCAGATTTTGGATCAGTAGAAATCTCACGAATTACACCTTTTCCCTCCCAAACGGTAGCATTTATATATCCTAGCCTATCACGTATTCTGAGATCTTCTGCAATTTGTTTTATTTCCCCAAGTGTTTGTAGTCTACCCTCTATGAGTTGACGCCCTTGTTGCTCTCTAGCTTCTTTTTCTCTCTTACTTCTTTCTACCAATTGTTTCTCCCGTTCAATCCGCTGAAGTTCTGTTTTTCTTGCCATATCTAATTCATCCTCTATTCCTTTATTGAGTCTGATAGCAAAATCTGATAGCTCGGGTGGAAGTTGCACAATCTTTGATGGTGGTTGTTGAGTTGGTTGTATCTCAGGTGGTAACCCGAAGAATCTATTTAAAAATCCCAAAAAACCACTTTTAGGTTCCTGTGGAGGAAGTGGTTCTCCTGTGCCACTATT
>CAYHYM010000013.1:0-13296 GCA_964360965.1 uncultured Gammaproteobacteria bacterium
GTAAAAGGTGAGTAGCTGTGTGATATTTTATCTCAGTTTCAGAATGCCCAGCCAAACCACCTTTAAATTTACCTATCTCAACACCTTTTGATCTTTCCTGATGTTGTTTTAACTCCTGATTATAAAATGGTTTAATAGCATTTATATCAAGACCTAGGTCTTGAGCTGTACCGAATGCTACAGATTCTGGGATACCCTTAGATTGGTGGTAGTAGGCTATTGTTCCTGCACTGGATCTGGCAACCTCTAGATTTGGAAGTGTCTTATCTTGTAATAACTGTTCCTCAAAAGCAGTATAATCTGGCCCAGATAGGATTCCGTAAACACTCCCTCCTGTTTGACGGATTCTCTCATAAATATCATTAGATCGTTCTTTTAATTCTAAGTATTGCTCCCCATAGGTAAGAATTATTTGCCCTACTATTTTATGTAGCATCTCCCATTCTAGTTTCTTATTTTCTTGAAATAGAGCTATCGTAATTAATCTATGCACAACGGACCCCCGAGAGTCCTTCGGATTAGGAGGTACACCAACAGCCACTAAAAAAGCCGCAGCTCTCAAATGATCAGCAATAATTCTTTTAGATTTTTCAGAGTAATTATTTTGGGACTTATTAATTTCTTCAATGATTGGTAAGAATAAATCTGTTTCATAATCATTATCTTTTTCATTTAAAACTGCTAATATTCTTTCTAAACCCATTCCTGTATCCACATTTTTTTGCGGAAGTTCTTCCAAAGTTCCATCAGGTTTTCTATTAAATTGCATGAAGACATCATTCCAAACCTCTACCCATCTTGAATCTTTGGGATCAAATTCTTCTGGTACCGGACTTTCTCCTGTCCAAATAAACATTTCAGTATCGGGGCCACATGGTCCCAAAGAATTTTTTAATTCACCAGTAAATATATCTTTTCTAGGAGTCGGCCACCAATTTGCTTCTTTTCCTAGGTAGGCAATTCTTTTTTCTGGAATTCCTAAGTCTTTCCATTTTTTAACAGATTCCTCATCTCGAGGGACATCTTCATCTCCAGCAAAAACTGAAATAGCTAACTTCTCTACAGGAATTTTTAACTCTTCTGTTAAGAATTTAAAAGATAATTCAATTGCTCTATCCTTCCAATAATCCCCTAACGACCAATTACCTAACATTTCAAAAAAGGTATGATGAATGGTATCTCCTACCTCTTCAATATCATCAGTTCTCAGACATTTTTGAACATTAGCTAATTTATTTCCTTGAGGATGAGGTTTACCCATTAAATATGGAATTAAAGGTTGCATACCTGCAGAAGTGAATAAAACCTTCTCTTTACCTGCTAACTGTTCTTTCTCTGAGGGTATTAATGGAGCTGATGGAATTATTATATGTCCATTTTTTTCAAAAAACTTCAGGAATTTATCTCTTAATGCTTGAGATGTCATGAAGGTATTATACAATTCCTTCTATTAAAAAATCTTGCATTGACACAAAGGGCGTTAAAAAATCGCAGTATTGTGGAGGAATTTGTGAGGGGCAAATTCCCCGAGGAGCAAAGACAAGATTTTAGCTCGAACATCACTTGCAGGAGTTTTGTGATACTTTTGCGACCAAAAGTATCAAATTAAATTAAATTTATTTATCTAAAAATTTAAAAGTGGAAAGGATCTGATCAAGCCACGTCTCATCTTCGGGATTATAACCTTCCGGAGGGTATGGGTCTGCGTCAAATCTTACAACAAATCCCTTACCTTGAATAAGTACAGAAAAGGTTTCATCATTAGTATCGTCTAAACAGACACTCATAGGTGGACAGCCTTTTGATCTCTCTATCAATCCCTGGTAACCATTAATGGTAGTTTTCTCAAACGTTTGTATGTATTTATCCTTTTTAATAACAGTTTTATTTTCCTCTGGAAACTGTAATAATGTTGGATCTTCGCTTATCGAAACGATAAGTTTTTGTGAATCAATGTCATGAATACCTGCACTAGAGTCCTCTCTAAAACTATAATATTCATCTACTTCACCTTTTTTGACATAAAGATTAGGATGGTATTTAAATAAGAATTGCCTTTTCTCATTTGTATATGTTTTCCAGTTTACTGTTTCCCCAGCACCGGTCAGTGCAGGACTAGCAGTAGGTGAGGTTTGAGAAGTTTGTTGAGGATTTGGAAAAACTTTATTTTGATAAACAAAATATCCACCAATTACTGCAACTACTAGTAAAACTATTAATATTGGAGCTAAGCCCGCTTCGACTCGCGTATTGTTAGTAGTATGTATGAAGCGAGGCGAGCCTTTTTGTTTCATCTTTTATTTTCTGATTCTGTGGGAAATAGAGGGGTGATGTTTAGAACGATCTATCAGACCAATAATAAAAGGCGCAACTACTACTAATCCTACTACCACTAAAATAGGATAAACCCCAAGTGCTAAAAATAATTTAATGATTTCTTCGTTCATGTTCTCCTCCTTCTTCCCAAACGATGTAAGTAAATTGATCCAATAAAAAGTAGTATTACTAAGCTAAAGTCTACCACAAATATGGTTGCCATGACAATCACTGAAAAGTCTTTCAAGAAATAAACTATAAGAGGAGCGAGGATAAATTAAAGTACTTTTTTGTAAACAAGTTTGTAAACTCACAAAGTTCGTTTATAGAACCTGCGGGATTTGGATGTTTCTTTTTTGCCTCTTTTAACCACATTTTTTAAAGCTTTTGCGCCAACACCTAAAGTGGTTATCAACCTGGATGCTGCAGCAACAGGCTTTTCTATATCTTGGGCAATCTCTTCCCCGGTTTCCAAAACTCTATTTAATCTTATTAATGCTTTTTGTAAATCCCTTAGGATAAAAAATACCTGAATGCCGGTTATCCCCAAAAATATAGACAAAAGCAGGATTAAAAAAATTAAGACAACTTGTAAAAAATCCATCAGTTACTCCTTTAAATATACTGTTCTTTCTATTTTGGTGATTTTACCATTTTTTGAGGTGGCAGTCACCACAATCACATTAACACTTTCTGAAACTTTCAGCTCCTGAGAAAAATTACCTTTTATATCAACTGGTATTCCCTGATTATTAACAGTCACTTTTGCTTCAGGGTCTGTTTTACCTTTTACTTTAACAGACTCTATTTCAATACTCTGCTCACCCTTTGGTTCGATTACTTCCAAAAAAGGAGGTCCCATTAAAAAACGGTATTCAAACCAAAGATAACTAAAAAAAACAACAAGCATCCCTATGACTAGTCCTGAAAAAACCCTGGGGGGGGTTAGGAAAAATCTTTTTTTATCAAGTGGATTTGACAGGGCATCAAGTATTTGAGGAGGATTTTTTTTATCGGAGAACTCGCGCCTGAAGATGGCTAATACTTTTTCCTCTTCAACTGCCAAAAATTTACAATAATTTCTGATAAAACCCTGAATAAAAGTTGGCGGAGGAAGTTTGGCCCAATTATCTTGCTCCAATGCTTCAAGCAGTTCTTTTCTTATTTTGGTGGTCTTTTCCACCTCATCTAAGGTATAAAATCTTTTTTCTCTTTCCTCTTTTAAAATCTGCCCCACAGTTCTCATATGGAAAATTATACCTTATTTAAGGTTAAGAGCAGATTTAAGTTTTTCTGAGGTTTGTTTTCTTAAATCTGGACCTACTTCTTGTGGATTCCAATGGAGCATTATTCCATCATCATGCCAGCGTGGTTTAATATGCAAATGAAAATGAAATACATCCTGATGGGCAGCCGACTCATTTGATTGAACTAAATTGACACCATCTGCTTCCATGACCTTTTTTACTATTTTGGCTATCTTAATTGCTTCCCTCATTATCTCAGCCCCTGTTTCACCGTCCATCTCATAAATATTAGGGATATGTGCTTTGGTAACCACCAGTGGATGGTTTTCCAAAGATAAAAAGACAATTACCTTATCATTTTCATCAATAACATCTGCCGGAATTTCTTTTTTTATAATCTTACAAAAAATACAATCATTCATGTACTGCAGCCTTTTGAGTAAGATATTCTTCTGCATTTCTCACCAGTACATCCCGCGGTTTTGCTCCATCTCCAACGCCCACAATCCCTGCTTCCTCCAGCTCATCCAAAATCCTGGCAGCTCTGGCATATCCCACCCTCAGCCTCCTTTGCAAAAGTGAAGCTGATGCCCGATCATACTGGCAAACTACCCTGACCGCCTCTTCAAAAAGATCATCCTGAACGCCACTGCCATTTCCTCTACCCCATCTGCCCAAAGGCATCTCAGTCACTTCAGCCGTATATTGGGGAGCAATCCCACTATTTTTAAGGTATTTAATTAAATTATTAATCTCCTCATCTTGTACCAGCACCCCTTGGATACGTATGGGTTTGGAAACATCGGGCGGCAAAAATAACATATCTCCCCGACCCAGCAGTTTTTCCGCTCCGGGAGTATCAATAATTACCCGTGAATCAATCATTGACGAAACATTAAAGGCTATCCTGCAGGGGATATTGGCTTTGATCAGGCCGGTGATCACATCTACAGACGGACGTTGGGTGGCAACCACCAGATGAATACCTGTAGCTCTAGCCATTTGAGCAATCCTGGTGATAGCATCCTCAACCTCAACCGGGGCAAAAAGCATCAAGTCAGACAATTCATCAACAATTATGACTATATAGGGCAATGCTTGAAAACCGGACATCTCATTATATCCTGAGATGTTGCGTACAGAAACTGATTGAAAAAGCTTATACCTTCTCTCCATCTCAGCCATAGCCCATTTCAGCGCTGATAAAATTTTCTCTGGCTCATTAATAACCGGGGTTAGCAGATGCGGAATACCATTATAATTGCTCAACTCCACCCTTTTCGGATCAATCAAGATCAGTTTTAACTCATCAGGAGAATTTCTAAAAAGCAAAGACGCGATTGCCGCATTAATCAGTACGGATTTACCGGATCCTGTCGTACCAGCTATGAGTACATGAGGCATCCTGTCCAGATCAACAATCACCGGATTTGAGGCCGTATCTCTACCCAAAGCCACTGCCAGTTTAGATTTATGATTATGCATTTGATCTGATGCCAAAGCATCTTTCAGGCCAACCACTTCCAAACTGTGATTTGGCACCTCTATCCCCACCAAAGATTTACCTGGAATGGGAGCTTCAATCCTGACAGTTCCTGTTGGAGTGGCCAAAGCCAGAGCCAGATCATGTTGAAGGTTGGCAATTTTTGAAATCTTGGTACCTGCTGAAATCTCCAAAGCATACTGAGTTACTGCCGGACCGCCATTAACCTCAGATACTCTGGCCGCAACTCCAAAAGAATCCAAAGTTCTTTCAATAAGGGCAGCATTCTTTTTAACATCGCCGCGATCAGCCACAGACTCTATCTTATCTGATAAAAGAGACAGCGGAGGATATTTCCATACCCTAACATTTCCTGCCACATTTTGAATCAGCTCATCAGATAATACCGCATGTTGCTCTCTTTCAACTTTTGGTTTTTCATCCACGCCGGACACTTTAATTGGTATATATTTGGCCTCAAAGGTACGGGGTTTTACAAAAATAGGCTGCCAGATCCTGGCTTTGAAAAATTTAAAAATTGATATAAAAAAATTCACAATTTGTAAAATCGAAGTATTAAAAAATACCACCAGTCCCACCAAAAAAATCCCCACCAGCAGAATGATAGCCCCCGCAAAAGTAATAAATAGGCTCAGCTGCTCCCATAAAACTCTCCCCACCACTCCAGCTTGCCCTGGTATGACAGCGGCAGTTAAAGAAAGGCTGGAAATAATAAGCAGGAAAAGTCCCAGCAGTACATTAGTTTGAGCAAAAGCCCATTTAACTCTCTGTAGTACAAAACCGCAAATAAGGAAAATAACGGGAGATAAAAGATAAGCCCATCCCAAAATTTCAAATAAAAACCGGCGCCAAAACTTGAGAGATGCTACATCTGTTAATAAACTGATTAGTGAAAGTCCTGCCAAAATAAACGATACCAGAGAAGCAATAGCGGTGATTGTTTTTTGGCGCAATCTTAATTTTGGTACCGAATAAATTGATCTTCTTCTAGCCATATAATTATTATAAATATTATATCATATACTATGAGCTAAACCTCTACCACTACAGGTAAAATTAACGGTCTTCTCTGTGTTACCTGATATAGAAATTTTTCCAGGTCATCTTCAATCATTCTACGTATGAATCTCCAATCAAACATTTTTTTGCCGTGTTGAGTAATACTTGCCCTAACTACCTCTCTGGCCTGATGTAAAATATCTGCTGAAATCTTCTCAAAAACAAACCCCCTTGAGATAACATCTACTTCTCCTTCCAATTTACCATTATGCATATCAACAGGCACTATCACCACCACAATCCCATCCTCTGACATGACCTGTCTATCTTTAAGGATCACACTGCCTACGTCCCCCACCCCTAATCCATCAACATAGATATTTTTTACATCAATTTTACCATCAACTTTCAAAGAATCGCCCAATAGTTCAATTACCTGACCATCTTCTATTTGCAAGATTCTTTTTTTCTCATACCCCATCTCCTCAAAAGTTTTGGCAAAAATCTTCATATGCCTAAAAGTTCCTCCTATAGGTAGCATATATTGCGGTTTAATTAAACCAACCATCAGTTTTAACTCCTCTGAAGCTGCGTGTCCGCTCACATGTAGGTCTGAGCTGATGCCGGAATAATAAACATCTACTCCCAGTCTGACCAAAGCATCAATTAAGGCATTCTGAGCTGATTCAGTGGAGGGGATTGGATCAGCAGAGAAAACCACACTATCCCCTTCTTTTAGTTTAACCTGCTTATGCTCCTCATTGGCTGCTCGAGACAAGGAGGAACCAGACTGACCTTGAGCTCCAGCAATTAGCACCAGTACTTTGGAGGGGGCAAAAGATTGTATTGCATCCGGGGCAATCACTAGCCCTGGAGGAATATGCAGATATCCCAGATCTCTGGCTACTTGAAAATTATTTTCAAAAGATCTACCAGCCAAGGCTATTTTACGTCCAACTCTAGCTGCCACATTAATGGCTTGTTGCATCCTGGAGACATTAGATGAAGTCATGGTAATTAGTAGCTTTCCTGCAGTTTCTAAGGCTACTTTTTCAAAGGTTGACTCAATCGACTGTTCTGATCTATTAAAGCCTGGTTTTTCAATTCTTAAACAATCAATTAGCAAAAAATTTACCCCTTCTCTTCCAAGCTGAGCTACCTTTCCCACATCTGTTACCTGTCCTGATACCGGTGTCCAGTCAATCTTAAAATCAGCCTGATGAATAATGGTGGAGAAGGGGGTTTTAATAACTAGACCCATAGAATCAGGAATTGAATGAGACACCTGGTAAAAAAATACTGTAAAACTTCCCAATTTTAACTGCTGATCCAAATTAATTTCAAATATTTTATTTTTAGTGATACCGTGTTCGTTAAATTTAGCTTTGATAAAACCCGCAGTTAGTCTCCTGGTATAAATTGGCACCTGAAGTTCCGGCCAGATGTAAGGCAAACCGCCTATATGATCATCATGCCCATGAGTAATTAAAATGGCCCTGATTTTTTCCTTTTTATCCCGCAGATATGAAATATCAGGAATGACCAGATCCACGCCCAGCATGGCCTCATCCGGAAATCCCACACCACAATCAATGATAATAATGTCATCCCCATACTCATACACATACATATTTTTGGTCACATCACCCACACCACCCAAAGGGATAATTTTTAAAGGTTGATTATTTCTATGATTAAACTTGTCCATTTCCTAAGTATTCTGCCAAATTTTGTCCATTAATATTGAATGGGCCATTTTCTCCTTCCACCATTTTTCTGGCTACTCTTCTTGATATCTGCTCCAGCGCCCTTGACAATGACCTGATCCCCGCATCAAATCCCAAAGGACGGATGATCTGCGGCCAAACATTATCTTCAATATTCAATGTCTCAAATCCCAAACCAATATCATTTAAAATCTTTGGCAGCAGATAATTTTTGCCAATAATAGTTTTTTCTTCATCAGAATAACTTGGCATCTCCACTGCCTCCATTCTGTCTAAGACTGCTGTGGCAATATTCGCCGTATTATTGGCAGTTGCAATAAAAAGAACCTGAGAAAGATCATATGGAAAATCCAGGTAATGGTCCAAAAAAGCTTGATTTTGCCCCGGATCCAAAAGCTCTACCAAAACTCCCATAATATCCACTCTTTGCGCTTCTGCTATCCTGTCAATCTCATCCAAAAGTATCACCGGACTGCTTACCTGTGCATCTCTAATTGCTTTAATTATTTGCCCCGGCTGGGCATCCGGCCTTGTTTTGGAAATTCCTCGAAGTTGCGTCACATCGCCAAGCCCCCCAAAAGGAATTCTAAAAATTTTCCTGCCCAAACTTTCTGCAATAGAGTAGGCAATAGAAGTTTTACCTGATCCGACCAGTCCTACAAAAAGTAAGATGGGGGCGCGCATAATTTTTTGCTGAGTGCTCCTTTTTTGCAAAGTCAAAACAGCCAGATACTCTAAAATCCTATCTTTAACATTTTTTAAGCCGTAATGGTTTTTATCTAAAATTTGTCTGGCCCGGTCAAGATCTAAAATATCCTGGCTTAATTTGTTAAAAGGTAAGGAGGCAACAAAATCTATATATGATGCCGCTTTCTCAAATTCACTGCTTTGCAGGGGGAATCTTAATAAATTTATCAGTTTCTCTTCAACATCTTGCGGTAAAGATACTTGAGCAATTTTTTGCTTTAACTCATCTAAAACTTGGGCAGTATCCATATTTTTTATCTTCCAAAGCCACCTCCACCACTGCGATTACGATTTCTTATACCACCACCCTGACTAAAACTTCGGCGGGCAGGCCGATCAAACCTACCAAAAGGCCTTGGTCTATCAGACCTAAATCCTCCAGTGGAACGACCGCCTGCGAACCGGGGTCTACCACCATCTCCAGCCTCACCAGCCTCGCGTCTGGGCGGGCCGAATCTAGGCGAGCTTCTGGGCCTTCCCTCAGACTGCGGTTTCATATCTTCTCCAAAAAGCATAGATAAACCAATTTTTCCATCCGATGATACATCCGTCACCCTTACCTTAACTTCCTGACCCTCGGAAACAACGTCCTCCGCCCTTTCAACATGACCCGGCGCCATTTGTGAAATATGCACCAATCCATCTTTACCGGGTGCTATTTCCACAAAAGCCCCAAATGCTGTCAATCTTACCACCTTACCCATAAATTCCTCCCCCACACTAACAGTTTTAAACATTCCCTCCACTGATGAAATTGCCGCCTTGATTGATTCCTCACTGGTTGAAGAAATCATCACTGTCCCGTCATCTTTCACATCAATCTGGGCTCCGGTTTTGGCAATTATGCCATTGATATTTTTCCCGCCCGGGCCAATTAACATACCAATTTCTTCCGGTTTAATATGCAACATTCCCACTCTGGGGGCATGAGGAGATAGAGGAGCGGGTTGGGAAATTACCTCATTCATCTTATCCAGAATATCAAGCCTTGTTTTTTGACCCATTTCTAAGGCTTGTTCAATAATTTCAAAGCTGATACCCTCAAGTTTGGTATCCATCTGAATAGCTGTAATGCCGTTTTTAGTTCCGGCCACCTTAAAATCCATCTCTCCGTAAAAATCCTCCACAGCTCTCATATCTGTAATCACCTGGAATTTATCTTTATTTGACTTAAGGTTAATCGGACTTGATAAAAGTCCCAGAGCAATACCTGCCACAGGTTCAATCAAAGGAACTCCTGTGTTAAGTAAAGCCAGGGTTGAAGCACATAAAGATGCCATGGAAGTAGAGGCATTGGCAGCCAAAACCTCGGAAACCACCCTGATGGCATATGGGAAATCTTCCTCTTTGGGAATAACCGGGGAAAGAGCCTTTTCCACCAAAGACCCATGTCCAATATCACGTCTGTTGGGAGATCCTATTCTTTTTACCTCTCCTGTTGAAAACGGGTTAATGCTCATATTATAAAAATGCATAAATCTTTTTTGTTCCTCACCATACATCCCCTCAATAGTCTGCGATAAAGCTGCTGCTCCCAGGGTAACTACTGATAAAACTTGAGTGTCTCCCCGCTGAAAAATCGCTGAGCCATGAGTACGGGGCAATACCCCCACCTCAATACTGACGGGTCTCATTTCATCCATAGCTCTGCCGTCAACTCTTTTTCCCTGACCCAATATAGTTTCATTCATAATCTCCTTGGCGACCTTATCAAAAATGCCGGATACTATTTGAGGAGTTAAACTTTGGGCATATTTTAAAGACAGCTCTTCTTTGATCATATCGCCTGTGGCTTCATGCCAAGGATGTTCGTTATCAAATAAAGCTGCTTCTATACGCTCACGCGCCAGCTTTTTAATTTCATCTATTAACGTTTCTTCTATCTCCTCTGCTATATGAGAATATTGCTGTTTTTCCCGCCCTGCTTCTTTGGTAAAATCTTCTATCAGCCCGATCACAGGTTGGGCTTGATTGTACCCTTCTTTGATAGCTTCAAATACCATCTTTTCATCTGCCTGATTTGCTCCGGCCTCAATCATGACTACCTTATCAGAGGATGCAGCCACTAAAAGATCCAAATTGGGATGCTCAACTCTGACTGCGCCCAGCGGACCATGCCAAGGCACTGATGAAATCGATAGGGCGGCTGATGCGCCAATAAGTCCCGCCACATCAGGATCGCTGATTTGATCAATTGATAAAACCGTAATTATCACCTGAACCGCGCTCTGAAAATCCCCGGGGAATAAAGGCCTTATTGATCTGTCAATCAATCTTCCAGATAAAATGGCTCCTTCTGAAGGCCTGTTTTCTCTTTTGATAAATTTGGAAGAAGAGATTCTGCCACCGGCATAATATTTCTCCACATAATCAACAGATAAAGGGAAATGGTCTGTGACCTCAACTGGGGGTTTGCTGACCACTGTTACCAAAACTACTGTTTCCCCCCAGGATACTACCACAGAGGCATCTGCCTGCAGAGCCAGTTTGCCTGTTTCTAATTTTAATTTACGACCATTAAAGTCTATTTCTTTAGTAACTATTTTATTCATAATTTATTTTGTCAGTCCCAATTTCTCAATCACCATGGTATATCTTTCCTCATCTTTTTTAAGTAAGTATTGTAACAACCTTCTTCTTCTGTTAACCATAGATAAAAGTCCCCGACGGGAATGAATATCATGAGGATGCTCTTTTAAATGAACAGTCAAATTCTTAATTTGCTCTGTTAAAAGTGCAGCTTGCACTTCTGGGGACCCGGTGTCACCACTCTTTTGAGCAAATTGCTTGATAATTTGTTGTTTTACTTTTGCATCAAATGGCATCTTCCCTCCTTTTTAATGGATCAACTTCGGTGCCAAGAAGTTGTCCAAAATTAACTTAAGTTTTAAGTATTGTAACAGAAACAATCAGAATATGCAAGGCCTTATCCTATTGATGTGCCTTTGTAGATTTTGGGGGTGAGCCAGTCTGGTTCAGGATTTTCAGAAATAACTCCTTCATCAGCTGGTCTTTCTTCCGGAGAAGGATGGTCTGAATCCACCACAGTAGGAGTGGGGAAAGGTTCGCTATTCCCTTGAGCGGGAGATGGTTTAATAAGAGCAGAAAGATCCAGCCCTGATGGAGCAGATCCTTCAGATAATTTAGGTTTTTGTCCTCCTGCCTGCAGCAAATTTGCCACTGCCAGATAAGTGGAAGCTCCTATGCTATGATTTGTTAAATTCCCGCTTGACTCAAAAATGCCGGACAAGAGATTAGTGGCGCTATCCCCATCCAAAGACAGCCCCAAATCTGATATCAAATACATCATCATTTCTGATAAAAAAGAGGTATCTGGATCAATTACATTGGTGGAACCAAAGCCGGTATTTGAGCTTTGATTGTCTATATTGACAATATGCGCTCCTTGAAAAACCTGCTGATTTTGCAAATAAATGTTTCCCAAACTATTTAAATTAACTGCCCCAACTATAAAAATTACATTAAAACCGCTTCCCTGATAATGGGGAGTTACTCTTGAGGGCTGAAATGTTTGTCCAGGCAGAACATGAAATATCAAATTCAGGTTGTTGTTTTCCGGGAAATAATCCAGTTTTTCCAAACTGGGTATTTTCCAGCCAGTTTCACTGCCGGGATCAGGTACAGCAACACCCTCCAGGGTTAAAATAAAATTTCCGCCATTGGTTAAAGGTATATTTTTTTGAATATGATCTATACCAAAAAGGTGAGACTGGGTAACTTTGATGGTATCTTCGCATGAAATTACCACTTCTTTACCCTGTTGCGTGAGCAAAAGAAAAAGGGATAAACCCGCTGCCAGCCGGTCTATGTCAGAGGAGACAGGAAGCACAATCAAAATATTTTTGGCAGTTGGCAGGAGATTTTTAAGATCAACAATTTGTGAATCGTATTTCATCTATAGTGGGGCAGTATGGTTGGGATTGTATCTTACTATTCCATAAAAATCAAATCAGTCAGCTATATTACCCTGAATGATTCCACCATATCCCCAATTTGGAAATCTAAAGCTGGATCAAAGAGCATGCCGCAATCATTTCCTTTTTCTACCTTATTTACCTCTTCTTTAACTTTTCTTAAAGATTTAAGTTTGGTCTCTCCTATTGCCTGATCATCTCTAACCACCCTGATTCTTTGTCCTTTGGCAACTCCCCCCTCAATCACTCTGCATCCGGCAATTCTTTCTCCTTTGCCATAGGGGAACTCGGCAATAATATCAGCCTTTCCCAAAACTTCTTCCAGCTGTCCCACCTCAAGTAAAGTTTTCACTACTTCTTCAATATCCTCCAAAAGCTCATAAATAATATTGTATGTTCTAATTAAAACATGCTCAGTTTCAGCTAACTTTTGGGCAGTTGGCGCCACTTTAACATTAAATCCCACCACAATGGCTCCAACAGTTGCCGCTAATTTAATATTTTCTTCCCCAATATCACCTGTACCGGTAAAAATAAAATTGACCACTTTTCTCTCTTTGTTATTTTTTTCCAGTGATGCTTGAATTGCCTCCAGTGAGCCCTGCTTATCTGCCTTAATAATTACCTTTAAGCTCTTTTCCTTTTCAGTTTTGAGCCTATCTACTAAACTAGCAGCTACCTCTTTAATAGATTGTTCAGCTTCTTCCTGGCCCAAAGTTGCTCCCACTGGTGGGACATTTTCCAGACCTAATACTTCTACAGGAGTTGATGGTCCAGCCTGATCTAAGCTTTTACCTGAAAAATCAAACATCCCACGAACT
>CAYHYM010000014.1:0-11904 GCA_964360965.1 uncultured Gammaproteobacteria bacterium
ACAAGAAAACCTTGGGATCTTTTGAGTCAAATAAAAGAAGGGTTGGGTAACCGTCCTCAATTTCCTTCAGGTAATAAATCAGAACTTTTTGGGCAATTTCTTTGCTAAACAGAAGTTGGAAGGTAGGCTCTTGGTTTATTCCTATCTTGTCCAGTATTTGTATAAGCTTTTGTTTTCTGTTTAACCTTACTTCCATCCGGAGTACCTCAAATGGCTTTTTTATCTCAACTGTCTCAAAAAGATTGAGCTGTATAGCATTATCTTTTTCTTCAGCTCGTTTCTCGCTTATCTTAGCCTTACTCAAATCTTTGAGCTTATCGTAAAATACGACTTCAAAAGAGTTAGCTCTATATTTTAAACTGTGCCCTTCGTTCCTAAAATCTGTCTGGTTTAAATCTAATCGTTGGTTGATATTTATCTTAGACATTATCTCTAAGTAGGTATAAGGTGTGCTGTAGTCGGTTAAAGGGATATTTTTTGAATAGTGAATATTAGAAACAGGAGCAATTATTAAATTATTCTCAAATAAATAAACACCCATATCTCTAAGTTTCTGTTTGAGTGTAGAAACTACCAACTCAAAGTCGCTATCCTCAAGCTCGTCAAAGTTGTTACCAAATGTCAGCTTTGGCAGAGATAATTCAATTTTTAGGGTAATTTCAAAGTTACGATCCCTATTCATTCTTTTAGTTACCGTTAGCCTCGGCTTATAAATGCCATTTTTTAGCTCAGAGGAGGTAGGGTTTTGTACGCAGGTCATGTTTGATCTACCGCCTAGACGGTAATAATTTGAGGAATCATATAGCCCCTTTGTTGAGGGACTGAATCTATCGTGTTCCATGATTGTAAACATGCCTTGTTTAAGTGTTAAAACTATCGTATCTATCATTGTTCATTACATCTTCAAATTTACTGATGACCTCCTTTTCTATAGATTGAGCAAAATCTTTATTTATCGGATGAAAGATATTTATATTTCTTATGCCTAACTTCTTTGTGGGATAAACCAAGCGATAACCGCCTTCTGGTTTTGTAACAATGCCTACTGATCCTAAGTACAGATTGTTGTCAAGCACGAAACTGGCAAAAGCAACTAAGCCTTCTTGTGGTTTTATAGGAATTATTTGTATCTCAGATATTTTTATTTTCATTACTTTTTCTTTTATTGCGTTGGTCAATTTCAATGAGGATAGAGAAGAACCTGACAAGCCTTTGTTTATATTCCAAAACTTCAGTTTCAGACAATTTCTTGCCATATAATTTTTCAAAATATAAAGTTAATCTCTTGTTTGGAATGTCTGCTTGTGCCATCACAAGCTGATTTTAGGCTGGAAGTTTAGGAATGTCGTTGTAGGCTCACTGAAGCTTGCTAAAACTCACTTTGTCTTACTTTTTCTCACTCTGTCTCTCAATTTTCCTGAAGTTAATAGCTGGTAAATTGTGCTTATAAATATACTGTTTAGTAATAGGGTTAATAAACATTAACTTATTCTTAGTAACAACTGGAAAGAAAACGTCTTTGAGCTCATTTACAAACCCTAAGTCCCTCACAATGTGAGCTAATCGCTTTTTTAACTTTGCTTTTATTCCGCTTTCCAATTCCTCAATTCCAATAGGACGGTTTGGATTTGAGTAAATGAAGCTAAAACAATTATCATTTTCTGAATCAAAATCTGTTTTTGTGAGGACAATGTTATTTAATTTAACTTCTCGTGTATGATCGCTATAAGTAATTCGGTAAATAGTATCTGCTTGATATTCTTTTTCTGCAATCTCTTTTCTGATTGCTAAATTTTGATTCTCTTCTAATCTTAGGATTATCTCCTCTAGGGAATAGAGTGAGTAGTCAAAGTGTAATTTAGTGCGTGATAGCTCTTCTGGAAAACCGCTTATGTGAATGCTAGGTGGGATTTTTGGTTTAAGGAAGTGGATCGTATAGTGCGATCGTGGTAATTTACCGAGTATTGCGATCGTAGTATCGTACCAATCTGCATATCCACCTATATTATTTGACGTATAAGTCTTTAAATCAAAGTTAGGTTCTTTTTGCTTTTCGGGGTAATCTGCAAAAAGATCACGATGGATGTTATAGCCCTCAAGCAGTAGCTTATCTAGCTGCTTTATTAGTAAGTCAAGATTAGAAGAGTCATCATTCATAGTTCATTACATCCTCAAAACAATCTTATTTTAACAGATTTATTATGTGGTATTATAGGCAGCAGGGTTAGGCATATTAAGCCCAGAATATAGTAATTTATGGCCTTAAAGAAATCGATTATCAAAGACGAGATTACTAACATCAAAAATCAGATTGATACTGATTTCCTTCAGATTGTTAAAAAAACTAAATATTCGTTCTTTGCAGTTCCTCTTTTAGTTTTTTCCATGACCGACTATTTGGGAAGTCTTTATAAAGGGTTCAACAGTTCAGAAAATGCAGTGTCTTTTATACGAGAATACTTCTCAAGGAGTAACAGAGCTTATGAAAACTGTGCAGGGATTCTATATTTTATTTATAGGCACGGGACAGTACATCAAAGGATTCCCAAATTAACTCAACTTAGGTCAAAGGGGGGTAAGATGAGCTGGTATCTTACGAAGAACGCAACTACTAGGCACTTAAGGGGATTTAAGATGAAGAATAATTCGGGTAAAGGGTTAATAGTTAGTACGAAATCGCTAATTGTAGATTTAAAAAAGGCAGTTGAGGAATACGAAAGAGATCTGTTTACTGGTATGATTTCAGCAGTAACTCTAAGAAAAAATTTCTCTAAAGCATATAAAAAGGCAAGGGAATTTCAAAAGGAAAACCTTCTACTAACAGATCCAAACAACAAAATTCTTACTATAAAAGACTTTGATTTCATTAGGGAACAACTTAAAAGACCACTAACCTTTTAAATTTGAGCATATCCATAGTTAGGTTCTGGTATATTAAGCTCAGAATAAAGAATCTTTAAGCTTTCTAAGCTACAATCAATCTCAAGCTCTCGGTTGATGAATAAGTCCTTGAGGGGCAGCAGTTCGACTTTGGTTCGACAAGCTCACCATCGCTCATGGTTATAACCGCTTAGTTGATGTATACTCAGCTCATGATTAGGTCGAATGTCTCTTCGAGTCTGAGCGATGAGGTCTCAGACCTCAGAGTCGATGACCTGAGCGAGTCCCGAGCGAAGTCGAGGGACGAGTCGAAGGAAATAAAATATACTGTCTATATTCTCCGGACTTCATTAAATACTCTATACATAGGACAAACCAGTAATCTTTTCAAAAGAATAAAGGAACACCAAAATAAAACTACTAAATCTGCAAAATATATTAAATACTTTGATTCATGTGAGCTTGTTTTCTTTGAAGAACACTCAACTAGAATTGAAGCTATGAGGAGAGAATTTCAACTTAAGAAATGGAGTAAAGTTAAAAAAGAAGCATTAATTAAAGGAGATTTAGGTTTATTAAAGAAACTCTAAAAGAAGGGATTAAAAAAGTTATAACTCTGAGTGATGGTGAGCGGGGTCGAACCAGAATCGAAGGGAAATCTGGCAAAAGTGGAAATAGAGTAAATTACCAAGGTCGATCTCTTAAACCATCAACAAATCTAGTCCTTTGATCTTCTGGTAAACTTAAGAAAGTCTGCATTTGTGCTGATAACTCTTGCTGTACAGCAGAAGAACTAAAATTGATTACTCTTGGTGGTACCTTGCCCTCATCATTTAATTGCCATAACATACCAGCAATATCAAATTCATCCACAATTCTAGTGGCTATATTTCTTCCTGTTTCCTCTTCTTCAACTAATCCTGAAAATCTTCTTAATCTCTGTAGTGGGTCCTCACCATGATCACCAAAATATGCATCATGGATTGTGCCATTTACATATAGCTCAGCTAGTTCACGATCTCCAAAGTATGGTCCTTGTCCTGGTTGTTTACCAAATTCCTGGTTTGCCATGTTGCTTTTATACACCATTATAGGATGAAAAGCAAGAGTTTGCAGAAGATGAGATACATCGGTTACACAAAGTTTGAAAAAATTAGATTATTTAAATATCCCACTCTCCAGAGATTTAGCAAGATCGCAAAAGAACTTACCCATCTCGTTTTTATCGAATGGTATTAACATTTTGGGTAAATCCTCATCTTTTAAGTCATTTGAGGCTTACACCTCTCAGGTGTAATCGTAATCAACTCCTCCACTCCTGGAAAGCTGCACATAAGAACCCCTTTGGTATTGGGACATGTTCAATAGTCTAGCTCCTGCAGTTATTCTAATATTTTATTTTGGTAGATGAAATCAACAATTTCCCCACTGATGAAAATAACCCCTTTGGGAGAAGGATGGATATAATCTTCTTTTCTGACATAATCCAAATTTAGATCCCCATCTTCCTTGATAGATTTTTCAAAGATATTAATAACGGGAATATTATGATCTTTGGCAAATTTAATATGGTTTTTAATATATGCTATTCTCTCATTGGCCCACTGTTTCCTCTCTTTATCAGATAACTCTCGTTGTCCCCTGGCATAATTTTTCCTGCTGGGAGCAATGGTTGCCAAAAAGACAATTTTACCTTGGGGATTTTTATTTTTTATTATTTGTACAGCCTCCAAAAGCGCTTCTGTTTGTTTTTTTAAGCCTTCATCAAGTGGAAAATCAGATAAAGGGTTATGTCCAAAAGATTCAATCAAAATTAGGTCAAAGTCAATCTCGGTAATGGCCCTGAACTCCCGTCCGTAAAAAGTTTTTTCCTTAAGTCTTTTTTGAAGAGATAAAATATTGGTTGAGCCAAAACCATAATTTAGCACTTCCAAACTTTTTTGGGGATAATATTTGGCAAAATTGTCCCTTATTTCATCCGAATTCCCCAAAGCCTCAATCATTGAATCCCCCACTAAAACTAAGGTAAAATCCTGCGGATACTTAACTTTTGTCAGGTCCCCCACCTTGATGAAGGCGGGAGCAGGCTGAGGAGTAGAAATAGGCTTTTTAGAAAAAGGTGAATTAGCTAAATTTAGAATAAATAGCGCAGTCAGAATAAATATAATGGTGATGGGAACAGTTTTTTTAAAAAGGTTCATTTTTTAGAAACTTTTATTTTATCCTTTAACTTTGTATTATATCTTAAGATGTTAAGTTTTAAAAAACCACAGTTTTGGATCCTCTTATGTGTGGTTCTGTTTCTGGTGATTTTTGTGGGCAAATCACTTACTTTTATGGTTGAGATTCCTTTTCATGATTTTGATGAGGCTCACAGGGCAGAGAATGCCAAAAGAATGAAAGAATATGGCAGTTGGCTGGTTCCTTTATCAGGTAGCCAGTTTGATCGAGTAGTAAAATTTAGTATTCCTGTTTCAGAAAACAGTGATCTTCGTCTTTACTATCATATAGAAAGGCCATTTTTAGTTTATCTTTTGATGACTCTATCTACCACTGTTTTTGGCGCTTTTGAATGGGCCTACAGATTACCCTCATTTATACTGGGACTGTCTACTTTTTTAATTTACCTGATATTTTCCCAAAGATACGCTCCTAATGTAAACTTTTATGCCCTTTTTTTGGGATTGCTTGCCATACTAACCTCTGCGGATTTATGGCTTTCTTCCCAATACGCTCAGCTTGATACAGGGTTGAGCTTATTTCTCTTTAGCAGTTTACTATTTTTGATCTTTTACGTTCAGCGCAAAAAAGATCTGCTGCTGGTTTGCTCCGGTTTGACCTTTGGATTGTCGGTTTTATCCAAAGGCCAGCCGGCAGTCATATTTGTTCTTCCTTTGGTAGCCCTTTTGCTGATGAGGAAGATTGGATGTAAAGATTTGCTTAAATTTTTAGCTTCAGCCTCTGTCTTGCTGGTTCCCTGGATTTTATATTTAGGTTTTAAGTTTGGTTTTTTAGAGGTGATCAAAATATTTGTTGGATTTGGCTTTTCCTCAACTGTCCGCTATATTCATCATGATGCCCCGTTTTTTTGGTATGCCAGATGGTGGTGGGATAGTTTAAGACCTGGATGGACTATATTTTTAGCTCTACTGCTGTGGGACTTAGTACATCATCAGCTAAGCTGGCCAAAGAAAGTATTACTAAGTTATATCCTGGGGGGACTGGTTATTTTTTCCCTCCCCCACAATAAAATTTGGTGGTATATTTTACCGCTGGCGCCGGCCCTGGCTTTTTATATTTTTTTATCAGCCGCAGATTATTTAAAAAGATCCTCAAACAGACTAATTAATTTATCACTGGTGGTGATTTTGGCAGCCATGCCAATATTTATGGGCAGTACTAACAGGATGGTGATGCTTTATGGAATTGTTGTTACCACCCTCTCCCTGATTATTTTAAATAGTAAAGTTATTACCAGGTTGGCTGTGCTCCTTAAATTTAAAGGGATACTTTTTTTAACAAGCGTAATTTTTACTTTTGTTGTGTTTAATCTCAACTTTCCCAGGATAATCCCCTATTACTTTGAAACAAAGGAAGTAGCTCAGTATTTTGGTACAATTTCAGACAAGAAATGCTTATGGATGCTGGACATGCCTGCTGAGGCAGCGCTTTTTTACAGTAATGCCGGGGAAATTCTTCCCTTTAATATTGTGGGGGGGAAGCTTCAACCGGATCTTGCTTGTAATAATTACATAATTACCCTGTTGGGGCTTGATGATAAAGATCTTATATACTTTCCTGACAAAAAAATAATTTTCCAACAAGGAGACATTAAACTAATTAAACTTTAGCAAGTATTACTACACATCGGAAGTGGATTAACTATAAGATATGATTTTCTACATCTCAGTAGCCTGAAAAATTTTCAGTGATGATATTTTTATCCTCTACTCCGGTTTTTTTAATCTCCTCATAAACTTGCTCAACCATCCCGGGAGGCCCGGCCACCATAAAAGTATATAAGTTAGGCTCTTTTAAATACTGATTAATAAACCCTGCATCCACCATTCTTTTCTCTTCCTGCCATTGCGGATCCTCTGTCATGGTCAGGATCAGTTTAAAGTTTGAGAGTTCGTTGTTAAGTTGTTTTAGCTCATTTAAAAAGGCGGTGGATACTTGATCTCTATTAGAATAAATTAGGGTAATGTTATATGGCAGATTCTCATGATATACATATTGGATCATGCTCATAAAAGGGGTAATACCAATTCCCCCGGCAATAAATACCAAGGGTTTGAAGGGATCTTCAGGTAATGTGAAATGTCCGTCTATCTTGCCTATCTCAACCTCAGTACCTGGCGGTAATTGTTGCAGGGATTTTTTAAAAGCAGACTCCCGCAGTCTGGTTGCCATTACCAGAGTATTTTTGATCCCTGGTGTATTGACAATGGAAAAATGTCTGGTTGGTCCTCTGGCATCAGAGAAGGGAGGGTTTATCAAAGTGATATAAAAATACTGTCCAGGTTGAAATTCAGCAACCTTTTCAAGTTCAAATTCAACCAGTAAAGTGCCCTGGGCTATTTTTTTTATCTTTTGTATCATTGCCTTCATTTGCTGCTATTTTTAAGTGGCTCCAGGATATCCGGGAAATCAACTTTTAATTTATCCACCAGCTTTGAATATAAAGAGGTATTAGCTTTTTGCATTTGCTCAACCAGGGACCTTTCAATATAACTGGTATTGATCCGCTCCAGCATTTCCTCCAGCTCAGGATCTTTTTCTTTAATACCCATCTTATTTCTTATTTCCGCCAAAAGCTTTAAGGCTTTGGTGATTTCCTCCTCTGCGATTAAATTAACCTGCATGTGTAGTTCCTCTCTGATGGAGGAAATATATGACTGCCTGTTTTGGGAAACCAGAATGATTATAGCTAAAACAATGGCCTCCAAAGAGACCATCATGGTCAACAGCCCAAAGGGAAAAGGGTCAAATGGTAAAATTCCCGGCACCTGGCCGGTATTTATCAGGACCCAGGTGATAAACCAGACCACATTTAAAACTAAAAAAGCGCTGGAACCAAAAGCGCCGGTTAAATCATCGGAAATTTGGGTAAAAAAAGACCTGTGGCGTAAGGCTTGAGCCTCAAAAGATCTGTAAAACTGGCGCCGTCTTTCACGTCTGTCCGAAATACTGGCCATACTTGCTTTAAGCTTAGCAGAGTATGAAAAACATATTCAAGAGGCAAAAAGGGGTTGCATGATAATTTGCGCGCAATTTGCGTTAGAATATGGTATAATTACCAGTAAGGAAACCATGTTTCAACCCAGATATAGCATCAATTCGAAAATTCTTTTTAATATTACCGAAATTGTAGAGATTAAGTCTGTGGTTGAAAGATCCCGGGTACTGCCTTTAAATGAAGCTCAACTAAGACGTCAGGCCATCTTAAGAATGGCTCATACATCAACCTCAATTGAGGGTAATAAGCTTGCTCAATTTGAGGTAGGAAAAGTGATTGAGGGAAAAACTGTCAGAGCTTCTGAGAAAGATATTTTGGAGGTGGAGAATTATTATAAGGCTCTGCAAAAATTAGAGTCAATTGCCAAATACAAACAACTTGTCACTTTAGATGAAATCTTAAACCTTCACAAGATGGTGATGTTGGGCCTTGCAGAAGATAACAAAGTAGGTAAATTTAGACCAGGCGATGTTTATGTACTATATGACCTGGGTGGTGGTAGAGAGAAGCTTCGTTTTAAGGCACCATCCTCAAGGCAAGTGCCAAAGATGACAGCAGAACTTCTTAAATGGCTTAAAGATTCAGCAAAAGAAATCCATCCTATCATAAGAGCTGGTATACTCCATCTTCAATTTGTCACCATTCACCCATTTACTGATGGTAATGGCAGGGTGGCCAGGCTGTTAACTCAACTGCTTTTATATCGGGACGGGTGGGATTTTAGAAAAATTATCGTGCTTGAGGATTACTATAACAGAGATAGAATGTCATATTATAATGCCGAACATGAGGTTCAAGGTTATCATTACCAAGAAGGCAAAGATTTTACACCATGGTTGGAGTATTTTACTGAAGGGTTTTTGGTGGAAGCGAGGAAAGCATTGGAGCAAATACAAGCCATTGGTTTTGGTAAAGTCAGTAAAAAATCTGACCAAGTTTTCCTGGATAGAGATGCGATTCAGATCATGGACTTTTTAACCACCATTGGTCAGATTACCTCAGATGATGTGGTAGATATCCTTAAAGTGGCCAAAAGAACAGCCCAGCTTAAGTTAAAGAAATTGGTAGATAAAGGTTTACTTACTCGACAGGGAAGTACTACGGCTACTTACTATATACTTAAATCATGATGATTGCGCAAGATTTTGCGCGTAATTTGCGCAACCTTACCCCATTGCTTTTTTAAATAGTGTATGTTATATTATGATTATAGTGTGTAGAGTGTATTTAGTAAGTCTACTGTAATCACCTCACCTAAATTTAAAAAGAAAGTGAGGTGATTTTTTATAAATAATAAAAAGTTGTTTGTTGGCTCTCTTCCCTGGGAAGTTGATGATGCCAAATTGGCAGAAATGTTTTCTCAAGCAGGAACTGTAGTTTCAGCTCAAGTGGTCAAAGACAGAGACACCGGGAGATCCCGCGGTTTTGGTTTTGTGGAAATGTCAACTGAGGAAGAAGCAAACAATGCAGTCAAAAACCTAAATGGTACAGATGTTGACGGCAGAAAAATTGTGGTTAACATTGCCCGTGCCCGAGAAGACCGCTAAAGTTTTGAGGCAAAAGTAGCAATATCCCAATCCCCTGAAACCTTAATTCGGGGCATATTAAAAATTGTCCCTTCTGACTGAATAGTGGAAGGCCAAGTTCCCAATCCCCCAACATAGCCTGCCTGTTGGGCGGTTTGCCAAACTTGGGTGTTTGAGAATCCGTAGGGATAGGCCACAAAGTTAACCGGAATGCCAAATCTTTGCTCAAGTTGCTTTTTGCTGTCAGCAAGTTCCAGCATCATCCGTTCTTTGGAAAGTTCGGTTAAGTTGACATGGCTGACAGAATGGGACTGGAAGGACAAAAGGCCGCTTTTTTGTATGATGGTCAGCTGTTCCCAACTTAAATAATACTTGGTACCCATGAGTCTCGTGGGAATAAAAGCCACAGCTCTAAACCCATATTTTTGCAGGATGGGAAAGGCGTTGTGGTACAAATCCACATAACCATCTTCAAAACTGATCACCACCGGTTTGGTGGGAAGGCTTATTTGACCCAACAATGCAGCCATCATGGTATCCAAAGTGATTGGTTGAAAACCCTCTTTTCTTAAAAATTCCATCTGCTCGTCAAAATTTCGGGGAGAAACAGACAAAGCATCCCTTGCTTTATCATCAGGGTTGGGATTCCCCCCAATATAATGGTATAGAAGTATAGGTACTTTTATTTGCCTGCCGGAAGGAACAGGTGTGGGTGTTTCAAGGGAAGGCATTGGTGTGGGATTTGAGGATTTATTATTTTGGCCCAGGAGAGTGGGAGTTGGGTTATTACTGACAAAGTTATTACTAATGTATAAAACTGCTATCAGAATAAAACTTAAAAATAATAACACCTGCAAAATTTTATCCATAAAAAAATAGTCCCAATCCACGCCGCCGAATTTCGTGCCAACGAAGTTGGCGCGCCGCAACCTTCTAACCTGCCCAATACCAATTCACAAATAATGTAACATTGAGCGCAAAAAGTAGCAAAGAACCAAAAGTATAAATTTTTTCAAAGTGATGGCTTTTGATAGTTGCGAGTGCTATGTACATCGGGAACAGGACTAAAATATAACGCCCGACTGACATAAAAGTTCCAGTGCTCAAAGCCACTCCAAGGGTCGCAAGAATATAAAGTCCATATGATACCCATTTTTGCTTGAACACGTGATAGGTGGTAATAAGAGCAAAAGCAGCAAATGCAATATCAAGGAAAAAATTTATCACTGCCGGATGAGAAAAGAATAGAAAATGGTCTTTGTTAAATTGGAACGCACGACCCCACGCGCTTTCCACTTTTAGAAAAAGAAGAAAATCCCCAAACGCGAAATAGTGGTAAAGAAAAAATAGAAAAGTGCCCAGAGGAATAAGAAGCAAAGGAAGAAATGATAAACTAAAAATTTTCCGTGTCCTGTGTCGTTTCCAAAATTCCCAAAGAACAGGAATAAATAACAAAATTCCTGTAACGCGCGTAAGCGCAGCGAGAATTCCGAAAAGTCCGGCAGCTCCGAAACGCCCCTTAAACGCATAGTAAAAAGTCAATAATGACAGAAGGAGAAAAAGAGATTCCGTATATACGGCGTTAAGGAAAAAAGCGGTAGGAAAAATCAACAAATAAAATATCGGCGTTTCGGGGTCTATAGTCGGATGAAATTCTTTAAGCAATTTATAAAAAACAATTACTCCGCCAATCAAGGCAAGAATACTTATAAACCAACTGGCAAAAACAAAATTACCAAAAAATAATGGTGAAATTGTGCGAATTAAAAACGGGTAAAGTGGAAAGAAAACAATATTTGAAAGAGTGTTGCCCGGCGTCAGATGATAACCATTTTGCGCAATGTCAACATAAAAGAAAGAGTCCCAACGTGAATGAAGTGCAATTGGATTCCATGTTTGATCTTGAACTGTTTTTAGTGGATCAATCCAAGCGTAAGCAGTATCACCCTTCAAATTAAATCTGTTCAATACTAACAAGGCAAAAATATTTGCTAACAATAACCAGAATAACAAAAAGAATATTATTTTTTTCATAGTAATTCTTTAGGCGAAATATTTATCGCTTTTGCTATTTTTTGAATAGTCAAAAGCGAAGGATTGCGCCTTCCTCGTTCTAAGTCGCTAATATATGACCGATGAACACCCAGAGTTCTCGCAATATCGCCTTGCGACAACGTCTAACTTGGTCGGGGTGAGAGGAATTGAACCTCCTGCTTTCCGGTCCCAAACCGGACGTTCTACCGATGAACTACACCCCGT
>CAYHYM010000015.1:0-11892 GCA_964360965.1 uncultured Gammaproteobacteria bacterium
AAAAGATGATTGAGACTGACCAATGATATTTCTGATCATTTTATTGGTAACAAAACGGCCAAATTTGGAAACCGTATAATCCAAAACTTCTGATTTGTGAAAATCAGCAGTTTGGGCAATCTGATCTGTCCAGTAGCGGCGGACCACCGGGTCAGTCACATAGGGCAGTAGTTCCTGGACAAATTTAGCATCTGTCATCACCCTCATCACCTCCACAAAAGTAGATCCTGCCACTGACATAGCAGTTAACATGGCATTTCTGACTCCATGTTCAAATCTGGGACCAATAATACCTGTTCTTTGAGGATCAAACAGTTTATACATCAACCCGATGATGGAGGCCACCACAAAATGTTTCTGCTCCTCACTGCTGGACTCCAGCATATTAAGGCCCAAAGGACGATCCAAATTTGAGGGATCAAAATAAATTACATCCTCCGCTCGAGAAGGCGGAATCAGCTCCAATATCTCCTCTGCAGCATCACCGTGCGGATCAATAAAGGCCAAACCTTTGCCGGATAAAATATCCTGCAGTATTAAAGATTTCAAAAACTCGGTTTTGCCGGTACCGGTTCTGCCTATCACATACATGTGACGGCGCCTGTCATCATCAGACAGATAAACCGGCCGGTCAATGCCGCGGAATATTGACCGCCCTAAAAAAAGACCGGAGGTGGGGATTGTTTCCGGAGCAGGGGCCCCCTTAAATGACAACCACATAATGTGAGGAGTTTCCACGCTTTTATTGGGAAAATGGAAAATTGAGGATAGCTCATCTGATGTCAGAATGGAAGGTTTGGTAAATCTGGGAGGATAACGGTAGATAAAATCAGTCATAAAGCCTTTTTCCGATCTGATTTTTAAAGAAGACAGAGAGTTGTAAGGGCCGGAAAACTGCTCCAGGGCAGAGCGGATATTAGCAAGATGAGCTTTGGCCAAATCTTGACTTGTTGATGACACCACTATCCGTAATGTTGTTTCAAAACCCGGGCGGGATATCTTCCCCTCAACTGCCTCAATCTGCTTGGCATCAGGAGGAGGTTTGGGACTGTCTGGTTTGCCCGGATCTTTTTCCTTTTTCAGCCAGGCTCGGCCTCCATCTTTCCAAGAATTGGCGGAGGGAGAAATCACAAGCTGTATTACTGCCCCTTCTTGAGGATCCATCTTGGCCAAAGATGAGGTGAGAGCGGAGAGCGGATCTGTCGGCAGATCACGAAAAGTTTTAAAAGGAAAAAAATCAGAGCTTCTTAGTTTCAAAGAAGCGTAGGCTGTCTGACCTTGCTCTGAAAAAATATTATATTCAGGCACCTCTTGTATCTGGGCATCAGGGTAGGCTCCATTGATCTGTTTTTCCACCAAATCTTTCTGGTTGGCGTGGCATGACACCAAAAACCTGATAGATTCATGCAAGGCCACAATTTCAAAGGACAGATAAGGCTGAGGTTTAAAAGCAGAAAACCATCCCCCACTTTTTCTTAGAGAGGCAAATTGGGCAAACAGCTGTTCTGCCGCATCAATTTTAATCTCATTATCCCTGGGCACTCTGATCTGAAGCAACACATTTTGCAAAGATTCCCTTTCCCTGTCTTGATATTTTATAAAACCAACCAGAAACCTCCAAAAATAAACTGCCATCCCTGCTACAGCAAGCAACAGGCCAAAAAGGCCTAAGATAATTAATACAAGGGTGACAAAATCCGGCGATGATTCATTTACTGCTACTTCCATTTAAGCTGCCTCCTTCAGTTCTGAACCGGGATTTATTCTTCTTAGTTTTGCTTTAAGCCTTTCTAAAAAATTTTCTGATCCTGCTGTTCTTACCAAACTGCCACCCAAAACAGGCCTGGTTAAATCCTCTGCCAAAGATCCCATAAATTCTGCTCCAGTCTTTACCAATTCTGGTGTCTTGGGAAAAGAGGTTTCATCGTTTGTTGGTGTGACATCTTCTTTATTGACCGGTATTCCATGAGCATTAGTCTGATCTGTAATTTTTTGCACATGATCCTCATCTATCTGATCTCTGGTGATGATATTCTCCTCTGGGACAGTGGGCATATTAGTAGTGTATCATACTGACTATGATTTTAAAGGTTAAAAAAATCAAAAAAAACACCGGAGATGTTTTTAGCATGATCTTTAAAAAACCCCAAAAATTTTTCTTTTATCCAGGACAATATTTGGAAATTATACTGCCCATAAAAAATGACCAACGAGGAAATTCTCGTAACTTTACTATCTCTTCCTCCCCCACTGAAAGGTATTTGATGATTACCACCAAAATTGGAGTTAGTCCATTTAAAAAATACCTGGAATTATTAAAAGTTGGAGATAGAGTTGAGTCTTCTCACCCAGCCGGCACCTTCACTTTAGATGAAACAGAACCAGCCATCTTTATAGCTGGTGGAATCGGCATTACTCCATTCAGAAGCATGATTAAATATGCTGTTACTAATGAACAAGTTCTTTCCTCCGGAAATAAAATTAAAACTCCAATTACTCTAATTTATTCTAATTCAGATAATAATTTTCTATTTAAAAAAGAATTGAAAAAATGGAAAAAGAATCTATCGAATCTCACTATCATTTATCATAACTCCAGCCAAAATGGCCGCCTCACTAAACTATACCCTATACCCTACCTTTCCGAAGGAAAGGCAAGCTCTGCTTATACCCTAAACCCTATCTACTATCTTGCAGGACCACCACAGTTTGTCGATGATATGGAAAAGATTTTGTTTGATTTAGGAGTAGATCAGGTAAATATCCGCTATGATCGCTTTGATGGCTATTGATAGAGTATAATAGAAATATGGCTGATGTGGTACAAACTGAAGCTCCAACTCCTGTTAGTCATCAAGAAAAAGTGGCAGGTTTATACGGAGATAAATACTTACGTGAGTCAGAAGTTAGAACGCTACACTCTCTCCTTCAAGACCACCCATCAGTAATGGTCATGGGATCTATAGGCAGAGGTAAATCTACTTTTATGTCCGAGGCTTTTTACTATACCAGAGAGATGAAAAAGCATGGTGGAGTTGCTCGTTCTGTATTCTTTTTTGATCTCCATGAGCTTGATAGACATATCAGACTTCTGGAGGGAACAGAAAGTACCCCTGAGGACATAGCAAAAACAGCCCATCCCATACTTGATTGGCTAGATCATCAGAGGCAAGGACCAGATCTACAGGATATACCACCTACTGAGAGGCCAATACTTTTTATAGATGCTGGTGATGTTTTTTTCTTGGAGCATTTGGGTTCTGAATACTTTCCAGCGTATAAATCTACTCAATGGAGACCGATTGAACTATTAGAAGGCAAACCAGATGCACAGCAAGGTTATTTAAGACAGTACGTCAGACAGGCCAAAGCGGAAAAAGAGACCATCAGAGTTGATATGGCCCGAGTTTTAAATCGACCATTACCCACCCCTGAAACTCCCGAGCAAATAGAGCTATGGGTTAATTGGGCGATGCATAGATTTCCTAAATATCGAGCGTTCGAAGAAACAAGGGAGCAACTATTTAACAAAGTTATTCAGGCACTTCAAGAAGGAAGAGTCAGGGTGGTACTAACTGACCACGGTTATTCGAGAGAAAGTATGAAAGCAGGAGGAGAGGGAGTTAATAGGCAAGCATGTTTGTATATGCTAGAAAGGTATAACCAGCTGTTTGCTGACTCCTACCGATACGATCTGCCAGCAAGTTATCAAACAGGCAAGGCTAGAACATTTTTACAGAGACGGGGGGTAAATGATCTTGAATTACAAGATGAAATTATAGAAGCTACAGGGGCAGAACACAAACTACTAACACTGGCCATTACCCCAGAAGTTATTCAAACCCTTAATACTGCTCATTCAGAAGAACATAGAAAAGGAATTTTACAAAGAGCAGTTGAATCCTATGTTGAATCCTATAAAAAATAACTCATCTCGCCTCGCTCTCCGCTATGATCGCTTTGATGGCTATTGATTAAAAAATTCATTGATGCGTCCAACCACCTCCTGGGGCAGATGTTCAACTTTTAAAAGATAGCCCACTGCTCCCAAAGACAGGCAGTCTTTGATAATATCCTCCTGTCCCAGATTTGATAAAACCATCACCGGAATATTTTTGGTTAAATCATTACCCTTTAAATCCCGCAGCACCTCCACCCCATTTTTTTTAGGCAACATGATGTCCAAAAGGATCAGGTCAAATTTTTGATTTTGAGCCATTTTTATTCCTTCCTCTCCATCTTGAGCCACCATCACTTCATATCCAGCTTGAGTTAACACTCTTTTATAAAGATCAAAAATAAACTTATCGTCCTCAATCAGTAAAATTTTTTTAGGATTCATATTATCTTAATATTCTCCAAATATTCTTCTACATCCATGGCGGCTTTACAGCCCATGCCGGCTGCGGTGACAGCTTGGCGATAATGATAATCCCCCACATCTCCTGCCACAAATACTCCTTCAACTGAAGAATAAGTCTCATTTTTTAAAACTACATACCCTTTCTCATCTAATTCCACTTGTCCTTTTAAAAAATCTGTATTAGGTCTGTGGCCAATGGCAATAAAGACTCCATCTATTTGTATGGTACTAATCTTACCATTTTGAGTACTTTTTATCTTCACTCCCGTTACTTTATCTTGCCCCAATACTTCTTCCAAGGTAGAATTCCAGATAAATTTAACATTTGGTTTACTTTTGACTAATTCTTGCAAAGCAGCTTGAGCCCTTAACTTATCTCTACGGTGTACCACTGTAACTTGTTGACATAGTTTAGCAAGATATGCTGCCTCCCTCATGGCAGTATCCCCTCCTCCTACCACAATCACAGCCTTATCCTTAAAGAAAAATCCGTCACAAACCGCACAAGCTGAAACACCTTTCCCCCTCAGTCTTTGTTCTGACTCCAAATTAAGCCACATGGCAGAGGCACCGGTGGCTACGATTATGGCTTCAGTGGACAGCGGGTCCCCAGTTTCAGTTTTAATCTCAAAAGGATTTTTTTTAAGATTTAAAGACACCACATCTTCATTGATAAATCTAACCCCAAACCTTTCTGCCTGTTTTCTAAATTTATCCATCAACTCTGGACCTTGGATACCACTTTCAAAACCCGGGAAGTCATCCACGTCTGTAGTTAACATCAGTTGCCCACCTGCCTCACGTCCTGCAATCACTACAGGATTTAAAGCTCCTCTGGCCCCGTAAATGGCAGCTGTTAAACCTGCAGGCCCAGAACCAATTATGATTAGTTTTTCAACTTGAGAATTTTCCATGAAGGTTACTTCTTCTTTATGCTCAATATCAAGCTTGATGATAACAGCCCAAAGGCAGATCCCAAAAATCCCCCTCCCAAAACATCAGATAACCAATGCTCTCCCAGATATATTCTGGTCAAAAACATCATCAATGTAAAAGTGAGCATCGAAAATACTACCATAAATTTTAGACTGATGTTTAAACGGGAGGATAAAATAATTACTAAAAATATGGTGACCAAAAAGGCAGTCCTTAACATATGGCCTGACGGATAAGAAAAATTAGTCTGCACATAAAATGAGGGCAGGGTAGTTTCTAAAATGCTTCTGTGCAGTAAAACAGGAGGAGCAGGATGAAACAACACCAGCTTGCCAAAAATTTCACCCAATGTGGCCGGTATAATCATCAGCCAGCCCAAAAAAGAGAACATTTTAAATCTTATCAGGCTCAAAAAAGAAAATATGGCAGCAATTCCCACTGTTACTTCCACACTGCCAAATAAAGAAAAGTATGAAAAAAAAGTGTCAAAATTTCTGGGAATACGATCTTGCAGCTTAACAGTGGTATCAAAGTCTATGCTTTGCCAAAACTCCTGCGCCACCGTGTAGGAAACAAAAGTAAAGATGGCAAAAAAAGCTATGGACAGCAGCAATAACAGGAATTTAATCTTCACAGTATAAATCTACTCTACCACAACATTTCCCTCTACTCCCTTTTGCCGATGGTTGCCCACGCTGCAGAACATGCTAAATTGTCCATCCTTTGCGGGGATAAATTCTAAACTATCTTCCTGACCTCCTGATATAGTCTTTGTGGCCACACCCAGCTCTGTAATGGTTAAATTATGAGGAAGTTTTCCATTATTCTTTAAGATTATCTTAACCTTTTCTCCCTTTTTTAATGATATTTTGGCAGGAATCAGCTTAAAATCAGAAACCTCAACTATCAATTCATTTACTGTAACTTGATCAGCAGAAGAAGTGGCAGGAGTAGTTGGTTGTGCAACTGGACTCTCTGTGGGTAATGGAGAAGAATACGGTATCTGTTGCCGAGACTGCGCCCACCAAAATACCAATATCAAGATTGCCAGTCCTACTAAAATCAAAATGCTATTTTGACGAGACATTATATTGATAATATCTTAAATTTTGGCAAAAGTCTAGCTATCAAATTGCCCAGCAACAAAGAGATGATCAAGGAGTCAAAAGTCAGCATATTTTTAAAAATTAAATACATCACTGCCACAGCAAATCCGTAAAGCAGTCCCGGTTTAACCCGGGCAGGTGAAGTTTTAGGCTCTATCAGCATCACAGAAGTAAAAAAAAGCAGCGATGATGAGGTTAAGATACCAATTCCCTCCAGTGCAACTAAGGGTAATATGAAACCGGCTATCGGGGCCCATCTTTTTAATTTATACATCAGAATAGGTATCCAAATTAAAAAAATTGCCCAATGCACTCCACCTGCCCACCAGGAAGGATATGAAGAAAAAAAGATCTGCCCTAAAAAAAGACCGGAGGCTGCCGGATTAAAGATATGACCTCCGTCAAGTTTGATTAAAAATTTAACAGCCATCGCCAAAAAACCGATTAAGAAAAGAGTTGGGGGCTTTTCTAAAAATTGGGCAGTAAGCCCAATAATCAATCCCGAAATTGCCACAGAGGGGGAAAATGCCCATCTTTTTGTTTCCAAAAAATCAAACACCATCCCAAATGCAACTGTTGCCAAAACAGCAGGTATTGTTTGCCAAAGGACTTTTTCCACCCCAAAAAAGACAAAACCAATAGCATACAGAGTAAGTAAAAACGCAGTGAGAAGTTGATATATGCTCACAAAACCATTCTAACAAAATCGTCATCAATAAAACACCAACTTGACCCAACTTAATTACTCTGTTAAGGTATTGTTAATGCCCAAAGGATTCATCTCTCCTTTTTTAATAATACTGATTGTTGTTCTGGCAGTGACCTCAGCTTACTTTTTCTTACTCCTTCCCAAAAAGGAAACCTTAAATCTTCATCAGATGAGCGATGTTGATCACAAGAAAAAGATGCACAAAGTGGCAGTTTTGATAGGACAAGACGCTCATGCTCCTGCTTTTTTGGGTTTTAAGGAAAAAATGACCCAACTTGGATATATTGAAGGAAGCAATATCTCCTATCAGGTCTTAAATGGCAAGGGAGATGCCAAACTGGTTGAAAAATATGCTGAGGAGTTAGTTTCTCAAAATCCAGAGATAATTGTCACCTCTTCCACATCTGCCACCAAACCTGTCATTAAACTTACCAAACAAATTCCCATTGTTTTTTTGGCCTCAGGCAATGTGGAGGAGCTGGTTGAGCATCAACCTTTCTCTGGCACCAATGTCACTGGTATCGCCTCAGCAGAAACAGACATCACAGGCAAAAGACTGGAATCTCTCCTGCAGCTTAAGCCTGATATGAAAAGGGTTGGTCTTGTATATAATCCCACCACCAATGCTTATAAAAAGGCTTACAATTTAGCCTACGATGCTGCCCCAAAAATCGGTTTGCAACTGATTGATATACCTGTTGCAAGTATTGAAGAATCAACCAAAACATCACCAACACTTGCTCAAAAAAAATTAGATGCCATTCTGCTTCTTCCTACCGGAGGTATCACAACTATTGCTGAACCACTAGTTAAGAGCGCCACACAACAAAAAATTCTCTCCTCCTGCGCCACTGAGGAAGCAATCAAAAATGGTTGCATGACAGGATTGGTATCCAATCTAAAATCCATGGGGGTTCAGGGCGCAAGTATGGTGGACAGGATCTTTCAGGGAATGAAACCTTCGGAGATTGCCATTGAAAATGCCTTAACTTCAAACTTTGTTATAAACCTTAACACCGTCAAGAGTATGAATCTTAAGATTGCTCAAACGGTTTTAGAATCTGCAGACAAGCTGATCGAATGAAAGCTAAACTTCGGTTCAAAATCACCATTCTTTTTATCGCTGTTGCATTACTTCCCATTTTATTTGGAGGACTGTTGATTTTAAACAGGGCTCAAGAGAACCAATTACACCACATCAGGATAATGCAGCTTGACTTTATTCAAAGAGCTACCGAAGTCATCCAAAACAATATCAATCACCAGTTTGATGACTTTGAACAAATCCCAGTTTCGGATCTGTCTTCTGAGAACAAAACAGTTGATTTTGAGGAGAAAAGGAAAAAGGTTTTAAACCAGCTACTCAAGATTAACAACGCACTTTTGGAAGTATCATTTGTCAACAACCAGGGCCTTCAGGAAGTTAAGCTCTCAAAACACCAGGTTATCAGCAAAGAAGATTTGGTTAATTTCAACCAAGATCCAAGATATCCCCAAATGCTTAATAATCCCAGGCAACTTTTTTTCTCATTTGACTTATCAAATCGGCCTGTTTTTACTCTATCACTTAAGCTCTATGATCAAAGAAGGCAATTTCAGGGGTTACTTTTGGCTCAGATTGATCCACAACTTCATAAAGTGGTTGAGAAAATCAAAGTCGGAATCACCGGGGAGGCATATATTGTGTCAAAAGAGGGTTTGGTGGTAGCCCATAAAAATCCCAGATTCACTCAACAAAAACAAGATTTTTCCCAGTTTTGTCCGGTTCAAAACTTCATAGGGGGCCATGTTGATTCTGACAGTGCTGAATGCAGGTATAAAAATTATGCAGGAATAGAGGCGTTGGGAGCATTTCTGCCTATCTTATATACATCTTCGGTTGAAGAAAATACTCAATCTGTAACTTTATTGGCCGCTGTGACTGAGTGGCCAACCTCTGAGGCCTTACAAATTGTCACCACCTTACAAAATCTTATTGTAGGCATTTTGATTGCTGCAGCTGTTTTGTCCGTGGTGGCAGGAATACTTTTATCTCTCCAAATTGTCAACCCAATTGAAAAGCTGCAACAAGGAGCAAAACTAATTGGAGGAGGGCAATTAGATTACAGAATAGATATCAAAAGCGGAGATGAAATTGAAGATCTTGGTTCTTCCTTTAACACCATGGCAGAAAATTTAAGGCTGGAATTTCAAAGGCAGCAACAAACTACCAGACTACTGCTTCGGCGTGATATAGAACTTAGAGAGATCAATGAGGAGTTGGAAAAAGAAAAACAACAAATCGTTGCTGAAAGAAATAAACTGGCGATAGTTCTATCGGGTGTGACCGATGCCGTCATCGCGGTGGATTTACATCGGCAAATTTTAATTTTTAATAAGGCCGCAGAAAATCTAACCGGGTATAGCGCCTATGAAGTGGTCGGTCAGGAAATTGAACAAGTTATCAAAATTTATGACGAAAATGGTCAAATTTCCCCCATCAATTATTGTCCGATCCAACCTGTCGGCCTTGAGGGATCAACCTTTGCCAAAAAAGAACTCAAAATTATGGGAAAAGAAGAGAAGGAGAGTTTTGCCAATGTCTGGGCCGGACAAATCAAGGAAGGCCAAACCGCCAATATCGGTTGTATTTTAACTTTGCATGATGTCACTGCCGAACAACAGTTGGAAATAATGAAACTTGATTTTGTGTCCATGGCAGCCCATGAGCTTCGTTCACCCTTAACATCCATCAGAGGATATTTATCTGTTTTGATTGAGGAGGTCCAAGAAAAACTAACTGTAGAGCAAAAATCATTTTTAAACCGGATCAATATTGCCACCATCCAACTAGTGGCACTGGTGGAAAATCTGCTTAATGTTTCCCGCATTGAAAGAGGAATATTAACTGTTAATCTGGAGGTTTCTGATTGGTTGGATTTGGTTCGCCAGTCTGTGGCTGATTTTGCAGACAGAGCCAAAGAAAAGAGTCTATCTTTGCAGTTTATTGAACCAATCCAGCCTGCACCAAAAGTTTTGGCTGATAAATTAAGAATTGGGGAAGTGTTGTCTAATCTTTTATCTAATGCCATCAACTACACTCAAGCTGGAGGTCAAATTACAGTCTCTCTTGCGCAAAAAGATCAAGATGTCATCACTCATATCAAAGACACTGGTCAGGGTATACCACAAGATGCCATCCCTTACCTTTTTACTAAATTTTTCAGAGTTTCAGGTAGCCTTGAACGAGGTAGTAAAGGCACAGGTTTGGGGCTTTATATTGCCAAATCAATCATTGATCTTCACCATGGTAAAATCTGGGTTAACTCAGAGGAGGGCAGAGGATCAACTTTCAGTTTCTCTCTTCCTGTAGTTGAAGATTCTATTGACAAGATTGCTAAATTGGGATAGTCTTTAGAATAATGGCAATTCTGGTAGGTGTCGGGGCATCTCAAAAAAAGGATCCTCAAGAGGCAATAGAGGAAGCCTTTAGCCAAGCGTCAAGCGGACTTTCAAATAATGCTCCCATCTTTATGACTCTTTTTGCTTCTCCCACAGTTTATGATCAACAGACTCTGCTGAAGACACTAAAAAGTAAAGCTCCCAACGCAGTTATCATTGGCTGTAGTACGGCCGGAGAGATTACTTCTACCGCTGGCTCTTTAGATAGTTCTGTAGCTTTGATGGCTATCTACTCAGACACAATGAAGTTTATTCCCGGTGTAGGTTATAACATTCATCAAGATGCCAGGCAGGCTGGAAGAGGGTTGGGAGAAAGTATCTTAAAAACAGGAGGGGGAAAGCCCAAAGCCGGCCTGATTTTACCAGATGGGCTGGCAGGTAATGGAGCTGATGTGGTAAGAGGAGTGTTAGACGTCCTTGGTCAAGATTTCATGTTGGCAGGTGGAGCTGCGGGAGATGACTATTTATTTAAGCAGACTTTCGAATATCTTGATGATCAGGCGCTTAGCGGGGCAGTGGTAGGGGTAGGTCTTTATGGAGATTTTAGTTTTGGGATTGGGGTAAGACATGGTTGGATTCCCATTGGCATACCCAGAACAGCCACCAAATCAAAAGGAAATATCCTCTATGAACTTGACCATAAGCCGGCAATTGAGTTTTATGAGGATCATTTTGGCAAAGACAAAAGCCCGATTGATAAAAATGAACCCCTCGCCAGACTGGCTATTACTTATCCTATGGGTATTCCTGCCCCCAATAAAGACGGCTATCTGATCAGAGACCCAATTACAGTAGATGATGCCGGAGCCATCACCTGCGCCGCAGAGATTCCAGAAGGCTCTGAAGTATATATTATGATTGGCAGCAAAGATGAAGCTATTGATGCTGCGGCTGATGCAGCCAATAAAGCACTGGCCGCAGTCTCTGGAAAAAAAGTAAAAGCAGTGTTTCTTTTTAATTGTATAGCTCGCAAAAAACTGCTGATGTCTAGAAAACAAGAAGAGATAGACACCATTAGAAAAGTAATTGGGCAAGATGTACCTTTAATAGGCTTTTACACTTATGGAGAACAAGCGCCTTTGGGTGGAGAAATTATCACTTGTTCATTTCATAATGAAACTGATGTCATCTTTGTACTGGCCGAATGATGGCTCTTTCAAATTTCAAATTTTTCCACCTCCTTTCATATATTTATCAGTTTTTTGTACATACTTTGTCAATACCAAAAATGGTCATTGATCATCCATTTGTTAAAAATGAGGCTAAGTTCGAGTAAGAACTATCTGGCTCCCCCGAGAGGATTCGGACCTCTAACCTAGTCATTAACAGTGACCCGC
>CAYHYM010000016.1:0-11805 GCA_964360965.1 uncultured Gammaproteobacteria bacterium
TGGAGGCTAAAGAATATAAATCTCAATCAGGGGTAACTGTGGGAGCGGGTAAAATCCTCTCAAGACAAAAATCAGTGGATATTTTAAGTATTTTGGTTAAACCATTCTCCAGAATTCTGGTTACCCCCACCACGGAAACTGCTCTGACCTTATCAGTGACCAGTAAGACTGAAGGGCAAAAATTCACTGTTTCCATACCTACTCCTTCAGCCCAAGATTTAGACTTTGACTGGTTTATTATAAATGAAACTACAACACCTAATTGACAAATTTATCCAATAGGTCTAATTTGTTTAATTAGTCTAATATGTCTGAACAATTTGAAGAATCATTAAATTTAAGTTTTAAAATAGGGCTTTGGGCAGTAATATTAGTCTGCCTGTTTCTTTTTTGGGATCAGACCACGGAATTTTATCTGATGCCAAAATTTATCACCCTGGTCTTTTTAATGGGTTTGATTTTGCTCTTTTTAAGCCTGAGGTTTTTATCTGAGGGCAAAATTACATATGTGCGCACCAAATTAGATTTATCCTTGCTGGCCATATTAGTGGCAGCCTTACTTTCCACTCTCCTTTCCCCTCATAAATATATATCTCTTTTTGGCCAGATGCCAAAAATAGACACCGGTCTGATCAGTATTACTTTATATATATTGTTTTATTTTCTAACTGTTAATCTGGTCAAAAAAAAAGAGGAAGTCAAAACCATTATCAATATCTTAATCTTTAGCGGGGCAGCGCTGTCAACTCTTTCTTCTCTGTCATACTTTAATCTTAAAGTTTTCCCCTTCTCTTTCACCCAAAGTACCAACTTTACCCCCTCCGGTTCTATCTTCTCCACTACTGCCATTTTAACTATGCTGCTGCCATTTTTAATCATCTTTATTTTAAAATCACCCAACTTTTATGTTAAAATCTCATACACTGCTCTCTTGTGCGTATTTTCAGTTGGCTTGGTGCTGACAGGCTCTTTGCCAATTTGGGTGGGAGCATCTTTGGCATTGGCAATTACGCTGCTGCTTTACAAAGATCAACAACTTAGTAAAAACTTAATCTTTTTAAGCATTCCTTTGGTTTTATCCTTAACTTTAGCACTGCTTATCTTTATCCCGGCAGCTTCAGGATTTAAAAATCCCTTCTATGATCAGGCTCAATCCTTTCCCAGAGAAATCCAGCTTGACCCTGCCACATCATGGCAAATATCAATATCAGCTTTCAGAGACGCCCCGCTTTTGGGCACCGGACCCGGCAGTTTCCTTTTTAACTTTAGCCAATATAAACCTTTAGATTTTAACTTATCCCCTTTTTGGAATATCAGATTTGACAGCGCTTTTAATCAGTACTTACAAACTCTATCAGAGCAGGGAGCATTGGGATTTTTGGCGCTGGTCTTTTTAACATTATTTTTTGCGCGGTCGGCTATTTTAGGAATGCTTTCCAAAAGAGCTGATTTGGATACTGCTCTTTTTATCTCCGGCATCACCTTTTTTATCATACTTTTGCTTCACAGCGGCACTTTGATCCTCTTTATAATTGGAGTGTTGATTTTAGGATTGGGGCAAGTTGCGGGTGGTTTGACCAAAAAAGAGACTGCTCCCGCAGTGATGGTTAATCTGTCTTCAGATGATACATCCCGCCTCAACATACTGCCTGCTTTATTTTTTATGGCTGTGATCTTATCTTTGGGAATATCCTTTTACCAGGTGGGCAAATTTGCCATGGCTGATTGGCACCACCGCAAAGCCTTAACCTCCATAGCCCAAAATCAGGGTCTTTTAGCCTACAATGAACTGATTGAGGCAGAAAAACTCTCTCCCCAAAACGATCTTTACCGCATCAATCTAGCTCAGACCAATTTTGCCCTTGCCAACTCCATTGCTCAAATCAAAGGTCCCACAGAGGCCTCTTCTGGCGGATCTTTAACAGATGAAGATAGAAAAAATATCGGGCAGCTGCTGCAGCAGGCCATCTCGGAGGGTAGAACAGCCACCAGCCTATCTCCCAGAAATCCTGTCAACTGGGAAGTTTTAGGATCAATCTACCGTCAAATTTCAGGAGTGGCCCAAAATGCCCTTTCCTTTTCCCTGGATTCTTATGGCCGTGCCATCAAGCTTGATCCTTTAAATCCCCTCTTGCGGCTTAATGTGGGTGGAATATATTATTCCATTAAAAATTATGACCTGGCCATCAGATTTTTCCAGGATAGCGTCAACTTAAAACCGGATTTCACCAATGGGTTATATAATCTGTCGGTGGCATTGCGGGATAAGGGCAACTTACAGGAGGCCCAGACCGTTGCGGAAAGAGTTGTTTCGCTGCTTACTCCATCTTTACCCGCCTCTGGCAAGGCTTCGCCCGATTATCAACTGGTGGCAGATTATCTGGCGGATCTAAAGATGCGGATTGCCACCAAGACTGCTCAACCATCTCTTATCCAGGCTCCTGCCGGAGAGGAGTCAGCCCCGCTGCAGAAGAAAACACTACCCAAAGTTTTGAATCTACCTGCTCCTTCGCAAATTGCCACTCCGGCAGCTGTAAAAAAACCCTCCCCCACACCAACCCCAAGACCATAAAGTGCTATAGCACTGAGCGTCAGTAAAGTGCTACAGCACTGAGCGAGTGAAACGAGTCGAAGTGGACCTACCGAGAGTCGAACTCGGATCTGAGCAATGCGAATGCCCTGTTCTTCCATTGAACCATAGGCCCCAATACCTAGAAAAGAGCCAGTGGACCCGAGGGGAATCGAACCCCTTCCTCCTCGATGCCATCGAGATGTTCTACCAGTATACTACGGGCCCAAAACCCTAACCCCTAGACCCTAAACCCTTACTTAAGTATTGCCAAAGGATTAATCGGTACTCCTTTGTAATGTATTTCAAAATGAAGATGGGTTCCGGTTGATCTGCCTGTTGACCCCATTTGTCCTATTATTTGTCCTCTGGTGACATTTTGGCCTGCTGATACGTAAACATTAGACAGGTGGGCGTATAAGCTCTGATAACCATTTTGATGATCAATTACCACCCGATTACCATATCCCTGTCCGTCAGGCCAGCCTGCCACCACTGCTATCCCTCCATCTGAGGCGGCAATGCCCGGGGCGCTCTTATTGGGTATATCAATGCCCGGATGATACCAGGCAAAATATTGAGAAATTCCACCGTCTGTGGGCCAGACAAAATTGCCCCCGAAAGGCGCCTCAAAAGCAGGAGAAGATGGGCCTTGAGATAAATATTTTGGTCGGGGCTTGATTTTAACAGGAACTTCCGGTGGCTGACCATCAGGCACCATTAGTACCTGGCCTACTTTTAGAGCAAAATCATCAGGAATATCATTAAAGGGAAAATCCAATATGGCCTGAGACTCAGCAGAATATTTTTTGGCAATGGATTCCAGCGTGTCACCTGATTGTACCTTATGGGATAAACCTGAAACAGGCAGTATCTTTAAAGTTTGTCCCGGAGAAAGACTGTGAATATCTGTCAGATTATTGGCCCACTTGATAGTGTCAGCAGATAGGCCATATTTTTTGGCAATGGAACTTAAGGTATCGCCGCTCTCCACTTTATATTCCTCTACCTCTGAACGGGGTTTAACTGAGACATCTGTATGCGGATCTTGTATCTCATCCAGTATCAGACCCGAAGGATATGGCTCAAAAGCCTGTATAAATCTGGGATCAGGTCCACCTATGCCCGGATAGGTGGATGAAACAATGCTACCCCCTCCAAACACGCCTGATGTTAAAACTCCCACTGAAAAAAGACCCAGCATAGAGGTATGAAAGATGCTTTTTTGCAAAGCCCCCCGCCTTCTCATCATCACCTCAACGGAAATGTTTTTGATACTCTCAAAACGGGCAGCAAAATAGGCTATCTTTCTTTTTGAATACCAGACAGTTGCTTGAAATAAGGCTTTGATGTCTTCAGCATGAGAATTCACAGGTTACATTTTAACAGATGCTTGCAACAATGTGTAATCGTACCTCCAAGGGGACGCCTTGGAGGCTTGACAAATGTGTCAAATTTTTATAACCTAAAAGTTAGAACAATGCCAGCAAGAAACTCACTAAAAACCTATATACAGGAAGGATATTACCATATCTACAATCGAGGTGTAGAAAAAAGGTTAATCTTTCAAGATCAACAAGATTACTCAGTCTTTCTCTCCTATCTTAAAACATACCTATCTCCAAAAGATGAAAAGGAACTCCAGGATAAATTATCCAACTCAAATATAACAGCCAGAGAAAGGGATCAGATTTTGAAGCTTTTACGACTTAATAACTTCTTTGGCGAAATCATTCTTTTTGCCTACTGTCTTATGCCTAATCATTTTCATTTTCTTATAAAACAAAAATCAGCTGATGCAATAGATAAGTTTATGAATTCATTCAGTACCAGATATACAATGTATTTTAATCGTAAAAATGGCAGAGTTGGACCTTTATATCAAGACGTGTATAAGGCAGTTCTGGTTGAGTCAAATGAGCAACTTCTACACCTTAGTAAGTATATTCATCGTAATCCTGTTGGTTCTGCTCCATTACGAAGAGATGCTTTACAAGCTAAGTTATTCAAACAACCATCATCTTACCCTGAGTATCTTGGTCAAAGACAAACAGGATGGGTGCATCCGGAAGAGATATTGAGCTATTTTTCAAAAACCAATCCACAACTTTCCTATCAGTCTTTTGTGGAGCAGACAGAAGATATTAATGTAATAAAAAATATATCAATAGATCATTGAGGCTCCAGGGGGACGCCTTGGAGGTTCACAAACTAGATTTTAACATCTTTTAAGGCTTTTAAAAAGTCTTCATTGGAATCAGATTTTGATAATCTTTCCAAAAATACCTCAGTTCTTTCGTTCTCATTTAAAATAAACAACATCCTTCTGACCAGTATCATCTGTTTATAATAATCTTCAGGGAACAACAGCTGTTCCTGCCTGGTACCTGATGATTCTATATCAATGGAGGGGAAGATGCGACGCTCTGCAAGCTTCCTGTCCAAATGCAACTCCATGTTGCCGGTGCCTTTAAATTCCTCATAAATCAAATCATCCATCCGGGAGCCGGTATCTACCAGGGCCGTGCCTATAATGGTTAAGGATCCTCCTTGCTCGCAATTTCTGGCCGCCCCAAAAAAATGTTTGGGAGGATATAAAGCCACCGGATCAAAACCGCCGGATAAGGTCCTGCCTGATGGAGGAACAGATAAATTGTAGGCCCTGCCCAGCCTGGTGATAGAGTCAAGTAGAATAACCACATCTTTACCTTCTTCTACCAGTCTTTTGGCTCGCTCCAGGGCAATTTCTGCGGCGGTGGTCTGATTTTCTGCCGGCTCGTCAAAATTAGAGGCAATCACATCTCCCTTGATGGAGCGTGACAAATCTGTAACCTCCTCCGGCCTCTCACCTACCAAAACTGCCATTAAAATTACTTTGGGAAAATTTTTGGAAATTCCTTCCGCAATATCTTTTAAAATGGTAGTTTTACCGGCTTTGGGGGGAGAAACAATCAAGCCTCTTTGGCCAAAGCCAATGGGGACAATCAAATCTATCACCCTTTGAGAAAGCGGAGTTTTACCTGTCTCCAGTTTTAAGTGTTTGTTTGGATAAACGGCTGTTAAATCTTCAAAACGCTTGCGTTTCGCCCTGAGTGTACCTGTATTTACAAGCTTTTCGGCATCTTCACCGTTAACTTGTGTCACCTGCAGCAGACCAAAATATCTTTCATTTTCTTTTGGAGGACGGGCAGCTCCCTCTACCAAATCTCCAATGCGAAGTTGAAATCTTCTGATTTGGCTGGCTGAAATATAAATATCTAAATCAGTGGGAATATATTTGGGGCGCAAAAATCCATGACCCTCCGGCATGATATCTAAAATGCCGGAAACTTGCTGAGTGGGAACATCACGGGTAGGATAATCGTCTGACGATTGACGATAGGCGGTAGAAGCAGCTTCTCCCACTAACTGATCTGCTAATGGTATAGCTTCTTTAGGCCCGTCCTGAGCTTTGCCGAAGGATTTAAATGATTTTGTAACTCGAGGCATAGTTTAATTGGTATTAAATAGTAAGTATTTAAGTATAAGGGAAACTGCAAAATTTGGAGCTTACTATTATTAAGTAAACCATATTCCATCTTCTTTGTCAACCCTTCAATCTAATTCCCTTCAATCTAATTCAGGGTTGATAGCCTGAAATGGGGACTAGTCCCTGCCCAAGACTAATCCCCATTTCAGACTACCACCACACTGCTTATTTTGGGGTATTGACAACCCTGAAATTTTTGCTCTAATCTTAAGTCAAGAAGATGTATGATTTGTCTGCTTAAAATCATATGTCTTCGTTATAAATCAAAGAGCATTGCTATTCGAGTCCGTCTGCGGTAGTAATGCTCTTTTTTTAAAAAGGATTCCCTGGTCCGTCTGCCTCCAGGGAATCCTTTTTTACCCTCTAACCATCAGTATCAATTTTTGATCAGATGATCCTAAAACTTTCTTGACCTGTTCTGTCATCACATCAATACTTTTAATTTTCAGCTTTTTCTCGCTTTTAGGAGCCCAAATCCTTTGTATAAACATAAAGTAATAATTACTCTACCACCCAAAAAACTATTTGTCAAGTATTTGCTAACCCATAGATTTTTTTATACTAAAATTCCATAGTCCTGTAGTTTTAAAAGGGGGTTACCATGAGTAATTTAGGCTGTTATAACAAGCTAAAATAAGTGTATATTTTTGGATATTAACAGGAATTTAGGAGATGTGGATAACTTGCTAATGACACTAAAAGGATGTCTTTCCAAATATCATTCTGCCTGCATCCTGCTGCAGCAGTTTTGTCACTTCTATATTGATCTCTTGACCCACAAATAGGGCCCCTTCACTTACCACCACCATGGTACCGTCAGACAAATATCCTATCCCTTGAGCAGGATTTTTGCCTAAATGCATTATCTTCACAGTCATTTTTTCTCCTGGAATAACTATGGTCCTTAAAGCATTACTTAGCTCATTGACATTTAACACCTCTATACCATGAGTTTGGGCCATTTTATTTAAATTAAAATCAGTAGTTAAGATTTTACCGGAGATGGCTTTGGCCAGTTTGATCAGTTTCTCATCAACTTCGGCTTTGCCTGCTTCCTTATCCCATATCTCCACTTTGATCCCGGCCATCTTTTTCAAATCATTTAAAATTTCAAAACCCCTCCTACCCCTGGCCCGCTTGATGGAATCTTTGGAATCTGCCACCTGTTGAAGTTCCAGCAGGATAAAATTGGGCACAATTAAAATACCTGAAATAAAACCGGTTTTGGCAATATCCAAAATCCTGCCATCAATCAAACTGGAAGTGTCAACCACCAGTGATTTTCTAAGATTGGTTCTTTGGGCAGGTCTGGGCAGTCGCAGTAGTTGATTTAAAATCTCTGAGGATACCCTTTGAACTACAAAATTAAAAATTGATATGGTGGATGTGGTCGCCTTGGTGGCAATGTCGGGGAAAAATAGAAACCCCAAAAATCCAGCCACCACAGTTACCAATATTTTAACAGCTAAGGTATCAGTCCCTTTAAGTGGAGGGATCAGTTCTGAGTAAATAACTGCCAATGTGGCAAAAATGGCAGCTACCAGTAGCCGCAATATTAACCTGATAGGCACAAAATAATTCCTTTATCTACCTTAGTATTTTGCCACAAAAGCAGAGAAAAATCTAGAGGCGGTCTTTTCCCAAAATTACTTCTGCCGAGGCGCTGTCTTCATCCTTTAACAAAGTTTTATCCTCAAGTGCCGCAAAATCAGGTGATAAATCCTTAATTAACTGTTTTAAAAGATCAGACAATCCACTTTTTACTCTGATTAATGTTTGGGCTGAAGTTGAGGCATTGCCGGTTTTATCAATACTATAGCCCAGTTCTTTTAACCTGGCTGAAGTTGAACCGGCCAGACCTATCTTGTCGGTGCCGTTTAATACCCTGATAATATATTTTGAGCGGCTAAATGAAGGGGTTGAAGTTAAAACAGGTGTGGGAGAGGGAGAAGAATCAAAGGTAATTTCTATTTGTGGGGAAGGTGAGGGAGAGCTTTGGGGTTTTACAGTTGATTTTCCTTTTAAAAAGTAAAATGAAACTGCAAATAAAATAGCTACTGCCAAAGATAGCAGTATCAAAATTTTCTTGCCTCCTCCGGCGCTATTTGAATTCATGACACCTGAATAAAGAGGATCTTTTGATATTTGGAATTTTCTCTTTGGTTCAATATCAATTTCTCCCATCTCTTGTACGTCCTGTTCATTCTCAACCAGCTGATTATCCAAAGATTCATCACTTTTCTTTTGTTGATCCATTACCGCATATTAAAGATCAAATCCTCTTATTTGTCAATACTTCAAAGCGTAACTATTCAGTATTTCCCGGAAACTGTCATCCCTGCGAAGGCAGGGATCCAATTAACTATTTCTGCTAATTAGATTCCCGCCTATGCGGGAATGACACTGGGAAGAACTGAACTCATACTTCAAAGCAAAGGAGTTCATTTATATATTAACCCTTTGGTGCTAGTCAATATGGGCATTAGATTAATTCTTTTTCTTCCCTTATCAATACTATCTATTAAAACTTCCAACTTTTGGCCTGCTTTATAAGAACTGCCGGGATTAAGTTTGGCGGCAGGCAAAAAACCCGTCACTTCATCTTCCAGTGTAACCACTATCCCAGCCGGAGTAATAGCCTCAACCACTCCTGAAACTTTATCATCGGATTTATACTTTTGCAGCTGCTCCTCTGAAACCTGTACTTTCTGGGAAAAAATTAATATGTTTTGAGATTGGTCAACTTCTGCCACTTGTACCTGAATCTGCTGACCAATCATCCCTGTTAAACCATCTACTCCCTGCTTGGTAAGAGAACTTGGCAGAAAACCCGTCACTCCATCTGCTTCCACAATTAATCCCCCTTTGTTAGCCTCAATTACCCTACCTGTTAATTGTGAATGCCGTGTGGGAAATCTTTTCTTTTCTGTTGATCCTTTTTGTAAAGACAACACTACCTGACCATTCTCATTTTCCGCATTTATAACAAAAACTGAAATTTTATCTCCTACTTTTGCCTCTTTAAGCTTTGGGGAATCTTTGATATTGATAATTCCTTCAGCTTTGGCACCTAAATCTACCACCATTTCTTTATCATCTCTTTCAATAATCCGGCCTTCCACCTCCATGCCCCGGGTCAAACTTAGGGGTTTATCAAGAGAGGCTAAAAGCTCCTCCATGGTTACCATCCATTTTCACCTACTTTCTTTTTAAGTCCCGGCAGTGAGGTATTTTCACATATCCTTGCGAATATATTATCGTCCCCGCTGAGGCGTTTCACGACCCTGTTCGGAATGGAAAAGGGGTGGGACCACCTCGCTAAAACCACCGAGAGCTATAGTATACTAAAAGGAATTTCAAATCTCAAGCACCAAGTGTCATCTATTAACAAACTATATCAAAGTGAATCTGCAGTACCAGCAGTTCAACCAAGGTAAAACCCTTCGACTCTCTTCCTTCGACTTTGCTCAGGACAAGTCGTTCGCTCAGGGCAAGTCCTTTTTGGTGGGCAGACATAATTCAAATATACCATACTCTAACCATATAAATTACTATGCGAATCTATGGCCACAAAAATAATTTCATCTTGAACTTGTTTGTAAATTACCCTCAAATCTCCTGTAACATTAATACTTCTAAAACCACGATACTTTCCCTGAAGAGAATGATTATTTAAAGTTTCGTGGAATTGATCTTGACCAAACAGCTTTAATCTTTGCATCAATCTTTCTTTCTGTCTGATAGTTAACCTTTTAGAATCTTTAATAAAATCCTTATGATAATTAATTACCATTGCTTTTCGAGGTAATCAATGGCTTCATCCATATTCTTAAAGCTAGGCGAAAGATTTCTATCATGCTTAATATCCTCTTCCACTCTACCCAGTAATTTTTCCAGTTCAGGAGTCATTTGGGGGATATCGGAAAAAACAATCTCCCTGGTTCTGATAAAATTTCTTAAAGAAGCATTTATCACATCAGATAAGGTTAACCCTAAATCTTTAGCAGCCTTTTGAGCATTTTCCTTAACTTCTTTATCAGCTTTAATGTGGATTACTGTTGTCATATAACCAAAGTATATACGATGGTTACAAACTTGTCAATAACCTACAAAAGTCTGATTAGTATGATATTCTCATTAGTATGAATTATACTCAAAGCTCACCATCGCTCAGGACAGGACCACGGGCAGATTTGGACATATTTTTAGTATACCATATATTTGTACCCTGAAATGTGAATACGTCCCGCACTAGTCGCTTTCGCTCCAGTACGGGATTAGAAGGCCATAACCACCAACAGTACAAATGATGTACCGAATGGTGGGTCACAAAAAATCTCAACCATAACCATTAGTACTGGTAGGCTAAAACTGTTACCAGCCTTACACCGCCAGCCTATCAATCCTTCGATTACTCTCAGGATTCCCTTACGGGAGGTCGTAGTCTACGACCGGTCTTTATAGATACCTCATCTTGGGGTCTGCTTCGTGCTTAGATGCTTTCAGCGCTTATCAGTTAGCAACGTAGCTACCCAGCGTTGCAGGTTTACCCACAACTGGCACACTAGAGGTTGCCTCATCTCGGTCCTCTCGTACTAGAGACAACTCCCCTCAAGTATCAAAACGCCCATGTTGGATAGAGACCGAACTGGCTTACGCCGTTCTGAACCCAGCTCGCGTACCGTTTTAACGGGCGAACAGCCCGACCCTTCCCACCTACTTCAGCAGGAGGATACGATGAGCCGACCATGGTTCTCCCTCTATTACTAGAGGCATAGACTATACCATCATCCCTGCACCATCTGGTGCGGGGCGCTCAGCGTGTGATATGAATACTTCATATCTCATCATTCTCAATCTAGAATGAATCAGTCGTTACGGGGTCACAAGAATTTTGTAAGCTAAGTTAGGAATTATAAATTTAGAAATCAAAGGTATCAATCTAAACGTTTCAGTTTTGCTGAAATACATTCTAAAACCTTTATCTCTATCCTTATAAAAATTACTATCTAGAGCAAATTTTTTCAAAAATACTCTTTGCAGCAACTTTATTTCTCCTAATTTAAAAGAATAGGTACTTATATCGATTTTATTTCGACTTAATGAACCATCGTCCATAATCCAAATTGCCAAAGCAAGTGGATCTAAAAGATCTACTATATTCTTCGGAACAACTTTTATTCCATGTTTGTAAAACAATTTATGAAATAAAGTTAACTTTGGATGACGAATGGTTCTAAACCACCAAGATTTAGCATAAGGAATTCGATTTTCATCGTACCTCATACTTAATTTGGGTGGAGTTGTAACCCACTCTTTAAACACTTCATACTTCCAGAAAACATAATCCTTTTGTTTTAATCCCTGTTCTATTTTAAAGTTGGCATTAAGGGCATTTTTACCTACCCTCATTGTGCCATCTCCTAAAAGAGAACCTACCAAAACAGAAATTTGAGTTTGATTTAAACTCAAACCTTGTTTATATCTCTGAAGTTGGCGTGTTTGCATTCTTGGACTTCCCTCGGTATTGCCCCTTAACTTTAGATTACCCGAAAGTAATCCGAATTGTCAAGTAGGGTTTCACCGATATGAGCTGAATTTTTCCATAGAGAATTGCTTCTCTAGGCGACATACCTATTTCACTATAGGTTAATCGAGGTGCCGAACCTTGCCGTCCTTGTGGACTGTAGGGCAAGACTAGCCTGTT
>CAYHYM010000017.1:0-6864 GCA_964360965.1 uncultured Gammaproteobacteria bacterium
TCTGGCTCCCCCGAGAGGATTCGGACCTCTAACCTAGTCATTAACAGTGACCCGCTCTACCATTGAGCTACAGGGGAATATATTAACTTTTTAATGAACTCACGACCACGATAACTTTTCAATTGCTTTTCTCTTTTTAAAGCTTCTAACCTAGTTTCTAATTCTTCTTTATAAATCAATACCCAGCCTCCATCAAACCGAGCAGTATAACTATTCTTAAATTCCTTATCATTATGCAACTGAACCCTCTGATCTAAATTTTCAGTTTGACCTATGTATATTTTATTGTGCTTTTTATTATAAACACTATAAACATAAAACATCGTTGTATCCCGCTCTACCTCCGCCAGCTGGCGGAGAGCTACCGAGGAATGTTAAAGAACATTTGAATTATACCAAAAGAAGTTTATTCAAGATAATCACGCAGTTTTTTGGCTCTGGTGGGATGTTTTAATTTTCTAATAGCTTTGGCTTCAATTTGCCTGATTCGCTCACGGGTTACCCCAAACTCCCTGCCCACTTCTTCCAAAGTCCGTTGTTTACCATCTTCCAACCCAAATCTTAACTGCAACACTCTTTTTTCTCTGGGTGAGAGTGAATCTAAAACTTCATCAAGATGAGCTTTAAGAAGCTCTCTGGTGGCCTGCTCATCCGGCCGCAAAGTTTGTGATTCTATAAAATCACCCAAATGTGAATCATCTTCATCCCCCACCGGGGTTTCCAGAGAAGCCGGCTCCTGAGAAACTTTAATAATCTCACGGGCCTTACCAGGATCAATGCCCAAAACTTGAGCCACCTCCTCAGGTGTTGGCTCACGTCCCAATTCCTGCATCAACTGTCTTTGGGTGCGGTTGAAACGATTGATGGTTTCCACCATATGGACAGGAATTCTGATGGTTCTGGCCTGGTCAGCTATGGCCCGGGTGATGGCCTGTCTGATCCACCAAGTGGCATAAGTTGAGAATTTAAAACCTCTTCTCCAGTCGTATTTATCAACTGCCCGCATCAGCCCAATGTTTCCTTCCTCTATCAGATCCAGTAAACTCATCCCCCGTCCCACATATCTTTTGGCAATTGACACCACCAGCCTTAAATTGGCGCTGATCAGCTTATCACGGGATTTTTTCTCCCCTTTTTCTGCTTTTTTAGCCAGATCTATCTCCTCCTCTGCCTTAAGCAGAGCTACTTTGCCAATATCGCGCAGATATTGCCTGACAGGATCTGTCACAGCACCTTCCGCCAGACTGTTTAAAACCTCCAGTTCTTTTTCAATATCTGCCACAGATTGAGACGTTGTCTCCAGCTCCTCTGCTGTTGTTTCAAAAACATCGATATTTTCCTCCATCAGGGTGGTATAAAAATCGTCCAAAGCCTCTAAGTTTTGCTCGGGTTCAGGAAAAACCTGCAGTATCTCCTCCTGGATCACAAATCCCCTACTTTTACCCAATTTAAGCAGTTTTTTTACATCCAATACCGGTTGTTTTGATTTAATCTTTTTAGGTCTGGTCATAAATTTTTTAATTTTACAGACAGATCGCGAAATCTTTTGGTTAAAACATTAAGCAATTCCATTTTACCAAAGCTTTGGGCATTTTTAATCTCATAAGACATTTTTTCCAGAGAGGCTTTAATCAGGGCTTTTTTAAGCTCAGCCACCACTATCTCCAGTTCTTTTTGCCAAAAATTTTTATCTGTTAATTTAGCATCCAGTTCTGTCAGATATAATCTGTCTATCTCCTCTGACAATTCTTTGGGTACATTTTTTTGGAATTGGTTAATATCAAAATACTGACCCTTAAATGCTATTGAATCAAGATATAACACCAATAAAACATAAACCTGGCGCCATGTTTCCAGGGTAAATATGGTTTCCGGAAAAGACGGCACAAAAATTATATTTTTTGGTATGCGCAAAAGCAGCGCCACCAGATATTCTTCCAGAATTTCCCGGCGCGAGCGTTTGAGAATATCATCTTTTTTGATATCCTGATAGACTTTTTTGACAGTTAAAGAAGGCAGCTGCCGCGCTTTATTGACGTTTTTTCTTAAAATTTCTTCATCTATTTTCAAAAAGGAGGACAGTTTTTGAATATAGTGATCCCGCTTTAGATCATCGCTGATTTTGGCCCAAATTGGAATAAGCTCTGCTGATATTTGTACCAAATCCGCAGGATCCAGGGGATTATAGCGTGAGGCGATTGAGCGCAGGTAATAATCATAGACGGGACGAGCATCATCTTTGGCTTTTTGCCATAAAGCAGCGTCTTTTTTTATCACCTCTGCCGGATCTTTACCCTCCTCAACTTGAATAATTTTGATGTTTAACCCCGCGCTGTCTGCCATTTCAATACCCCTTCTTGAGGCCGCATCTCCTGCCAAATCCGTATCAAAACAAATGCTTAAGTTTTGGGTAAATTTTTTGATATTTTCTATCTGCTTTTGAGTTAAAGCAGTCCCCTTGGAAGCTGCCACATTTTTTATTCCGGATTGATATGATAAAATCATATCCATTTCTCCTTCAACTAAAATAACCTCATTTTTAGCTCTGATATCCCCTTTGGTTAAATTTAGTCCAAATAAAAAATTACTCTTGTCAAAAATTGGTGTTTGAGGAGAGTTAATATATTTTGGCCCAGACAGGGATGAATCCACCAGCACCCTGCCGGCAAAACCAACAGTTCTATCTTTGCTATCTATCAGAGGAAAAATAATCCTGCCGCGAAAACGGTCGTAGGCAGATGATTTTGAAGCCACCCCCAATCCTGAAGTGGAAAATTCATAAGTGTTAAAACCTCTTTTGAGCAAGAATTTAGTTAAGGAATCCCATGAATTGGGGGCATAACCCAAACTAAATAATTTGATGGAAGAGGAATTTACTCCTCTTTTTTGCAAATAATCCAGAGCTTTTTTGCCGAAAGAGTGCTCTGTTAAAATATAATGATAATATTGCTGGGCTTTTTGGTTTAACTCATAAAGTCGTTGCTGGATATTTTTTTTATCTGATGATCTTTTTAAGGTAACTCCTGCCTTTTGGGCCAAAATCTCCAGAGCCTCTTTAAATTCCAAACCTTCTTTTTCCATTAAAAAAGTGAAGATATCCCCGGACTTTTGGCAGCCAAAGCATTTAAAGATTTGTCGCTCAGGCGAAACTACAAAAGATGGGGTTTTCTCGCTGTGGAAAGGGCATGAAGCTTTAAAATTAATACCTGTTTTTTTTAAAGGGATATATTCCTGTATCAGGTCAACAATATTGATCTTCTGCTTAATTAGTTCTAAATCATCCATAATATTAACAGTCATCTAGTCGCCCCAAATGGTTGCCACCGGAGATTGTTGGGCCTGTCTGCTCGCCTCGCGCCTCCGGCGACGCAGGGCGCGGCGGAGCGGGCCGGACAGGCAGGCAAATTGTACGCTTTTTGTAAAAATAAAGCAAGGAGCTTATAATATGACCACTAGGTGGGATGCAAGAGCGGTTTAATTGGCGATCCTGGAAAGATCGTGTGGGGGCAACTCTACCGTGGGTTCGAATCCCACTCCCACCGCCACGTAAGAACGTTAATTTTGTATTACAAAATTTTACGTTCAACGTGGCTGTCGCGTTTAAATCTCTGATTTATTACGCGACGCCTTTTGATTTTGGGTATGTTCTATTATGTATTATGCTTACGTTCTACGCAGTTTGAAGAGTGGAAGTTTGTATATTGGATATACTGCAGATTTAAAGAAAAGGTTTAAGGAGCACAATAATGGACAAAATATCTCAACTAAGCCATTTATGCCCTACAAACTAATCTTTTATGAAGCATTTTTAAACAGAATTGACGCCAAAAATAGAGAGGAATATTTAAAAAGTGGGTACGGTAGGAAAACATTAAAGACAATGTTAAGCAGATATTTTCAACCAGGCACCGCTATAAAACTCTTTTAAAGTACTCTTTGGCTGCAAAAGTAAAAAGGTGTGGATCGCAACCATCTGTTTGAACTTCACCATCATTAATGCTCAATATTTCTGCATGGCTACCATCTAAATGCGCAGTTACCCTCGAGCTTACCTCCTCAACATGCTCCAAAAGAGAAACCAATTCTATTTTACCTTGAGATATTGCCCAGGCTTTAAACTTTACAGCGCCTTTGTGAATTGTTGCCTGCTCCACCGGCCAAACTTTATCAGCGTGATAACGATCTTTTATTGTTTCTGAAAGCTTCGGGCTTAAACCCCTGTACCCTGCGGGGGTTTCTAAAACAACACTCGTTCTAATAATTGATTCAATCCAGTGGGGGTTAAGATCTTCCGGCTCAAGGAAAAAGAGCATGTTTAAAGAATCAGAACTTATGCCTTGAATTGACCCTGAAGAATCCAAAGCTATATTAAATGTTCCAAGATCTTTGTTAAATAAACCCCCCAAAGACTTACTCATTCGATTTGCAATATCAAATAAACCTGGAGGCCCTACAAGTAGAGTTGCTTTCCTTAAAGCTGCCATATATTGAGCATGTACTAACGGGTACACAACAGGATAAATTGGTTCTCCATCTTCCCTTTGTGGGAGTACAGAATCTTTCCAGTAAGTAACCCTTAGAGCAAAGCGCTGTGCCCCTGAAAAGCGCGGATCTTCAGTAAAGTAAAAATCTTTATTTAAGTGGGATAAAACATACTCATCTACTCCTTTTCTAATATCATATTTGTGCTTTTTGATAAACTTGCGGTCTCTTGTTAGCCTAAAATACTCGGCATATCCCAAAAGGGCCCAGGCATTACTGTCACAAGAATTATAATCTGTTGATAAACCCCGAATTATCACTCCGGGCATTTGGTGGTGATATTTACCTGGCTCCGCGCCTGTTTTAGGATCTTTTTTAGTTGCCTGATTTAATGCTCCAAACTCAAGTTGATCATGAAGCATCTTGGGATCTTCCAGAAGAATACCCGCTTCAAGGCTGTCCCTTGGAAAATTTTGCAGATATCCTCTACTTGCTTTTCGGAATCCTGCATTATAAAGCACCCACCCATTACGATTAACTCTTAACCGTTCCCTAACTTTAGGTGGCATAAAACTATTATGTTTTGAGAAATCGACAAATGTCAAGTTTTTAAGTTGACAAATTAGAAAAAATATATCACTCTTAATCTAATGGCTGCCCAAAGATTTCATATTATTATAGATGCCAGTAATGTTTCAGAAAAATCACTGTCTGATGAGGAAGGATTAAAGAAATTTCTTACAGATTTAACCAGTGAAATTGGTATGCATGTTTTGGCAGGACCGTTGATTGCCCAAGGTATTCCCCAAAACCCGGGGTTGTCAGGATTTGTACTGATTGATTTTTCACACATCTCAATTCATACTTTTATAAAGCACAAACAGGCCCTGGTAGATATCTTTTCTTGTCAAGCTTACGACAAAGAAACAGCAGTCAAACCTGTTTTAGAGTATTTCCAAATTCCTCGCGAATCAGCCAGAATTGAAACTGTCTCCTGGGAATAGGGCGGAGGGTGTAGGACTCGAACCTACAAGGGATTACTCCCACTGGTTTTCGAAACCAGCGCATTAGCCATTCTGCCAACCCTCCAGTTTACACTGAGCGTAGTCGAAGTGCGCCCCCGGCGGGAATTGAACCCACATAACAGGATCCGCAATCCTGTGGTTTATCCGTTAGCCTACGAGGGCAACATGGGTATTTTAAACCTATCTATGGGTATTTTCCAGAGGAAAGTGTTTTTGTAATCCTTCTGCCCAGCGATCCAAAAAAGAGGTTTTGGGAATCTCATGGAATGGTAAAAAACGGGCCGCTGCCTTTTTCACCTTTTCCTTATCACTGGAGCCCAAAACAAGCATCAGCTGGGCAGGGAATGTTAATCTGGTCTGGATAAAAAGTACCTTTTGACCTTCTTTTTCCCTAAACCAAAATGAATCCAGCTCATGCCAGAACCAGAAATGATCTGCAATGGTTACCCCCTGAGTTGAAATTTTATATAAAACATCAGACGGTGGCACAAAAGCCAGCACATAGACCACAAAGCCAATGGATAACAGCACACCAATCAGTAAAAATTCCTTGGCCAAAATGGCAATAAGAGAAAACAAAATGACCAAAATGGCAATAGTGGTGTAATATGATCTGTCTTTTTTCCTAAAAGGACGGGATGATCCTTCCCAGGAAAGCAGGGTTTTGATCTGTCTAGTCTCACCTAATTTGGGTTGCAAATCTGCGTCAATCTCTGGTATAAAAACTTTGGCCATCAAATAAATTATACACTAATTCACCAACTCCAGTAATCACTCTGTTCCTGACCTGATCATCTCTTGCCCCATATAATTCTTCTAACCGGCACTTGTTTACTCTAAATTATAGCTTATTTTCTTCTGAGCGCTTCGTAAAATTCCTTTTTTGGAAAACCACTCTGGCGGATCATTGAATCCAGAGTCCCTCGCTTAAACTCTCTATTAGCCCCATGGAATGCAACAGTGACAGCATAACTTATATTTTCTCTTGTTAAAACCCAAGTTTGATGAGAAGAACCTGTCCCGCTTTCCTGCTTAAAACCTAAGTTTTTAAGAATAGTTGCTACATCACGATACTTAAGAGGTTGATACTTAGGCATGAGTTAAAATTCTGCCTTGAGATGCAAGAACAGTAAAAAGCTGAAATGGGGAAATAAAAGGCTTCTCCTGTTTAACCTTGGTAATCTGCCTTAGTTTATCCCAATATTCCTTAGGTGCCGGTCTAAATGTTAACTCATCCGGAAAACCTAATTTAGAAGCAGCCTGTACATGAGATGAAATTGCATCATTAAGACTCAAGATTGCCTCCTCTAAGGTAGCATGATCTTCTTCTACAATATCCAGATCAAGACAAACTCCG
>CAYHYM010000018.1:0-4540 GCA_964360965.1 uncultured Gammaproteobacteria bacterium
AAATTTTTCATCAAAAAATTTATCTTTAGCTCTCCTGTCTTCTCATCTAATGAATCCAATACCCCATCTGTGGGGGAAACTATAGTAATATTTTTTTGTAAAAAACCTCCCTTTTTTTGCGCCAAAAGTTCGCCTTTGTAAATTTTTTGGCCAATGCCTCTTTTTAAGTAGTTTTTAGCAGATTTTACATCAACGGATAAAAGCTTGGCCAAATTTAGACTTCTAAAGCCGCTTTTAAGGCTACCTTTGCCAATAATATCATCAGGGACAACCTCTTGGCCTGTCTGAACTGTAATTTTGCCAACACCCTGCAGAGTGCGTTCAATCAGGGTCACCACTTGTTGCTTAATTCTGACTCTAAAGTTGGCAAAAAGATTCATATTCTGGTGTCAACAATAACTCCGGCTCTGCCTCCAAAAATTTCCACCACTCCTTTAACTTTTCCCAGGATGTGTCCGTTTTTTACGGTAAAGGAAATCTGGCAGCGGTGTTTCTGGCAGGGAATAACCGTTAAATTACCAGCAGCAATTTTGGTATTTTTACCATCTATGATAATCTCTACTTCCACTTTTCCCCCAGAGGAAGGTACTATCACTGATCCTATGGTATTAAATTTTGCCCCTTTTTGTATAACAGTCCAGATATCTTTTGGCTTGAAAGCATCTATAAATACCCAAATAAGCTCAGACAGGTTGGGAAATCTGGCCAAATACTCATCAGGGATAAAAATTTTTCTGCTTATTTTAGAGACCAAATTGGCATTTTTCTTTAAAGCCTCTCTTAAAATTGCCAGATCCCATTTTAAATCCTGCTTGCTCACAGCCACTGTTTGGGGAAAAATAATTCTGCCGGCCAGATAATTTTCCAAAACTATGCGATTTGGGGCAGGATTTATCCATTTGAGGATTTCATCTATGGGAATTTGGTCAAGGTCTTTAAATTTATCAAAAACTCCACTAAGTTTCATGGAGAGTCCTGCATATATTTTGGGGGGATAAAGGTCAGCAACGCTAAGTGCCTGGCGCGCTTTATTTCTTTGGTCAGTCTTCTTTGATGCTTACTGCAAACCCCGGATCTCACCTTGGGGATAATCCTGCTCCGATCGGAAATAAAACGACGAAGGGTTACTGCATCGGTATAAGCAGGCATTTTTTTCTCTTGGCAAAAAAAACATAACTTTTTAGGTTTCATCAAAATGGCAGATCAGCCTCCTCTACTTTCTCATCAGCCTGGATATCTGGCGCAGATTTTTCTTTCTTGACGGGTTTTTTTACATCTTCCACATCTGGCAAGGGTTGCTCAGCAGCCACAGCCAAGTCTGACTTGGCCACAGCTTGTTCCTCAGGCAAATCTTCAATGTTAACATCTTCAGATGAAGCCGCCACACTACCACTTCCTTTGGGAGTGAGTAATATCATGTCCTCAATTACCACCTCGGTCACATCTCTTTTTTGACCATCTTGCCCTTCCCAGGATCTGCTCTGCAGCCTGCCTGAGATAAAAACTTTATGGCCTTTTTTTAAAAGCTGATTGCACAACTCTGCCAGCTTGTTCCAGGATACTAACCTGTGAAAATCCACCTCTTCTCTTCTCTCGCCATCTGAAACAAAGCTGCGGTTGGTGGCCAGTCCAAAAGTGCAGACAGCTGCACCATTAGGGGTAAATCGAAGCTCCGGATCTCTTGTGAGGTTTCCTATTAACTCAACCCTATTCCATGATCTAGATGCCATATCTATCTTTTAATTGTACATTGTAAATTGTCAATTGTAAATTTAAGTTACTTGTGAATTAGCAAGTAACGGATGATATCTTCCTCTACTTTTAAATATTTGTCAAGACCTTTTACTAACGCTGGATCACTCTCAAATTCAAAGTGCGCATAAAAACCCTTTGTCTGTTTTTTGATGGGATAACTTAAATCTCTTGAGCCCCACAGATCCTCTTTTTGAATTTTGCCACTGTCTCCAGCCACTCTTTTCTTGACAGCAGTTAGCAGCTCAACACGAGCCTTATCATCTAAATCCCCTTTTAAAACCAGAGTTAATAAATATCGATTCATCTCACGGTATTGTACAAATATATTGCCCTAAATTCAATACTATGGTAGTATCCAACCAAATGGCTGCTATTTTAGAAACAGATAATGCCACCAAAGCAATGTTTGCCTCCAGCGCCCTGTTGGGAGTTCATCAAGCAGACAGAGATCCCTCCCTGGCTCAAAATAATCCTGGCTTAAGAGAAATGGCAGAATATTTTGGGGGTGTAGTAGGAGGTCACCTTTTAGGAGCAGAAGTGCGCTTAGACGCATTAACCCCTATATCAATAGCTTCTAAAAGTACAGAGATTGAAGAAAAAGCCAAAAGATTACAGAGTACCACCCAGGCTTTACTAGCAGGACAACCATCTCAACCAGAAAACCGTCAGGAGTTGCTAGACTTCTTAAAAAAGTATCACTCTTATCACCGCCAATTACTTCAATCTGGTATTAGCGGCGAAAGAAACTGCTGGAGAAGATAAATTCTATCTTCTAACTAAATCCCATATGGGAATAATCTGTTGTCTAGCTGGATTGCCCTCACTTAAAATATGAAAAAACTGATCCTTATCTATCAAGCGATAAATAGTAAATCTAACTCCAGCTAGATAAGCTGTCTCCAGATTGATAATAGCATTAACTACTGCTTCACTAGTGTCTTGATCCCAAGTAGATGGTGCCTTTGTTAATTGAGACCAGAATCTATTAAAAACCATGGCAGGAATTAACGCATTATCTAGTGGTTCTGGTCTAATATAGCAGGCTCCGGCAATATAGGGAACTTTGTTTAGATCAGCTACTGTCCAAAATACTGCCTTTCCTTCTCCTACCAATTTTCTGGCAGAAGTAGCTTTGTCAGCATAATCTGGAACTTCCTCCAAGGCAGCCACCATAATGGAAACATTCTCTCCTATAGTCAGGTGATCTCTTAATTCCTCTTCAGACAAAACTGCTCCAGCTTCCCCCATAAATATTCTTACTTCATCTTCAGCCATACTTACTTGTTACACTAACACATAACCTATAATGTAGCAATACTTGAAGTTATACGGGAACACAAAATCTTAAGTTCTAATGAACTTAGGAGAAGATTTCTTGGAATCAAAGGCAGAACACTACGTTATCATCTGAAAAGGCTTCAAGATCAAGGTTTGATCAGAAAAAGAGGAACCACAAAAGGTGTCTATTATGAGACTAATCGATAGATTTAAGCATCGCTATAGTCTGTTTGTGCTACTTCCATCCACCATTTAATTTGCTCAGCATACCAATCAATATCTGAAGCAGTAGCATTTTTTAGTTCCTCTAATACCCGTTCGATGCTATCAGATGCCCACACATAACCAAAAGGAACAAAAGTAGAGGGAATATAAGCTCCATCGTCTAGATGCCAGATACTTTCTGTTATTGCAAAATATTCTCCACCGTTATAAAGTCTTCTACTCACGTAATAATCGTTCTCAATTTTAACTCGATAATACTCCCCTTCAAAAACAGGTTCCTCAGCTAAATACCTAGAAAAGTTTTTAAAGATTTCTTGTCTTTCTGCCATAGTTTATCCTCCAATCAAAAATTCAATTACATCTCCATCTTGAACTATGTAATCTTTGCCCTCAGTTCTAATGAACCCTAATTTTTTTGCTTCAGCATATGACCCTGCTTCTATTAATTTTTCATATTCTATAACCTGAGCCCTGATAAAGTTTTTCATAAAATCAGTGTGAATTACTCCTGCAGCCCTGAGCGCGGTTTCACCGCGTCGAAGGGTCCATGCCCTGATTTCTTTGGGTCCTGCTGTTAAAAAGGAAATTAAACCTAATAGATGATACGCTTTCTTAATTAATCTTTCCAAACCCGTCTCTTCAATACCCATCTCCTTCAGATACTGAATTCTCTCCTCATCAGATAAATCAGCCAATTCTTCTTCTAACTTTGCGCAAATAACTATTTCACTCTCCCACCTCTCAGGTGTAGCTGCATTTTTTTCACCTGCAAGGTGTTTTTCGTCCACATTAAACACATATAAAACAGGCTTAGTAGATAATTTGTCAACATGATCCAAATCTGCCAGTTCCAGTTCTGTTTCTACTAATTTTTTATCTTCTTCTGCAGAGGTGGAACCCCCGGCTCTTATAACATCAGGATCAGCAAAATCCCTTAAAACATGGACAATTGCATCCACTTCCCTGATATGTGATAAAAATTTATTTCCCAATCCTTCACCTTGGCTTGCTCCTTTAACAAGCCCGGCAATATCCACAAGCTCAACTGCTGCCGGCACAATTGGTGGCAGTGACTCCATTTTTTCTTCATTTTTCACCAGCTCGGCAAGCTTATTTAGCCGCGCGTCAGTCACAGCCACTACCCCCACATTTGGTTCAACTGTGGCAAAAGGATAATTAGCGGAAAGTGCCACTCTTTTTTTCAAAAGAGCATTAAAAAGAGTTGATTTCCCCACATTAGGTAAGCCTATAATTCCACATTTTAACATTTTTGTTCACCTTC
>CAYHYM010000019.1:0-3513 GCA_964360965.1 uncultured Gammaproteobacteria bacterium
GGATTTCTACCTTTATGTTGATGAGTTTCAAAATTTTGCCACCGATTCTTTTGCCAATATTTTATCTGAGGCCAGAAAATATAGGCTGAATTTGATAGTGGCCAATCAATTTATCGGACAAGTGCCGGAGGAGATTAAAAATGCTGTTTTTGGCAATGTGGGAACTTTGGTGGGATTTAGAGTGGGAGTGACAGATGCCAATTACCTCCAACATGAATTTACCCCCACTTTTTCAGAAGCGGATCTGGTTAATGTGGAGGCCAGACATGCCTATATTAAAACCCAGGTTCATGGTGAGCCGGTTGCCCCTTTTTCCATGGATACTACCAAGGATATGAATAAATGGAAAGCCCTGCTTAATCCTCAAGTTGGTCAGGCCATCAGAGAGCTGTCCAAGTTAAAATATGGCAGGGATAGGGAAACTGTGGAGGCTATGGTTATCCAAAGAGCCAAGTTATAGTGATGACATCAATAGGTGAGCTTTGTTATAATTCCTACCAGGCCCGTCGTATAACGGTTAATACCTCATTCTTATACAGTGATGACGAGGGTTCGACTCCTTCCGGGCCTACCAAAATCCTAGTCCGCCCACCCTTCTAAATGTAATTAGGAAAATTGAGTTTGCTCAGGAACAATCACAAGAGCATTTACATTAGGATATCGTTCTTTTAAATCTACGGGTACCATATTACCTCTAGAAGCACTAATAATCATTTCAATGCCATCAAAATCATCTTCTAGACCAGCAAAAATTGTCCAAGCAGCATGAACTCGTATTCTTTGAGAACCTAAAACCGCACAGAAATCTTTTAGTCCAGTTTCTCCCCAATCAGGACTTTTAATTTGAAGTTTATAAAATCTTTCTCCTCTATTCGCTAAAGCTTGGGAAAGATCGCCTATCGGGGTTATTTGTTCTCCCATAGAATTTAAAGCTCTTCTAATTTTACTTTACTTTCTCCATTATGGTTTTGGACAAATTGGAGGTATCTTTCTGTGGTGGAGAGTCTTTTATGTCCTGCCAGTTTGGAAACTGTCATCAAAGATATGCCTGACTGAAGTTGATGAGCCACCCAGGTGTGTCTTAAATCATTTACTTTGGACTGTTTTATGCCGGCAATCCTGGAATATCTGTCAATTGCAGTTCTGATGTTTCTAATCAGTAAGGGTCTGCCGGTTTTGGTAATAAATAAAGCATGGTTTTTAACTTTGGGACGAATCTCAAGATACTTTTTAACAGCCTGGGCAGCTGACTGATTTAAAGGAATAATTCTCTCCCTGGTATCTTCAAATAGAGGCACATGCAAGGTTGAATTTGGTGACAAGTTTAAATCAAGAACCTTAAGTTTTGCCAGCTCCCCAATCCTGATGCCTGTTTGCAGTAAAATCTCAATTATGGAAAACATTCGCACATCAGCCCTGGCTGCGTCCCGCAAAGCCCTATATTCTGTTTTAGACAGGATTCTGGGGGGTTTATTTTCAAACTTAGGATGGGTCAGGCTGGTAGCCGGATCATCATTGATCAGCCCTTCAGATTTTAAAAACTTAAAAAAAGTTTTGGTGGAGTTGGTTTTTCTGGATATTGTTTTGGCTGTATAACCATCTTTGGAAAATTTTCCCATGAATGTCTGCAAATCTTCCAAAGATGCCTGATCCAATTCTTTTTTGCCTTGATTTTCCAAAAAAGTAACCAGTTGCTCAATATCCTTGCCATAGGCTAAAATTGTAGCAGAGGAGCGAACTTTTTCTTTTAGATGGCTAATAAATTGCTGATGGGCATCTTTTAAAGTTATCATGCAGCATGTATTTTAACGTTATAGGATAAAAATGTCAATAGATGAATAAAAAAGTTACCTTTTTACTGGCTACAGTGGTTGTTGTTATTATATCCTACAATCTGATGGGTCAGATTTTTTCTGCCTTAAAATCTTCTGACAGATTAACTCAGGCTTTAGATGAACTTTATAAATTGGAGGTTAAAAATAAACAGTTAAAAAAGGAACTGGAGCAGGTAAAATCTCCCCAGTTTTTGGAAAAACAGGCCAGAAATAAGTTGGGACTGGCCAAAGAAGGGGAGACAGTGGTGATTATTCCCCAGGAAAAAATTGAGGCCATTTTGGGACTTAGTAAAAAAATAGAGGATATAAAATTACCAAATCCCCTGGGTTGGCTAAAATTATTTTTTCACTAAAATATGACTGCATTCTTCTATCTTTTACTGTTTTTTCTCTTATCTTTGGCAGTTCCTGGTTCTGCCTCCGCGCAGGACCGGTACTATCCCATGGAACAGTATGGGAAGCGGATTACCCTCAAAGACTTTGGAGTTTTAATAGATGACCAGTTTTATAAACAAGTTTGTAAGCTCTGCTTTCAAACGAAGTTTTCAAGCTTCGCTTATAAGGGTAAAGAAAGCCTATTTCCTTTTAACAGGTTCTATGGATATCATGCTGGAGTTGATTTAGAAGTACTTCCCAAAGAATCTGAGCAAAAAGTTCCTGTTTACGCTGTTAAAAAGGGTAGGATTACCTATATTGGTTTACTTGAAGGATATGGAGGGGTAATTTTACAAAGTTTAGAAGGAGAAAACCTGACTGCTTTATATGGCCATGTGAAGACAACAAATCTTCCATATAAAGTTGGAGGTGAAATCCTCTCTGGTATGGTTGTTACTTATCTTGGTGATGAATTTAGCTCTGAAACCTCAAAAGAGCGAAAACATTTACATTTTGCTATTTATAAAGGTACAGACCTTTACTTTCGAGGTCATGAATCAAGTTTGGAACAACTTAACAACCGATGGATAAATCCAACCACTTATTTAAAAAATAAAGGAGCAATTGATCCAAAACCAACAGCTTTTCCAATCTCCACTACTGTCCCCAGTAAAACAAACATGGGATTATTGTATAATTTAATTGAAGTTATCAAAACATTATTTCAGCATTTTGGTTTCAAGCTATGAATAATAAAGTATTATTGGCAGCTTTCAGTTTAGTTATCTTAATTGGCGGGATCTATTGGTTTACTAAACCACCCGCCTCAGTTTCCCCATCTACTCTTACACCTTCAGTTTCTACAAAAGATCAAAAGGTAGACTATCAAGCTGGATTTGCCATATTTACCAACGGAGTATTTAGAGTCTTTAGCCAAGCTATGTACCATAATCTTTCTGAAGATGTCTTTATTGAGGCTAAAACCCCCAATATTATTCAGGTAAAAAAGTCTGGTATTACTTGGGATGATTTTTTCAAAACCTTGCCTTTTAAATTAACCAAAGAATGTTTAACAACAGGTATCAAAGAAACATTTTGCTCAAATGACAAAGCACAGTTAAAATTTTACCTAAATGGTGTCAAAACGGATAACTTGCTTGATCTTAAAATTAAAGCTGGTGATCGAGCTCTAATTACTTATGGAAATGACACAGAAGAACAAATAAATAAGGAGTTTGAAAAAGTCCCAGTCCCATAGCCTTTTATGGCTAGATTTTCTCTGAGCTCTTTCTGTAAGCTGGTT
>CAYHYM010000020.1:0-3207 GCA_964360965.1 uncultured Gammaproteobacteria bacterium
GTGTTTATGGAATTTGTCCGTTCAGCCCCCAACAGCTTTTATAAAGCAGATGATCCCCTTTATCCTTGCAATGATTTAGAAAAAAATTATGGACCCCTTTATTCTTTGGAATGTGGTAGAAACCAGCCCTCTGTGCTGATGAGCAGATTAAAAATTGGGTTTGATGAGGTGGCAAAAATTTGCCTATCTGCTGATTCTAAGCAATTTAAAGAGGGTTGTGTCACAGCCTTAGGTTTTTCCCTGGCTGCCACCCAAGATACTGAAAAAATTATTGCAGGCTGTCAGTCCATCCCTGCGTCAGAATATGTGTCAAAATGCACCCAAGCTGCTGCGGGGGAACTGGTTTTTCAGGAAGCGCCAGATTGGAATCAAAAATCTGAAACTATTTGCTCCTCTCATCCCCAAAGTAAGGATGAATGTTTAAAGTATGTTGACAGATTAATTAAAGAATATGGCCGGGTTAAAAAGATCAATTTTACACCGCGCAAAGAAGGTGAGGATCCAAATTCCTATATCAGAAGTCAAATGAAAGTATGTTACGAGACTAACGGAGCAGGTGGTTGCTACAAACAAGTTGCCAAAATACTTTATGATAACTTTGGACTGGCAAAAACTATGCAGCTTTTAAAGGCTAATGAGGGATACCAGGAGGTTTATGCCCGCTGTCATGAGGTAACCCACTATCTTTCCCGCTCCGAATATGAAAAGCAAAAAAATATCGCCAAAGTATATGCTCAGTGTGATTCTACCTGTCATGGGGGCTGTTATCATGGGACTCTGGAGGCATATTTAAAGGAGAAGTCCTTCGACTACGCTCAGGATGAACAGTTGCCTTCACAGCTGGCTGTTATTTTTCCCAAGGTTTGTGGCAAAAGGCAAGATTACCAAAAACCACTTGAGTTTAATGAGTGCCTTCATGGTATGGGCCATGCTGCCATGTTTGTGACTGATATGGAGCTAAAGCAGTCCCTGAGGCTTTGTGATACCATACCGGATACGGAGCAAAGAGATAGATGTTTTACCGGTGTATTCATGGAAAATTCCTCCTCATCTACTTCTTTTGACCATCAGTCCCGTTACCTTAAAGCTGATGATCCTTTCTATCCTTGCAATTCTTTGGAAAAAAAGTACCAGCCTCTCTGCTGGCAGTACCAAAGCTCATATTTTGCCCTGATCAACAGTCAGGATTGGGTCAAAGTGGCCCAGATGTGTATGCAGATTCCCCAGCAGTACCAAGACCGCTGCTTTAGGTCCATAGGCACAAACCAAGTGGGTTTCACTACTTCTTTAAATGTGATGAAGGATGATTGTGAGACTTTGCCAACAGAGCATTTCCAGGATGTTTGTGTTGGTGGAGTTATTTCCTCCATGGCTTACCGTTTTGTGGGGAATGTTAAAAAAATGACTGATTTTTGCGCCTTGGTTAACCCGGAGCATAAAGAAACCTGTTTTAAACAGATGGGCACCGCATTTTTAGAGTGGACAGATGATAAAGATCAGGCTGCAGGATTCTGCAGACAAACTACAGATCCCCAGGGTGCAAGCTGGTGTGCCAGCGTAATATGACCACCCCTGTTAAGATAATCTTTTTACTGATACTGTCTATAAGTGTTGTGGTGAGGATAAATCAGGTAGATTTTCCCCTCTCTTGGGGATTTGCCTGGGGGGACGGGACCAGAGACTACCTGGTGGCCAACCACATTGTCAAATATGGAGAGTTTCCGCTCCTTGGACCATATAATTTATTCTTTGACAACGGCATCTATAACAGCCCCCTGTATTTTTATATTTTGGCTGGGGCGCTTTATTTTTACAACCATGTTTTAACTTTGGCTGTTTTGGCTATTTTACTGCAACTGTCCACCATAGTTTTAATATTTGCCATCACCAAACACTTGTTTGGTAAAACTGCTGCCCTGCTGGCTGCAGCTTTTTATAGCTTCAATCCTCAAGTTTTACAGACTGGGGTCTATGTCTGGCAGCCTAATTTGATGGAGTCTGTTGCCTACCTTTCTTTATTTATTTTAATCACCCAAAAAAAACATTTCAGAGGTTGGGTTTTTGTCTTGTTTGCTGTAGCCTTTACCCTGCATAACTCAGCTTTTCCTGCCTTGCCAATTTTTCTTTGGTACACAAGGTATTATTTAAAAGGAATTTTCTTTTTTGCCGCTACTGTTACCACTCTGTACCTGAGCGTGATCTTCTTTACCCTGACAAGTTTGTCAAAGATTGATTTTGCAAAAAAGGCAGTTCTGATTACCAGTTTCAGGGATTACTTAAATAATTTCCTCTCCAATGCCAATCAGCTGCTGGATGCTTTTGGGCTGGTTAACCAATATGGATTGGTGCTGGCCCTTTTGGTAGTCATCCTGCTATATTTTTTCAAGATTAGAGATACTCAGAGTCGCAAAAAGCTGACATTTTTAATGCTGGCCCTCTTCATTGCCCCGGTTGTCTTGGCCTCATTTTTTAATAAAATCAGGCCGCACTACTTAATTTTGTCTCTAGGCGCTTTTAGCATTTTTATCTCTCAAGTTATTACTGCTTTAGGATACAGAGGGAGACTATATTTTTTGGCCTCTCTGATTGTGGCAATACTATTTTTTAAAGCTTTGACAGCTGATTTTGCTTTTATCAAAGAGGCGCCCACCGCGCTTACTAATTCTAAGATGATGGACAATATAATCTTAAAGGTTGAAGATGAACTGATCCAGATTCAAAATGACGAGGGACTTAAAAATTTTGGCTTTTTCCAAGTCCGCTCATATGCTTTTGATAAGACTGACTTTTTTTACTATCCTGTTATGGATACAATTTTGCTTGCCTCTCTTGAGGATCGGCTGAATCAAAAACTGACTAAAATTTCAGATGATTCTCCATATAATCATGTCCAAATTGGAGGGAAAAAGTATTTGTTGGTTGTTTGTTATGAATTTGTGCAAAAGGGCTCAGCCGCTTGTCTTGAAGAATTCACCAAGGAAAATGCCGCATATCAAATAATCAAACCCCTGTATAATATTTACCCTGTCTCCATCTTTGTGGCCCAAAACCGCCTTTGATATACTGGATATATAATGGTTAAAATGAACTGGCCAAAATGGTTGATGGTGGAGGTAGTTTTGAGAAAAGACTATTGTAATAATCTAAATAAAGTCCGGAGGGGAGGATTTGCACCTCCGTAGGGAAAACCCGCCAGTTTTACAGACT
>CAYHYM010000021.1:0-2855 GCA_964360965.1 uncultured Gammaproteobacteria bacterium
TGCTTTATTTGGTATCGTGGAATATGTAGATGAGCCTTCGGGTAAGGTAATTATCAGGACTTTGGCTGATGAGATTTTTGGCATAGCTGGTTGTGGTCTGATCAGGAGTGGAGTATTAACTATATTGGGTTCTCGGGGGGATTTGATTACCTCAAGAGAAATAAATTCTACCCTCACGGAGCATATTGTGGTGGGGGGCAGTCTTATTTATAATGAAGCTATATCTCTGGCCACAATTTTTGGCATCCATGGTATTATCAGCGGAGGGATTAATGCCAAAGATTATAAAGCCATGGCAGGGGGAAAAATCGCCTTTCCCGCAAAAATGAACACAGATATTGGTATTACTATGATGGTTTGTGAGGGGTTTGGAACCATACCCTTAGGTTTTGACATTTTTGAGGTGCTGCAAAAGTTTAACGGCAAATTTGTCATCTTAGATGGCAGCCGCGCCCGGCTTATTTTACCCACCTCATCTTTTGATGATATGAACAAAATCAGAAAAACAAAAGTGCCCTTTTCCCCCACATCTTTTACTGAGCCAATCCCGGAAATGGAGGCTTACGAGTTAAAGATGGCTCAAACAGTACGGGTTTTAGCCTCGCCTTTTATAGGAGAGCAGGGTAAAATTGTGGCTGTGGATAAATCACCCACTGTTTTGCCATCAGGAATCAGTACCTATCTGGTGACTGTTGAGACAAAAAGGCAAAAATTAAGAGTGCCATATCCTAATATAGAAATAATATCCTAAGATGGACAATTTTTTTAAAAAATTTAATTTATTTACCATTCTGATTGCAGTTTTAACTTTTACCCTGGGGTGGCAGATGGGGCATAAAGATGTGTTGCTTGGGTGGCAAAATTTTAAGCCCACCTTAACTATTGAAAATAAAGAACCTCCCCCAAATATTAACATTGATTTTAAGTTGTTTTGGGATACCTGGGATTTGGTATCAAAGCAGTATTTGGAAGTATCAGCCATTGATGGGCAAAAACTTTTTTACGGGGCAATATCCGGTATGGTTTCGGCAATTGGCGATCCTTATACTTCCTTTTACTCGCCAGAGCAGCAAAAATTTGCCAAAGATGAGCTAAATGGCTCCTTTGAGGGGGTGGGGATACAACTTGGTTTTAATAAAGATAAGAGGTTGGTGGTGGTAGCGCCGCTGTCCGGCACTCCCGCAGACAAAGCAGGAATATTGCCTGAAGATTTGATCCTAAAAATTGACAATAAAGATACCGTGAATATGGCTCTTCCTGAGGCTGTTAAGCTAATTCGCGGACCCAAGGGGACAGAGGTTAAATTAAATATTTTCAGAGAGGGGGAGGATGAGGCAAGGGAGGTAAGTTTGAGAAGAGAGACCATTATTGTTAAAAGCGTGGAAGTAAAATTTGAACAAACTCAAAAAGGCCATAAAGTGGCTGTTGTAAAATTATCCCGTTTTGGGGAGCGGACCAAGGAAGAATGGCCCAGCGGGGTATCTGAAGTATTGGCATCTGCCCCCCAGGCTTTAATTTTGGATTTGAGAAATAATCCCGGGGGACTGTTGGATGGAGCTGTTTTTATTACCTCAGAGTTTTTGGATTCCGGGGTGGTGGTTTCACAGGAAGTAAGAGGGGGAGGGCGTTTTGATTTTAAGGTCAACAGAGCGGGAAAATTAACCAAGTTTAAAATGGTGGTACTGATCAATAAAGGTTCGGCTTCAGCATCGGAGATTGTGGCCGGAGCGCTGAGGGATCACCAAAGGGCCAAACTGGTGGGTGAGAAGACTTTTGGCAAAGGTACCATTCAACAGGCAGAGGATCTGCCGGGTGGCACCGGCGTTCACATCACTGTGGCCAAGTGGTTGACACCCAAAGGTTTATGGGTTAATGATACAGATGGTCTTGAGCCTGATATAGAGGTAAAAGCTGTGAAAAAAACTGATGGCGATCAAAAAAAAGATGTCCAACTTGAAAAAGCGCTGGAGGTTTTAAATTAAACTAAATTTTTCTACCTTACTTATTACTATAGCTTTAGGAGTGATAGTGGCTGCGGGATTTTATCAGGCCCGGATCAGAGGATTTTTCCCAAGCTCTGCCAACTTGCCGCAAATAACAAAACAGGAAACAAGAACTGTTGTTGGGGAGGAGAATGCAATCATATCAACAGTGGAGAAAGTTTCCCCCTCGGTGGTGGCCATAGGGGTCTCAAGAAGAGTGGTTAATCCTTTTGATCCGTTTTCCCTGCCCAAAAAAGAGCACGCAACTATAGCAACAGGTTTTGTGGTAGATGGTAAGGGGATTATTGTGACCAACAAACATGTGGTGGGTGATTCAGGCACCCGCTATACGGTGGTGTCCAAAGACGGTCAAAAATATGAGGTCAGAAAAATTTATCGAGATCCGGTTTTGGATTTAGCCTTGGTACAAATTGATCCGCCAGCTGGCGGATTAAAGGCTTTGGAGTTGGGGGATTCATCAAAGCTTAAGGTGGGTCAGACCGTCATTGCCATTGGCAATGCCCTGGGCCGTTTTACCAATACCGTGACTGTAGGGGTTGTTTCAGGTTTGGGCAGAAAAGTGGTGGCAGGAGATCCATTTGGGGGATCTTTGGAGTCTTTGGATAATCTGATTCAAACCGATGCCGCTATCAATCCTGGAAATTCCGGAGGTCCGCTTCTAAATTCGGCCGGTCAGGTTATAGGAGTGAATGTGGCCACCACAGAAGGAGCGCAAAATATCGGTTTTGCCATTGCCATCAATTCTGTTAAAGCCATAGTTGATGAATTTGTTACAAAGGGTAGTGTCTCCAGGCCATTTTTGGGAATAAGATACAGGTTTATTTCCAAAGATGTGGCTATTTTAAATGAGGT
>CAYHYM010000022.1:0-2767 GCA_964360965.1 uncultured Gammaproteobacteria bacterium
GTCAGTTTAGGCTCCTGTTTTTTCAAAAATGGCAATAGCGCATCATAACCTTGCTCTGTCTCAAGCCATAATGATTTAAGCTCATCAAATGAGACATCCCCTAAATCTTGTGGCTCACTAAACAAATCTTCTGCCACCACTTTGGCTTTCGAGATTCTTGATTCCCACACAGCCAGATACTCACCCACAGTATTTGGTGGAGGAGGTAAGGTTACACCCTGACCTTCTGGTACAGCTTTAGGAGGGTATTCAGTCAAATCCGGTCTTAGGAGTAAAAGAAGTTCCTTTGCTTTAACAATAAACTGGGATTGCTTTTTAGCTTGCTCTTGAGCCTGACCAATATTTGATATAAACACCTCCAAAATTTTGGTGAAATCCTCATGAATCTGGATTGACCTTTTAGCACTGGTTAGAAAAGGGGGTACGCTACCTATTGGCGAAGGTTTAAGTTGAGACAGCTGATCATTCATCCGACTAAATATTATACTGTACTCATCAAGTACTGCCAGCAGCCCTTCATAATCATCTGTGCCTTGGAAATTCGTCTCTAAATGTTGAGTTTTTATTTCATCATAAATGGAAATTACTGCTTTGGCATATTGGGCTGGAGTATAAATTTCCAGATAATAATATAATCCCCCACCTAAGAAACTAATTATTAGTAACACCACCACCAACCATACTAGGACGTTACCTTTTTGAAACATTAAGGGCATTAACTTAAATATTACCACCGTTTAAATTCATTTGGAAATTATATCTGAATACTCTATACTAAATATAATGTCCAAGGAAAAAGGACTTGCCCATATTATTATTTTATTTACCATTCTTTCGGTGATTATTGCGTTAATCCTCATTTTTTTGTGGTTGCAGGCATCAAGAGCTTTAAATTTAAACCCAACCCAACAGTCTCAATACAAAAATCCATTTAGTGAAGCAACTAAATACCAAAACCCCTTTGAGACTTACCAAAATCCATTTGATGATATAAAACAATGAATCAGTTTTTAATTTTAGTTATATTTTTAATTTTTGGAGCCAGTTCTGTTTCCGCTCTACAAGATCCCCAGATTACTTTTCCCATTTCCGAACTTGGCAATTGTAATAATGTCCAAACTTGTAAAGTTTACTGCGATCAGATAGAAAACTATCAGGCTTGTAAATTATTTGCCAAATCAAAAGGGCTGTATAAAGATAAGATAGATAAAAAGCAGGTAGACTTACTCTCCCAAGCAAAAACAGAACTTGGCTGCGAAACTATCATCTCCTGCAGAGAGTTTTGTAGTCAAGAGGTAAATTACCAAAAGTGCCAATCATTTGCTCAAAAACACGGCCTTACTACTGCTCCTTCAGCAAATGATGAAGAACTGTTTATCAGGGCACAACAAAATTTAAATTGTGACTCATTTGAATCTTGTAAAACTCTTTGTGATCAGAAGGAAAATTATGTCAAATGCGCTGCCTTACTACAAGATCAGATGACATCAGATGAACGGGCCATGTTTGAAAAATATAAGCCACTGATTAAACAACATCTGGGGTGTGATTCTTTAGTTACCTGTATGGCTTTTTGTATTAATCCACTAAATACAAAAAAGTGTGAGGATTTTGGGAAAATAATTGAGGCTGAACAGGGCGGAACTTATGAAGGAAACGAATCCACCGACCCTGAGGTTTGGTGTCCCCAAGTTTCACCGGAGTGCTCCTGGGACGGGACAAATTGTGTCTGCCAAGGGCCAGAAACCTGTGCTAAGAGTAATGATATTCCAGGTTGTACTTGGGATGGCGCGCAGTGTAATTGCCCGGGCATAGAGGGATCAGAAGAGGAATGGTGCCCTAAGGCTGGTCCCGGTTGTGCCTGGGATGGTAAAGTGTGCATTTGTCCAGGAGTAGAAGGACCTACAGGAAGTACCCCGACAGAACCAGGTGATGTCTGGTGTCCCAAGGTTGGACCATACTGTGTTTGGGATGGTTCATCCTGCACTTGTTGGGATGATTGTGTCAAGAATGGTGGAACATGGACCGGATCAAAATGCGAATTCCCCCAGGAATCAAAAGAAGTTTGGTGCTCCAAACTCGGTCAGTACTGTGTTTGGGACGGTAACTCGTGTGTCTGTTGGGATGAGTGTGTAAAAGCTGGAGGTAAATGGACTGGGTCAAAATGCGAATACCAGGGTGGTACAGATCAAACTACCGTTACACCCAACACTGAAACCCCTGAAGCCTCCTGCATAAAAAACCCTGACTGTAAGTGGACAGGTGAAACTTGCCTCTGCAGCGCAGTTGTAGTTCCTAAAATAGAAGAATCTCCTAAACCACAAGTTCAAGGAGTAAATACTAACAAGGGCTTACTAATACAAATCCTGGATTTTATTTCAGGGCTCTTTTAACATCTTTTCTGCATTTTTACTTTTTCAAATGTAGCTCCTCTTGGGGGTTGTTTCATACCGCCTTATTATACAACTGGACGAGGAGGCTTTGAGTGGATAATCCTCCCAAACTCATCTCTATCAAAAATTATTCTCTTTTTTCTCAATTTTGGCAACCTAAATTTAAGTCACAGATCCTGAGTGTAACCGAAGGGCTCAAAGGGGATGTAACTGGCCTCAAAAAGTTTGGTTCTGTTCCCGCTATCCCAACTTTTAAAGATGACATGGGGCTATTGTATCAGAAAATCTTTCCTTCTTGAGTCGTAGTTATTTTAATATTGATGCTAATTTTACCCAATAACCTACCTATTATAAAGGATTTGCTATTAACTTAA